>NZ_JAYMWO010000005.1:0-447620 GCF_048056175.1 Phaeobacter sp. JH20_29
ACCAAAATTCAGGAAAATGAGAGTTTTTGATGAATTTCTCAAAAGCCTACTATTTTCAGATACTTACGAAAACTTCCCCATCGAGGATACCACATTTCCCTGGCAGGATCGGGCCATTTTCCCAGCAGGAACAAAGCTGCAACCGGTTTCAGCTCCGAGTCGCTGTCGTCTGCGCTCATGTCCGGGCGAGTCGAGAGGGCTATTCGCTGCGATGTTTCGACTCGCCATACGCACGGGCAGGAGCTTTCTGCGATGGAGATACGCCTCGCACCGCGACTCAGGCGGGCCTCAACCGCTGGACCGCCGGCAGGCGGAGTGCCAGCAGGAGAAGGATCAGCCCCATGTAGATCAGCGGTTCCAGCTGGAAGCCTTTCACCAGCATCACATAGTGCAGGGCCCCGAACAGAGCGGCCGGGTAGGTCAGCCGGTGAAGGCTACGCCATTTACCTCTCAAACGCCGGACAGAAGCGTTATTGGAGGTCAGAGCGAGCGGCAGCATCAGAACAAAGGCCGCCATGCCGATGGTGATATATGGGCGCTTAACAATATCGGCAAGAATCTGACCGAGCAGCTGCACATCCAACAGAAGCCAGACCAGCAGGTGACAGCTGGCATAGAAGAAACACAAAAGACCGACGGCCCGGCGAAACCGCATCAGGTTCAGCCCGAGCAGCCGACGCAGCGGTGTCACAGCGAGGGTGACGACGAGCAGCTGAAGCGCCAGTTTGCCGTATTCATGCTCAAGCGCCTTGATCGGCTCAGGGCCAAGCGCGCCAGAGAGCCCCTGATAGAACAGCAGGCCTGCGGGCAGCACACCCAGCAGATAGATCAGCCAGATGGGCACGACCCGAATTGTATCGTTGATGCGCTGCATTCAGAAGTTCTTTGCCAGATCCATACCCTCGTAGAGCGCGGCCACCTCTTTTTCATAGCCGTTGAACATCAGGGTCGGCTCGCGGCGAGCAAAGAGCCCCCCGCCAATGCGGCGCTCGGTGGCCTGGCTCCAGCGGGGGTGGTCCACATTGGGGTTCACATTGCTATAGAAGCCGTACTCGCCCGCATTTGCCATGTTCCAGCTGGTCTGCGGCTCTTGATCGGTGAGAGTCATACGGACAATCGATTTGATCGACTTGAACCCGTATTTCCATGGCACCACCAGTCGCAGCGGGGCCCCGTTCTGATTGGGTAGCGATTTGCCAAAGATGCCAGTGGCCATGATCGTCAATGGATGCTGCGCCTCATCAAGGCGCAGGCCCTCCCGGTAGGGCCAGTCCAGCACCTTATAGGCTGTGCCGGGCATTTCCGACGGCCGGTAGAGGGTTTCGAAGGCGACGTATTTCGCGCCCTCCTGCACCCCGGCCAGATTGAGCAGATCCGCCAGTTCAAACCCCTGCCAGGGCACCACCATCGACCAGGCCTCGACACAGCGGAAGCGATAGATCCGGTCCTCAAGCGTCATAGCCTCCATGATCTGCTCCATGGAGTAGCTGCCCGGGCGCTCGACCAGGCCATCGATTTCGACGCTCCACGGCTGGGTGGTCATCTGACCGGCATAGGCAGCCGGATCCCCCTTGCCGGTGCCGAACTCATAGAAGTTGCAATAGCTGGTCACGTCTTCCCAGCTGTTGGGTTCCAGCTCCGCCTCCGTTGCGGCCTGTGCGGTGCCGCCAGCCAACCCCGCCAGACCAAGCCCCGCAGCGCCGCCCAGACCGGCCATGATCTGGCGTCGGTTCAGAAAAGCCGAATAAGGCGTGACGTCGCCGTCACTCAGATCGTTCTTCCAGCGGTGGGCCATGCGGCGTCTCCTTAGTATGGGTATCTGCAGGATCTAAGCCAGCGGGCGGCACAGTCCAAAACATATCCTCTCACGTCTCCGCGATGGCACTGTAACCTGGCATAAGCTCATTCATCGGCCGACTGCGCCCATCTTCCTGCATGATCCTGACATGTCGACGACGCAGCTGACGCGGTTCGGTCACGCCAACGGAATGCGCGATGGTTTCCACCTCATGGATGATCTCCTTGGCATAGCGCGCGACGCGGGTGGATTTTTCCTCGACCACCAACCCCTTTTGCAGGCGCTTGTCATGGGTCGTGATACCTGTCGGACAGCTGTTGCGGTTACACTTCAGCGCCTGAATACACCCCAGAGAGAACATGAAGCCCCGCGCCGAGGTCACAAAATCGGCGCCTGCCGCCAGCGCCCAGGCAACATCGCCCGGATTGACCAGCTTGCCAGAGGCGATGAGGCGAATGCGGTCCTTCAGCCCGTATTCATCGCGCAGATTGCACGCCAGCGGCAGTGCCTCCCGGACAGACATCCCAACCAGATCAATCAACGGCATAGGTGCGGCTCCGGTTCCGCCCTCGCCACCGTCCACGGTGATGAAATCCGGCGCGCTGTCGTCCCTGCGGGCGGCAATATTCAGAAACAACTCGCGCAGGGCCGTCTCAGCACCGACCACCAGCTTTATCCCCACCGGCTTGCCCGTGACCTCCCGAATATGCGCGATCATATCCAGCAGCTGATCGTAATTGGCAATCTCCGGATGCCGGTTGGGGGAGATGCTGTCCTCGCCTTCCGGGATGCCGCGTATCTCGGCAATTTGCCGGGTGACCTTGGCCGCGGGAAGGATCCCACCCTTGCCGGGTTTTGCCCCCTGCGCCAGCTTCAGCTCAAACATCCGCACCGCATCATGGGCGGCAACCTTGCGCAATTGTTCGTCGCTCAGCCCGCCGTTCTCATCGCGCACGCCGTATTTGGCAGTACCAATCTGGAACACCACATCGCAGCCCCCCTCCAGGTGATAGGGGCTCAGACCACCCTCGCCTGTGTTCATCCAGACACCGGCCTCTTTTGCCCCATGGCTGAGGGCACGGACGGCCGGTGCAGAGAGCGCCCCATAACTCATGCCAGAGATATTGAAGAACGAGGGTGCCATATAGGGCTGACGGGCGGTTGGCCCGATCAGGCGCGGCTCGCAACAGGCCTTGCCCTCATCCAAGGCCGGAAATGCCGCATTCACGAAGATTGGCGTCCCCGGCACGTTCAGATTGCGGGTCGAGCCGAAGGCAACGGTATTCCCCTTTCCTTCTGCGGCACGTCCCACCCATTCGCGCTGCGCGCGGTTGAAGGGCATCTCCTCGCGGTCCATGGCAAAGAAATACTGGCGGAAAAACTCTCCCAAGGTGCTGAACAGGCCGCGAAACCTACCGATCACCGGATAATTGCGGCGCACCGCGTCCTCGGTCTGCACCCGATCAACCACAAACAGCCCCGCAGCCACCAATGCCAGCGCCCCCAAAGCAAAGACAAAGGCATATGCGAGGAATTCTATGGCATTTGCCGCGAAACCCATGCAAAAACTCCTATATGATAATGGAACGCGCTGCCCATCGGCCCGTTCGCCCTAGACCAAATTGGTGTATTCCACCGGGCGGGCAAGTCACCTTTGATCACATTGGGAGAGGACCATGACAAAATCCACCGCAATAACCGCTGCATTTCGCAAGGGACGCCGCTTCGCCAGCCTTCTGTGGCTGGGTTACGGGGCATTCATCGCGTTATCCCTCCCTGTCACGGCCGAGCCGACAATAACGGCGGATATGGTCAGCTATCAAACCGATCTCGCCTTCGATGATGTCACCTTTGGGCTGGAAAGCGCGATCACCAATCGTGGGTTTGTGGTCGATCATATCAGCCATGTGGGAGAGATGCTGGAGCGGACGCGCGAGGATGTCGGCTCTGACGTCGTTCTGTTCCAAAAGGCCGAGGTCTATTCTTTCTGCTCCGCCAGCCTGTCGCGCAAGGTGATGGAAGCCAATCCGATGAATATCACCTTCTGCCCCTACGATATCTTCGTCGCACAGCAGCCCGGCAGCGAGATCACGACAATCGGCTTTCGCGCTTTCCCTGATGGCGACATGCAGCTGATCCAGTCGTTGCTGAATGACATCGTCCTGGAGGCAATCGAGGAGTAAGACCCATCGTTTGAGTTTTTCCGCTGCCTCCTGGCGCCGACTTTGATAGTCTGATCACCACGGAAATTGACAGCGGACAGATCCTGCATGAAGTCCATCCTTGTTTCGCTTCTGCTGCTCGCGGGCACGATGATCGCTGCCTGCGCACCGGGCACGGACACCCAATCGAATGAGGTCGGCCAGCTTCGCCACGCGATTGAAGCACTTGGCCCGCAAGTCGATCCGGAAGAAGCGGCCAGAGCCGCGCTGATTGCCTATCGCCACGCTACCGCGCTTGCGCAGGAGTATCAGGTGACAACCTCACCGATCCTGCACAACACCCTCGTCAATACCGGCGTCAAACAACGCGGCCTTTGTTATCATTACGCCGAGGACATGCAGGCCCGGCTGCAAAGCGAAGGGTTTCAAAGCCTCACGGTTCTGCGGGCCATCGCAGAGCCAAGAAACAGCTTTCGGATTGAACACAGCAGCGCCGTGATCGCCCCGAAGGGAGCGGATATCTACGGCGGCATCGTGCTGGACCCATGGCGCTATGGCGGCAGGTTGTATTGGTCCGCAACGGCCAAGGATCCCCGGTATGACTGGGAACCCCGCCTGACCGTCCTGCGACGCAGAGGAGCCACGGCCGTGATGGCCAGAAATTGAACAGCGGCGCATAGCAATGAGCAGACCTGTATATAGAGAGGCCCGCCGGATCGGCGGGCCTTCCTTCTTCATGTCAGCTTAGTGCACCACCGCATCATCGGGGCGCGGCCGATCGGTGGAGCCGATGCGATCGCCGATGATCAGACCTTCGACACCGGCACTTACAGGCACCGTGTCGCCATCGCGGATATCTCCGGCCAGAAGCATCTCCGCCAATGGGTTCTGCAAGGCCCGCTGGATCACCCGTTTCAACGGGCGGGCGCCGAACACCGGATCATATCCTTCATCCGCCAGCCACGTCTTTGCACCCTCATCCAGCTCAAGCACGATCTTGCGACCCACAAGCCGCTTTTCAAGCCGCGCCAGCTGTAGCGTGACGATGCCATCCATGTCCTTGCGTCCCAGGCGATCGAAAATGATCGTCTCATCCAAACGGTTCAGGAATTCAGGACGGAAATGCGCACGCACCGCGTCCATCACATCCCGCTTGGCATCGGCGGCATCCGCCCCATCCGGTAGCTGGCTGAGCGCCTGCGCACCGAGGTTGGAGGTCAGGATAATCAGAGTCTGTTTGAAATCGACGGTCCGCCCCTGTCCATCGGTCAGCATCCCATCGTCCAGCACCTGCAACAGCACGTTAAAGACATCCGGGTGGGCCTTCTCCACCTCATCAAACAGAACAACCTGATAGGGTTTGCGCCGGACGGCCTCGGTCAGAACGCCCCCCTCATCATAGCCGACATATCCCGGAGGCGCGCCGATCAGGCGGGCTACCGAATGTTTCTCCATGAACTCGGACATATCCACGCGCACCATGGCGCTGTCATCATCGAACAGAAACTCAGCCACCGCCTTTGTCAGCTCGGTCTTGCCGACACCGGTCGGACCAAGGAACAGGAACGACCCCAGCGGGCGGTTCTCGTCATTGAGCCCGGCTCGGGCGCGCCGCACCGCATTGGCCACAGCCGTGACCGCAGTGTCCTGACCAATCACACGACCATGCAGATCCGCCTCCATCCGCAACAGCTTCTCGCGCTCGCCCTCGAGCATCTTGGACGTCGGGATCCCGGTCCAGCGCTCGACCACGCCGGCGATTTGCTCCGGACGAACGGCCTCTTCGACCATCAAACCGTTACGGTCAGAGGCTTCGGCCTCGCTCAGCTGCTTTTCCAGACCTGGAATAACGCCGTAGGACAGCTCCCCTGCGCGGGCGAGATTGCCTTCACGTTTGGCTGCATCCAGATCCGCTCGCGCACGGTCCAGCCGCTCCTTCAGCTCACGGGCCGAAGCCAGCTTGTCCCGCTCGGACTGCCACTGTGCGGTCATCTCTGCGGATTTCTCCTGCAGGTCCGACAGCTCTTTCTGCAGGGTATCCAGCCGATCCTTGGAGGCCGCGTCATCCTCGAGTTTCAACGCCTCTTCCTCGATCTGCATCTGCAGAATCTGACGGTCGAGCGCATCCAGCTCTTCTGGCTTGCTGTCGACCTGCATCCGCAGACGCGCCGCAGCCTCATCAACAAGGTCAATCGCCTTGTCCGGCAGGAACCGGTCGGTGATGTAGCGATGCGACAGAGTGGCCGCCGCGACCAGCGCCGCATCCGCGATACGGACACCGTGGTGCAGCTCGTATTTCTCCTTGATGCCCCGCAGGATCGAAATAGTGTCTTCGACAGTGGGTTCCGTCACCATGACAGGCTGGAACCGCCGGGCAAGCGCCGCGTCTTTCTCAACGTATTTGCGGTACTCATCCAGAGTGGTCGCGCCGATACAGTGGAGTTCGCCCCGCGCCAGCGCCGGTTTGATCAGGTTGGCCGCATCCATCGCGCCATCGGATTTACCCGCGCCGACCAGCGTGTGCATTTCATCGATGAACAGAATGATTTCGCCTGCGGCGTCGGTCACTTCGGTCAGCACCGACTTGAGCCGTTCCTCAAACTCGCCCCGGTATTTGGCCCCGGCAATCAATGCGCCCATATCAAGCGAGAGCAACTGTTTGTCACGCAGGGATTCCGGCACATCGCCATTGACGATGCGCAGCGCCATACCTTCGGCAATCGCAGTTTTACCAACCCCCGGCTCACCAATCAGCACCGGGTTGTTCTTGGTCCGGCGGCTCAGCACCTGCATAGCGCGGCGAATTTCCTCGTCGCGGCCGATGATCGGGTCAATCTTGCCCTCGCGCACAGCTTCGGTCAGATCTCGGGCAAATTTCTTGAGCGCGTCATAGCCATCTTCGGCACTGGCACTGTCTGCCTTGCGCCCCTTGCGGATGTCATTCACCGCCTCATTCAGCGCCTGGGCGGTCACGTGACCAGCCGCCAGCGCTTCCTTGGCTTTGGATTTCACCATGCACAGCGCCATCAGCACCCGCTCGACAGGGACAAAGCTGTCGCCTGCCTTCTCGGCAATCTTGGCCGCTTCATCCAGCACCTTGGCGGTCTGGCCGTCCAGATAGATGTCTGCGGAATTGCCCTGCACCTTCGGCAGCTTCGAAACCGCAAGTTCCAGCGCCTGGACCACCTGGGTGGGGTTACCACCGGCGCGGGTGATCAGATTGCTTGCCAGCCCCTGGTCATCATCCATCAGCGCCTTCAACAGGTGCTCCGGCATCAGCCGCTGGTGATCTTCACGTCGCGCAATCGTCTGGGCCGCCTGCACAAAACCACGCGCCCGTTCAGTGAACTTGTTCAAGTCCATCTTGCTCTCCTTATATAAGCGCCCCCTTTTCTGGTGACGCCCGCTCTGCGGCACGTCCCGGTCGGGGCCTCCTGTCCAATGTGGGAGGTCTTATCGTCTCTTCAAGGCTACTATGCGGCAAATATGTCACCAAATCCCTGACCCAGATCAACCGCTTGCTCATTCAGCCACTCCCTTCATCGGTTTGTCGCACCCTGCCACCGCCCCGCCGACCCCGTTTTTCCCTTTCCCAACCGAGGCGGCGGCACTAAAAGCAGTGCGATCCCAAGACCACCCCTACCGTCACACGGCCTGAACCGCCGCACAAAAGACGAGGAACCTTCATGTCCGCTTCTTCCACCAGCCACTCTTCCCCTGACGCCAAAGCCGACGACCGGCTGATCGTTGCACTGGACGTGCCCAATGCGCTTGCCGGGCTTCAGCTGGCCGACACGCTTGGTGACGCGGTCTCCTTCTATAAAATCGGATTGGGGATGCTGACCGGTGGTGGTCTGGCGCTTGCGAATGAGCTGAAACAGGAGCGCGGCAAACGAATTTTCCTCGATATGAAACTGTTTGATATCAGCGCCACGGTTGAGGCCGCTGTTCGGGGGCTGGCCCAGTTCGACCTCGACTTTCTCACCGTGCATGGCGACCCCCATGTGGTGCGCGCAGCCAAGGAAGGTGCCGCCGGCACAAGTCTCAAGATCCTTGGTGTCACCATTCTGACCTCGCTGGACCGCTCCGATCTGGATGAAGCCCTGATAAAATCAGGCGACATTCCCGATCTGGTACAAGAGCGCGCGGGGCTAGCTCTCGCGGCCGGGGCCGATGGCGTGATCGCCAGCCCGCAGGAAGCGGCGCTGATCCGCGCCCTGCCAGAAGCCACAGGCAAGTTGATCGTCACCCCCGGCGTCCGCCCTGCCGGTGCGGCGCTTGGAGATCAGAAAAGGGTGGCAACCCCAGCAAGTGCGCTGGAGGCCGGCGCCGATCATATTGTGGTCGGTCGCCCGATCTGGGCAGCAGACGCCCCGCGCAGCGCCGCCGAAGATATTCTGGCCAGTCTGCCACGGTAAACCGGCCCCCGCCTGCGGCGCGTCCCACACGGCATCAGTTACACTTATTCAACACGGGCAACCCGTCGGCACAGATCTGCCCGGCGGGTTTTCTGGTCAGATTGACCCGAAGGCGGCGGGCAGTCCCACTCGCCACTCAAAGATCTAGCCGAAATAAAACTTTTCATCAGACCCATGCCGGACGGGAATTCTGCCACATGTACGCCAAGATTATCTAGGGTCAACCTTCGGTATTACAACAGTATTTTGCGTTTCACCGCAGCAGATTGCGCCCTTTTGTCCTGTGCCCGCAAAAGCACACAATCAAAGGCAGAATTACATAATCCTGCCTTACAGCCTTTGCCCGGCGGTCAAAATGACCGACCCTATACGGGAGACACTCCCCTGACGGCCTTGCTCTTCCTGAGGTTCGTCACCTCCCCCGCTACAGCAGCGGGGGTTCTTTCTTTTCAGCCCCGGATATTCAGCCGCTGACAGGCGATCCGCCAAGGGTGATACCGCATTCCTTATCCTATGCCACCAGCTTTGGCGGGGCGTGTCAGGTAGCTTTGCAGATATTCCGCAAAATGCGGCACCGCCAGCTCATGCCCGATGTACCACTCAGGACGCACCAGCGCCCAGCTCTGACCTTCATCGCCCAACCGAATGTCGCGCTCCCGCGCGGCCGACAGATGCGCGACAAAAAACCAGACGACACCATTGCGCCGCTCATAGCTTTGCCGCCACACCAGATCCGCCTCCTGCACGACCAGCCCAACCTCTTCTTCCGTTTCGCGCAGCGCGCAGGTTTCCGGTGTTTCCTCGCCTTCGCGCCCGCCGCCTGGGAAATCCCAATGGCCGGGGTAGGGAATATGCGGATAGGCATCACGCTCGATCACCAGCAGCCTATCGCCAATGAAAAGCGCCAGCTTGGCGCCGTTGAATGTCATTGCTGCTCTCACCATGTCAGATGATCTAAAGACAATTGCTGTGGCAGAGGCTACTCTGAGCGCCCCCGCAGCACCATCAGATTCCCCGACCCTTTCGGCCTCAACGCCTCCGCCCCATGTCAGACCAATCGCACATACCGCCCGATCACACGGCCCCGTCTGAGCTGGAGACGCCCAGCCATTCACCCCGGCGCCTGCAGGTGCTGTGCCGGGAGTGCTTGTCCTATGGTGTCCTCAAACCAAAAAACGGCCAGACACCAAATCCAAAGCGCTGCCCAAGCTGCCAGAGCCCACGGATCAAGGCGCACCCGGAGCTGTTCTCGCTGTCGATTGCACATATGGACTGCGACGCCTTCTACGCCAGCGTTGAGAAACGCGACAATCCCGAGCTTGCCGACAAACCGGTGGTGATCGGGGGCGGGCGGCGTGGTGTCGTCTCCACGGCCTGCTATGTGGCACGCATTCGCGGTGTGCGATCGGCCATGCCGATGTTTCAGGCGCTCAAGCTTTGCCCGGACGCCGTGGTGATAAAGCCGCGGATGAATGTCTATGTCGAGGTCAGCCGCCAGATCCGGGCGATGATGGATGAGCTGACGCCGGATGTGGAACCCCTGTCGCTGGATGAGGCCTTTATGGATCTGTCTGGCACCCAGCGGCTGCATGGTGCGCCACCTGCGGTGATGCTGGCACGGCTGGTCAAACGCATGAAGGACGAGCTGGGCGTGACAGGATCAATCGGGCTGTCACACAACAAATTCCTGGCAAAGGTCGCCTCCGACCTCGACAAACCGCGCGGATTCTCGGTGATTGGCAAAGAGGAGACAGCCGATTTCCTGAAAGACAAACCGGTGCGCCTGATATGGGGTATCGGCCCAGCCGCTCAGGCGTCGCTCGACAAAGCCGGCATCCGCAGTTTTTCGGATTTGCTGCGCTGGGACCGCACTGATCTGAACGCGCGGTTCGGCTCAATGGGGGAACGGCTCTGGCATCTCGCGCGCGGGCAGGACCGGCGGCGGGTGTCGGCCAATGCGCCGGTGAAATCCATCTCGAACGAAACCACCTTCTACGAGGACACCGCAAGTCTGGAGGTGCTGGACGGTCACCTGTGGCGGCTGGCCGAAAAAGTCTCTGACCGCGCCAAAGCCCGACAGCTTGCAGGGCGGGTGGTGACGCTGAAGCTGAAGCGCGCCAATCACAGCAGCCTCACCCGGCGGCAATCTCTGCGAGATGCGACCCAGATTGCCGACATGATCTACCGAACGGCGCGGGCGCTTCTGGATCAGGTCGGCGACGAAGGCCCCTACCGGCTACTTGGCTGCGGCATCTCCGAGCTGGTGCCCGAAACGCAGGCCGATATCACCGGTGACCTTCTGGATCCACAGGCCGGGCAGCGCGCAAAGGCGGAGCGGGCCACGGATGCAATTCGCGAACGCTTCGGCAAATCGGCCATCCAGAAGGGTCGCGCCCTGCGCTGAACAGCCGCCTGTGTTTATTCCGCAGCCAGCGGCATCGGTTCACAGTTCAGCTGCGACAGCTCGGCAATGACATCGGACAGCACCTTTTGCAGCGCTGCAAAATCAGAGGTTTTCTCAATCCGCGCCTCATCCATATAGAGTGAGCGGTCAATCTCGACCTGCACCGCGTGCTGCGCCCGTGACGGGCGCCCGTAGGTCTGTGTGATATAAGCCCCGGCAAAAGGCGTGTTTCGCGCGACCCGCAAACCTGCGCCAACAAACGCCGCTTCGACCCGGTCCATGATCTCGGCCGAGGCCGCCGCGCCGAAACGATCGCCAAGCACAACATCCGGCAGCCCAGCCCCCCGCCGTCCTGCGGCCGAAATCGCTTCGTGCGGCATCGAATGACAGTCAATCAGCACGGCCTGGCCAAAGCCGATGCGGGCCTGGTCCAGTAACTGCTGCAAAGCCACGTGGTAGGGGCGCCAATAGGTGGCAATCCGGTGGCTTGCTTCAGCCCGGCTCAGCTTGCCATGATAGATCGCCCGCCCATGGGCCACCACGCGCGGCACCACCCCCAGGCCAGAGGCCACACGCGGGTTCTGCCCCCGTTTGATGACGCCTTCGATCAGCGCCGGATCCAGCTCTTCGGTTGATCGATTGAGATCGACATAGGCCCGTGGCGCCCGCGCGGTCAGCAGTGGCATCCCGAATCGCGGCGCGGCGGCAAACAGCTCATCCACGAAGGCGTCTTCTGAACTGCGCAGCTGCAAAGGATCGAGAATCGTCTGCGCCAGAAAAGCCGCGCTGTAATCCGATCCGCTATGCGGCGAGGCAAAAACCACCCCAGACCGCAATTCCTGTGGCATTTCCACCAAATATACTGTGTCAGACATGCAGGCTCCGGCGGCTCAAATACAAGAAACAGCATAGACCGGAATTTCTGCGGTCAAAAGCTCTTGCACCCCTCTCCGACTCATTTTATAGACCCCCTCACCGGCGCGGTCATCCGCGCCCCTTTCAATTTGGGGCCGGCCGAAAGCGTGGGTATTCATGGGCGATTAGCTCAGTGGTAGAGCACTTCGTTGACATCGAAGGGGTCACAAGTTCGAACCTTGTATCGCCCACCATGAATTCATTGCTCTGGTCCTACGATCGGAGCCCCGCAACCCAGGCGCTGGTTCGCGCCGCAGAACAGGAGATAGGCCATGAAGGTCAAGAACTCGCTCCGCTCGCTCAAGAACCGGCACCGTGATTGCCGCGTTGTGCGTCGCAAGGGCCGTGTCTATGTGATCAACAAGACCCAGCGCCGCTTTAAAGCACGCCAGGGCTGATCGCCAGACGCAGCATAGCTGATTTGAGAAAACCGCATCTTCGGATGCGGTTTTTTTGTGTTTTCAGGCCTCTCTTGCCGGTGACCTCAAGAGGGTCGTAACGGCCCACCTCTTTTTCTGATCGTTTTTGTCAGTTTTGCTTTGCATTTTTGGTGAAACTCTTTATCTGAGCAAATCAGTCGGGTTCGACGCCAGTGGCCAAGATCCCCCGAGTGTTTTGAATAGATGGGAAGTACCATGCTGAAATCGACCACCATTCTTGCAGGCGCTTTGGTCGCCGCCGTCGCAACATCTGCTGCTGCCGAGGGTGAGCTGAACCTCTACTCCTCGCGCCACTACGATACCGACGAACGGCTCTATTCCGACTTCGAAGAGGCCACCGGCATCACGATCAACCGGATCGAAGGCAAGGCTGACGAGTTGATCGCCCGGATGAGCGCCGAGGGCGCGAACTCCCCCGCCGATATCCTGCTGACAGTTGATACATCGCGTCTGGCACGTGCCAAGAACGAAGGCCTCCTTCAGGCCATCGACAGCGACATCCTGGAAGCCCGCGTTCCCGGCTATCTGCAGGATGCGGACAACCAGTGGTTCGGCTTCTCCCAGCGTGCGCGCATCATCTTCTTTGACAAGGCAGATGTCGCCAACCCGCCGAAGACATATCTCGACCTCGCGGATCCCGCCTACAAAGGTCAGATCTGCATCCGCTCTTCGACCAATACCTACAACCAGACTCTGCTGGCCTCCATCGTCACGCATCACGGTGAAGAAGCCGCAACCGACTGGGCAAAAGGCGTCGTTGCCAACATGGCCCGCGCGCCCCAGGGCGGCGACACCGATCAGCTGCGCGGCATCGTCTCCGGCGAGTGCGAAATCGCCGTTGGCAACAGCTACTACTTCGCCCGTTCCATCCGCAAAGACGTGAAAGGTCTGTCCGCCGAACGTGACATGATCGGCTGGGTCTTCCCTGCGCAGGACGCAGAAGGCGCCCACATGAACCTGTCCGGTGGCGGTGTTGCAGTGAACGCACCGAACAAGGAGAACGCGATCAAGTTCCTCGAATACCTCGCCTCCGATCAGGCGCAGCAGTATTTCTCCGCAGGCAATGATGAGTACCCGGCGGTTCCGGGTGTTGCGCTTGCGCCCAGCATTGCGGCGCTCGGCCACTTCAAACCCGATGACGTGCAGCTGTCGGACGTAGCGCAGAACATCCCCACCGCACAGAAGATCTTCAACCAGGTGGGTTGGGAGTAACTGACCCGGTCGCTGCAAGGCCGAGCAGCCACCGCAGCCGAATAACGGGAAAGGCGCAGGAGACTCTCCTGCGCCTTTCTTGTTTTCCAACGCGGCAGTCGTCTGTCTATTCTGCCGGTGAAATCTGGTCACTTGATCCATGCTGACCCTTCGGCGCGAGGCGCGACAGGCCATAGGCGACAACATAGAGACCCAACCCGAACGAGAAATGCGACATCAGGCTCTTCAGCCGCGCAATGTCCGGGTTCGGTTTGTTCGAAGCCATGATTCCGGCCCCCAAGGCAGGCTGCAAGATGAAGAATGGCGCAACCACCGTCACCAGACCAAAAAGAATCGGCGCAACCGGCCCCGGCTTCAGCAGCTGGCGCTGCCCGCCTAGCGCGACAAACAGCGCCGCAAAAATCACGCCCACAACATAATGCGCAGTCCAGCCGATTGCGGCCTCATTCGCCACCGGCGGGACCTTGCCGATGCTTTCATGGGTGAAGATCCCATCCGGCATGTACCCCAGCCAGCGCCCCACCACGGCAAAATTACTTTGCGGCACGCCAAATAGCGCATCGGCGACGACGGCCCACAGATCCATGAAGGCGGTTGCCCCCACCCCCAGCAGAACAATGCGGATTATCAAGTCATTGCGGTTCAACACGGCATCCATCCCTCTTGTGTGATTTTGGCTCCCGCAGGGGACATCCACCCTCGGGTCACAGTGATTTTAGGTGCTGAGGACCGCCGGCCGCCAATTGCATTGTCTGAGGTACCCCCCCAGCAAAGCCGATACGAACGCGAAAACCGCCGAATGACCGCTATCCATAGTCCTTTACCTCACGTCGCGCCGTGGGTGGACGGGCTGGAAAAGACCACCTATAGCTTCGGGTCGAATTCACAGATGCAGAGCGAGAAACTAGCCATGCGTGACCACAATACTCCATCGGGTGAATACCAATGACACGTATTCCGGTCACCATCATCAGCGGCTATCTCGGCGCTGGAAAAACCACGTTGATCAACCGTCTGCTGAGCGATGATCACGGGTTGCGCCTGACCGTTCTGGTCAATGATTTTGGGCGCATCAACATTGATGAAAGCCTGTTGCAGGACGGAACCTCACAGACCATTGCATTGAGCAACGGCTGTGTCTGCTGCACCCTGGGCGAAGATCTGACCGCCGCGCTGCATCGTATTCTGGCCGAGGGCAGCCGCCCGGATCATATCGTGATCGAGGCCAGCGGCCTCTCCGATCCGGTCGCCATTGCCAACACCGTGGTGAACGAGAGCCAGCTGTCCTATGGCGGCATCATCACCGTCGCCGATGGCGAAAACCTCTGCGATCTGCTGAACGACGATCTGCTGCGCGAGCAGACCAGTCAGCAGATCCGTGCCGCGGACCTGGTGCTGATCAGCAAATGCGACGCCCCTTCTGACGCTGTTATGACCCGGCTGGACGAGCTGGGGGCCCGCACGCCGACGATTCTCGAAGACGCCCCGATTGCCGACCTGCTGTTTGACGTGGTCCCGCTGCCGGTTGGCAGGGCAACTGCAAAATCCGCCCACCACGCCTATGCGACCTGGCACCACCGCAGCGCCGAGCCGATGGATCGGTGCCGCCTGGGTGATAAGCTGGCAAACCGGCCAAGCGGGATCTATCGGATGAAGGGATTTATCCTCACCAATGGCGGCGGCTATGAGCTGCATGTGGTTGGTCGGCAGGTCTCGGCCAAGCGCTGCGATGCCGAGGAAACCGTTCTGGTTGCCCTTGGCCCGGCGGCCCGGATTTCCCGTGAGGAAATCGAGGCTTGGTGGCAGAGCTAAAGGCCGGCGCCACGCCGCCAGCATTGATAGCCTAGCTGCGTCGGCCCACTTGCCTGCAAATCAGAATCACCGGCAACAGCCCGACCAGCATGATGACCAGCGATGGCACTGCCGCGCCCTCCAGCCGCTCATCCGAGGCCAGCCGGTAGGCCTGCACTGCCAGTGTGTCATAGTTGAAAGGACGCATAATCAGCGTCGCTGGCAGCTCTTTCATCACATCGACAAAGACAATCAGCAAAGCCGTCATCAGGCTGGGCGTCAGGATAGGCAGGTGAACCCGGCGCAACATACCCAGCGGGCTTTGCCCCAGCGAGCGGGCAGCCGCATCCATATTGGCATGAACGGTGGCCTGCCCTCCCTCATAGGCACCCAATGCCGCCGCCAGAAAGCGCACCATATAGGCCGCCACCAGCAGCCAGATCGACCCGGTAATCAGCAGTCCGGTCCTGATCTCGAAATTCGCCCGCATCCAGGCATCCAAAGCGTTATCAAAGGCTGCAAACGGCACCATCAGCCCAACCGCGATCACCCCGCCCGGCACCGCATAGCCGAGCCTTGAGACGTAACCGGCAAGAGCAGACGGTCGACCCGGACGCAGCCGTTGGTAGAAGCCGAGGCAGACCGCCGCCATCACGGTAAGGACAGCCGCCGTCGTCGCCAGCGTCACTGAATTCTGCAGGAAGCCCAGATACCGTTTGCTCAGCAGGTTCTGCTCCGACTCAAGCCCCATCTGCGCCAGGATCACCACTGGCAGCAGGAACCCGAGAAGGACAGGCAGGACGCACAGCCCAAAGGCCAGAGCCGCCTTCGCCCCATGCAGCTCCACCGGCGGCATCTTGGCCTGATGCTTGCCCGCATGATGATAGCGCGCACGACCTCGCGTTGCGCGCTCCGCTACCGCCAGCGTCAGCGCAAATCCCAGAAGACAGAGCGCCAGCTGCGCCGCACCCGCCCGGTCGGCCAGCGAAAACCAGCTGGTATAAATCCCTGTCGCAAAGGTCTGCACGCCAAAATAGCTCACCGTGCCGAAATCAGCGATGGTTTCCATCACCGCCAGCAGAACACCGGACGCAATCGCGGGGCGCGCCATGGGCAGGCTGACCCGCCAAAAGGCCTGTAGCGAGGTATTACCAAGTGCGCGCGCCGCCAGAAACGCACCCGCGCTTTGTTGCAGAAAAGCCGCCCGAGCCAGCAGGTAGACATAGGGGTAAAGCACCAGCACCAGCATCACCGCCGCCCCTCCCACAGAGCGGATCTCCGGGAACCAATAGTCGCGTGGTCCCCAGCCTGTCATCTGTCGCAAGGTGGTCTGCACGATGCCGGGATGATCCAGAACAAAGGTATAGGCATAGGCCAGCACATAGGCCGGGAAGGCCAGCGGCAGGATCAGAACCACCTCCATCACGCGCACGCCCGGAAACCGGGTCATAGTGACCAGCCAGGCCGCTCCTACCCCAACCAGCCCGGTTCCCAGCGCCACCAGAAAGACCAGAACCAATGTGGTACCGGCATAACCCGGCAAGACAGTTTCCATAAGATGCCGGATCGTATCGGTGCCACCGGTCAGAGCGGCCAGCGCAACCGCCAGCATTGGCAACAGACAGGACAGAGCCACAACCCAGCCCACCGTCGCAAACAGCGCCCCCCCCGGTTTCTTCCGCCGCCCACGTGTCCGGTTAGGCGCATCCGCGGACGGGACGGCGCCGACCGTTGCTGCGCCATCGAAAATCGGCGCCCTGGCGGAGCGCTTGGCCTCTGTGGAGGTGGGGGAGATGGGTGTGATCTTTGGCATAGATACGGGACTACCTCAGTGCAGCCCTCTATTTCGATCATTTTCGTCGGAAATACCAGCGACAAAGCCAAAGCGCAGCCATTCGCCGCGCCTCTCTCTATCGCTGTTGCTGTCACAAAAACTGGCGCAACCGGTGGGAGGAACCCGGTTGCGCCAGCAGATACCCTGATCGGGTGGTGTCCCCACAGGAAAGGGGATCAGTCGTAGCTGCGCTGGTCCTCGATCACCAAACCGTCCTTGGGCAGGGCGCCGGGCGCGACCACTTCCACGCGCCCTTTCAGCTTCAGCACCTCCACGACCGAGCGCGAGAAGGCGGTTTCGTCCCCATCCTGTGCCTCGATCTGAACGGTCATCGCATCCATCTCGCCATCACGGCTGGCGATAACGCGTGCCTTTACGATCTCGGCATGTTTGTCGACCAGCGCGGCGACCTGTTCCGGGCGTACAAACATGCCCTTGATCTTCGTGGTCTGGTCCGCACGGCCCATCCAGCCCTTGATCCGCATATTGGTGCGTCCACAGGGAGATTCGCCCGGCAGAACCGCACTCAGATCGCCAGTTGCAAACCGAATGAGCGGATAGTCGGGATTGAGCGTGGTGACGACAACCTCGCCGACGTCTCCGGCGGCCACCGGGGTGCCGGTGCCGGGGGTGACGATTTCGACGATAACCTGCTCATCGACGATCATCCCCTCCATCGCCGCGCTTTCATAGGCGATATTGCCCAGATCCGCCGTCGCATATGACTGCAGACAGGAAATCCCGCGATCGGCATATTCCTGACGCAGGGAGGGGAACAGCGCACCACCGCCCACTGCCGCTTTGGTAAAGCCCAGCTTGACGCCCATGGCATCGGCCTTATCGAGGATCACCTTCAGATAGTCCGGCGTCCCGGCATAGGCCGTCGCCCCGACGTCACGCGCCGCAGTGACCTGCAATTCCGTCTGACCGGTGCCCGCAGGCAATACAGCTGCACCCACCGCACGCGCGCCGTTCTCAAAGATCATCCCGGCAGGTGTCAGATGGTAGCCGAAACAATTCTGCACCACATCGCCAACACCGATCCCGGCCGCATGCAGGAACCGTCCCATGCGCCACCAGTCATGATCCACACCACCCGGTTCGTAAATCGGGCCGGGCGACTGGAAGATATGGGCAAACCCGCTGGCCGGTTTCACGGTGAACCCGCCAAAGGGCGGATGCGCGGCCTGCGCCTTGCTCAGATCCGATTTGCGCAGCACAGGCAGAGCCGCCAGATCCTCCGGGCTGGTGATTGTCGCCGCATTTACAGAACGCAGGCTTTCGCCATAACCCGGCGCGGCCATAGCACGGGCAATCTGTTGTGGCAGCTGTTCCGCCAAATCAGCGGCACGGGCGTCTGCACTGCGGGTCTCAAGGCTGTCAAAATATGTCATGTCAGCACCCCGCCTCAGCTCAACCACCGCTTCCGGCGGCGGTATGACCGCACATCCCGGAAACTCTTGCGTCCTTCGTCGGACATCCCGAGGTAGAATTCCTTCACATCCGGGTTCTCGCGCAGCTCAGCCGCCGGGCCATCCATGACCACACGGCCAGACTCCAGGATGTAACCATAGTGCGAATACCGCAGCGCCACATTGGTGTTCTGCTCAGCCAGAAGGAAGGTCACCCCTTCGTTTTCATTGATCGACTTCACGATTTCAAAGATCTGCTCCACCAGCTGAGGTGCCAGCCCCATGGACGGCTCGTCCAGCAGGATCGTCTCAGGGCGGCTCATCAGGGCGCGCCCCATGGCCACCATCTGCTGCTCCCCGCCAGAGGTATAGCCGGCCTGACTGCGGCGGCGTTCCTTCAGACGCGGGAAATAGCTGTAGACCATTTCAAGATCGCGCTGGATGTTCGCATTGCCATCGCTGCGCGTATAGGCGCCGGTCAGCAGGTTTTCCTCAACGGTCAGATGCTCAAAACAGTGACGGCCCTCCATCACCTGAATGACGCCTTTCTTGACCAGTTCGGCAGGATCGCGGTCCTGAATCCGCTCGCCCCGGTAGCTGATCGACCCTTTGGTGACCTCGCCCCGCTCCGAATGCAGCAGGTTTGACACTGCCTTGAGTGTTGTCGTCTTGCCCGCGCCATTGCCACCCAATAGCGCGGTGATCCCGCCCTTGGGCACCTTCAGGCTGACGCCCTTCAAAACGAGGATCACGTGGTTGTAGATCACTTCGATGTTGTTGACCTCAAGCAGGGTCTCTGCCTGAACATCGGTGGTTTTGGCTGTATCCAGCATCTGTTGTTGTCCTCACGCGGTCCTGACCCGGTCGCCCTGTTCCGGGTCTGTCTGTGGGTGCGGCCCTTGCGCGCCGCACCGGATGATATGCGCGCCAGCAGCGACGCGGTTCGCCAGGTCCGCCCCCGACCGAAAGCCGGGGGCAGACCAAACTGCGTTACTTGCAGCCCACCTCAATGTTGTTTTCCTTGGCATAAGCCATGGAATCTTCCTCGATGAGAGGCTGGATCACGTCGCGATCGCTCGGGGCAAAGTCACTGATCAGGTTCCAGGTTTTGCTCGAGGCATCCCACTGGGTCATACCAACCAGGCCGGGGCCACCGTGGTTCTCGCAGGAGACGTTAAAGGACGGGCCGAAATACGGCATACCCAGCGCCGACATCCGTGCCTCGGGCATCTCCAGAGCTTCCATGCCGTCACGCATCATCGCCGGAGTGATGTCATTGGTGCCGTGGATCTCCTGTGCGGTCTTGGCCGCTTCAACGGCCAACATCGCCGCATACATGCCGCGGTTATAGAGCACGTTACCGATCTGATCGCCGGCACCAGCCGCAAGCCCCTTGTCAACGACATGCGTCTGGATGTCATCGAACACCGGGAAGTCACGACCAACACCGTGGAAAGTCACGGCCTTGTATCCATTGGCCTTGTCGCCCGCAGCCATCACGTCATGCTCGGCGCCGGACCACCAGACACCGATGAAATTCTCCATCGGATAGCGAATGTTGGCGGCCTCCTGAATGGCAACCTGGTTCATGACACCCCAGCCCCACATGATCACGAAATCCGGGCGATCACGGCGAATTTGCAGCCACTGGGACTTCTGTTCCTGACCGGGGTGATCCACCGGCAGGGTCGACAGGGTGAAGCCGTGCTTCTTGGACAGCTCTTCCAGCGTGCGGATCGGCTCTTTGCCGTAGGCGGAGTTATGGAACAGCAGCGAGATTTTCTTGCCGTTCAGATCACCGCCGTTTTCCTCAAGCAGATAGTTGATGATCCCTGACGCACCATCCCAGTAGTTGGCAGGATAGTTGAAGACATTGCTGAACACTTCGCCATTGGCTGCCGATGTCCGGCCATAGCCCATGGTGTGCAGCGGGATGCCGTCCGCCGTCACTTTCGGGATCAGCTGATAGGTGATGCCGGTGGACAGCGGCTGATAGACCAGCGCGCCTTCGCCTTTGGTCGCCTCATAGCATTCCACACCTTTTTCCGTGTTATAGCCGGTCTCGCATTCGATGACCTTGGCCTTCACACCATTGATGCCGCCGTCACGCTCGTTGACCAGGGTGAAGTAATCCGCATAGCCGTCGGCAAAGGGGATGCCACCGGCGGCATAGGGGCCGGTGCGATAGCTCAGCGACGGGAACACCAGGTCTGCCATCGCAGGGCCAGCGGCCATCATGGCGCCCAGCGCCAGAGTCGTCAGTTTCATTTTCATCGGGTCTCATCCTCCCTTGAATTGTCCGATGTGGGTCGAAACGGGGTTTGATCTTGTTGTTTCCCCGCGGTCTTGCCTGGCTGACCCCGCTTAGTGCGGGAACGGCCAGAGTCTCAGTTTTTCTTTGGCAACGCGCCACAGCTGGGCGATGCCATGCGGTTCGGCGATCAGGAAGATCACGATCAACGCACCAACAATCACCAGCTGAATATGGGCGACGATATCGGTGGGCC
Source organism: Phaeobacter sp. JH20_29 (assembly GCF_048056175.1). Taxonomy (NCBI): domain Bacteria; kingdom Pseudomonadati; phylum Pseudomonadota; class Alphaproteobacteria; order Rhodobacterales; family Roseobacteraceae; genus Phaeobacter; species Phaeobacter sp. JH20_29. The sequence continues at coordinate 20,894 of NZ_JAYMWO010000005.1, forward strand.
AGCCCAGCACATCAACGCCGACAACCTTCAGAACCACCGGCAGCAGCACCAGGAACGCCGCCCCGGCAAAAGAGCCGAAAATCGACCCCAGACCGCCGATGATCACCATGAACAACACCAGGAACGACTTGTTGATGCCAAAGGCCTCGCCGACTTCAACCGCACCAAGATAGACGGAAAAGAACAGCGCGCCGGAGACACCGATAAAGAAGCCCGACACACCAAAGGCCGACAGCTTGGCCTTCAGCGGGTTCACCCCGATAATCTCGGCGGCGATGTCCATGTCACGGATCGCCATCCAGCTGCGCCCAATCGTGCCACGGGTCAGGTTGCGGGCCACCAGTGCGCAAAACGCCAGGAAAATCAGGCTGAACATATAGGTGGCCCAAGCCGGAGCATTGGGGCCGGTGATGAGGATGCCGAACACATCCCGCTCAGGCGCGCTGATCTGGCCGGAGGCCGAGTAGTTGTAGAACCAAGGCACCCGGTTAAAGAGCCACACCAGAAAGAACTGCGCCGCCAGTGTCGCCACCGCCAGATAGAATCCCTTGATGCGCAGCGACGGCAGGCCAAAGGCGATGCAGACCAGCGAAGTGATCCCGCCCGCCAGCAACACATGAATGAACATGCTCACCTCTGGAAAGGCGGTCATCAGCTTGTAGCAGGCATAGGCCCCCACCGCCATGAAACCACCGGTGCCCAGCGACACCTGACCACAATATCCCACCAGGATATTGAGGCCGATCGCCGCGATCGAATAGATCAGAAACGGCAGCAGAATGGCGTTGGCCCAATAGTCATTTATCACAAAAGGAACCACCAGAAACGCCAGTGCCAGCACCACATAATAACGGATCCGGTCGAATTTGATCGGGAAGGTCTGGCTGTCATCTTGGTAGGAGGTTTTGAAATCTCCGGCTTCACGATAGAACATGACTCAGATGCTCCCTTCTTGCTGCGCGCGGTTTCTAAGACTCGCGTCGAGTTGATTTGTCTTGCTGGCGTAACCGCTTAACTCGGCAGCACGGGCCAGTCGCAGATAGGCAAGAACCCCGGTAATCAGCCCCGCCGCCGCCAACAGCGATGCTGTGACCACCTGTGCTTCGGAAAACCCTTCGGCGGTCAGCGCCAGATATCCAAAGGCCCAGAACCCGGCCCAGGCAATGACATTGATGATGGCGATCAGCTTCGTCATCGGCCGCCTCCGGCGTTAACCATTTCTTCGGATTTCTGGCTTTCGCCACATTTCGTCCAAATCTTTCTGCCACCTTCATCGTGGGAAAAGTGAGTGGGAACGATGAGTGCAATCTTGCAGGAAATCCGGCAGCTAGAGGCTGCGCGGGACAGGGGAGAGATATCTCCCGAGGAGTTCACAAAGGCCAAGACCCGGCTGTTGAACACGGTCGAGGAGGCAACGGTGCTGCCGCAGGCCAGCCGCCAGCCAGTGGCTCGGACCGCAGTGCGGCCTTCAGGCGATGTTGCGCCGGGTGCCTGGGGCATGCTGCTGCTTGCGCTCTGCGCGGCGGCGGCCATGACGGTGCTTGTCGGACAGCTGATCGGCGATCTGACGATAGCCTTCACGCTGGTTGTCACCGTGTTTGCAGCCATCGTCATCGCGGCCTTCCGACGTCTGGAAGGTTGACGGAGCCACCGCGACGCGGTCCCGAAAGATCGGGGCCGCACGCCATGCCAAGGCGCATCAGACCCGTTCAATGATCTTCTCCCCGAACAGACCTTGCGGGCGGAACACCAGGAACAGCAGCGCCAGAACATAGGCAAACCAGTTTTCCGTCGCGCCCCCGACCATCGGGCCGACCATGAATTCGAACAGTTTTTCGCCTACGCCAATGATCAGCCCGCCAACAATTGCGCCGGGGATCGAGGTGAAACCGCCCAGCATCAATACCGGCAGAGCCTTCAGCGCAATGAGCGACAGCGAGAACTGCACGCCAGACTTCGTGCCCCACATGATCCCGGCGACCAGCGCGACAAACCCCGCGACAGACCAGACCAGTACCCAGATAAAATTCAGCGAAATGCCAACTGACAGCGCCGCCTGATGGTCGTCGGCCACCGCCCGCATGGCGCGCCCCTGTTTGGTATATTGCGCAAAGGCCACCAGCCCCGCCACCAGCAGTGCCGCGATGATGGTCGCAACAATGTCGAGATTGTCGATGAAGAAACCATAATCAAAGATCTGATAGGTGGTCTCGTCGATCCACAGGTTGATGCCCTGCGGCAGACCGACGTCCAGCGTCTTGATCTCCGAGCCCCACATCAGATCCGCCACCCCTTCGAGGAAATAGGCAAGTCCAATGGTGGCCATAAAGAGGATGATCGGTTCCTGGCCAACCAGATGGCGCATCACGAATTGCTGGACCATCCAGGCCAGGAGAACCATCACCCCAACCGTCATGACGATCGCCACAAAGGACGGCACGGTCCAGCCAAAATGGGTGACATGCCCGCCAAAGATCGCGTTGATCACATGGGAGAACGGAACCTGCCCGTTCATGATCCCAACCAGAGTCATCGCGGCAAACAATGCCATCACGCCCTGGGCGTAGTTGAAGATCCCCGAGGCCTTGTAGATCAGGACAAACCCCAGCGCGACCAGCGCATAGAGCACTCCAGCCATCAGGCCATTCAGCGTGACCTCCATCGCAAAGACGAGTTGTTCAGGCATCCCGCTCTCCTCCTGCAAGTTTCCTCAAAGAAACTTGCCAAAAATTTTCGAAAATTTTTCCACCCAATCGCTCATCAGTCATGGCTGACCCCCAGATAGGCGTCGATCACATCCTGATTGTTGCGCACTTCCTCGGGCGTGCCGTCGCCGATCTTCTTGCCGTAATCCATCACGACAACCCGGTCGGACAGATCCATAACCACGCCCATGTCGTGTTCGATCAGCGCGATGGTGGTGCCAAACTCGTCGTTCACATCCAGGATAAAGCGGGACATGTCCTCTTTTTCCTCGACGTTCATCCCCGCCATAGGTTCATCCAGCAGCAGCAGCTTTGGCTCCGCCGCCAGCGCCCGCGCCAGCTCAACCCGCTTTTTCAGACCATAAGGCAGCCGTGCCACAGGCGTTTTGCGGATGTGCTGGATCTCAAGAAAGTCGATGATCCGCTCAACCGCCGCACGGTTTTCGGTCTCCTCGGCCTCCGCCTTGCCACGCCAGATCGCCTGCTGAAGCAGATTGGTCTTCATGAAGTTGAGCCGCCCGGTCATCACGTTGTCCAGCACGCTCATCCCGTCAAACAGCGCGATATTCTGGAATGTCCGGGCGATGCCCTGACGGGCCACCTCGTAGGGGCGCATCTGCGGGCGGGGTTTGCCGCGAAACAGAACTTCACCTTCCTGTGGGACGTAAAAGCCCGAGATCACGTTCAGCATCGAGGATTTGCCCGCACCGTTGGGGCCGATGATGGCCCGGATCTCGCCTTCGCGAATATCAAACGAGATATCCTTGATCGCCACCACGCCGCCAAAGCGCAGGGTGATGTTCTTCATCTCCATCACCACGCCGCCGATCTTGCGCCCGTCCTCGGTGATATAGCCGTCTTCCATATCCTTCACGACACCACGCCTTTCGCCTTGTTGGTTGATGTGCTGTGGCTCCGCGCCGCCGCCGACCGCATCGACGCAGCGCCTGTCATAATCCGTTTCATTGGGCAGCCACCGCTTGTGGGGTCACCGGTACGACCTTGGCATCAATGATATCCAGCGTGGCACTGATCGCGCCCTTGCGGCCATCTTCGTAAGTCACCTCGGTGCGTGTCGAAATCTGTGACGAGCCATCGTAAAGAGCCGCAATGATGTCGGCATATTTGTCTTCGACCACCACGCGGCGGACCTTCCGCGTCCGGGTCATTTCGCCGTCATCTGCGTCCAGTTCCTTGTGCAGCACAACAAAGCGATGCACCTGGCAGCCGGACAGCATCCGGTCCTGAGCCACGGACTCATTGACCTTTTCAACATGCTCTTTGATGGATTGCAGAACTTTCGGATGCCCCGCCAGCTCCTGATAGGACGCATAGGCGATATTGTTCCGTTCTGCCCAGTTGCCGACTGCCGTCAGATCGATATTGATGAAGGCAACACAGCGGTCCCTGCCATTGCCGAACAGCACGACCTCCAGAATATCCGGATAGAACTTCAGCTTGTTCTCGACGTATTTGGGCGCAAACATCGCGCCATCCGCCATTTTTCCGACATCCTTGGCACGGTCGATAATGCGCAGATGGCCGCTGCCCTCTTCAAAGAAACCCGCATCACCAGTGGCCACCCAACCCTCGGCATCCTTGGTCGAGGCCGTGGATTCCGGGTTGTTGTAATATTCAACAAAGGTGCCCGGCGACCGATAGAAAATCTCGCCATTCTCGGCGATCCTGATCTCCACATCCGGGGCCGGAACCCCCACCGTATCTGCGCGCACCTCACCATCAGGCTGCACGGTGATGAACACCGTCGCCTCTGTCTGGCCGTAGAGCTGTTTGAGGTTGATGCCCAGACTGCGGTAGAAATCAAAGATTTCCGGCCCGATTGCCTCGCCCGCAGTGTAGCCGACGCGAATACGGCCATAGCCCAGCGTATCCTTCAACGGACCGTAGACCAGCAGATCGCCCAGCTTGTACTTCAGCCGGTCCATCAGGCCTACCGGACGCCCGTCGAGAATGTCGCCGCCCACCTTTTTTGCATGTGCCAGGAAGTGGTGGAACATCTTGCGCTTCAGCGTGCTCGCGTCTTCCATACGGATCATCACGCTGGTCAGCTGGCCTTCAAAGACACGTGGCGGCGCAAAGAAATAGGTCGGACCGATCTCGCGAAGGTCGGTCATCATCGTTTCGGCGCTTTCGGGACAGTTCACGCAGAAGCCGCACCAATAGGCCTGCCCGATCGAGAAAATGAAATCCCCGACCCATGCCATCGGAAGATAGGACAGGATGTTCTCTCCCGCCGTCAGCCGGTCGAACTCCGCCGAGTTCTTGGCGCTTTCGATCACGTTGCGGTTGGACAGGACGACACCCTTCGGCTTGCCCGTGGTGCCGGAGGTGTAGAGCATGACGCAGGTGCTGTCGTAGGTCAGCTTGGCCTTGCGGGCTTCCAGATCGGGGGCCCATTCGTCGCGTGCCGCGCGGCCCTGATCCTGAACGTGGGAATATTGATGCAGCGCATGGTGATCATATTTCCGCATACCACGCGGATCCAGATAGATGATCTGCTCCAGATTGCTCAGCTCTTCCTGAACCTCGATGACCTTATCGACCTGTTCCTGATCACCCGCAATCACAAACCGCGCACCGCAATGGCCCAGTACATAGGCCATCTCTTCCGCCACCGCGTCCTGATAGAGCGGCACCGGCACCGCGCCCACGGATTGTGCCGCAACCATCGCCCAGTAGAGATACGGACGGTTGCGCCCGATGATGGCGATAAAGTCGCCTTCGTTGACGCCCAGATTGATCAACCCAAGCGCCAGCGCCTCGATCTCCTTCTGGGTCTCGGACCAGGTCCAGCATTGCCAGATGCCGAATTCCTTTTCCCGATAGGCTTGGCGATCGCCAAACTGCGCCGCATTGCGTTCAAGCAGCGCCGGCAGGGACATCATCCCTGCGGCACCCGACTGCGTCTGAGCCACGTTCTTTCTCCTCCCCTTTCCGACCCATGCGGCCGGACTGATCGCTAACCGCGATTCTGATCCCGATTAGGGACGGCCTCATGCTATTGCGTCAACTTTTTCCTGAAGTTTTCCCAAATCTTACGAATTGTAACAGCCGTTCGCCCAGCGAACGCAGATCGTCCCACCGGGGCCCCCTGTCGCAGGCTAAGCTCTTTGCGCAGGCCCGTCGGGATGCTAGCCATGCGGCGGGGAGACAGCATGAACCGATCCGAGAAACACCGCGCCACAATGACCACCGCCGGGCTCAACCTGATTGCCCAGGCGATGTCGATCTATGACAGCGAGCTGCGCCTGGTGGTGTGCAATCAGCGTTTTCAGGAGATGTTCGACCTGCCCGATGCGCTGATCACCCCGGGTGCACGCTTTGACGAGACGATCCGGCATATTGCCACCAGCGGCGAATATGGCCCGGTCGATGATATCGAGGGGTTCGTGCAGCAGCGCGTTGATCAGGCGCTGGATTTCGTGCCCCATTATCTGGAACGCGAACGCGCCAACGGCCAGGTGATCTCTATCGAAGGGGCACCTCTGCCTCAGGGGGGCTGGGTCACGGTCTACACCGACATCACCCGGACCAAGCGAATTGAACAGCTGTTGCGCGCCCGGTCCGAGGAAATGTCCGATCAGCTGATCGCCCATACCGAAGAGCTGTCAGCCACCAACCGCAAACTGGCCGCGACGATCACCGCACTGGAAGAGGCGAAGCGTCAGCTCACGGAGATGGAAGCGCGCACCCGCCTGACCACCGAGATGATGCCCGCCCATATCGCCCATGTCGACGCCGAGGGCTATTATACCTATACCAACCGGCGCCTCAGTTCGGTGTTTCCCAGCCGTCCGTCCGAAATCCTCGGCACGCATATCGCAGAGGCGCTCGGCGCGGCCGCCTATGACAAGATTGCACCGCATCTGATGGCGGCCTACCAGGGCGAAAGCCCGGTGTTCGAGTTCACTGAAAGCCATGACAGCCGCCGGATCCGGGTGGCCTTCACCCCCGATGACACCGGCGGCGTGTTCATCCTGTCGATGGATGTGACCGAGGAAACCCAGACCCGTGTCGCCCTGCAACAGGCCCGCCGCCGCGAAATGGCCGCTCAGATGACCAGCGGGCTGGCGCATGATTTCTCGAACCTCCTGACCATCATCCTCGGGATGCAGGGCAAACTGGCAAAATCCGATCTGACCCCGGAGGCGGCCGATCTGGTTCAGGCCACGCTCTCCGCTGCCCGCCGTGGCGGGCGCCTCCTCAACCGTATTGCCGAGATGACCGGACACCGCAGCCTGCGTCCACGCGCCACCGATCTGCACGGCCTTCTGCAAGAGCTGAAGGTCCTGGCGACGCCTTCGCTGCCCCAGGGCATGGGCCTTAGCATCGTGGATCACACGCCGGATGTGCGGCTGCTGCTGGATCCGGGCAAACTGCAGGATGCCCTTTTGAACCTTATTCTGAACGCACGTGACGCCTGCGGCAGTCAGGGTCAGATCACTGTCAGCGCCCATGTCGTCGGGCAAACCTGGCTTGAACTCAGCGTTACCGACACCGGACCGGGCTTTTCCAAAACCGCGCTGGAGAAGGCATTGAACCCTTTCTTCACCACCAAGGGCGGCGAAGGATCAGGTCTGGGCCTGCCGATGGTCTACGATATGGCCAAATCCACCGGTGGGGACATGCGGATCGGCAATACCGTTTCCGGTGCCAGCGTGACCTTGCGCATTCCATACCGCCTGGCCCCTGATGCTGCTGGCGGGCTGGCACTGCTGGTGGAGGACAGCGAGGAGCTGCGCGCCACCTTCCGCGATATGCTGATAGATCTCGGCTATGCGGTGGTTGAGGCCACAAGCGTCGACGAGGCCTGCGCGCTGACCGCAGATATCGATGGCATCTCTCTGGTCCTGTCGGATATCAAGCTGCAGGGCAGCGCCACCGGGATCGACCTGGTCGACCGCTTGCAGGGCTCTCGCCTGCCCTGCATTCTGATGACGTCCCTGCCGACCAGCGATCCTCTGTTCCGCATGGCGCTGAAACGTTGCCCGGTGTTGCAGAAACCCTTTACCACTCATCAGCTTTCAGCGCTGATCAAATCGGAACCCGCCGCATGAGCCGACCCCTGATCACCATTCTTGACGACGAGCCGGAGATCCGCCGCATCCTGACCGACACGCTGGAGGAAGCCGGATTTCGCACCCAGAGCTTTGCCCGCGCCCGCGAATTTGAGGCCTCTCTCAATCGGGTGACTCCCGATGTCTGCCTTGTCGATCTCTCGCTGCCCGATACCGATGGGCTGGCGCTGGTGCATCGCCTCGCACTGGAACAGGGGGCGGCCGTGATCATCATTTCTGGACGCGCACAGGTACAGGACCGTGTTACCGGGCTGGAGCTCGGGGCAGATGATTACATCACCAAACCCTTTGACCCGGCCGAGGTGGTGGCGCGCATCCGCGCCCGGCTGCGCGGGGGCCCCCGCACCGCGGCAACCACGGGAAACAGCGCCTCGTTTTCTGGCTGGACCGCGCATTTCGATCGCTACATCCTTGAAGATGACAGCGGCGCAGAGACCCCGTTTTCACATGCCGAGGGCGAGGTGCTGCGGCTGTTCCTGGAAAGCCCGAAACGGCTGATTTCCCGCGCCCAGATGCAAGAAAGCCTCGGCGGTGGTGCTGGCGAAAGCTTTGATCGGGCCATGGATGTGCGCATCTCGCGATTGCGCACCAAGCTGCGCGAAGACCCGAAGAACCCGCGCCTGATCAAGACGATCTACGGCGCCGGCTATATCTTCCTCGGCGATGTCAGCTGGCTCTGATCACGCCGCCGTCGGCTCGAAATCCAGCCGCCAAAGCTCTGGGAGTACTCTGGCCAAAGCTCGGACTGGACGCAGCGAATCGACGGCGATATGATTCGGGTATGGCTACCTGTCTGCTCTATCGCCAACACCCGGCGCGGGTCCCGCGCTTCTATCGGATCGAACTTGCGATGAACCTCTTCGCTGAAGTCTCCGTTCTCAGGGAATGGGGGGTGGCCGGCGGCAGCGGGCAGAGCGCCATCAATATCTACGGCAACCTGCGCGAAGCCTCAATCGCGGCGGATCAGCACCGCAAACGCATGCTGAAACGGGGCTATGACCGCGCCTGATCGGCGATAAGCCTCCACATACCGCCATCGCCCATCAGCTCAAGATCCCCTTTCACCCACCGTACAGCGCGCCGGTTTACGGCGGCCCAATCCCCCGCGCGCCCATTGCGCAACAGCCGTAAAACAAGGTCTTTTGCGTGGTTCTTCGTTAAGCTTTTGTTCGTTTGTTTCGCACGCGAAACATTTGGTCCGAACCGGACCTAATTTACCTGTCACCGTGCCGCCCGACTGGATTGGATCCGAAATCGACAACTGGCCCTTTCCACCGTTGAAAAGCTTGCTTAAGACTTGCCCGGACGCAAAGGAACACGCCATGACGCATATCACGCTGATCCGCCACGGACAGGCCAACACCAGCGCCCGCGACGAAGCGAGCTATGACCGGTTGAGCGATCTGGGCCATCAGCAGGCACGCTGGCTTGGCGCGCATCTGAGCGAGACGCGCGCGCATTACACCCGCGTCTATTGCGGCACGCTGACCCGCCATCTGCAAACCGCGACTGCCATGGGGCTTGAAAACGTGATGCAGGATCCGCGACTGAACGAAATGGAATACTTCAATCTGGCCGAGGCGATGCAGGCCCAGCACGGGCTGAAGATCCCGACCGAACGGGAAGGGTTCATCGAGCACATGCCCAAGGTTTTCTCCGCCTGGGCTGCGGATGAGATCACCAACCCGCCAGAAAGCTGGCGAGACTTTGAAACCCGCACTCGCTCCGCCTTGGCCGAGATCTCCGCAGGCGACGGGCCGGCCCTGGTGGTTACATCCGGCGGGCTGATCGCGATGGCCATGCGGCAGGCGATGGGGCTGGATACCACCGGAATGGCGCGCATGGCGCTCGCGATCATGAACAGTTCGATGCACCGGCTGCACGCGATCGGCGGTCAGCTGAGTCCGGTGCTGTTCAACGCGGTGCCCCATCTGGAAGCCCCGGACCGGCATTACGCACAGACCCATCTGTAGGCCCGACATCCGACCGGGGACCGCACTATCTGAGGGAGGGACAGGATGATGCAGCTCTATTATGCACCCAGGACGATTTCGGTGGCCGTCGCCATCGCGCTGGAAGAGGCCGGACTGGACTACGAGCCGATCCGTATTGATTTCGCAGCCAAGGAACAGCTTGGCACCGCCTATGCCCAGATCAACCCCAAGGGCCGTGTCCCGGCGCTGGTGGTGGATGGCGGCATCCTGACGGAAACCGGCGCCTTGCTGGAATATGTGGCCGATATGGCCCCCGATGCCGCTCTGCGCCCCCGCGAGGCGGTCCTGCTGGCCCGCATGCGTGAGGTGATGTTCTATCTCGCCTCCACCATGCATGTGAACCACGCCCATAAACTGCGCGGAAGCCGCTGGGCCAGCAAGACTTCCAGCTTCAAGGACATGCAGGCCAAGGTGCCACAGACCATGGCCGCCTCCTGCGACTATATCAGCCAGTTCGGACTGCGTGGCCCTTACGTGCTGGGCGACACCATTAGCCTGGCGGATTGCTATCTCTATGTGATCTGCACCTGGCTGGAGGGCGACGGCGTGACCCTCGCCAACTACCCGAAAATTCAGACCTTCATGGCGGCTATGGAACAGCGTGACTCGGTGCACGCGGTGACCGCCAAGGGCATGCTGTAAAGGACAAGACATGACACATCTATGGGTACGGGCCGAACAGCGCCCGAATGAAGAACGGGTTGGCCTGACGCCCGAAGGTGCCAGAGCGCTCATCGACGCCGGGCTGAAGGTCACGGTCGAGGAAAGCACGGTCCGCGCCATCCCGTTGCAGGGCTACATTGACGCCGGCTGCGAGATCGCGGCAGAGAACAGCTGGCCCGAGGCCCCCCGCGACGCCATCATCTTCGGCCTGAAAGAACTGCCCGAAGATGGCACTCCGCTGCCGCACCGCCACATCATGTTCGGACATGCCTACAAGGGGCAGCACTCCGGCAAAGCGCTTCTTGAACGGTTCCAGGCCGGCGGCGGCACGCTGTACGATCTGGAATATCTGGTCGATGAAAGTGGCCGCCGGGTTGCGGCCTTCGGCTATTGGGCCGGCTATGCCGGTGCGGCCGTCACGCTGAAAACCTGGGCCGCGCAGCAGCGCGGTGAGCTCTGCGGCCCGGTTGGCGTCTACGAGGGCAAGGATGCGCTGCTTGCCGAGCTGAGCGCAGAGCTGGATGGTCTGAAAACCGACCGCCCCTCGGCCATCGTCATTGGCGCCCTGGGCCGGGTCGGCACCGGGGCCGCCGATCTCTGCGAGGCGATGGGTGTCGCGGTCACCAAATGGGATATGGCAGAAACCGCCAGCGGCGGCCCTTTCCCCGAAATTCTGGCCCATGATCTCTTTCTCAACTGCATCTTCGCACGCCCCGGCACGCCTGTCTTCGTCCCGCAAGAGGCGCTGACGGCTGATCGTCGGCTGACCGCCATCGGCGATGTCGCCTGCGATCCCGATAGCGACTACAACCCGGTTCCGGTCTATGACCGCGCCACCACATGGGAGGCCCCTGCCCTGCGGGTCGCCCAGGATCCCGTACTGGACGTCATGGCGATTGATAACCTGCCTTCGATGCTGCCGGTCGAAAGCTCCGAAGACTATGCAGCCCAGCTGCTGCCCTCCCTGCTGACCCTTACCGATCTTGCCAGTGGCGTCTGGGGCCGGGCGGAAACCACCTTCAAGGACCATCTTCCGGGCTGACCATCGCCGGAACCAAACAACGGAGACTGACAATGACAATCCATTGGTGCGGCACCGGCCTGTCCGCAATCCCTGGCCTGCGCCGCCTGCTTGAGGCGGGCCATGACGTCGCGGTCTGGAACCGCACTCCCGATAAGGCGCGCGATGCAATAGGCGATCTGACAACCAATATCCATGCCTTCAGCCTTGCCAATCTGGGCCAGATGCTCAGCCCCAGGGATGTGATCGTCTCGATGCTGCCCGGTGACTGGCATGTGCCGCTGGCTGAGCTGGCAATTGAGCATGGCGCCCATTTCGTGTCGTCCTCTTACATCGCCCCGGAGATGCGCGCGCTGGACCAGCGGGCAAAGGACGCCGGTGTCTGCCTGATCAACGAGGTTGGCCTCGACCCTGGCATCGACCACCTGATGGCCCATGCGCTGGTTGCCGACTATAAGGCCTCCAAGGCCTTCGATGCGGACAATGAGATCAGCTTTATCTCCTACTGCGGCGGCATCCCCAAGACACCGAACCCGTTCCGCTACAAATTCAGCTGGTCGCCGCTCGGCGTGCTGAAGGCGCTGCGCTCCCCGTCGAAGTCGATCCGCGATTTCAAGGCGCTGGACGTCGCCCGCCCCTGGGATGCGATCTCCTCCTACGAGGCACCGCTGCCCGCATCCGAAAGCTTCGAAGTCTATCCGAACCGCGACTCGCTCCCTTTCATGGCGCAGTATGAATTCGGCGCGGACTGGAAAGTAAAAGAATTCGTTCGCGGCACCCTGCGCCTCAACGGCTGGGCCGATGCCTGGGCGGATGTCTTCAAGGAGGTCGAGACACTATCGGGCGCCGAAGGCGATGCCCGGCTCAAGGAAATGTCGGATCAATTCTGGGCAGAGAATGCCTATGACGACGGTGAGCCAGACCGCGTGGTGCTTTGCGTCGGGCTGAAAGCCGAAAAAGACGGTGCCGAAGTCTGGCACAAGACCTATGTGATGGATGCCTGGGGTGACGAACGCGGCACGGCGATGGCGCGGCTGGTCTCCTACCCGGTGTCCTTCGCCATCGAGGCTGCCATCAACGGCAAAATCGCTCCCGGCGTCAGCGCCGCGCCCAGCGACGCCGATCTGGTGGATCAGTGGATGGGTAAGATCGGTGCGCTGGCCCAGCATCTCGAGGTGGTCGACAGCACGTCTTGAACCCACGCCCCGGCTACCGACTGCGCGGAAGATAGCCATCTTCTGGCCCCAAATATCCCGGGGTCCGGGGCAGGGCCCCGGCGCGACAGGCCATGCGGGCGCCACACCTCGGCGCCCCCTGCCATACCGATCTGCCATCGCAACCCGTCAGCGGAACGCTCAGCGCCCGATGACATCCTCTTCGACGCTCTGAACATCAATCCCCAGCGCGTCCAAGCCGGATTCCAGATTATCCGCCAGATGTGGTGTCCCGATCAGGTAATCCGCAGTCGGCGTGGTCGCCTCCTGCTGAGCGGTTGCGATGGCCTCCTCCAGATCGTCGGCGTCGAAACTGCCTCGGCCAATCCACATGATCGCAACCAGCTCGGCCTGCTCATCCTCGCCCATGCGGTCGATAAACGCCCTGAGTTCCCCCTCGGCGCGCGATAGCTCGCGCGCCATCATGGCCACTTGCGCCACCTTTCGGGCACTGATCTCCAGCATGGGCTCGTCCTCCATTGTCCGCGCTGTTCATGAGGATCAGACCCCATTGCCGCGTGGCTGTCCTTGATCTGGGGCAAGAACCGCAGAAGCCGCCAGACCGCGCCCCCGGGGAGGCCGGCGCGCGACGGATCAGCTGTCTTTGGCGTAGATCTCGATCAGCCTGCTGCGCCCGCGCAACGTCACCGGCGCCAGGGCAACCCAACGCTGGCGCGCGGGGGCGATACCTGCGATCTCAAACGTAACAGCTGAGGCAATGATGGTCAGCGGAACGGTCTTGCTGTGCTGCTCGAGGCGGGAGGCGGTGTTGACCGCATCTCCAAAGACCGAATATTCCAGCCTCGCCGCATTGCCGACAACACCAGAAAACACCTCACCTGCGTGAACGCCGATGCCAATGTCCACCGGCGGCTCGCCCGCAGCGACGCGCCGGTCCGACCAGCGGTGAATGGCCTCGCTCAGCGTCGCCGCACAGGCCAGAGCCCGGGCGGCGCCATTTGCGCCGCCGCGCGCCACAGGCGCATCATCAAACAGCAGCATTGCCGCATCGCCCATATATTTGTCGATCATTCCGCCATGCCGGGTGGCGCTGAATTCCACCTCATTGCGGAATGCGGTGATGAAATCTCCGACCTCCTGCGGATCACGTGATTCCGACCAGCGGGTAAAGCCGCGGATATCGACAAACATCACGGCCATCGGCTGGCGCTGGCCCTGTTGCAGCGCCGAAAGCCCGCCATCCGCGAGCTGATCGGCCACCTGCGCCGGCAGATAGCGGGTCAGGTTGGCACGCGCCTCGGCCGCCGTCAGCTCCCGGTAAAACAATCGCCGCATCCGCGCAGCCGCCACAACCATGACCAATCCGGCCAGCAGGATCATTGTCAGCTTCATCACGTTTGCCGGGCTGTCCAGCACGCTGTACAGACTGCCCATCTGCCCCACATCCAGCCGGGTCACCGGCCAGAAGATCAGGATCCCCAGCCCACCGGTCAGCAGAACCGTCGTATACAGCTGCAGGCGCGGGTCCATCCGCATGACACCGTAGGCCAGCACCAGCGGAACCAGCCAGGCCGGCGGCAGCAGCAGCGCCACGCCTCCGGGGTAGTTGCTGTTCTCAAGGCTGAACCAGACATTGAAGAGCAGAAAGGCACAGTCCGCCGTCACGCTGATCCAGGACATCCAGGGCCGGAACCACCCGAATGTCGTCGCAGCAAAGGTAACGATACCGAGGGTCAGATAGGCAAACATCGTCAATAGCGCAAACAGCAGCTGACGATGCAGGAAGGGCGCCAGAGAGCTGAAGTCCACCCCCGACATCGTCACCACGAATACGGCAAACAGGCCCAGCGTCACCGCGATCCGCAGAACCGACACCAGCCGCTCTGCCGCGATTGAGGCCGTGTTCAGCAGAGGAGCGATGGTGGTCTGTTGCATCAGCTATCGGAACGCCCCAGCGGAACGACATTTACCGGATCGGGGGGCTGACCGATGCCAGCTGATGTCGGGGCAATTTCTTCAAAGTCGAAGTTGTCCAGCCGCTGCGCCCGGCGTCCGGCCTTGTCAGCGCTGATCTTGATCTCCGCGATGTCCTTTGCCGCCATGCCGAAATGGCGGTCCAGATTACCCACCCGGTCGCCCAGACGTTCGACATCCTTATGCAGAAGTCCCAGCTCGCTGCGGATCGCGCCGGCCTGTTCGCGCATCCGCGCATCCTTGAGAATGGCGCGCATCGTGTTCAGCGTGGCCATGCAGGTGGTTGGCGAAACGATCCAGACCTTGGCGGAGAAGCCCTCACGCACAATGTCGGAAAAATTGGCATGGAGTTCGGCATAAACAGCCTCGGAGGGCAGGAACATCAGCGCGCCATCCGCCGTTTCGCCCTCCAGTATGTATTTCTCTGAAATCGCCCGGATGTGGCCCCGCAATGCCGCCTTCAGCTGGCGCGCGGCGCTGGCGCGCTGCTCCGGTGTCTCGGCGTTGCGCAGCGCCTCATAGGGTTCCAGCGGAAATTTGCTGTCGATCACGATCGGACCGGGGGGATTGGGCAGATGGATCAGGCAATCGGCGCGCTTGCCGTTGCTCAGCGTGTGCTGAAAGGCATAGCTGTCAGAGGGCAGCGCCTTGGAGACGATATCATTCAGCTGGATTTCACCAAAAGCGCCGCGCGTCTGCTTGTTTGCCAGGATGTCCTGAAGCCCCAGGACATCACCCGACAGCTTCGTGATATTGTCCTGCGCCTTGTCAATCACCGCCAGCCGCTCCTGCAATTGAGTGAGCGAGGTGACGGTGCGTTTGGTCGACCCGTGCAGGCTCTCTTGCAAGCGCTCCTGCATCTCGGCCAGCGCGCGGGCCTGCCGCAGCGCGTTGTCGGAGAGACGGTCGTTGACCTGCTGCTGCACAGCGCCGAGCCGGGTCTCAACGGTCTGGATCATCTGCATCTGCGCATTGGCCTGCGCGTCGGAGACATGCTGTAGCCCGCCGCGCAACTGCTGAACGCTTTGTCCCAGATGAGCCATCTGCTGTGCGATCGGGGCCATGCTCGCGGCAGCGCGTGCATGGCTGCGCAGCAGCATGACGAGACCCACCATCATCAGACCACCAATCCCCAGAAGCACCAGCATCTGCGGCTCCGCGCGCTCAAGAAAGAGCAGGACCGACTCCATCAGCTCCGCCCGAACAGACGTTCGATATCGGCCAGTTTCAGCTCGACATAGGTGGGACGCCCGTGGTTGCACTGCCCGGAATGCGGCGTTGCTTCCATTTCGCGCAGCAGGGCGTTCATTTCCTCGCCGCGCATCCAGCGGCCCGAGCGGATGGACCCATGGCAGGCAACCCGGCTTAGGATGGCTTCGATCTTGGCCTGAACCAGCTGGCTTTCGCCCTGATCATCCAGCTCATCAAGGATATCGCGCACCATCGCCGCGGCATTGACAGTGCCGAGTATGGCCGGGGTTTCACGCACAGCGATGGCGCCGCCACCGAAGGCTTCGATGCCCAGACCAAAGCGGCCCAGATCATCGGCCACCGCCAGGATACGGGCACAATCCCCCTCGCTGAGCTCGACGATCTCGGGGATCAGCAGGGCCTGCGCAGCGACGCCGGTCTCGGCCATCTGGCGTTTCAGCTTCTCGTAGACCAACCGTTCATGGGCGGCGTGCTGATCGACGATCACCATACCGTCGGCAGTCTGGGCAATGATGTAGTTCTCATGCACCTGCCCGCGTGCGGCACCAAGCGGCAGATGCTCGGCCCCGGGCGCGGAGGTTTCGGGTCTGTCCGAGGGCTGACCCGGGGCCATCGCACCTTTGGGCGCCTCTGTCACACGGCCGCTATAGGCGCTGGCCAGCTCAGCAAAGCCGGGCGACACCGATTGCGCCGGATGAGCGGGAGCAGGCGCGAAGCTCTCTGGTTGTTGGGCTGCATAAGAAAGGCTGCGCGCGCCCATTGACGGCCGATCCATCTGGTAGATCCGCGGGCCGCCAGCGCCGGCCGGATCTGACGAGGTGGCTTCTGGGCGCATCGCCCCCAGGGTCGCGCCGGCAACCGTGGACGAGGCCCGATGACCGGCCTCCGCCAGCGCATGGCGCAGCGCTGAGACGATCAGACCCCGCGCCACACCGGGATCGCGAAACCGGACCTCGGACTTCGCGGGGTGGACGTTCACATCAACCAGCGCCGGATCGCAGTCCAGAAACAGCGCCGCTGCCGGGTGGCGGTCGCGGCTGAGAAAATCGAAATAAGCCGCCCTGAGGGCACCGGTCAGCATCTTGTCCTTAACCGGTCGGGTGTTCACAAAAAGGAACTGCGCCACCGCGGCGCCCCGCGAATAGGTCGGCAAGGCCGCATAGCCAAAAAGCCGGACCCCCTCTCGGGTGGCATCAATCTTGAGCGCGTTTTCCGCAAATTCGCGCCCCAGAACCGTCGTGAGCCGCCCGTGCAGCGCATCGAAAAGATCACCCGACAGCGGGTCCGCGCGAAAGGTCACCCGCCCCTCACCGCCGCCGGAGACATCACGCAAGGTAAAGCCAACCGATGGTTCCGCCATCGCCAGCCGCTTGATGACGTCGCCAATGGCCTGCGTCTCGGCGCGGTCGCTGCGCATGAACTTCAGCCGGGCGGGCGTGGCGTAGAACAGATCCCGCAGCTCAACCACGGTGCCTGCGCGCAGGGCGGCAGGTTTCACCGGCTCCATCTGGCCACCGGCGACGCGAATCCTCGCGGCCTCGTGTCCCTTGGCGCGGCTGGTAATGCTCAACCGTCCGACAGCGCCGAGTGATGGCAGCGCCTCACCGCGAAAGCCGAAGGTATGGATGTTCAGCAGGTCAGAGCCGTCGATCTTGGAGGTGGCATGTCTCGACAGCGCCAGCGGTAGATCTGCCGGTGCCATGCCGCAGCCATCATCGGTCACCCGGATCAGCGTCTTGCCACCATCCGCGATGTCGATGGTGATCCGAGAGGCCCCCGCATCAATGGCGTTTTCCACCAGTTCCTTGACCGCCGAAGCAGGGCGTTCGACCACTTCTCCCGCAGCGATGCGGTTGATGGCACTGTCATCAAGCTGCCGGATGATCGGTTGTGAACTGTCGCTGATTTGGGGGTCTGCATATGCCATGCCGCAATATTTAGCATGCCGCCGCGCGATTCTTCCAGCCGCAATCCGTCCTGTCGGGCGCAGTCAGCAGCCTGTTGATCAGACCCCTGCTGGCGCCCCGGCCCGGTGACGGCACGGGCCGAACCGTGCCGCAATCGCCAGCAACAGACCCGAAACCGTTGCGATCATCCCGGCGGCGCTTACGGCGTCCGCAGCGCCAAGCCAGAGCGGGCCATAGCCCGCCAGGACATAGCCGACAACCGCTGAAACCACAGCAAACCCGACGCTCCAGCCCAACTGACCCTCCAGTTGGTTCGACATCATCCGCGCAGCGGCCGGCGGGCAGATGAACATCGCGATCACGATGATCGACCCCACTGCATCAAAGGCCGCAACGGCGGCGATTGCAGCAGTGATCACCAACCCCAGCCCCAACAGATCGGTGCGGATACCCAGCGTGCGGGCAAACCCCTCATCAAAGGTCGCAATCTTAAGAGGGCGCCAGAACAGCGCGATAAAGACGGTGACCCCGATCAAGGTCAGCCCCATGCGCAGCAGCTCGGTCGGCAAATAGCTGAGCGCCACCGGATCCAGCAGCGATTCCCAGCCGGTGGCATCAAGCCAGATCAGGCTTTCGAGATTGCCGTAGAGCGCGTGTTCCACATCCAGATGAACCGCCGATGTATCGGTCTGCTCCAGCAGCAAAACCCCGCCTGCGAACATGGTGGTGAAGACCACGCCCATGGCGGCCCCCGGCTCGATCCGGCCAAGGCGGCGGATCAGTTCGATCACAACCACGGCAACGATGGCGGCTCCAGCGGCCCCCAGCATCATCGGACCCGCTGCGATCACCCCGGTCAGGAGGAAAGCAACAACGATACCCGGTAGAACAACATGGCTGATGGCATCGCCAATCAGCGCCTGCCGACGCAGCAGCAGGAAATTCCCCGGCAGCGCACAGGCGACGGCGGCAAAGACACCGATCAGCAGAGGTGTCAGGGACAACGGGACAAATTCAGCGCCGCTCATGGCAGAACCTCACGGGGGCCGCCCATGCGGCGGTCAATGTCGGAAATCTGGTCGGCAGTCAGAACCGTCTCTATCTCGCGCAGCCCATCATATAGCGCCGCTGCCGCCTCATGTGTCTGGTCGCTGCGCACCAGCGCCCAGCGATGTTCGTCTCGCAGCGCCTTGGCGGCGCGGGCGCGGCCCTGTTCCGTGGGCACCCCATCGGCGCGTAAGAGGCCACGCTGGCGCAGCAATCGCAGGGTCAGCGGCTCATAGATCACCTGATCCTGCGCCAATGCCAGCAGCCCCTGGCGCAGATGAACCCGGCGCTGAAACCGCCGATGGCGCAGCACAGCCGCCAGCACCCCGCGATTGGGAGCCAGCAGAAGCGACAGGGCAAAGAGGCCAAAGCTCATCAGGACGATGATAGGTCCGGTGGGCAGGTTCGGCGCCGATGCTGATACTGCCGCACCAAGATAGGCTGACAGCCCGCCGGCACCGCCAGCCAGCAGCACCACCAGATCGGACCGCTCGGTCCAGAACCGGGCGGTGACGGCCGGGATGATCAGCAGCGCCACGATCAGGATCAGGCCGACGATTTTCAGCCCGACAACGGTGACAGCCATCACCAGCCCCATCATCATCATGTCGATACGGGAGACGGAGACACCCTGTGACGCGGCGTACTCAGGGTCAAAGGCCACCAGGGTCATCGGGCGCCGCAGCAGCAGAATCAACAGCAGCGTGGCCGCGCCACCTCCCGCAATCACCAGCGCATCGTTCCACAACATGCCTGCCGTAGAGCCAAGCAGGAACCCCTCCAGCCCGGCCTGACGGCCCACCCCCAGCGTCTGGATCACCGTCAGGATCACGATGCCGAACCCGAAGAACACGGAGAGCACGGCGCCAATCGCGGCGTCCTCGGCCAGACGGGTACGGCGGGTCAGCCAGTTGAGGCACCACAGCCCGGCCATCGCCGAGAGTGCCGACCCAAGGAGCAGACCGGCCAGATTGCGACCATCGCCGCCAAGCGCGACCATTACCAGAAAGGCAAGCCCGACACCGGGCAAGGTGGCATGGCTGATGGCATCGCTGACCAGCGCCCGTTTGCGCAGGAAAAGGAAGGTTCCGGTGATGCCGGCGGCGATGCCAAGCAATGTGGCGCCAATTGCGACCAGCGTCGCATTATAGCCCATTTGCAGCAGCAGGGCGTCCCAAAGCATCAGAATGGCCCGCCGCTCTGTGGGAGAATAGATCCGGGTGCCACGGCCAGCTGGTCAACCTGCGCAGTGGCCAACCGTCCGCCATAGGCGCTTTGCAGGGTTTCGGCGGTAAAGGCCTGTGCAACCGGACCCTCTGCGACTTTGCGTGTGTTGATCAAGAATACATTGTCGAAATACTCGCCGACGGTGGCAAGATCGTGATGCACCACAACCACTGTCCTGCCATCTGCGCGCAGCTGTTTCAGCACCGCGATAATGGCCTTCTCGGTCGCGGCATCGACACCGGCAAAGGGTTCGTCCAGCAGATAAAGATCTGCTCCCTGAGCCAGCGCCCGCGCCAGAAAGACCCGTTGCTGCTGACCCCCGGACAGCTGGCCAATCTGGCGGGTGGCGAAATCGCCCATCCCGACACGGTCCAGACAGGCCTGCGCCTCGGTGCGATGGCGTCCGGTGATGCGGCCCAGCAGGCCCAACTCGCGGTAGAGCCCCATCATTACAACGTCAATCACCCGTGTCGGGAAATCCCAGTCGACGCTGGCCCGTTGCGGGACATAGGCAATGCGGGCCCGTTGGCTGTCCAGCGGCTTGCCAAAGACCTGCACCCGCCCTGAAACTGGTGGCACGATGCCAAGCGCGGCCTTCAGCAAGGTCGATTTACCAGCTCCATTCGGGCCGATGATGGCCGTCATCCGTCCCGGCTCCACTGTCATATCGACAGAGAAAACGGCTGGCTTCTCGCCGTAGGTTACGGTCAGCCCCCTGATGGCCAGCGGCGACCTGTCAAGGCTGTGGGTGATTCCCTCAGCGGCAGCGGGCGCGCCATTGTCGCGAGCCAGTTCCACGCTCATCTCATCGGTTCCCTTCAAAATCCGGCACCGGACAGGCGGCCGGACATGCCCTTAGGTGGCACCTTGGCGCCAAGAGCAGCCGCGATAGTGGTCATATTATGATCCAGCATCCCGACATAGGTGCCCTCATAGCTGCCATCGGCGCCCATCGCGTCGGAGAACAGCTCTCCGCCGATGCGAACCTCATGACCTTGCGCCGCTGCCCCTTCGATCAGGGCACGCATCGAACGATCCGAAACCGAGCTTTCGACAAAGACGCCAGAGATCTGACGCGCCACCAGCATATCGACCAGCGCGCCAATGCGATTGAGGCCGGCTTCGGATTGGGTGGAGATGCCTTGAATGCCCAGCACCTCAAACCCGAAGTCACGGCCAAAATACCCAAAGGCATCATGTGCCGTGACCAGCACCCGATTTTCGACCGGCACCTGGGCCAGGATGTCGTTGCCGTAGGCGATGAGCTGATCCAGCTCTGCCAGATGCGCCGCTGCATTGGCGGCAAAAAGATCGGCCTGATCCGGACGCGCATCACTCAGCGCCGCCTGAACCTCTGCGACCATGTCCTTCCACAGGGCCGGGGTCATCCAGACATGGGGGTCATATTTATCTGCATAGGCGTCATGGCCGCGCAGCTTGTCCTTGTCCAGACCGTCGGCGACGGCAACCACCGTGCGTTTGCGCGCCAGATCGTGGAAGAACTCTTCCATCTGTGCCTCAAGATAGAGACCGTGCCACAGCACCAGATCTGCACGGGTCATCGCCACGATATCGGACCGTGTCTGCCGATAGGCGTGCGGGTCTACCCCGGGTCCCATCAGGGCGCGCACCTCGACTGCATCACCGCCAACCTGGCGGGCGGCATCGGCGATCATGCCGGTTGTTGCCACCACTTTCAGCGGGGCATCCGCCCGCGTAGCAGCGCCGTCTGAGCTGCCGAACGTCGCGGCAACGAGCCCGACAAAGGCCATCATAGCAGCCAGCACCAGCTTGTGGGCGATCTTCATTGATGTGCTGAGCTTCGAACGCATGGAGCTGATCCTCTGATTGTCATCTGACATCAATAAGAGCGCTCAGCGATGTCCTGTCAATGAAAATGCGACTTATTCGCAAAAAGAAATGAGAACGGTTCGCAAGAATAGATAATTTTTGTCCAAACAGTCAAAATTTTACCCCAGACAACCCTGCCCTTGCTTGCCAAGCTTGGGTGGTCGTGCGATTTTCGCACCGAACTCGAATGAGGATTCCCGGCATGGAAAGCCAAATTGCAGAGCACACCGCGCAGCTGCCGCAGGTGGGCGAACCGCGTAACCCCGGCATGGAGCTGGATCTGGACTGGGCGCTTGGGGTTGAGGCAAACACCTCCGCCATCGAACGTCGCTGTGCCACGCTGCCAGGTCGGCGCAGCGTCAAGAAAGACTATCAGGCGGCCTGGCTGCTGAAGGCGATCACGCTGATTGACCTGACCACACTCTCCGGTGATGACACCGTGGGGCGTGTGCAACGGCTTTGTGCCAAGGCGCGCCAGCCTGTGCGCAGCGACCTGATGACCGCGCTCGGCATGGAGCCGATCACCACCGGCGCGGTCTGCGTCTACCACGACATGATCGAAACCGCTGTCGACGCGCTGGAGGGCACGGGTATTCCGGTGGCCGCCGTGTCTACGGGTTTCCCCGGCGGCCTGTCGCCGTTTCACCTGCGCCTCGCCGAGATCGAAGAAAGTGTGAAGGCCGGGGCCAAGGAGATTGATATCGTGATCTCCCGTCGTCACGTGCTGTCCGGCAATTGGCAGGCTCTCTATGATGAGATGAAAGCCTTCCGCGAGGCCTGTGGCGACGCACATGTAAAGGCCATCCTCGCCACCGGAGAGCTGGGCACATTGCGTAACGTTGCGCGTGCCTCGCTGATCTGCATGATGGCGGGTGCTGATTTCATCAAGACCTCGACCGGCAAGGAAAGCGTCAACGCCACGCTGCCGGTCAGCCTGGTCATGATCCGCGCCATCCGCGACTATCACGAGCGCACCGGCTACCGCGTTGGCTACAAACCCGCTGGTGGGATCTCAAAGGCCAAGGATGCGCTGGTATATCTGTCGCTAATCAAGGACGAGCTGGGCGACCGCTGGCTGCAGCCGGATCTGTTCCGCTTTGGCGCGTCCAGCCTGCTGGGCGATATCGAACGGCAGCTCGAACACCATGTCACCGGCGCCTATTCCGCCGGCTACCGCCACGCGCTGGCCTAACCTTCAGATGCCACCCCCGGATGCCTGAAGGGCCTCCGGCCCGCTTCCGGATCCGGGCAAGCAGCGACAGACACAAGGCTCGACACATGACTATCAAAGAGATTTTCGACACCATGACCTATGGCCCCGCCCCCGAAAGTGCAGCTGAGGCGCTGGCCTGGCTGGTGGATCAGGGCGCCCGGTTCGGCCATTTCATCGACGGCGACTTCACCGCACCCGGCGACGGGTTCGACAGCAAGAACCCGGCAACCGGCGAGGTTCTGGCCACATTGACCCAGGCCAGCCAGTCGGATGTCGACAGCGCTGTTGCCGCGGCGCGCAAGGCGCAGGGCAAATGGGCGGCCCTCGGCGGCGCCGGCCGCGCACGCTATCTCTATGCCATCGCGCGGCTGATGCAGAAACACGCGCGCCTGTTTGCGGTTCTGGAAACGCTGGATAACGGCAAGCCAATCCGCGAAAGCCGCGACATTGATGTGCCGCTGGCGCAGCGCCATTTCTACTATCACGCAGGCATGGCCCAGCTGATGGAAAGCGAACTTCCCGACCGTGAGGCGCTGGGTGTCTGTGGGCAGATCATCCCTTGGAACTTTCCGCTGCTGATGCTGGCGTGGAAGGTCGCGCCGGCCCTGGCCATGGGCAATACTGTGGTGCTGAAACCTGCGGAATACACCTCGCTTACCGCCCTGCTGTTTGCTGATATCTGCCATCAGGCGGGCCTGCCCAAGGGTGTTGTGAACATCGTGACAGGCGATGGCGCCGTGGGGGAGATGATCGTCGGGGCCGAAGTCGACAAGATCGCCTTTACCGGGTCCACCGCCGTCGGCCGCCGCATTCGCGAAGCCACCGCAGGCAGCGGCAAGGCGCTGACGCTGGAGCTGGGCGGCAAATCTCCCTACATCGTCTTTGACGACGCCGATCTCGACTCCGCCATTGAAGGTCTCGTTGATGCAATCTGGTTCAATCAGGGACAGGTCTGCTGCGCCGGCTCGCGACTTCTGGTTCAGGAAGGCGTCGCCGACCGTTTCCACAGGAAACTACGCGCACGGATGGACAAGCTGCGCATCGGCAATCCGCTGGACAAGAGCATCGACATCGGCGCCATTGTCGACCCGGTGCAGCTGACCACCATCAGCGAGATGGTTGCCGCCAATTCGGCCGGCCGCATGTATCAGGCGCAGATCGATGTGCCGGAGCGCGGGTGTTTCTACCCGCCCACCCTCATCGAAGGTCTGGCGCCCTCTGACACGCTGATGCAGGAGGAGATCTTTGGTCCGGTTCTGGTATCGACCACCTTCCGCACCCCATCCGAGGCTGTAGAACTGGCGAATAACACCCGCTACGGTCTGGCGGCGACGCTCTGGACTGAAAACGTCAATCTCGCGCTGGACATCGCCCCCAAACTGGTTGCCGGCGTGGTCTGGGTCAATGCAACCAATCTCTTTGATGCGGCCGCAGGATTTGGCGGCACCCGTGAAAGCGGCTTTGGCCGTGAAGGCGGCTGGGAAGGGCTTGGCGCCTACACCAAGCCAAAGGGCAAGGTCAAAGCTCTTGACCAGATCAAGGGTTTTGACGGTGAAGGTGCACCGGTTGATGCCGTGGACCGCACCGCAAAACTCTATATCGGTGGCAAGCAGGCGCGCCCGGATGGCGGCTATTCCAAAGCCATCCATGGCAAATCCGGCGCGCTGCTGGGCCACGTTGGCCTCGGCAACCGCAAGGACGTTCGCAACGCCGTGGAAGCCGCAGCCGGGGCCAATGGCTGGGCCAAGACGACGGGCCATCTGCGCGCGCAGATCCTTTACTACATCGGCGAAAACCTATCTGCGCGGGCTGGCGAATTTGCCGATCGGATCGACCGGATGACCGGCAAGTCCCAAGGCGCGCAGGAGGTCGAAACCTCGATCCAGCGCCTGTTCACCGCCGCTGCCTGGGCCGACAAATACGACGGGCAGGCCCATGGTGTGCCAATCCGCGGTGTGGCCCTGGCGATGAAGGAACCTGTTGGGGTGATCGGCGCACTCTGCGCGGATGAGGCCCCCTTGCTGGGCCTGATCTCGGTGCTGGCACCCGCCATTGCCATGGGCAACCGCGTGGTCCTGGCCGCATCCGAGGCCTACCCGCTGGCGGCGACCGACTTCTATCAGGTGCTGGACACATCCGATCTGCCCGGTGGCGTCGTCAATATCTTGACCGGCCGTCACGCCGAACTGGCCGAACCGCTGGCCGCCCATCTCAATGTAGATGCGGTCTGGAGCTTCTCCTCCTCTGACCTCTCCGCCGCGATCGAGGCTGCCTCCGCCGGTAATCTCAAGCGTACATGGGTCAACAATGGCATGGCGCTGGACTGGGCGTCGGACCACAGCCGCCGCTTCCTCGAAGCCGCAACCGAGGTAAAGAACATCTGGATCCCCTACGGCGAATAAGCCGATGGGTGCAGCCCAAAGGGGCTGCACCCGTCATATCCTGCAAAAAGGGCGCTACCAGAAATGGTAGCGCCCTTTTTTCCGTTTGATATCCCGCCAGCCCAGCTCAGTTGGTGGATTGCAGACCTTCAGGTCGACCCACCACGATGAAATGCAGCTGATCCGGCAGCAGGATCTCCGCTGCCACCTTGTTGATCTCGTCCAATGTCACTGCATTCACCTTGTCATTGCGGGTCGCGACGTAATCAATGGGCAGGTCATCCATCTGCATGCCCGCCAGAATGGACGCGATCCGGCTATTGCCATCAAAGCGCAGTGGGTAGGCCCCGGTCAGATAGGTCTTTGCATCCGCCAGTTCCTTCTCCGTTACACCCTCGGCTGCCAGCTTCGCCCATTCGGTCTGGATCACCTCAACCGTCTCGGCGATCTTGCCATTGGCCGAGGCGACGGAGCCCATGTAGACAGCACCAAGATCACGCGGAACCAGGTAGCTGTAAACACCGTAGGTGAGGCCGCGTTTCTCGCGCACCTCCGACATCAGGCGGCTGTCAAAAGATCCCCCACCGAGGATCTGGTTCAGCAGATAGGCCGCAAAATACCGCGGGTCGTCGCGCTTGATGCCGATATGACCAAACAGCGCCACCGATTGGGGCGTGTCGTAGTCAACAACGGTCACACCCCCTTCGATGGTGACATCTGCCGGTCCCGGAATTGGCGCGCCTTCCGCTGGCAGATCCGCCAGCAAAGTATCGAGAAGCGCTCCCAATTCCGCCTCGGTGATATCCCCCACCGCCCCGACGTAGAGCCGGTCGCGGGCAAAGACCGCTTCATGCGCATCAAACATGTCCTGTCGGGTGAGGGCGGTCACGCTCTCGATGGTCCCGTTTCCTTCGGTGCCGTAGGGATGATCGCCAAAAGCCATCTGCGAGAACACCCGCCCGGCAATGTCATTGGGATCTTTCGCATCGGAACGCAGTGCGGCGAGGACCTGCGCACGCACCCGGTCCAGTGCATCCTGATCAAAGCGCGGCTCGTGGATGGTCTGACGCAGCAGATCAATCGCCTGATTGCGGTTCTCGCTCAGGAATTGCGCCGAAATGGACACGGTATCCTTGTCTGCATCATAGGAGAACCCCGCCGCCAGGCTTTCCAGCGCGCGGGCGTAGTCCTGGGCAGGCAAGGGTCCGGCGCCCTCTTCCAACAGGCCGGCCATCAGATAGGTCGCGCCACGCTTTCCCGGTTTGTCGAGCGATGTGCCACCGCGAAACCGCAGTTCCAGCGCGGTAAAGGGGATGCTGTGATCCTCGACCAGCCACGCGGTGATGCCACCGGGAGAGGTGACTTCCTTGATTTTCACCTCTGCCCAGACAGGCAGGGCGAGGAAACAGACGGCCATTGCCGCCGTGATGAGCTTTATCGCCTTCATTGGCTTACCTCTTCATCTCGCATCATCCAGCCGGTCACCGAGACCTCCGGTCGCAGCACTTCGCGGGCAACTGCGATGATTTCATCCGCCGTGATGGATTGCAGGATGCGGGGCCAGGCCTGCACATCCTCAACCGTCAGTCCCGAGGCCAGCGCCCGACCATAGCGGTTTGCGATCCCGTCGACATTGTCGCGGGCATAAACTTCGGCGGCACGCAGTTGCAGTTTGATCCGCTCCAGCTGTGCCTCATCGACGCCCTCTTCGAGGAACCGGGCAAAGGTCGCATCAAGCGCGGCCTCGGCATCCTCAAGGCTGATGTCCGCGCCCGGCACGATCAGAAAGTCGAAGGTGGTGTCGTCCAGCGAGACATCGGAATAGAAAACCCCGGTATAGACTGCCACCTGCTGGTCGAACTGTAGCGCATTGGTCAGATACGACGTGCTGCCGCCGCCCAATAGTTCGGCCAGAAGATATAGCGCCGCTGCGCGTTCCTGCGCACCACTGTCACGTTCAGGCGCCAGATAGGAGCGCTGGACAAAGGGCTGCGCCACACGCGGATCCTTGAAGATAATGCGGCGGGCAGCGGTCTGCGGAGGCTCCTTGCTGCGGAGCCGTTCGGGCAGCTCCGGGTTGGCCGGGATCTTGCCATAGCTCTCCTCGGCAAGGCGACGCACCTCTGCGGGATCGACATCACCGGAGACCACCAGAATCGCATTATTGGGGGCGTAGTATGTCCCGTAAAAGGACAGCGCATCTGCCATGTCCAGCTCTTCCATCTCATGGCGCCAGCCAATGATCGGCTGCCCGTAGCGATGGTTGAGATACTGCGCCGCATTCAACTGCTCACGAAACAACGCGCGCGGCTCGCTGTCGGTGCGCTGATTGCGTTCCTCCAGAATGACTTCGCGTTCGGTTTCGATATCCTGTTCGGTCAGGCGGATATTGACCATGCGGTCGCTTTCCATCTGCATCATCAGCCCCAGGCGATCCGCTGCGACACGCTGGAAATAGGCGGTATAGTCATAGCTGGTGAAAGCATTGTCCCGCCCGCCATTGGCCGCAACCGTGGCTGACAGCTCTCCGGCCTCCATCGTATCGGTGGCCTTGAACAGCAGGTGTTCGAGGAAATGCGCCACGCCGGATTGGCCCACAGGTTCGTCGGCGGAACCGGCGCGGTACCAGACCATATGCTGAACAACGGGCGCGCGATGATCCTCGATCACGACCACCTGCATGCCATTGTCCAGCACAAAGCTTGTGACCATGTCGCTTGCATCGTTCGGCGCATCGGCGCCCTGTGCCTGCGCTGTCTGAACAAAGTTGCCGGACCTCAGAGTCGCCAAATCCATGGCCACGAGGGCTGCAACAAGCGCGCTGGCCCTGATGATCCGGCGGATCACGGGTTTCATAGGGGGGATCATTGGTGATCTCCTTTTTTGCGGTACGCCAGCGGCAATGGGTAGACCGGTAGCGTCAAAATAGACAAATGCAGCCGGTCAGACAGGGCCACCTGCCCGCGATGGGCAATGCTATACGCCACCCTGTCCGTGTGGGGGCGTGCAAAGCAGCAGGTCCGATCCGACGACATATCATTGGCATTGATCCATAAAACGGACCAACATCGCTGGCATCAAACTACGCTCTAGGGGGGCATGTGCAAGGGAAATGGCGTTTTTGTGATCGCCACATAATCCCGAAAACTGCAGACTCGGCGTTACTCTGCCGGCGGGGCCGACGGGGTCTCGAATCCGGCACGGCGGAATCGTTCGCTGACCACATCCGGCGCAATCGCCTCGCGTTTGTAGGCGTCCTGGTAGCGGTCAACAGGGAACAGCTTGAACCGTGCCGTGCGGTTTTCACGCTTGCGCTTCTTTGCATCGCGCGCGGCGAGATCCGCACGCACGTCGGGATCGACGCCATAGCGGCTGGCGGCAGTGACCAAGGCGCCATCGCTGGCGGGGACACCATCACCGGGAACCAGCGCTGCGGTATTTCCGCCGAGCACGGCGACGGCTTCGCCCTTCGGGTTGCGGTCGGTAAGGTTGGCCGCGCCCGGCGTCGGCTGCGGCAGCGTCTTGTAGCTGGCCGGTTCTTCCAGCGGTTTGGCAGGCAGGACCATAAATTCATCCGGGCCGGTTCCGGAGGGGCGCAGATCACGCAGCCCTTTTTGCCCGCAGGCAGATACGGCCAGCGCGCCCATCAGAACAATCACACCAAAAGGGATCCGCATGACCCGTTACTCCTGCCTGTTTGAGCCGCTTTTATCGTATTTACCCAGCGAGGTCACGCAGGGTTTTTCTGCCGCCCGTCAAATAGGATCAAGCCGGCCGCTCCCGCAAAGATAAAGATGTCCGCCACATTGAAGACAAAGGGATTGTCGATGCCGCAGCAGGACATATTGAGGAAATCGAGCACATAGCCATAGAGCAGCCGGTCGACGACATTGCCCAGCGCGCCGCCGATGACCAGCCCGGCGGACAGTTGCATGACGCGGGCATTGGCAGGCAGGCGCGAGATCCAGATCACCAGCACCAGGCAGGTCACCAGAGACAGCCCAATCAGGATCCAGCGTGTGGTGTCAGTGCCGCCGCCGAACAGGCCGAAGTTGATGCCCGTATTTTCACCATAGCGGAACCGCAGCAGCGGCGGCAGCACGTCAATGCCGCCGCGATTGGCCACATCCATGACCCGAACCACCAGATATTTACTGATCTGATCCGCAAGCAACGCCAATACCGCTGCCCAGATCATCACTTTGGCTCGCATAGCGCGGCTCCTCTTGACGGGGTTTCGGATGGCCGACCGGACCAAACTGGTCCGGTCGGCGTCAACCGTGTCTAGTGGCGGAAATGGCGCATGCCGGTGAAGACCATCGCCAGACCGGCGTCATTGGCGGCCTTGATCACCTCGTCATCTCGCATGGAACCACCGGGCTGGATAACGCAGGTCGCGCCATTCGCTGCCGCTTCCAACAGGCCGTCGGCAAAGGGGAAGAACGCATCAGACGCCACCGCTGATCCTTTGGCGAGGCTTTCGGGCAATTCCAGCGCGTCAGCCATGCGCTGCGCCTTGACGCCTGCGATGGTGGCACTGTCCAGACGGCTCATCTGACCTGCACCAACACCAACAGTCTGGCCGGATTTTACATAGACGATGGCGTTGGATTTCACATGTTTCGCCACCTTCCAGGCAAAGAGCAGATCCTGCATCTGTTCTTCAGTCGGGGCCTTTTCAGTGACCACCTTCAGGTCGTCCATGGCGCGGTGGCCGACGTCCTTGTCCTGCACCAGCATACCGCCGGAGACCTGACGGGTGGTCAGACCTGTATCCTGCGGGTTGGGCAGACCATCGGTCAGCAGCAGACGCAGGTTTTTCTTGGCGGCGAAAATCGCCTTTGCCTCTTCCGAGGCACCGGGGGCGATGACGACTTCGGTGAAGATCTGGACGATCTCTTGAGCGGTTTCGCCGTCCAGCGGCTGGTTCAGCGCGACAATACCGCCAAAGGCCGAGGTCCGGTCACAGTCGAAGGCTTTCTGATAGGCCTCTTTCAGTGTTGCGCCACGGGCCACTCCACAGGGGTTGGCGTGTTTGATGATAGCCACGGCGGGGCCATCAGCGGGGGCAAACTCGCTGACCAGCTCAAAGGCGGCATCGGTGTCATTGATGTTGTTGTAGGACAGTTCCTTGCCCTGCACCTGCTGTGCGGTGGCGACACCTGCGCGGGCGGAGCCATCCAGGTAAAACGCCGCCTGCTGATGAGGGTTCTCACCATAGCGCAGGGTCTGGGCCAGTTGCCCTGCAACGGCGCGGCGGCGCGGCGCCTCAAGCTTCAGCGCGCCTGCCATCCAGTTCGACACCGCCGCATCATATGCGGCTGTGCGAGCATAGGCGTTCTGTGCAAGCCACTGACGGAAGCCATAGGAGGTCCGGCCGTCGTTTTTGTCCAGCTCTGCCAGCAGTGGCTCGTAATCTTCGACATCCACCACAACATTCACGAACAGGTGGTTCTTGGAGGCGGCGCGGATCATTGCCGGACCGCCGATGTCGATGTTCTCGATGCAGCTGTCGTAGTCGCCGCCCTTGGCCACGGTTTCCTCAAATGGATAGAGGTTCACCACCAGAAGGTCGATGGCACCGATGCCATGTTCCTCCATCGCAGCCACATGCGTGTCGTTGTCCCGCAGCGCCAGCAGACCGCCATGCACCATCGGGTGCAGCGTCTTCACCCGACCATCCATCATCTCAGGAAAACCGGTGATCTCGGACACGTCTTTCACGGTCAGGCCTGCCTCGCGCAGCGCCTTGGCCGTCCCGCCGGTTGAGAGCAGCTCAACGCCACGTGCCGCCAGGGCCTTACCCAGGTCGATCAACCCGGTCTTGTCGGATACGGAAAGCAGCGCACGGCGTACGGGGTGAAGGTCGGTCATGGCAGGGCGGTCCTTTTCAGGCTCAGTCGGTTAACGCGGGGTCGTCCCGGTTCAGGTCTCGCACGGCAACGGCAGTCTCCTGCGCCTTACTGAGCGTCCACCGGATGCGCGTGGCATAATTCATTGCCCGCCCGGAGAGAACGATCTGTTTTGCCGCACGCGGCTTCAAGCGGGTTTTTTCCAGGTACACGCTGGGCTCCAGCTTCAATTCGCAGGTCCCATCATGACGGAACACCCAGATCTCCCCGCTCTTGAGCGCCATGGATACTGCTGCGCCCCCCAAGTCAAGGGCTGCGTCCACGTCGGGGTGCAGATGCAGGCGGATCTCAAAGCCGATGCCGCTCAGGGAATGGGCATCCATCGCCTTGTCAAAGCGTCTTTTGTTCGTCGTGTCCAGCGCCAGCAACATGTCCTCGCCCGCAAGGCCACGGCCATCCATGGCGAGCTCCAACGTGCGCGCGTGGGTCAGGCCGAAATGACGCTCATATCCGTTGTGCCCACCCTGGAACCGATAGCCATCTTCCAAATCCGATACATCAAGCGGCACGTTATCCGGGGCTTCTGTCATCAGCTCATGTCCACTCCCCCGTTCCGGAGTGGAGAGACGGGCGCTTGAGTGGCCCTCGATGCACAGCGTCGAATGCGACGGCGTGGCACGCCCGGCACGGCGCCATTCTACGCCAAAGGTTTCGCCAGAGCCGCAGTTCACGATCAGCGGGCGACGGCCTGAGGTCAGTTCGAATGCCAGCGTGGAGGCATGACCGTTCCATGAGGCGCGCCCCTTGGGCGGCACAGAGGCGTCAATGATGACAGAGGTGCGCCGCCCGGAGAGCCGGGCATAGCCCATTGCAAGCCCGTCGGAATGGCGCTTGGTGACATGGCTCGCTGCCAGCGCATGATCGAGCCGTCCCTCAAGCCCGCGCCCGCCGCCGTGAAAGCGCGCCAGTCCGCCATCGGCGTGGCGCAAAGTACGCAGGGTCGGTGCAATCCGTTCAATTGCTGCGACCTGTGCTGGTGGAACCCCGCGTCCGACATCCTGCAGCGCCGCGGCAGCCCAGGTGAGCAGGGTGAAGACTTCCAGCAGTTCCTCCGGGTTACGGGTCGGCAGCCCGCCCTGATCGTCGATCTGGCTGGCGCATTCCTCGGCGAGGGCTTTCAGGGCCAGATCGACCTGATCTTCGTGCCCCTTGAGTGCCAGACCGGCATAGATCAGCCCGGTCAACGCTTCAAAACGTGGCAATCCGGGTGAGGCCCCCTGCCAGCGCCGCGACAGGAACCACGTCTGGCGGGACAGGGCGCCAAAGAATGCCTCGGATTGCTTTGCATCACGCGCAGCCAGCAGAAACAGTGCATGATTGATCCAGCGGATCACGCGGCGGCCGGTCAGATCCGGCGACCAGCCCGGTCCGGTGCCATTGCCGTGAGCCTCGATCCAGCCCCAGACCCACAGCTGCGCTTTTTCGCGGGCGCGAAAATCACCGACAGCGGCCAGATCATCCAGCCAGGCAAACCCGTGGCGTTCCGCATCAAAGGCGAGGTCAGGTGCCACAACATCCCAAAGACCGGTCGTGGGCGATTCGACGAGATAGCCTGCAAACAGAAGATTGCCCGCCACCAGCTGACGCCCACGGGCAAAACTGCCAATGGTGCGCGGCTCAGGCTGCGACACAAAGGCCGTGGCACCGGGCTGCCGACGGGCGCGCCTTGCATAATAGCGGTTCAAAAGGCGGGTGCCGCGCCGCGCCATTCTATCGTATCGGGACATGCTCTCTTGCCTCACGCCAGAGAAATTTTCCGGGGCGTTTTGCGCCGAGCATAGCGGCGGTTACCGGGCAAGTCACCGATAATGCGGCAGATACCTCAGGGCAGTATCGGCAAGGGGTTGCCGGTCTCAGTCGGCCTTGCGCAGCTCCGCCATGTAAAACCCATCCATGCCGCCCAACTCGGGCCAGTAATCCGGGCGCAGGCGCAAGCCGCCTTCTTCGGTGATCCAGTCAGCGACGATCCCGTCCAGCTGTTGCAGTCGAGTGCCAACCGACATGTCGGGAAACATTTCCAAGGCATCCTCTACTTGGCATTCGCCCTCATCCGGCAGGAGCGAACAGGTGCAATAGATCAACCGTCCACCGGGTTTCACGAGGCTCCAGGCATGGGCAAGCATCTGTGCCTGCAACTCAATCAGCGCGCCAAAGCCGCTGCCGTCCTTGGCATGGGGCAGATCGGGATGGCGGCGGATCGTACCGGTGGCCGAACAAGGTGCATCCAGCAATACCGCATCATATGCACCGGTCTGCTCCAAGGCATCGCCGACAACCACCGTAGCGGTCAGCCCGGTCCGGGCGAGATTTTCCGAAAGCCGTGCCATGCGGCCTGCGGATTGGTCGACGGCGGTCACCGTGGCGCCAGCCGCGGCTATCTGCATGGTCTTGCCACCCGGCGCCGCGCAGAGATCAAGCACCGATTCGCCGGGCTGGGCGGCCAGCAGCTGCGCGGGCAACGCTGCGGCGGCATCCTGAACCCACCAGTCGCCCCCCTCGAACCCTGGCAGACCAGAAACCTGCACGGACCCGTGGATGCGATAGGATCCTGTCGGCAGCCTCGTGGCGTCCAGCGCAGACAGGTCGGCGCCCGGTTTGGCAGTCAGATCCAGCGGCGCGCCCGCCAGATGCGCAGCCTCGATCGCAAGCATCGCGGGAGCACCCCAGGCCTGCGACAGCGGGCTGCGCAGCCATTTCGGCAGGCGAGGCACCCGCAGCTTGGCCCATTCAGCCGGCCCCTGCTCTGCCACCTTGCGCAATACCGCGTTGACCAGCCCCTTCAGTTTTCCGTGGCGACGATGGCCAGAAATGATCCCCACCATATCATTCACCACCCCATGCGCCGCGCCGCCCTGGCATAACTCAACCGTGCCAATTCGCAGCGCGTTGTGCACGGTGAGCGGTGTCGATTTTTTCAAGTGTTTCTGCAGGATGCGGTCGGCACGCTCGAGATTGCGCAACGTATCTGTTGCCAAGCGCTGGCTGCGCGCGCGTTCCTCTGCCGGCAGTTTATCCAGCGCACCCGCTGCATAGCATTCCGACAACAGCCTGCCCTCTCCCAGCACCTGATCCAGCAGGTGAATGGCACGGCGGCGGGCTTGGCTTGCATTGGACATGCGGGTCTCCTGACAATAGGGGCAGCGGCGCGATGGGTTGTCGACGCCGGACGCGGGCGTATATCATAGAACGACAACAAGGGAAGCCGGCATGAGTGACGCTAATAAATCCAAGACCCAAGTAGCAGCCCAGCCGCTGCCCCCCGCCGCGCAGCGCGCGCTGGCCGAGGCTGCGGAGCGGCGCAAAGCTGCTGAGGCCGAAGCCGCCAAGCGCCCGGTTGAACTTGGCGGTCGGGACGGCCCCGATCCCGCGCGCTACGGCGACTGGGAAAAGAAGGGCATCGCCATCGATTTCTGACGCCTGACAGACCGAGGTCGGGCCTGTTTCTAGGGTTATCCGCCCTGACGGCGCTGAAGCTCAGAGACCCAGAACGTCGAGCATGTCATATTGGCCCGGCTGTTTGTCCTGCCCCCAAAGCGCAGCTTTGATGGCGCCGCGGGCGAAGATCGCGCGATCGGTTGCCAGATGGCGCAGAACAATGCGCTCTCCCTGACCGGCAAACAACACGTCGTGTTCGCCAACGATATCGCCACCCCGGATCGCGCTGAAGCCGATGTCGCCGCGCTTGCGCGCGCCGGTGATGCCGTCGCGCCCGCTGTCGGTCACATCCGCCAGCGTCACACCGCGCCCCTCGGCGGCGGCCTCCCCCAGCATAAGGGCCGTACCCGATGGCGCGTCGACCTTATGGTGATGGTGGGCCTCGATCACTTCGATATCGAAATCCTCGTCGAGCGCGGCAGCGACTTTCTTGGTGAGCTGTACCAGCAGGTTTACACCGAGGCTCATATTGCCGGCGCGCATCTGCACCGAGTGACGCGAGGCCGGTTCCAACTGCGCAATCTGCGCATCGCTCATCCCGGTGGTGCCAATGACATGGACCGCTCGGGCCTGCGCCGCCAGTTCGGCAAAGGCAATCGTCGCCTCGGGGCTGGTGAAATCAATCACCGCCTGCGCCCTGGCAAAAGCTGCGAGCGCATCATCCGTCACCGTGACGCCGATCTCGGCCCCGCCCATGGCAAGGCCCACGTCCTGGCCGATCCAGTCATGCCCCTCACGCTCAACCGCGCCAACGAGACGCGCGCCAGGGTGCTCCATGATGGTGCGGATCAGCATCTGGCCCATCCGACCAGAGGCACCGGTGATCACGATGCCGGGTGTGTCCGTGCTGCTATCTGCCATGTCAGGGGTCCTCGTCTGTGCGCTGGATCGCGGATGATCTGTTTCTTGCAGGTTTTGTCCTAACCGCTTGTGCTGCGCTTGGCAAAGCCCTGCTTTCGGCATAAATCGGATATATGGCTAAGAACAAACTCCACGAGGGCACCGGGCCCTCACAACGTCAGCTCCGCGTCGGCGAATTGATTCGCCGCGCCCTGTCCGAGATTTTTGCGCGCGGCGACCTGCATGATCCCGAACTGAACCGGCTGTCGATCACCGTCGGCGAGGTCCGCACCTCACCCGATCTTCGTATTGCGACCGCCTATGTGCTGCCACTGGGCGGCAAGGGGCAGGAGGAAACGCTCAAGCTGATGGCCCGCAACAAGGGTGAACTGCGCCGGATCATCGGCAAGAAGCTGGCGCTGAAGTTCACGCCGGAACTGCGGTTTCAGCTGGACGACACCTTTGACCGGATGGATGACACCCGCAGGATGCTGTCGCAGGACGCGGTGCGCCGCGACACGGGCGAGTGATTCGCTGGGCGATGGGTGTGGCGCTGGCCTTTTGGGCAGCGCCTGCTGCGGCAGTGGACTGCCGCGACATCGCCTATGACGGCAACCGCTACACGATCTGCGACGTCGATGTGACGAAAGACGAACTACGCCTGTTTCTGAAGAATGATGCAGGCGAGATCTACGGGCATTTCTCTACAATCGAAAGCGAGCTGGAGGCCAAGGGGCAGACGCTGCCCTTTGCCACCAATGCAGGCATGTACCACCGCGATCGCTCGCCGGTTGGATTGTATCAGGACGGCGATGCCGAAGAGATGCGGCTGGTCACCACGCCCGGCCCCGGAAATTTTGGTCTGCTGCCAAATGGCGTGCTGTGCATCGGCGAAACCCGCACGGATGTGATCGAAACGCTGACCTTTGCCAAAACCGGCCCGCAATGCCGCTATGCCACGCAATCGGGCCCGATGCTGGTGATTGAAGGTGCGCTGCATCCGCGGTTTCTACCGGACTCGACCTCATATTTCATTCGCAATGGGGTCGGGACCAGTGCCGACGGGCAGCGGGTGGTTTTTGCGATTTCGCGTAACGCTGTCACCTTTCACCAGTTCGGCAGCCTGTTCCGAGACCACCTGGGCCTGCCGAGCGCGCTGTATTTCGACGGCAATATTTCACGGCTGCACGCGCCCCAGATCAACCGGAGTGATGCCGGCTTCATGATGGGGCCGGTGGTTGGCGTCGTGGCCGACAGGACGCAGCCGGACGCGGCCACGAACTGAGACCGTACAGGGCGCCGACGCAAACCGGGCCCCACGCGGGTGGATTTCGGAGCTGCGCGCGATTGACAGGCCCTGACAGCTGGGCTACCCCGCGCGCCTCTCTCACCGACGATGACATTGGGGTATGACATGGGACGCAAACGCAAAGGGCGCGATATTTCCGGCTGGCTGGTGGTCGACAAGCCTGCGGGGCTGACGTCCACTGCGGTTGTGAACAAGGTCCGCTGGGCCTTTGACGCCAAGAAGGCGGGCCATGCCGGCACGCTCGATCCCGAGGCGACCGGCGTCCTGGCGGTGGCCCTAGGTGAAGCGACCAAGACCGTGCCCTATATCACCGACGCACTGAAGGCATATACCTTTACCGTGCGGCTTGGTCAGGCGACCAATACCGATGATGCCGAAGGTGAGGTAATCGCCAGCAGCGACACCCGCCCGAGCGACGAAGATATCATTGCGGCCCTGCCGCAATTCCTAGGTGATATCATGCAGGTGCCGCCGAAGTTCTCAGCCGTGAAGGTGGACGGCCAGCGCGCCTACAAACTCGCCCGCGACGGCGAGGATATCGAGCTCGCAGCTCGCCCGCTCTGGGTGGAGGAGCTGATCCTGGTGGACCGGCCGGATGCGGACCATGTCGTGCTTGAGATGACCTGTGGCAAGGGCGGCTATGTCCGGTCGATCGCGCGGGATCTGGGCGCGGCACTTGGATGCCATGGCCATGTGAAATGTCTGCGCCGTATCTGGTCCGGGCCGTTTGATGCCGAGGATGGCATCAGCCTGGAAACTCTGGATGAAATGGCCAAATCCCCGGATCTGGATGGGTTTCTGCGCCCGCTGGAGGAAGGTCTCGCGGATCTGCCGCAGCTGACCTGTACTCCCGAAGGCGCGGCGAAACTGCGCAATGGCAATCCCGGAATGGTGCTTGCCTCTGACGTGGAATACGGGGAAGAGGCTTGGGCCTCGCTGGATGGGCTTGCGGTCGCAGTTGGTCATTACAAATCCGGCGAGCTGCACCCCAGCCGTGTGTTCGTACGCTGAACCACGGTCGACACAGGCCCGGACGCTCGCCACCACAAGCCGCATGATCCACCGTAGCCACACCAAGGGCGATGCCCCCTCCAGCGCGGTCTATTCCGACTGTGAGCACTACCGCTATAGTCTCAGCCGTGTCTGGGACCCGGCTGGACCGCGTGTGATGTTTGTCATGCTCAACCCGTCAACCGCGACCGAAGTGCAGAATGACCCCACTATCGAACGCTGCGAGCGGCGGGCGCGCGCCCTTGGGTATGGCGGGTTCCGCGCAACCAATATCTTTGCCTTTCGGGCCACCGATCCGCGTGACATGAAACGGGCGGCGGACCCGGTCGGTCCTGACAATCTGGCGATGATCTTGGACGGAGCAGGCTGGGCGGATCGGGTTATCTGCGCCTGGGGCACCCATGGCGCGTTTCGCCAGCAAGGGGTCAGGGTTGCTGGTGCTCTCGCCGAAACCGGTAAACCGCTGTTTCACCTGGGATTGAGCAAGGCCGGCCACCCAAAGCACCCGCTTTACATCCGCTATACCCAGCAGCCGGAACGCTGGCTGCCCTTGATCGGGTAAGGCCTCGCTAACCATCGCTTCTGAATTGCTTTGATATTCAACCAATACGTGTGCAACTTTGATAATGCGGGTGTTCCGCGTGTTGTCATGAGGGGTCGCCGGAATGTTGATGCTGGCTGCAATTTTGGGAGTCGCCGCCGTCGGTGGTATCTTGTTGATTGACGAGGGCGGCGATGATCCAGACGCCTCTGAGACAGGGTCTGCAGACAATGACGGGGTGACCGATGACACAGCAACCGATATGGTTTCACTTGATGATTTCGTGAAGGCCGGCACAGAGGACAGCGACCAGCTCGGCGGCAGCGATCAGGATGACGACCTGCAGGGGCTGGGCGGCAACGATCAGCTGAACGGCCGCGATGGAGATGACACCGTCCAGGGCGGTGAGGGCGACGACAGCCTTTACGGTGGTGAGGGTGACGACACGCTTGAGGCGCATCACGGTGACGATCTGTTGCACGGAGAGGGCGGGGACGACAGTCTGAGCGGAGACAGCGGCAACGACACGCTGTTTGGCCATTTCGGTCATGACCAGCTCGATGGTGGTGATGGCGATGACGTGGCCCATGGCGGCCAGGGCAATGACACGCTGACCGGGGCGGACGGGCGAGACGCGCTACATGGCAACGATGGCGACGATCACCTGACTGGTGGCCTGGGCAAGGATACGCTGTTTGGTGGCACCGGCAATGATCGCCTGATCGGCAGCGACGATGGCATGACCACGGATTATCTCAACGGTGGCGACGGGGATGACACGATTTTGGCGGGCGCCGGTGATATCGTTTCGACAGGGGATGGGGCCGACCACCTCATTTTTGCAGCAGGTGAGTTCCACGCGAGCGCAGTCGGCGACGGTAACGAGGCTGATCCCACTGCCGCCATCGACATGTCGGATTTCAACGTCGATGAGGATCAACTGGTTGTGATCTGGGATCAATTCGGCCCGGAGGCGCCCACCGTGGAAGTCACCAACAACCCGGATGCACCGGGTGAGCATATCGTGACCATTGACGGGATCGAGGCGCTGCGCGTCACCGGGCCAGAACAATTGTCGGCATCGGACATTCTGGTCGTCGATCAGGATGCCGCGCTCCGGTTTGGCGTATTGGCCACCAACAGCGCCAGCAGCGGGCTGACACTCGGCTGATCAGGTGCCGTTCATTTAGCACCGACGCCCATCCCCGGCCCACACCCGACCGAAACCTTTTGCTATTTCCCGAGAATCTGCGTATAGGCGCGACCTGTTCAATGGTTATGCCGCTTTCTGCGGAAGGCGGCCGAGCATGAGACGCCTCCATGGGCCTGTGCTGGACGACATCCCGGCCTGCGCCATTCACACAAACCTTCAAAGGAGACCCCGATGTCGATCACTGCTGAAGAAAAAGCCCGCCTGATGAAAGAATTCGCAACCAAAGAAGGCGACACCGGTTCCCCGGAAGTCCAGGTTGCAATCCTGACCTCGCGCATCAACACCCTGACCGAGCACTTCAAAACCCACAAGAAGGACAACCACGGTCGTCGTGGCCTTCTGAAGATGGTTGCTCAGCGCCGTAAGCTGCTGGACTACACCAAAGGCAAAGACGTGGCCCGCTATCAGGACCTCATCAAACGCCTGGGCATCCGTCGCTAATAGCGACGACCAGACGGTTGAAATTCAACGCCCGCTCCTATCGGAAGCGGGCGTTTTTCGTGTTTGAGACACAGGCCGATTATACAATTGCCCGGTCACTAGGCCGCCGTGCTGCGTCCTGATAGCGCAGCCTTTGGCGCAACGGCGTCAGACAGTAACGGATCGGCGGCAATCAAGCTCACGCCAAGCCCGGTAAGAATGCCCAGTCGGCGCGCGGCAAAGGCATGAGCCCGGGCGCGCAAGACCGCCAGGTTTTCCTCAGGCTGGGTCAGAACGCGCCCGTCCTGCTCCAACCGCTGCCCCTGCGGCCCAAGGATCTGCCACGCAAATTCGGCCCAGTCATTGGGCGCCGTTTGCCCTTCGCTTTGGCCCAGGAGGAACAGCTGTTCCATGCGATCCACCGCGACCCCCCCACCGGTGACAGGAGAGGCCAGGAAGCCCAGTCTTTCGCTGTCTTCAGCATTTTTGCACACTGCAAGGTTAAATGCTTGGCACTGCGCCGCGCGATCCGCATAGCCTTCTGAAGGCAGACAGGGAACGATATGACCCGCCCCCGTCAGGATCGTCAGCAGCCGCGTGATCTCGCCCCAGGTCATATCGGCAAACACGCCCTGCTCCAGCAGGGCCCGAACTGTTTTATGCCCCTCGGCCAAAGCTCTCAGGACAGGTTCATACTGACCGGCCTCAAGCGCAACATCCCCATTGCGCCAGCTGATCTTCAACGGGCCGGATCCATAGTGACGTGCAAGGGCAAAGCCAGTCTGAAACCATGCGCCAACGCTGCCGCGTTCCGTATGCGGCACATGCCCACGCGAAAAGATATCGGCCCGGAACTGTTCATTCAGCAGAACATCACGCAGCCCCTCGCGCCTGTTTGTATTGCTTTCCTCCGCCAGCAGCGCAAGTTGCGGACTGCTCAAGCAGATGTCATCGACATGATCCAACGGGTTCGCAGCACCGAGAAACTCAAGTTTGGCCTGCGCCAGATCCTCCGCCACATCGGCAAAGTGGAATGGCGTCCAGTCCTTGTTGAAAAACTCATGCGCCAGATAGTTTCGCGACATGGTTTTCATTTCACTCAGCCGTCTCAACTGGCCGGGGTTTGAGACAAAAAATTCGGCTCCGACCTGTTTCAACCGCTCGGCAAAATTCAATGCGTCTTCTATACGTTGCTCCAACGGACCGCTGCCCTGCGCGGCGCGATCGGTCAGAATCCTGCGCAGCGGCATAGATGGCGCCCAGCCCGGCTGCGTGTTGTAACTGATATAGACCAACCCACCGGGTTTCAGACGACGGGAGATGAATCCGGTGATCCGTTGTTGGTTCTCTTGCGAAATCCAGCTGTAGACACCGTGAAGCGCAATGACGTCAAAGGTATTTGGCAGCTCCGACTCTTCTTCAAAATCCTCAAAGGATCTTTCGTAGAAGTGGACGTTTGCCAGTCCTGCTTCCGCGGCCAGGCGATTGGCACCGGCGATATGGGCCGGATTGAAGTCCATCGCGTGGACATCGACATGCGGATTGGCTGCGGCCAGAAGATTGGCTGTGAAGCCCTGACCACAGCCCAGCTCACAATAGGTCAGTTCATCGCTGTCCAGCCCATGCCGATGTCCCCGAGACACGGCGCTGAAGGCAAGGCGGGAGGGCGTCATCTCGTGAAAAAAGTCGTGCGTATAGTCGAGTTCGGCGACATAGCCGGAAGTCCAATCGTTCATTCAGCACCTGTTCTAAGTGTTGGGGTCGACGTCGTCTTACCCTTCTGGATTGCGCAAATTTTCCATAAAAACGCTGAGGATCCGGTTAACGCAGGCCGCAATTCACCAACCACGCCCAGATAGCGGAGGATCGACACCAACGATGCCGACAAACGGGGCACAGGCTGCGACGGCTCCTGGCGCTTGCTCTTTCAATCTGTGGAAAAATCCTGTAAGGGCGGCCTATCTGAGACGTGCTGCCAAGACCCCGGCAGTCGAAAGAAAGATAGAGAGGGGTCGGCGGCAATGGGGCCGCCACATCAAACGGGAGACCCGGGATACGCCCGGGAGTGCTCCCAGCTAGGATAAGCTGAATGTTTAACGTTACAAAGAAATCAATGCAGTGGGGCGAAGAGACGCTCACACTGGAGACCGGCAAGGTTGCCCGTCAGGCCGATGGCACAGTGATTGCCACCCTGGGCGAAACCTCGGTCATGGCAAACGTCACTTTTGCCCGCCAGCAGAAGCCGGGTCAGGACTTCTTCCCCCTGACGGTTCACTATCAGGAAAAATACTACGCTGCGGGCAAGGTCCCCGGCGGATTTTTCAAGCGTGAAGCACGCCCGACCGAAAAAGAAACCCTGACCGCGCGTCTGATCGACCGTCCGATCCGCCCGCTGTTCGTCCCCGGCTTCAAAAATGAAGTCCTGGTGATGTGCACCGTGCTGAGCCACGATCTGGTCAACGATCCCGACATGGTTGCGATGATCGCGGCCTCCGCAGCGCTGACCCTGTCCGGCGCACCCTTCATGGGTCCGATTGCGGCTGCGCGCGTTGGCTTTGAGGGCGGCGAGTACGTCCTGAACCCGACCGTTGACGACATGCAGGATCTGCGCCTGAACCCTGATCAGCGTCTGGATCTGGTTGTCGCCGGCACCAAAGACGCCGTGATGATGGTTGAATCCGAAGCCTACGAACTGACCGAAGCAGAGATGCTGGGTGCGGTGAAATTCGCTCACGAGCAGATCCAGCCGGTGATCGACCTGATCATCTCCTTGGCGGAAGACGCGGCCAAAGAGCCGTTCGATTTCCAGCCTGCTGACTATTCGGAGCTGTTCGCCGCAGTGAAAGCCGCAGGCGAAGAGCAGATGCGCGCTGCATTTGCAATCACCGACAAGCAGGAGCGCACCGCCGCTGTTGCCGCCGCGCGTGAGGCGATCAAGGCATCGCTGAACGAAGAACAGCTGGAAGACGCCAACCTCGGCTCCGCG
This sequence comes from Phaeobacter sp. JH20_29, assembly GCF_048056175.1. Lineage (NCBI taxonomy): Bacteria > Pseudomonadati > Pseudomonadota > Alphaproteobacteria > Rhodobacterales > Roseobacteraceae > Phaeobacter > Phaeobacter sp. JH20_29. The sequence continues at coordinate 64,030 of NZ_JAYMWO010000005.1, forward strand.
ATGAAGAAGCTGGAAGCAGCCATTCTGCGCGGCGACGTCGTAAAAACCGGCAAGCGGATCGACGGTCGCTCGACCACCGATGTGCGCGCGATCGAATCGGAAACCGGCCTGCTGCCGCGGACCCATGGTTCGGCCCTGTTCACCCGTGGTGAAACCCAGGCCCTGGCCGTGACCACCCTCGGCACCGGCGACGATGAGCAGTTCATCGACGCGCTGCACGGCAACTTCAAATCCAACTTCCTGCTGCACTATAACTTCCCTCCCTATTCGGTGGGTGAAGTTGGTCGTGTCGGCTCGCCCGGTCGCCGCGAAATCGGCCACGGCAAACTGGCATGGCGCGCGCTGCAGGCTGTTCTGCCTGCTCCGACCGATTTCCCATACACCATCCGCGTGGTGTCCGAGATCACCGAATCGAACGGCTCCTCCTCGATGGCGTCGGTCTGTGGTGGTTCGCTGTCCATGATGGACGCCGGCGTGCCGCTGAAGGCACCGGTTGCCGGTGTCGCGATGGGTCTGATCCTGGAAGACGACGGCTCCTACGCGATCCTGTCGGACATTCTGGGCGACGAAGACCACCTGGGCGACATGGATTTCAAGGTGGCCGGTACTGCGAACGGTATCACCTCGCTGCAGATGGACATCAAGGTTGCAGGCATCACGCCTGAGATCATGGAAAAAGCGCTGGATCAGGCCAAAGACGGCCGTCTGCACATCCTCGGCGAAATGGCCAAGGCACTGTCGGAAACCAACGCGTTCTCCGTCCATGCGCCCCGCATTGAGACCATGCAGATCCCGACCGACAAGATCCGTGAAGTGATCGGCTCCGGCGGTAAGGTCATCCGCGAAATCGTGGAAACCTCCGGCGCGAAAGTCGACATCAACGACGACGGCGTGATCAAGATCGCATCGGCCGACGGCACCGCGATCCAGAAGGCCTACGACATGATCCACTCGATCGTGGCAGAGCCGGAAGAAGGCGCCATCTACACCGGTAAGGTTGTGAAGATCGTCGACTTCGGCGCCTTCGTGAACTTCTTCGGCAAGCGTGACGGCCTGGTGCATGTGTCCCAGATCGAAAACCGCCGCCTGAACCACCCTTCGGACGTTCTGAAGGAAGGCCAGGAAGTGAAAGTAAAGCTGCTGGGCTTTGATGATCGCGGCAAGGTCCGCCTGTCCATGAAAATCGTGGATCAGGAAACCGGCGAAGAAATCAAAGCCGAGAAGAAAGAAGACGCAGAGTAATCTGCCTTCCCTTTCCAAGCACCCGGAACCCTGCCAGAAATGGCGGGGTTTCTTTGTTTCAGTGGCAGCTGGTTCCTGCTCGCCTCTTTTCACCACCGGTCAAGATCGCTACCTCTGGGACCATGAGATCCTACATCATTCATATGGCCGACGATCAGAAACGCGCGCCCAATGTGGCGCGTCTGATGGCGCAGCTGCCGCAGCCGGAAGTGGTCGAGGCGGTCAACGGCCGGGCGGCGCTTCAGGCGGGGCTTGTGCCTCTCTGCGATGGGGATCTGCACCGGCCACATTACCCCTTCGCGCTCCGGGCAGGCGAAGTCGGATGTTTTCTATCCCATCGCAAGTGCTGGCAGAAAATCGCGGAAGGCATGGATGATTTCGGACTGATCGTTGAGGACGATCTAGCGTTTGAGCCCAACCTCTGGCGCGACGCGATGGCGCTTGTCGGCAACCATGCCGACAAGGATCACTTCATCCGCCTGCCTGCCAAACAGCGCGAGTCAGCGCGGCAGGTCGTTGCGCAAACAGGCGCGGCGCGCATGTTTCTGCCAAGGCGCATCGGACTGCAAACCGTGGCACAGGTGGTGGGCAAGACCGCCGCCGCCCGATTGCTGGAAGCAAGCGAGACGCTGGACCGGCCGGTTGACACCTTCCTTCAGATGCACTGGGTTCACCGCCAGCCAGTACATACCATATGGCCAAACGGCGCATCTGAGCTGACCGAGGCCCTGGGCGGATCAACCATCCAATCCCGTCCAGCAGGTGGCAAGCTTGCGCGGGAGCTGAAACGCGCGCTCTACCGGACACAGGTCGCCTTGCGATCGCAAAAGCCCGGTTAGACCCGCAATAGAAAAGGGGCCAGACGGCCCCTGTTCATGACGACATGTCAGCAGGGCCGCTTACGTGCCCCGCTACGCCTTCCTACAGATCACTCTGGCGCTTTGGTCTTGCGCAGATAGGGGAAGATCGTTTCGAACTCGCCAAATTTAGCCTTCGCATCCTCGTTCGAGACGCTGGGGGGGATGATGACATCTTCGCCCGGAACCCAGTTTGCCGGAGTTGCTACACCTTTGCCGGACATCTGAAGGCCATCCAGCGCGCGCAGAATCTCCGCAAAATTGCGCCCGACGGTCATCGGGTAGGTCATCGACAGCTTCAGCTGCTTGTCAGGTCCGATGATGAAGACCGACCGCACCGTGGCGCTATCTGCGGGTGTGCGGCCATCAGGCAGATAGGCCTCTGCCGGCAGCATGTCGAAAGCCTTGGAGACAGCCAGACCTTCATCCGCGATGATCGGAAAGCCTGCCGCAGCTTTGCCGTAGCTTTCGATGTCGCCTTTCCATTTCTTGTGGTCTTCGACACCATCCACGGACACACCGATCACCTTCGTGTTGCGTGCAGCCCATTCATCAGCCAGCTGCGCCACGGCAGAAAACTCTGTGGTGCAAACCGGTGTAAAATCCTTGGGGTGGGAAAACAGGATCGCCCAGCTGTCGCCGATCCAATCATGAAACGAGACGGTGCCCTGATCGGTTTCTGCGGTGAAATCCGGAACCACATCATTGATACGCAAACCCATGGGTCTCTCCTCTGCTGTCAAATGAATGCTATCTGGTGAGTAACCTAACCACTCGGCGCGCAGGTTAAACCCTTGATGGGCGACAGGCAGACGAAAAGATCGCCCCACGCGTCAATCTGCCCCCATCGGAACATCTGCACGGATTGGTGCCGGGCATCATACCGCCGTTCCATATAGGGTCAAAGTGGCGAAAATTATTCCGCTGCAAAATTTGATCAAATTATGAAATCCCCCCCTTGCTCATCCGAAACGCCAGTGACAGAGTGTCCGCCAATCGCGGGCACCGCCCCGTCACACCCTGACAATCGGGAGATCGACAGATGATCGAGAAACGTGATTTTTACATCAACGGCCAATGGGTCGCCCCGGCTGCCCCGAATGATTTCGAAGTGATCGACCCATCGACCGAAGCGCCTTGCGCGGTCATCTCGCTTGGCAGTGCGGCGGATACAGATGCTGCCGTCGCGGCTGCAAAGGCGGCACTGCCGGGCTGGATGGCCACTCCGGTAGAAGAGCGCATCGCGCTGGTCGAAAAGCTGATCGAGATCTATGAGAGCCGCACTGAAGATCTGGCGCAGGCAATGAGCATCGAAATGGGGGCGCCAATTGATATGGCCCGCACCCAGCAGGCAGGCGCTGGCAGCTGGCATCTGCGCAATTTCATCAAGGCGGCCAAGGCGTTCTCCTTCGAAGCGCCGCTGGGCGACCATGCCCCGAATGATCGTATCATCCACGAGGCGGTTGGTGTCGCTGCGCTGATCACGCCGTGGAACTGGCCGATGAATCAGGTCACGCTGAAAGTTGGCGCGGCGGCCATTGCCGGGTGCACCATGGTTCTGAAACCCTCCGAGCAGAGCCCGCTCAATGCAATGATCTTTGCCGAAATGATGGATGCGGCCGGTTTCCCTGCGGGCGTATTCAATCTGGTCAATGGCGACGGCGCCGGTGTCGGCACTCAGCTGTCCAGCCACCCGGACGTGGATATGGTGTCCTTTACCGGGTCGACCCGCGCAGGCACGGCGATTTCCAAGGCCGCAGCCGACACGCTGAAAAAAGTTCATCTGGAGCTGGGTGGCAAAGGCGCCAACGTCATCTTTGAAGATGCCGATGACAAGGCCGTCAAGCGCGGTGTCCTGCATATGATGAACAACACCGGCCAGAGCTGTAACGCCCCAAGCCGGATGCTGGTTCAAAAAAGCATCTATGACAAAGCTGTCGAAGAAGCTGCTGCTGTTGCCAGCAAAGTGGAGGTTGGCCCCGCCTCCAGCGAAGGTCGCCACATCGGGCCGGTTGTGAACGAACTGCAATGGACGAAGATCCAGGATCTGATCCAGAAAGGCATCGACGAAGGCGCTCGCCTTGTCGCAGGTGGAACCGGCCGTCCTGATGGGCTGAACCAGGGTTTCTATGTCAAGCCCACCGTCTTTGCCGATGTGAACAACCAGATGACCATCGCCCGCGAAGAGATCTTTGGCCCGGTGCTGTCGATTATCCCCTTCGAGACCGAAGAAGAAGCGATCGAAATCGCCAACGATACCCCCTACGGGCTGACCAATTATGTGCAGACACAGGATGCGGCCCGTGCCAATCGCATGGCTCGCAAACTGCGCGCCGGCATGATCGAGATGAACGGCAAATCCCGCTCCGCCGGATCTCCCTTTGGTGGGATGAAGCAATCTGGCAACGGCCGCGAAGGCGGCAGCTGGGGCATCGAGGACTTCCTGGAAGTCAAAGCCGTCGGCGGCTGGGCCGCAGAATAGGCCTATTTTTCAGGGTTCATAACAACAGGAGCCGCCCCCAGAGGGCGGCTCCTTGCTTTCCAGCATCAGGGCTTTAAGGGTATCAGGGCTTTGCTGGCGCCTCATGCTGGTGCAAAACAGGCTCTAATTGGGCAGTTCAAGCACCAGTTGGGGCAGGCCGTCGGAGGTACACTCAGCTGAGCGGCCATCCCAGCCGATGGTTCCGGTGATCCGCTGGCGCAGCGCTGAGAAACTGTCGAATTTCACAACATCGACCGGTTGTTCCAGATGCAGGGTAACGCGTCGTCGGGCGCCGCCAGCAAACACCTGCAACCCTCGCAGCTCGGCTGTGAAGGCCTGGCCAAGGTAGCTGCCCCTCAGGATCTGCCCGATCTGCAACGCCTGCTGCGCAACATCCGGGCGTGGCCTGTCAGCCTTGGCGCTGATCGTGTTCCAATCCTTGTAGCCATATTGCCGGGCCACCATCTCAAGCGCGGCGCTATGCGAGAGTGTGTGGTTACGTGCCTGCAACTGAGCGCGCAGATTGCGGGCCTGCTGCTTGAGGCTCCCAATGGGCGGGAGATCTGTCTGGCTATTTGTCATTCTTGCCTCTTGTCCAATCAACAAGATGCGCCGGATAAATGGGGCCCGCATTGCCATTGGCGCATCACATGGATGGGCGAAAGACAGGAGTTTCAGCGCGGGGATTCACCATGGTCTTCTCAACCGCGAGCGGCAGGGCCCCGACCCTAACGTCAGCCTTAGGCCGTTCAATCGGCCAAGGTCAAGACCCAAGGCAGCCTGCACAACAGGTGCTGGCCTGATTGTCACGCCCCGGCCCCATCAGCAGATGACATCAGATATCCGTCTGGCGAAGCCACGCGGCTGTGATTTTTTGCTTGATCTAAACCTGACTTGAGATTGCAGGCTGTCGCTACCTGACCATTCAGCGGAGCCTTAAGATGATCCATGTACAGGATAACGCTACCGGCAAAACACATATCGAAACGGAACTGACCGGAATCTATGAGACACATCTGACGGTTAAAGACCTAGACCGTGCGATGACATTCTACGGAGGGACCATGGGTTTGCAGCTGGCCCACCATCTGCCGGAACGACAGGTCGCATTCTACTGGGTGGGCGGTCAGTCTCAGGGAATGCTGGGGCTCTGGGCCGGTGGATCCGCACCGATGGGACTGCGGCTGCACATGGCGTTTCGCAGTACCGTAGCGGCGATGGATGGCATCTGTGACCGGTTGACGGATGCGGGAATCATACCGCTCGATTTTCACGGCAGCCCAACCGATGAGCCGGTGGTGCTGGGCTGGATGCCGGCGCTCTCGATCTACTTCAAGGATCCTGACGGGCATTCAATCGAGATCCTCGCACCAATGCCGGATCAGCCGGATCCCGAATTCGGCATCGCAGCCCTTGGTGACTGGCAGGCGCGATACGGCGGATGAGCGAGGGCGGGACTGGTCACGACACTGCTTCACGCATATGAACGCCCCTGTAGCTCTTCGAGGGACCGACGATGATTATCACCCGCCTGCACGGCCGACTGGGCAACCAGATGTTCCAATATGCCGCCGGGCGCGCGCTGGCGGATCGGCTTGGGGTCTCGCTGGCGCTGGACAGCCGTGGCGCGGAGCTGCGCGGCGAAGGTGTCCTGACACGTGTCTTCGACCTTGATTTGGCGGCGCCGGACAAATTGCCTCCGCTGCGCCAGACCGAACCACTGCGCTATGCGGTATGGCGCAGCCTCGGGCAGGGGCTGGGTGCAGGACCGAAACTCCGGCGAGAAGCTGGCCTTGGCTACAATGCAGATTTCGAACACTGGGGCGACGACAGCTATCTGCACGGCTATTGGCAGAGCGAACGCTATTTCAATGGGTGCGCCGAACGGATCAGGCGGGACTTCACCTTCCCTGACTTCTCAAATCAGCAGAACGCCGAGATGGCGGCCAGGATTAGTGAGAGCAACGCGATCTCGCTGCATGTTCGGCGGGGCGATTATCTGACGCTCGCGGCGCATGTGCTTTGCGATCAGTCTTATTACGAAGCCGCGCTGCAACAGGTGCTGGACGGGCTGGAGGGACAGCCAACGGTCTATGTCTTCTCGGACGATCCGCAGTGGGCCAAGGACAACCTCCCCCTCCCCTGTGACAAGGTGGTGGTGGATTTCAATGGCGCGGACACCGACTACGAGGACATGCGCCTGATGAGCCTGTGCAGACATAACATCATCGGCAACAGCTCCTTCTCCTGGTGGGCCGCCTGGTTGAACCAGACTGCGAAGCGCCGGGTTGCGGGACCGGCAAAATGGTTCGGCGACCCCAAGCTGAACAACCCCGATATCCTGCCACCGGACTGGCTGCGGATCAGCGTCTAGCAACTGCTGCGATCAGAACGGTGCCTTGACGCGGAACTTCATCGATTCGCCGCTGTCGGGATGTTTGATACGCAGCTCTTCTGCGTGCAGCATCATGCGTGGATGATCCAGTGCAGCCCCCTGAGCGTAAAGCGGATCGCCCAGAATGGCGTGTCCGAGCGAGAGCATATGCACACGCAACTGATGCGAGCGACCTGTCTTTGGCGTCAGACGCACACGTGTCGCGGCCTCTTCATATTTTATCACCCGCCAATCGGTCACCGCCTCCTTGCCAGTGTCATGGCAGACCATCTGGCGCGGGCGGTTTGGCCAATCGACGATCAGCGGCAAATCGACGGTCCCGCTGCGCGGCTCTAGCCTGCCACCGATGCGCGCGATATAGGCTTTCTTTGCGGTACGTTTTTCAAACTGCATCGAGAGATGGCGTTGGGCGTACGGAGTGACCGCAAACACCATTACGCCGGAGGTATCGCGATCCAGTCGATGGACCAGCAACGCCTCGGGAAACACTGCCTGCAAGCGGGTGAGCAGACAGTCCGCAAGGTGTTCTCCGCGCCCCGGTACGCTCAGCAGACCATGGGGCTTGTTCACCACCAATAGCTGCGCGTCATGATGCAGGATATCCAATGGATCCGTCGGCGGGGTATAATCGCTAGAAACAGTCATGCCCGCGTCCCTAGCGATCCGGCGCCCGCAGGGCAAGGTATCGCTACGTCGTGCTTGCCCGGGATCTGGCGGAGCGTCAGGGTGGCGGCAACCCCTGCCTCACCGCGGGCTCCCTGTTCTGAGAGGTGCAGCATGACACATCCGACCATCAACAGGCTGCAAGAGGTTGTTGCCAAAGGCGACGACAGCCAGATTGCAGATCTCCTGGCGGAGGATGTGCAGTTCCTGCCCCCGACCTATTGGAAAACTTGGACCGGTCGCGCACCAGTGGCGGCGATTCTGGGTCATGTCGGTCAGGTATTCAGTGACTTTCGCTATCGTCGGATCATGGGGGACGGAAACGACTGGGCGTTGGAGTTCCAGTGCAAGATCGGCGAGTTCGATGCCGTGGGCGTTGACCTGATCACGTTGAATTCGCACGGCCTGATCAGCCATTTCGAGGTGGTCATGCGCCCCTATAAAAGCGTCGGCGTGCTGCGCGCCGCAATCATGGAACGGGTCACCACCGACCCACGATTTCTGCAATATCAAAAGGCGCTCAGCTGATCGGCATCGATCATATCGCCCGCATTGTCCTGCTGCCGCTTCTGGTGGTGCAGGCAGTTAACGTCCGGCGCAGGGCGCTGAACCTGCCGGAACCCTCGGGGCCTCGGTTCGGCCAACAGGGACAGGGCACGCCGCTACGGCTGTTGATTGTCGGCGACAGCTCAGCTGCTGGTGTCGGTGTCGGTCGCCAGAACGATGCGCTCTCCGGTCAACTGACATCGCGCCTGACGCAAGGTCGGCATCTGACCTGGCGGCTGGAGGCCACAACCGGGCATCGCAGCGCAGATGCTCTGGCGCGGGTGCGTGCGCTGCCGCCGCAGACCTTTGACGTTGCGGTTCTGGCATTGGGGGTCAATGACGTGACCCGGCTTGCGCGGCGGCGACGGTTTCACATGGAACAGTGCGCGCTGATCAAGCTCCTGCGGGACCGGTTTGGGGTCAGGCTCGTGGTCTTGTCAGGAGTGCCACCAATGGCAGATTTTCCAGCCCTTCCCCAACCGCTGGCTTGGGTCCTGGGTCGCCACGCGGCGCGGCTGGACCGGGTTCTATCCAACCTGGCCGCAGGAAATCACGATGTCATCCACCTGCCATTCACGATGGCGCCCGACCCAGCGCTGGCAGCGCAGGACGGCTATCATCCGTCGGCAGCCGCCTATTCTCTTTGGGCTGAAACCTTGGCAGAGACCATCAACGCGGAACTGTCCTGCACATCCCGGCCCGCCCCTCAGGCCCGGCGCATCTGCCGCACCAATGAGACCGAGTAGATCACCAGCGCGAGCCAGATCATCGGAAAGGCGATCATGCGCGCGCGACCGAAATCTTCGCCAAAAATGAACACCGCTGCCAGAAATATCATCGTCGGAGCAATATATTGCAGGATACCGATGGTGGAGAGCCGCAGCAGTTTGGCGCCATTGGCGTAGGTGATCAGCGGCACCGCTGTGACCAAACCACAGCCCAGCAGCAACGCGGTGTCGCTGAACGCTCCCGCGAAATGCGCGTCACCGGAGGCCGTAAGATAGAGCAAATATCCCAGCGCCGGAGGGGTCAGGATCAGCACTTCCAGCATGAAACCCTGATTGGGGCCGACCGGCAGGGATTTCTTGAAGAACGCATAGAACCCCCAGCTGAGAGTAAGACCAATGGCAGCCCACGGCAGGCGCCCGGCGTCAACGGCAAGCACCAGCACCGCCAGTGCCGCCAGACCGATTGCGACCAGCTGTTCCGGCAACAATCTCTCTCCCAGCAAAAGTGCACCCAACATGACGCTGAACAGCGGGTTGATATAATACCCCAGCGCCGCATCAAGCGCATGCCCGGTTGCAATCGACCACACATAGATGCCCCAATTCACTGAGATCAGCGCCGCTGTCACCGCCCCCATCATCAAGACCTTGGGCGAGGTCAGCGCCGCGCGCAGATCACGGGTTCGACGCAGGATAATGAGTAGCACACCCGCCACGGGCACCGACCAGATTACCCGATGCGCGACAACTTCGGCGGCGGGCATATGTGCCAGCGCTTTCATATAGATCGGCAGAAATCCCCACATCAGATAGGCGGAAACTGCAAAGGCAAGGCCCTGCGGCGTGTCTTTGTTCTCAACTGATGAGGTCATCGTGGAATCTCCCTGAGCCGCGTTTATGACAGCTCAGCGCGCAATTGACAGAGCGGAAGCACAAAAAACACTGCTGTCGGCGATGGTAGACGGCCTTATCGGATCGCCGGGGAAAGAGTGCGCGAACTGCGCACATATTCTCCCGCTGATCTCGCCCCCCCCTGGGATCCTTAGAGGTGACCTATGCCTTCACCCGCTCCGATTTCGGATCATACATCGGCTTCAGGGAAGCTTCGGCTTTCACTTTCACGCCGCAGACGTCGATCTCATAGACCGAACCCAGCACATCCGCTGCGCTTTCCCCCTCGCAGGGCACATAGCCCATGCCGATGGCGGCACCCAGCGTGTGGCCGTAGTTGCCGGAGCTGAGATAGCCCACGTATTTGCCGTCGCGGATGATCGGCTCATTGTGAAACAAGAGCGGCTCGGGGTCGGTCAGCTTGAACTGAACCATGCGGTTCTTGGGGCCGCTCTCCTTGCGCTCCAGCACCGCGGCCTTGCCGATAAAGTCGTCCTTGCCGGTTGCAACCGCAAAGCCGAGCCCTGCGTCGATCACATTGTCCTCGCAAGTGATGTCGTGGCCGAAGTGGCGGAAGCCCTTCTCGATCCGGCAGCTGTCCATCATGTGCATACCGCAGAGCTTAAGGCCCATGTCGTGGCCCGCCTCCCAGAGGGTTTCGAACGCGTGGCCGGACATTTCCGCCGGGATGTAGATCTCCCAGCCCAGTTCGCCCACATAGGTCACCCGGTGGACACGGGCGAGGCCCATGCCAAGTTCGATCTCCTGCGCGGTGCCAAAGGGGTTCACCTCGTTGGAGAAATCATTGGGCGAGACTTTCTGCAGCAGCTTGCGCGCGTTCGGGCCCATCACGGCCAGCACGCCCTCGCCTGCGGTCACATCAGTCAGCACGACGTTGAAACCGCCCTTATGGCGCATCATCCAGGTCTGATCCGCCAGACGGGTCACCGCCGGGGTCACCACCAGATAGACGGTCTCGCTCAGCCGGGTCACGGTCACATCCGCCTCGATGCCGCCGCGCGGGTTCAGGAACTGGGTGTAGACGATCTTGCCCGCAGGGACCGAAACATTGGCGCCGCAGATGTAGTTCAGGAACTTCTCCGCATCCGGGCCTTCGACGCGGATCTTGCCGAAGGAAGACATGTCGTACATGCCGACATTTTCCCGCACGGCGCGGTGTTCGGCGGCAGCGTTTTCGAACCAGTTCTGGCGCCTCCAGCTGTACTGGTACTCCCGCTCCTGGCCCGCGTTTGCGAACCAGTTGGCGCGCTCCCAGCCGCCTATTTCGCCGAAAACGGCGCCCTGTTCCTTGAGGTGGTAGTGGAATGGGGTGCGGCGCACGCCGCGGGCAGTGGCCTTCTGGCGGTAGGGGAAATGGTCTGCATAGAGCAGGCCGAGGGTCTCTTTTGAACGCTCGAACAGGTAATGCTTGTTGCCCTGGAACGGGTGCATGCGGGAGATGTCCACATCGCCGAGGTCAAACGGCTTCTGGCCGTCTTCCATCCACTGCGCCAGCGCCATGCCTGCGCCGCCTGCGGACTGGATGCCGATCGAGTTGAAGCCTGCGGCGACCCAGAAGTTGTCCATCTCCGGCGCCAGGCCGAGGTGGTAGGCGTCGTCCGGGGTAAAGGATTCCGGGCCGTTGAAGAAGGTATGGATACCGGCCTCCGCCAGCAGCGGCATCCGGTTGCAGGCGGCCTCCAGGATCGGCTCGAAGTGGTCGAAATCCTCGGGCAGCTGGTCGAACTCGAAGTTGTCCGGAATGCCGTTCATCGCCCAAGGCTTGGCGTTCGGCTCAAACGCGCCCAAGAGGATCTTGCCGGCGTCCTCCTTGTAGTAGGCGCATTCATCTGGCACCCGCAGCACCGGCATCTGGGTCAGGTCGGCGATGCCCTCGGTCACAATGTAGAAGTGCTCGCAGGCATGCAGCGGAACGTTGACGCCTGCCATGCGGCCGACCTCATGGCCCCACATGCCGGCGCAGTTCACCACCATGTCGCATTCGATATGGCCCTGCGCCCCGCCATCGTCGCTGGCCCAGTCCACACCAGTAACGCGGCGGCCCTGTTTGGAGATGCCGGTGACCCTGATGCGCTCGTTGACCAGCGCGCCGCGCTGACGGGCGCCCTTGGCCAGGGCCAGCGCAATGTTGGCCGGATCCGCCTGCCCGTCAGTCGGCAGCCAGACGCCGCCGGTCACGCCGTCCAGATTGATGTGCTCGTAGCGCTCCTTCACCTCCTTGGGCGACAGCTCCTCCACCGGCACGCCAAAGGCGCGCGCCATGGCGGCGTTGCGGTAGAGCTCCTCAAGCCGCTCATGGGTCAGAGCCGCCGACACCGACCCCACCTGGCGCATGCCGGTGGCGACGCCGGTTTCCGCCTCAAGCCCCAAATAGAGCTCGGCCGAATAGCGGGCGAGCTTGGTCATGTTGGAGGACGCGCGCAGTTGGCCGATCAGCCCCGCGGCATGCCATGTGGTGCCGGAGGTCAGCTGCTTACGCTCCAGCAGCACCACATCCTTCCAGCCGAGCTTGGTCAGGTGATAAGCTACCGAGCAGCCGATCACGCCGCCGCCGATAATGACAACACGGGCCTTGTTGGGAAGATCGCTCATCTTTTTTCTCCTGATCTCGTTTGATCAGACCCTGCCACAGATAGGCGACAGGAAATGTATAAAAAACGCCAATCTTGCCGCTGTATTCTCCGCCGCTAATGGGCGGGTTTCCGACGTCGCTCCATGGACTGGGAAGCGCGTCGTGACTTTCGCAGGGCAAAAGGGGTAATGCCGAAAAAAGCCTTATACAGGGTCGAAAACCCGTTGGAGAATCCGCAGGCCAATCCGATTTCCCGCACGCTCATAGTGGTGTTGAGCAGCAGATTATTCGCCTTGTTCAGCCGCATTTCGCGGTAAAACCCGTTTGGAGTGGTGCCCAGAAAAGTATTGAACTTGCGCTCCAGCGATCGGGTCGAAATCCCCAGTTGATCCACGATCTCGTTGATCGGCAACGGGTCTTCGATGTGCTCCTGCATCACGCGAATGGCCTGATCAAGGTCAGCATCACCGGTAACCGTTGGCTTCACACCTGAGAAGGGTTGCAGCGATGCGTAATCGCGTATCTTGTCATGCAGCAGGATATTGGCAACCGTCACCTGGGCGGCGGCCGTTGTCAGCTGTCCAATCAAGGCAAGAACGATATCCACCGTCGACCCCATTCCGGCACAGGTCACAACCTGACCATCCTCGCTTGCAAGCGCGAAGTTGGCGTCAAACAATCCAATACGTTCGCGCATCAAAGTGGCGTTTTCCCAATGTGTCGTGTGGAGCCCCCCCTGCTTTCCGCTGTCGCGGATGTACCGGCTTGCCGCCTCAGCCAGCAGATAGACTTTGGCTCCGCGCGCGCGGTATTTGCTGATCAGCGGCCCCATGGACAGCGCAGGGCAATCGGGATCCGTGTTGCCAAGAACAAAAACACAATCCGCCTCGGCGCGGCTTGCAAAAGGCTCCGTCTCGACAAAGGCACCCGCCCGGCAGCCGATCTGACCACCCGCTGCGGAGCGAAGGGTCCAGGAGAACGGTGGCTGCGCCAACACCCGATTGGCCAGGCGCAACGGCTCCACCACGGCGGAAAATTCCGTCAGGACGAAACCTTCGCTCAGCAGGATATCAACCTGCCACCGACGTCCCCCAGGGGCGGGGCCCCCGGAGGTCGCGCGAGGGTCAGGCCCGGAGCCGGTCATTGCCCGGATCCCACAGTGGTTCGTCTTTTTGAACCACCGCACGGTATTTCTCACCGTAGATTTCGATCTCCAGTTCGGTTCCGGGCATCGCCAACTCAGGTCGCACCATGCCCAGCGCGATGGAGGCGTTCACACGGTAGCCCCAGTCCCCGGAGGTGGTTTCGCCCACGATCTCGTCATCCTTCCAGATGCAGGACATATAGGGCGCGTCCGCCTCCCCGGCATCGACAATCAGGGTGACAAAGGATTTCTTCACCCCGCGCTGCTTTTCGGCCTGGATCGCGGCCTTGCCCGGGAAATCCTGCGGTTTGTCCAGCTTGACGAACCGCTCCAGCCCGCCTTCAAGCAGCGAGTAGTCGATGGACAGGTCACCCTTCCAGGTGCGGTAGCCCTTTTCGATGCGCAGGGAGTTCAGCGCGTACATGCCAAACGGCTTGGCGCCGCCCGCCAGCAGGGCCTCGTAAATCTCCGGTTGATGCGCGTTGGCGCAATGGACCTCCCAGCCCAGTTCGCCCGCAAAGGACACCCGCGCCAGAAAGGCGGGCTTGCCAGCGACAGTGGCTTCCTGATGGGTCAGCCAGCCCAGCGACAGATCGGCATCCGAGATGCCCGTCAGCAGCTCCCGCGATTTCGGGCCGGTGACGATCATGGTTGCAAGTTCGGTGGTGCGGTCGGTCAGGGTCAGGCCCTCGGGCAGCGCCTTCTTCAGGATCTCGAAGTCGTGCCACTGGGCCGAGCCCGCGGTGATCAGGGTGAAGTGGTCCTCGCCATGACGGATGCAGGACATCTCCGTCAGGATGCGGCCGCGGTTGTCCGAAAAGTAGACCAGGTTCATCCGGCCGACCTTGGGCAGACCCCCGGTGATCATCCCGCGCAGAAACTCGGCTGCGCCCTCACCGTCCAGGTTGAAACGGGAGAAACCCGGCAGGTCCAGCACGCCAACATCGTCGCGGACCGCTTCGCATTCTTCCTTGATCCGCTGCTGCCACGGGCCGGAGCGGCCCCAGGTATGGGTGGCCTCCTCGGAGGTGTCGTCACCATCCTTTGCAAACCAGTTGGCGCGCTCCCAGCCGTTGTAGGCGCCCATCTGGCCGCCGAGCTCCTTGATGCGGCAATGCACCTGGCTGACTTTCTTGTCGCGCGCTGCCGGCCATTCGTGATGCGGAAAGTGCATGGCGTATTCGTTGCCGTAGACTTCCATGCCTTTCTTGTCGCAGTAATCCTGGTCAGTGTAGTCGGTGTAACGGCGCGGATCGCAGGACCACATGTCCCACTCGGTCTGGCCGTCGGCGATCCACTCCGCCAGCACCTTGCCGGCACCGCCGCCCTGGGCGATGCCAAAGGTAAAGACACAGGCTTCGAACGCGTTGTCCACGCCCGGCATCGGGCCCAGCAGCGGCAGACCGTCGGGGGCATAGGGAATCGGGCCGTTGATCACGCTGGAGACGCCGGTGGACGCCATCAGCGGCACCCGCTCCATCGCGTCGGTGACGATATCCTCGATCCGGTCCAGATCGTCCGACCACAGCTGGAACGAAAAATCGTCCGGCATCCGGTCGTCCTCGGTCATCCAGTGGCCCCTGCAGTTCGGCTCATATGGCCCAAGGTTGTAGCCGTTCTTTTCCTGACGCAGGTAATAGGACACATCCACGTCGCGGATCAGCGGGAGTTTCTTGCCGGTCTTCTTGGTGTGCTCTTCGATCTCGGGGATCTGTTCGGTCAGCAGATACTGGTGGCTCATCACCATCATCGGCACGGTGCGCCCGCCATAGGGCTTGAACCACTCTCCGACACGCTGGGCATAATAACCGGCGGCGTTCACGACATAGTCGCATTCGATATCGCCCTTATCGGTATGCACGATCCAGGTCTTGTCTTCCTTCTGGGTGACACCGGTTGCCGGGCAGAAGCGGATGATCCTCGCCCCCATGTCGCGGGCGCCCTTGGCCAACGCCTGCGTCACCTGCGCCGGGTCGATGTCGCCGTCTGACGGATCCCACAGCACACCTTGCAGGTCGTGGGTCTCCAGGAACGGATAACGCTCCTTGGCCTGCTCAGGCGTCCATATCTCCATCCCGATGCCCTGATAGCGGCCCATGGAGCAGGCGCGTTCAAACTCCTGCATTCGCTCCTTGGTATGGGCCAGACGGATAGAGCCGGTCTGATGATAGTTCATCGGATAGTCGACCTCTTCACCGAGGCGGTCATACAGCTCGGTCGAGTAGCGCTGCATGTTCATGATCGCCCAGGAGGTCGAGAATGTCGGAACATTGCCCGCCGCATGCCATGTCGAACCGGCTGTCAGTTCGTTCTTTTCCAGGAGGACGCAATCCGTCCATCCCTTCTTCCCAAGATGATACAGTGCCGAACAGCCGACGACGCCACCGCCGATGATGACCACACGGGCCTTGTTTGGAAAATCGGACATGATTGCTCCCTGATGTCAGTCCTCTTGCGGCACGCCGTCCGCGATGTCGTAGTAGTCGCCCTTGTCCGCAACAAAGATATGCTTCTCTAGGGAGACACCGGTAGGTGCCTCGACCGAGCCAAGCGAAAAACAGATCGCGTCCCCATCTTCAGCTTTCCAGAACAGAAACGATCCGCAACGGGCGCAGAAACCCCGTTTCGCCACCGGACTGGCCGCGTACCAGCTCACCTCGCCGGAGATCATCAGCTCTGCCTCCGGCACGCGAGCCGACGACCATATACCCCCGGATTGCCGACGGCATTGGCCGCAGTGACACATCGAGGCGCCCTGCGGTTGGGCGGATGTCTCATAATGAATACCCCCGCAAAGACAGGACCCCCTGATCATCTTGCAACCTCCAGGTTGGGAGCGCTGCTCGCGCCGAGCAGAACGCCGTAAACAATGAAACAAATTGCCAGCAGGCGACGGATCCAGACGCTGAAGACGGCTTTCATCGCAGCTTTTCCCAGGCCGGCACCCAGCAGGGTAAAACCGGTGTAACTCAGAGTGGTCAGACCCAAGGCAGTGGGCACGATCACCAGCATCTGGTCCCAGACCGGCACGTCCGGCTGGATGAACTGCGAGAACGCGGCGAGATAACCCGCCACGCTCTTCGGATTGATCACGGCCACCGCCAAGGCGTGCAGGTAGATGTGACGGGCGGGCCGGACATTGGCCGGAACCGGGCGTCTCGCGTTGCGCCAACCACGCCAACCCAGATAAATCAGAAACCCGGCGCCAATCAGCTTGGCCACCAGAAATCCGGTGGGCGAGGCTGCGATCAGAGTCGTCACCCCCAGGGCCGACAGCAATAGGAACAACGTCGCTTGCGTCAGGATCGCCAGAACACCGACCATTGCACGCCCAAACCCCAAGGCCATTCCGTTGGAGATACAATTCACCGCATTCGGCCCGGGTGTGGTCACGAAGACAGCCCAGAACAACGCAAATATGATCCAGGCATCAATACTCATCAGTACACCGGCGGAGCAATAACCCAGACCGCGACGGCCGGTGTGTCATAGGGGTTGGCCCATTGGTACGGCTCTTCCTTGATCCGGAAACTGTCGCCGGGCCCCACGGTGAAACTGCGCCCCCCGATCAGCAGGTCCAACCGGCCTGAAATCATGTAGCCAACCTCCTGCGTCGGGCGGTCGGCGGGGGTCTGCATCCGCGAATGCGGACGAAAGGTGGAGTGCACCATCTCGAAGTCATCGGTCAGATCGGGCGACAGCAGTTCTTCGATCAGACCTTCGTCGCCCGACCCCATCGGACGGCGCGCGCCTGCGCGGACAATGTACCCCTGTTCTGAAACCGGCGCCGCCGAATGGGCAAACAACATCGACATCGGCACATCCAACGAGCTGGCAATCGCTCTAAGATCAGAAATCGACGGCTCCGACATATCCCGCTCGACCTGGCTCAACCAGCCAACAGACCGACCAAGACGCCCCGCAAGATCGGCAAGCGTCACGCCACGCGCCTTACGCAAGGCGCGCAGATCCGCACCGAGTGTTGCGTGATATGGTGATTGATCTGTCACAGGGACTCCATGAAAAAGCGGGTCATTTTTTCACGATGCACTGGCTTTGTGAAATTTCAAAGCCTTTTTTCATGAACAGCCCTGACAAACAAAAACCGGGGCCATAAAGGCGCCCGGCTTCGTCATCTTTCCATAAATACTCTGGGGTGAGGCCGTCAGGCCGAGGGGCAACGCCCCTTGATCACCGAATCAACCGGCGCGGCTGAAGACCCGCTTCAATATGAGCGTCAGCTGCTCTGCGTCTTCTTGCGTGAAGGCATCCGGCTGATCGCTGTCGATATCAAACACGCCGATCAGCGCTCCGTCGTGGTTCCAGACCGGCAGCACCAGCTCGGACCGTGTCGATGACGCACAGGCGATATGGCCCGGAAAGGCGTCAACATCAGCGACCAGCTGCACCTCACCGCTGCGCGCCGCTGCTCCGCAGACGCCGCGTGAAAACGGGATCTGCAAACATCCGTGCCCACCCTGATAGGGGCCAATCTTCAGCAATTGCGGCGCCACTACCCGATAAAACCCAGTCCAGTTGAACCGATCATCGCTGTGGTGGACCTCACAGGTCACGGTTGCCATCAGCGCAACTTCGTCAGTCTCGCCCTCAGTCAGTGCAGCGATAGTCTTGGCAAGTGTTTCGTACTCGACCTGCAAGAGCAGCCCTCCTCAAGTGTAGCAGAGGGGGCTGTCTGCCCCCTCTTGACCTTCAGGTCAATTCACCCCCGAGAGTATTTTGGTAAAGGTGACATTCACACCCGCTCAATCGCGATTGCCGTTCCCTCGCCGCCGCCGATACAGATGGCAGCGATCCCCCGTTTGAGACCGCGTTTTTCCAGCGCGTTGAGCAAGGTCACAATAATCCGCGCACCAGAGGCCCCAATCGGATGCCCCAACGCGCAAGCACCGCCGTTCACGTTCACCTTGTCGCGCGGCAGCCCCATTTCACGCATGAAGGCCATTGGCACAACTGCGAAGGCTTCATTCACCTCCCACAGGTCGACATCATCGGTGGTCCAGCCGATCTTCTCCATCAGCTTCTTCGCTGCTGGGACTGGAGCAGTTGTGAACAGACCCGGCGCCTGTGCGTGGCTTGCATGCCCCATGATCCGGGCGCGTATGGTCAAGCCTTGCGCCTCGGCAGCCTCCTGCGAGGCCAGAACCAAGGCCGCCGCGCCATCGGAGATCGAGGAGGCATTTGCTGCCGTTACGGTGCCATCCTTGCGGAAGGCCGGTTTGAGCGTCGGGATCTTGTCGGGGCGCGCCGATTTCGGCTGCTCATCGGCATCCGTCACGACCTCGCCTTTTCGAGTTTTTACGGTGACAGCTGCGATTTCACCGTCAAACGCACCGCTTTCCTGTGCGGCCAGCGCATTGGATAGCGATGTCAGCGCGTATTCGTCCTGCGCTTCACGGGTGAATTGATAGGTCTCAGCGCAATCCTCGGCAAAGCTCCCCATCAGGCGGCCCTTGTCATAGGCGTCCTCGAGGCCGTCGAGAAACATATGATCAACCACCTGCCCGTGCCCGATCCGCGCGCCATTGCGCATCTTCGGCAGAAGATAAGGCGCATTGGTCATGCTCTCCATACCGCCCGCAACCATGGTATCGGTCTGCCCAAGCGCGATCTGATCATAAGCAATCATCGCGGCCTTCATCCCGGAGCCACACATCTTGTTCAGCGTCGTTGCAGGCACCTCTTCTCCGAGGCCAGCCGCAAACCCGGCCTGTCGCGCGGGCGCCTGGCCCTGGCCCGCCGGAAGGACGCAGCCCATCAGGACCTCATCCACCGTGCTGGCGCCTGCCCCTTCAAGAGCTGCGCGGATTGCAGCGCCGCCGAGGTCGGCGGCCGCGACGCCGTCGTACATGCCCTGAAAACCTCCCATCGGGGTTCGGGCCGCGCCTGCGATCACTACATTTTTCATCTAATATTCCTCCTAATCTCGAAATAGTGCATACAAAATCGTAAGGATTGACGTCTAGTTTGATCGTCAACACATATTGACGCGGGGACACTCATGAGCCTGACGAGCACAACAGCAGATGGTACACAGATCGTGACCGTCAATGCCGAACGCATTGATGCAGCGATGGCCATCCAATTCAAAGAAGACATGCGCGCGACCACCGAAAATGGCCCTGATCGCGTCATTCTTGATCTGTCCGAAGTAAAATTCATCGATTCCAGCGGTCTTGGTGCTATTGTAGCTGCTATGAAGCAGCTCGGACAGGGCCGAAAACTGGATCTCGCCGGGCTGACGCCGATGGTCGACAAGGTGTTTCGACTGACGCGAATGGATACTGTTTTTGATTTGTATGCGTCACTGAGCGACGCAACGACTGCCACCCGCATCGATTCTTGACCCCACGCGTGTTTGTAACGCGGAGCGAAAAGACTATGGTAGAAACCTTTTCCTGCACGTTCACGGCAACGGAACTGGATGCCAGATCCGGTGTACAGGATGTTGTGGCGCGGCTGCGCAAAATGGGCATCCCGGAAGCCCGGGCGGATGAGGTGCAGATCGCCTTGACTGAGGCGGTGAACAACGTTGTCGAACATGCCTATGCCGGCATGGACATCGGGGATGTTCGCATACGGTGCAATCTGCACCCTGACCAGCTGTGGATCTCGATTGGCGACGGAGGCGCTCCGTTCAAGGATGGCGAATTGCCGATCGCGACCGCGCATGACTTGACTGTTGAGACCGACCAGCTGCCAGAAGGCGGCTTTGGCTGGCTGCTGATCCGCGAACTCACCTCAGATGTGCAATACAAGCGAGATGACAGCGGCAACAACCTTTCCCTGTGTTTCGAAATTCAGATGCGCAACGCCAATAGCGCGTGACGTCTAGCGCCCGAGTTCCGGCATCCAGCGCCACCATGCGGACGGCACATTGGCCACCCGGCGGCGAACACCAGATCTCCTCTCTCCTCTTTATCGCTCGGTTCATCGGGCTACAGGCGGCGCCAGTGCAGATGATCTGCGCCGGAACGGCGCCATTCCGCATTGCGCCGTAGCGACAGCGGCGACTCATTCATCCTCCTTTGTCGTTGCCTTTGCGTCCGTGCGACCTAAGCTGCCTTCCAGTTACAGGAGGCACCATGCGCGATTTTCACTTCCCCGGACGGTCGGCGGTCTTTGCCGAAAATGGTCTTTGCGCCACATCTCATCCGCTGGCGGCGGGCGCGGCCATAGACATTCTGAAACGCGGCGGCAACGCGATGGATGCCGCAATCGCTGGCGCGGTGCTGCTTGGCATCTGTGAACCGCAAATGACCGGGATTGGTGGCGATTGTTTTGTTCTTTACTCCCGCCCCGGCTCGCCGGTTATGGCCCTGAACGGATCGGGGCGTGCCGCCGCGGCCGCCAACGCGGCCGGGCTGCGGGCGGATGGGTTGAGCGCGGTTCCCCTGACCAGCGCACATGCAGTGACCATACCCGGTGCAATCGACGCCTTCTGCAAACTCTCCGATACCGAAGGGCGGTTGGGGCTGGATGCCATCCTTGCCCCTGCTATCCACTATGCCGAAGTTGGGGTTCCGGTGGCTCCGCGAGTGGCCTTTGACTGGCAGAACGATGCCGACACGCTTCAGGGCAGCGCCCGCGACCAGTATCTTTTTGATGGTGAGCCACCGCGGATCGGGCAGATATTTCGCGCTCCAGGTCAGGCCGAGGTATTGCGGCGCGTCGCCAAAGACGGGCGTGATGCGTTTTATACGGGCGAGGTAGCCGAAGATATGATTGCTGCGTTGCAAGCCCGCGGCGGGTTGCAACGCAGCGAGGATTTTGCCGCTACGCAGGCTGACGTCACCATACCGGTTGTCGGCAGCTACAAGGATATCGAGCTGGTCGAACACCCGCCAAATGGTCAGGGAGCCACGGCTATTCTGATGCTGAATATCCTGAAGCGTTTCGATATGGCAGGCATGAACCCAGTTGGCGCAGAACGTATTCACATCGAAGCTGAAGCCGCAAAGCTCGCCTATGATGCGCGCAACCGGTTCATTGCGGATCCAGATCACACGGTCCGTTTGGACCATATGCTGGCGCCGGAAACGGCGGTGCGCCTGGCCGAGCTGATCAGTCCGAAGCGCGCGATGGCTGCACCTGCTCCGATCAGTGAGGCAGTGCATAAAGACACGATCTATATCACCGTCGTCGACAAGGACCGCATGGCAGTTTCGCTGATCTATTCGATCTTCCACGGTTTCGGATCGGGGATCGCCTCCGACAAGTTTGGCATTCTGTTGCAAAACCGCGGCGCAGGTTTCACCTTGGAAGAGGGCCACCCCAACATGCTGGCAGGCGGCAAGCGGCCAATGCACACCATCATTCCGGGAATGCTGTGCAAGGAAGGCGCGGTCTCCATGCCCTTTGGCGTGATGGGTGGTGCCTATCAGCCCAATGGTCACGCGCGATTCGTCTCTAACATGACGGATTTTCGCATGGATCCCCAGGCGGCGATCGATTTGCCCCGCGCCTTTGCCGATGGCGCCACCCTGAAGGTCGAACGCGGCTACAGCGATGCGGTGAGACAAGAGCTCGCGGATTTGGGACACAACATCGCGATACCGGAGACCGCAATTGGCGGAGCACAAGCGATCCAGATTCATCGCTCAGGTGTGCTGGAAGGTGCCAGCGACCCTCGGAAAGATGGCTGCGCTCTGGGGTATTAAACCGCACGACAAGACCGCAATTGAGAGAAATGGATCTTCGCACTTTGGCCGCGCCAGTGCGGAGTTCATAAGGCTGAGGTCCAGAGGCCTGCCGCTTATATCAGTTCAGTTGATAATGCAGCTCATAGCTGCCTTCGTCAAAACTGCCGAACATCTCTGGAATATCGGGGTGCCCCACAGGTTCGCCGGAATAGTCGGCGATCAGGTTCTGTTCCGACACATAGGCCACGTAGTAGGTCTGATCGTTTTCCGCCAGCAGATGGTAATACGGCTGGTCCTTCACCGGGCGGCTGTCTTCGGGAATGGCCTCGTACCATTCCTCGGTATTGGCAAACTCTGGATCGACGTCGAACACAACTCCGCGAAAGGGATGTTTGCGGTGGCGGACAACCTGTCCCAGATTATATTTTGCGCGCGTTCTAAGCATGAATGCTGTTCCTATCGCCTCATGATACTCTGCGACAAGGGAAAATGTCGAATCCACGGCCCGGTTTCGCGGGAAACACTGTGTCATTCACGATAGAACAATGCTGTCGCCATATACCTGCGCCTTCTGAGCCCCCGGCAAACAGCCGCGATAGCGCTCGGTTGCAGGGCTTTGCGCAGATGAACCCTTGGTTTCTGGGCAGCCAGCTTTCATATAGGGGGCAAGTTGGAAATGGAGAGCAAGCGCATGATCGATATTCTTGGCGGCGCGGGAGATATGGCCCCCGCAGGTGATCTGGTCAAAGACGTGACCGAGGCAACATTCATGCAGGACATTGTCGATGCGTCGATGCACGCGCCGGTGATCGTCGATTTCTGGGCTCCTTGGTGCGGCCCCTGCAAAACACTTGGACCCGCGCTGGAAGCTGCCGTGACCAAGGCAAAAGGCGCCGTCACCATGGCGAAGATCGACGTGGATCAGAACCAACGTCTGGTTCAGGCCCTCTCGCAGCAAGGACTTCCTTTGCAGTCAATCCCGACGGTTGTCGCCTTTGTTCAGGGGCGGCCCATTGACATGTTTCAGGGCGCGGTAGCGCCGTCTGAAATCGACGCATTCATCAAACGTGCAATCGAAGCAGCCGGTGGCAGCGCGGACGGCGGGCTGGGCGAAGCTGTCGAAGCGGCCGAGCAGATGCTGGCCGATGGTGATTTCGCGGATGCGGCGCAGACCTTCGCCGCCGTGCTTGGCGAAGATGATCACAGCGCCGCCGCCTACGGGGGGCTGGCACGCGCCCATGTCGCCATGGGAGATCTCGACCAGGCGGAGGCGGTGCTCAATGGCGCACCTGCCGATATCTCCGATGCCGCAGAAATCGAGGCCGCTCATGCCCAGATCGCCCTGGCTCGTCAGGCCGAGAATGCAGGTCCCGTGACGGAACTGCGCGCAACCGTGGACGCCTACCCCGAGGACCATCAGGCCCGGTTTGATCTGGCACAGGCCCTGCACGCAGCTGGCGACACCCAAGCCGCAGTGGATGAACTCCTGGCATTGTTCCGCAAGGACCAAGAGTGGAACGACGGCGCGGCCAAAGCACAGTTGTTCACAATTTTCGACGCTCTGAAGCCAAACGATCCGATTGTCCTCAATGGTCGGCGCAAACTCAGCTCCATCATATTTGCCTAGGGCGGCGCCAGCGCTACAGTCCCTAGCATGATACAGGTTGCTGATCTGCCCGACACTCTGCCGGTGTTTCCGCTGCCCGGGGCGTTGCTCTTGCCCCGGGCGCGATTGCCGTTGCACATATTCGAACCGCGCTACCTGCAAATGCTGGAGGATGCGCTCAAGACGCCACACCGGATGATCGGCATGATACAGCCGTTCCCGTCGAAAACCGGCGACAGTAGCCTGCACAGCATCGGCTGCGCCGGACGGGTGACGCAGTTTTCGGAAACCGAAGATGGCCGCTATCTGATTACCTTGTCCGGCGTCTCACGGTTTCGGATCAAGACCGAGATCAATGGGTTCACGCCATATCGGCGGTGCGATGTCGACTGGGACGGGTTTCATCGCGATCTGGGCCGGGTTGAGGCAGACGACGATTTCAACCGCGCCCGCTTTCTAGAGCTGCTCGAACGTTTCTTTGAATCGCGCAACCTTTCGACAGATTGGGATGCCCTGAAGGACGCCGAGGATGAGCTACTGATCAACTCCTTGTCGATGATGCTCGACTTCGACCCCGAAGACAAACAGGCCTTGCTCGAAGCGCCCTGCCTTGCCACAAGGCGCGAGACCCTGGTCACATTGATCGAATTCGCCCTTCGCGGCGGCTCGCATGAGGAAATTCTGCAATGAGCATTGAACCGTCTTCCACCGGAGCCAGTGAGGCGCCCTTTGACCGCCGGATGCTTGAGGCACTGGTCTGCCCGCGCACGCAGACGGTCCTTGAATACGATGCCTCAGCGCAGGAGCTGATATCGCGCGCGGCCAATCTGGCCTTTCCGATCCGCAATGGCATTCCTGTCATGCTTGAGGGCGAGGCGCGCGTTCTGGACTAGGCCGATACCTGCCGCAATGCGATTGAAGCTGAAATCTTGATGTGGCCGGGCAAGTTTTGTCCGGCCAATTTGATTTGCACCCGCACCATGGCCAGCTTCAGATCGGCAGCCCTTGAAGCAATCTCGGCAGATCCCCGGTCAGTCCGGCTGCCTCACGAATAAAGGTGCGGCGCAGCCCCGGAAAGGCGCCAACCACTGCCATCCCAACGTCGCGCCCCAAGCGCAGTAGCGGGTTATCGTTGGAAAACAGCCGGTTGAACGCATCGGTAGCTGCCGCCAGACTGGCGGTATCGAAGCGACGCCACTGTTGATAACGCGCAAGCACAAGCGGAGAGGCAATATCTTCGCCCCGGCGCTTTGCCTCCGTCAGCACCTCCGCCAATGCGCCGACATCGCGAAGCCCTGCATTCAGCCCCTGCCCTGCAATCGGGTGGACCCCATGGGCGGCATCGCCAACCAGCGCCAGCCGGTCAGCCACAAACGCATTGGCGAGGGTCAGGTTCAAAGGGTAGGTGAAACGGTCACCGGCCAAGCTGATCTCGCCCAGAAAATCGCCAAATCGGGGGCGCAGCGCCGCAAGGTAGTCCGCCTCGTCCAGGGCCTGGATCGCTTCAGCAACCCGGCTCCGTTCACTCCAGACGATGGAAGACCGATTGCCCGGCAACGGCAGAATCGCCAATGGGCCAGCGGGCATGAAAAATTGATGGGCGACGCCGTTGTGTGGCGCCTCGTGTTGAATGGCGCAAACCAGCGCCGTCTGACCATAATCCCAGCCGGTCCGTTTGATACCTGCGCGTGCTGCGGTGCCACTGCGCCGACCATCCGCCCCGACGATCATTCCCCCACGCAGCGCGTCACCAGAGGCCAGCGTAAGGGTCACACCAGTGGCGTCGACATGCTGCGCGACGACTGTCTGCTCATCCACCAGCGTGATTGCGGAATCCGCCTCCATCGCGCGGCGCAGGGCACGACGCAGATAGCGATCCTCAATCATGTATCCCATAGGACCATCTTCGATCTCGGCATGATCGAAATGCATGAAGAACGGCGATGGTCCCTGACCCGCGCGACCATCGGTGACCTTGATGTCCAGCATCGGCTGGGCCTTGTCCGCGACCTGCGACCAGACGCCAATCTGCTCCAGCAACCGCTGTGATGCGAGCGCCAGCGCATAGCTGCGCCCATCAAAGCCGTCATCGTCGCGCAGATCCCGCGGCAGCGCGTCGATCAGCGTCACCGTGTGGCCTGTCTGGGCCAGCGCCAATGCCAGGGCCGGACCATTCAGGCCACCGCCCACAATCAGGATGTCGGTTGTGTTTTTCATGCCCCGCAATATGCGCCTGCGATTGGGATTGTCCATGGGGCGCGGTGCCGCTACCGTCGCCTCATCCCGAGCAATTTGGAGAGGCGCACATGCAAGAATGGCTGACGCAGACCGCAGCGGATCTGGGCCGTGGCATTGAGGCAGGTGAAATCTGCCCGGTTGCCTTGACCAGAACCTATTTGGAGGCCATTGACGCCCATCCCAAGCGCGACAGGATCTACACCATCGTCACCCATGACCGCGCCCTTGCCGAGGCCGAGGCGGCAAAGCTGCGCGCGGCGCAGGGACAGCGGTTGTCGCTGCTAGACGGCGTTCCGATCAGCTGGAAGGATCTTTTTGACAGCGCTGATATCACAACCGAAGCCGGGTCCAATCTGCTGGCCGAGCGGGTCCCCGAACGCGATGCGCTGGTTCTGCAGACGGCAACATCAATGGGCGCTGTCTGCCTCGGCAAAACACATATGAGCGAGCTGGCCTTCTCCGGGCTCGGTCTCAATCCGGTGAAGGCAACACCGCCTTGCATCCATGACGATCAGGCAGCCCCTGGCGGATCGTCCTCCGGTGCGGCAGCTTCCGTCGCCTTCGGTCTGGCGGCCTGTGGAATAGGCTCTGATACGGGGGGATCTGTACGAATTCCCTCGGCCTGGAATGATCTTGTCGGACTAAAGACGACCTCCGGCCGGATCAGCCTGGAAGGGGTTGTCCCGCTTTGCCTCAGGTTTGATACCGTCGGCCCTCTGGCACGATCGGTCGAGGACGCCGCGCTTTATCTAGGTATCCTGGAGGGCACCCATGGCCCCGATCTGCGCGGAACCACCTTGGAGGGACGCCGCTTTGCCGACCTGCGGACCGTGGCGCAGGAGGATCTGGCCCCTGAGATTGCCGAGGCCTACAGCGACGCCCTGAATAAACTACGCGCAGCCGGAGCAGATATTGTCCCGCTGGAGGTTCCTGTGCTGAAGGAGGCCATGTCGCTCAGTGCGATCCTCTTTACAGCGGAGGCCTACGGCCTGTGGAAAGATGTGATCGAGGCAGCACCACATCTGATGTTTCCCGAGATTCTGGAGCGGTTCCGCTCCGGGGCCGGTTTCAGCGGTCCGGACTATGTCGCCGCCTGGGCCAAGCTGGAGCAGTATCGAATGGACTGGGATCTGGCCACCGCAGGGTTTGACGGCGTTCTCTGCCCGACCTCTCCGATCCTGCCACCTGATGTCGAACGGCTTCAGAACGATCACGACTACTACATCCATTCAAATCTGATGGCCTTGCGCAACACCCGGATTGGCAATCTGATGGGACTGTGTGGCCTGTCACTGCCCACTGGAGCCCCCTCATGTGGCTTGCAGATCCTGGGGCAACCTGACTGCGAAGAGGCCCTCTTGCGCGTCGGCGCAGCTGTGGAGCGGGCATTGGCGTGAAAGCCACATTTTGCCAAGCCCACCTTCGCGCGGCTGGACGCAGGGGGATCCGCTCTGTAGTTTGTTTGTGAACGGGGCATTAACGATCCCGGACCTGAGGCCAAACACATGAATTTTCCGGAGCGGTTTTCAAACCTGCCGCCATACGCGTTCCCGCGACTGCGGGCCCTGTTGGACCATCACACGCCGGGCGGCGATGTGGTGCATATGACCATTGGCGAACCCAAACATGATTTCCCGGGCTGGGTGACGGATGTGATCGTCGAAAACGCCGCCGGCTTTCAGAGCTACCCTCCCAACGAGGGTAGCACCGAGCTGCGCGGCGCCATCAGCGACTGGATCAAGCGCCGCTATGATGTCAGCGTCGACCCAATGACACAGGTCATGGCGCTGAACGGCACCCGAGAAGGGCTCTACAATGCAGCGATGGCGCTCTGCCCGGAACAGAAAAACGGCCAGAAACCAGTCGTGCTGATCCCGAACCCCTTCTATCAGGTCTATATGGTTGCCTCGATCTCGGTTGCAGCAGAGCCGGTTTTTGTACCCGCGACGGCTGCGACGGGTCATCTGCCCGATTATAGCAGCCTGCCGCCCGAGGTGCTGAACCGCACTGCTGTCGCCTATATCTGTTCGCCCGCCAACCCGCAGGGTGCCGTAGCCAGCCGGGACTACTGGACCCAGCTTATCCAACTGGCCGAGCAGTATGATTTCCGCATCTTTGCCGATGAATGCTATTCTGAAATCTACCGGGACAGCGCACCGGTCGGTGCCCTGAGCGTCGCACAAGAAATGGGTGCGGACCCGGAACGGGTGGTGCTGTTCAATTCGCTCTCGAAGCGCTCCAATCTTGCTGGTCTCCGCTCGGGCCTCATCGCCGGCGGATCGGAAACGCTAAAGCGGGTGCATCAGCTGCGCGCCTATTCCGGCGCCCCGCTGCCCGCACCGCTACAGGCCGCTGCAGCCCGAGTTTGGGCGGATGAAGCGCATGTCGTGGAGAACCGCGCGCTTTATCAGGCAAAATACCGGATTGCGGATCAGGTTTTTGACGGGCTGGACGGTTACATGGCACCTGAGGCAGGTTTTTTCCTCTGGCTACCGGTCGAGGACGGAGAGGCGGCGGCACTGAAACTGTGGCTGGACACCGGCGTACGGGTGCTGCCCGGATCTTATCTGGCCCAGGGCAACGGCACCAAGAACCCGGGCGCCGGTTATATTCGGGTGGCACTGGTCGCCCCCGCAGATCAGACCGAGGTAGCCCTGCGCAAATTGCGCAACTGCCTCTACTGATGACCCATTCGATGCGCCCCTTTCAACGAGCGGCGCCAAAATAAAAAAGCCATGGGGCCCAAATCCGCGCATAAGAAGCGGGACGCCCCGACGGACAAGATGAAACGAGGTAGGCATGGCATTTCAGACGCGCAGCCGCGATCCATTGCTGGACAGCAACATGCAGGCGGCCATCGAGAAGCGTGGCAAGGAACTGATTGGCGCACTGCTGATTGGCCTCGGCCTGATGGTTGCCCTGATGATCGGCAGCTATTCGGCGGATGATCCGAACTGGATGGTGTCGACTGACGCCCCGGTGCAAAATATGCTGGGTCGCACCGGGGCATCGCTGGCCTTCATTCTGATCACGCTCTTTGGCAAGGCCAGCTGGGCGATCGCGCTCTTCCTGACCGTCTGGGGTGGACGCTGCATCTTGCATCGCGGCGAAGACCGGTTCCTGTGGCCGCTGCTACTGTCGTTGCCCTGGCTGCTGCTGGTCTCCTTGCATCTGGAAACGCTGGTCCCATCCGACGCCTGGAAATCGGCGCATACCTTCGGTCTCGGCGGTATGATCGGATATACCTTTCTGGGGATGCTGTTGGCCCTGTTGCCAGTTGGGCTGATCTTTCTGGTCAAATTCCTCTCACTCCTCACCGCGCTTGGAATGTTGGGCCTGGGCGCCACCGTCCTCGGCTTTACCCGCGCTGAAGTCACCCGTGGTCTGCGGTTCGTATTGGTGGGTCTCATTCTGATCTACGGTGCGATCGCCGGTGTCCTCGGCCGGGGCGCAGCAAGCGGCATGCAGGCAGCGCTCAACTATCGAAGCCGCCGCGCCGAACGTACAGCAGCAGCGGTCGCGATGGCAGATGTCGTCGACAGCACCGAAACCGACCCGCAGATGTTCGAGCCGTTGGAGTTCGACGACGGGCCCACAGCAGCGCCGCCGCTTGGTGCTCCGGTGCTTGGGCCGGCAGCCGCCCCTTATGGCCGGGTAGAACCGGCATTTGACATGCGCCACGAAGATGAGCCCGAACCGGTCAAGGAAAAGACTGGCCTGTTTGCCCGTGTGCCGAACCTCATCCGCCGGGCCGAACCAGTGATGCCCGAACCGGAACTTGTTGAACCCGTCCTGAGTGAGGCGAGCAGGGCAGCCGATCTGGACACCCTTCCCGGCGATGAGCGGATCGCCGAAAAAATTGCCAGTGCCGTACGCGTGCGCCGCGCTGCTGATGTGGCACCCGAAGTGGATTTCCCGCTGACCAAGGGCCGTGGGCGTCGACCGGAACCCCTGATTTTTAACCCTAATCACAACGTCGAAGGTCTGCCGCCCGAACCACCGCTGACCGGTGCGTCGATGGACGCTATTGAGGCGGCGATGAGAACGGTACCGCCTGTTCCACCCGCACCAGAGGCCGGATATTCCCCCGATGCTGAGCCGCACCAGGGGTACGATAGTGCTGCATATGAGCATCCGGCGTCCGCTGGGTTCGTCGACCATGTCGCCTCCGAAGGGCTGCCAAGCGCTCCGATTCCAGACGCCAGCGGTGCGCAGGTTCTGCGCCGTACCGCAGAAAGCGCCGCCGCATCTCATGCGGCAGCGGCGACGGTCGCCCCGCCCGTAACGCCCCCTGTGACACTTCCGGTGGCAGAGCCACGTCGGGCTGTCGTGGAGCAGCCAGTCCGCAAGCCGCCGCAGCCATCGGCCCGCGCAAAGGCCGAAGCACAGCCTCCCTTGGCCTTTGAAGATGCCAGCAGTGATTTCGAATTGCCGCCGCTCTCGCTGCTGACCAGCCCGGCACAGATCGAACGCCACCACCTGAGTGACGAGGCGCTGGAAGAAAACGCGCGAATGCTGGAATCGGTATTGGATGACTATGGCGTCAAGGGTGACATCGTCTCGGTGCGCCCCGGTCCTGTTGTCACCATGTATGAACTGGAGCCGGCACCGGGTCTCAAGGCCAGCCGCGTGATCGGTCTGGCCGATGACATCGCACGCTCCATGTCGGCACTGTCCGCGCGGGTCTCTACCGTGCCGGGTCGCACCGTGATCGGTATCGAACTGCCCAACGACAAGCGTGAGAAAGTTGTCCTTCGCGAAATTCTTGCGTCACGCGATTTTGGCGATGGCACCCATGCGCTGCCACTGGCGCTTGGCAAGGATATTGGCGGTGACAGCATGGTCGCCAATCTTGCGAAAATGCCTCACCTACTGATCGCAGGGACCACCGGCTCGGGTAAATCGGTGGCGATCAACACCATGATCCTGTCGCTGCTGTACAAGCTGACGCCCGAAGAATGCCGTCTGATCATGATCGACCCTAAGATGCTGGAACTCTCCGTATATGATGGCATTCCGCATCTTCTCTCGCCTGTGGTGACAGATCCGAAAAAGGCCGTCGTCGCCCTGAAATGGGTAGTCGGCGAAATGGAAGATCGCTATCGCAAGATGTCGAAAATGGGCGTGCGGAATATTGCGGGCTACAATGGCCGGGTGAAAGAAGCGCTTAACAAAGGCGAGATGTTCAGCCGCACCGTGCAAACCGGATTTGACGACGACACGGGCGAACCGGTCTTTGAAACCGAAGAATTCGCGCCCGAGGCGTTGCCCTATATCGTGGTCATCGTCGATGAGATGGCCGACCTGATGATGGTTGCGGGGAAGGAGATCGAGGCCTGCATCCAGCGTCTGGCGCAGATGGCCAGGGCATCGGGCATTCACCTAATCATGGCCACGCAACGGCCCTCGGTTGACGTGATCACCGGTACGATCAAGGCGAATTTCCCGACGCGGATTTCGTTCCAGGTGACCTCCAAGGTCGACAGTCGGACCATTCTCGGCGAAATGGGCGCCGAGCAGCTGCTGGGTATGGGCGACATGCTCTATATGGCGGGCGGCGCGAAGATAACCCGCTGCCACGGCCCGTTTGTGTCAGATGAAGAAGTCGAAGAGGTGGTCAACCACCTCAAGCAATTCGGACCGCCCGAATATATCGGCAATGTGCTTGACGGCCCGGATGACGATAAGGCCGACAATATTGATGCGGTGCTGGGTCTCTCCACCGGTGGCAATACCGATACCGAGGACGCGCTATACGATACGGCGGTACAGATCGTCATCAAGGATCGCAAATGCTCGACCTCCTATATCCAGCGAAAACTGGCCATCGGCTACAACAAGGCAGCACGTCTTGTTGAGCAGATGGAGGAAGAAGGGCTCGTCTCTCCTGCAAACCACGTCGGAAAAAGGGAAATTCTGGTTCCCGAGCAATAGTCGTTTCACGGCGGGGCCAATTGGTCCCGCCTCTTCACATTTGCCAATGTCTCCCTATTTAGAAACCATGAAACAACTTGCCTACGCCCTAGCGCTGACGCTCTGTGCCCCGGCTGCATGGGCAGCCGAGAAACTGAGCCTGAACGACGTTTCGCAATATCTGAACGGGATCTCTACTGCGACAGCCCCGTTCAGCCAGATTAATGACGATGGTAGCCTCTCTACCGGCAAGCTTTATATGCACCGGCCCGGACGGATGCGGTTCGAATATGATCCGCCCAACAAGGGGGTTGTGGTTGCAGGCGCGGGCGCTGTTCTGATTCAGGATCCGAAGTCAAACCAGCCGCCGGAGACCTATCCACTCAACCGGACGCCACTTTCGCTGATCCTGGCCCGCAACGTGAACCTGGGCCGTGCCAATATGGTGGTGGGTCACGGCTTCGATGGCACCTCCACGATTATCCGCGCGCAGGATCCTAAAAACCCGGAATATGGCAGTATCGAAATGATGTTCACCGACAACCCGGTTGAGCTGCGGAAATGGGTGATCCACGATGGTTCCGGCGGCAAGACCACGGTGATCCTTGGCGGGCTGCAAACCGGGGTCAAGCTGTCCTCCAAACTGTTCAACACCAGTTCAGCCCCGTCACGCTAAAGAGTGGCGACGTCAGACAAGAGACCCCCCGCCTGAACAATCGGACGGGGGGTCTCTTGTCGTAATGATCGCAACAGTCAGCGTGCGCGGCGACAGGTGGCAAGCTGTGTCTGATACATCTCAGCCCGCGCCTGCACCTTGGCAGCAACCCGCAGCAGCCATGGTTTGGATCGGTAGGTTCCGCGGGCGAAACCGGTATGGCCATCATGGTAGGCTAGGTACTGGTTGCGCGCATCATAGAGCGACACACCGTTGCGGTCCCGCGTCTGGTTCATATACCAGCCCATGAAATCGGTGGCGTCCTTGATCCGGTTGCGCTTGGCGCCGCGGCGGCCGGCAGATTTGCGATAATCGTCCCAGGTGCCATCGAGCGCCTGACTGTAGCCATAAGCGCTGGACTGCCGCCCCATCGGGATCACCCCTAGTGCAAAGCGGTGCGGTGTGCGCGCGTCGGACCGGAAACGGCTTTCCTGATGGATGATGGCCATCTGCACATGCATGGGAACGCCCCAGCGCTTCTCTGTGGCGCGGAACGCCTTCAGATACTCGGGCCGTTGCTTGATGATGCTGCACGCATTGTCGAGATTGCGCGGCGGTGAGCCACCGCCACCTCCGCAGGATGCCACGATCAGCAATAGGATCATGGCGCCTATGATTCTGCTCATTGCCTCTGCCTCTTGTAAATCACTGGGCGTATTTTGGCGGCAGTGTAGCTAATCACGAGCGGCGTGAAAATCACTATTCCGTGGCGCCGGCAACCTGTCCCGGACCAGCGCCACCGATCATCGGCGGTCAGAGGTCAAATGTCGCGAAGACAGGCGCATGGTCACTTGGTTTCTCCCATCCACGCGCATCCCGCATTACCCGACTGGAATGGGAGGAGTTTTTGATGTCGGAGCTGGCCCAGACATGGTCCAGTCGGCGCCCCTTGTCCGCCGCATCCCAATCCTTGGCACGGTAGCTCCACCAGCTGTAGAGCCGCCCATCCGGGATATCATTGCGGGTGACATCCGACCAGCCACCCGCCTGCATGACATCGGCGAAATGTTCGACCTCAATCGGAGTGTGGCTCACCACTTTCAGCAGCTTCTTGTGATCCCAGACGTCATCTTCGCGTGGCGCGATATTGAGGTCTCCGACAAGGATGGATTTCTCCGGCCGCTCAGAGTGAAACCAATCCCGCATATCAGTAAGATAGTCGAGCTTCTGGCCGAATTTCTCATTGACCTCGCGGTCAGGCACGTCGCCGCCAGCGGGGACATAAAAGTTATGGATGGTAACGCCGTTTTCGAGACGGCCCGCGACGTGGCGGGCATGGCCAAGACCGGCAAAATCCTTGTCACCGACATCCTCGATCGGCAGCCGGGAGAGAATTGCGACGCCGTTGTAACCCTTCTGGCCGCGGGCGATCATATGGCCGTAGCCCAGCTCGGCAAATTGCTCCAAGGGAATCTTGTCGACCGGGCTCTTACACTCCTGCAGGCAGAGTACATCCGGTCCCTCCTCTGCCAACAGCTTGCAGACAATCGGCTCCCGCAGGCGAACCGAATTGATATTCCAGGTGGCTAGGGTAAACGACATCGCGCGCCTCTTTCTCAAATGTCTGTGCTGTTGGCCGGATACTGCCCGCTCTGGCGCGGTGATACCAGTGCACAAATGGCATCGGGAAAACGGCGAAATCATCGCCGTATCTTCATCATTCGCGCTGCTATGAACGAAAAAAAAGCCGGGCACTAGGCCCGGCAGTCCAACAGGGAGGAACATGTCATTACCCGGACATGCACGGGATCTCTCGTCAGTGCCGTCGCACTTGTCTCAATGACCACCGTACCTCCCAGACCGGGCGATTCTGTGGCGCTGAGGTGTCAGATGGCCAGTTTGTAGCCACCCGACTCTGTGACTAGTATACGTGCATTTGACGGATCTGGTTCAATTTTTTGGCGAAGTCGGTAGATATGGGTTTCCAGCGTATGGGTTGTAACCCCGGCATTGTAGCCCCAGACCTCGTGCAGCAGCACATCGCGTTGCACAACCCCCTCGTTAGAGCGGTACAGGAATTTCAGGATATTGGTTTCCTTCTCGGTGAGGCGGATCTTGCGATCGTCCTCGGTCAGAAGCAGTTTCATCGCCGGTTTGAACGTATAAGGACCAAGTGCAAATACGGCATCTTCGGATTGTTCATGCTGGCGCAGCTGCGCGCGGATCCGGGCCAGCAGGACCGGGAACTTGAACGGTTTGGTAACATAGTCATTCGCCCCGGCATCCAGCCCGAGGATCGTATCCGCATCGCTGTCATGCCCGGTCAGCATCAGAATCGGTGCTTTCACACCTTGTTTGCGCATCAGGCGGCAGAGTTCGCGGCCATCGGTATCGGGGAGGCCAACATCCAGGATGATCAGGTCATAAAGCGCCTCTTTTGCGCGCTCCATAGCTGTCTGACCGTTCTCGGCTTCGAACACGTCGAAGTCTTCGGTCATAACCAGCTGCTCGCTCAGGGCTTCGCGCAGATCTTCATCATCGTCTACAAGCAGAATTTTCTTCAGTTGGGCCATAACCTTGTCCTCCTGTGCCGTGCACAACAGATGCGCAGTCCGCCGCCCGATCACAAGTTATGCTGCAAGAGTTTCACGCCGACGTGTCCATGGGGCGGGTATTGTTTCACTTTCCCACCGTTTATGACTACTTAAAGACTGTTCACCGCAGCGGTGCCGCGCCCCAAGACGTCAACGACCCACAGGATTTCCGCATGAGTCTGATGCCCACGATGATCGACCTACTGGCCCGCGCGCGGGTGGACCTGCGTATGGGCTTGCCGGTCGTCCTGACCACGCCCGATCAGGCGGTATTGGCCGTCGCGGTTGAACCATTGGACAGCACCCGACTGGCGAGCCTGCGCACGCTTGGCCCGCTGACATTGGCCGTGACAGCCCGGCGGGCGAGTACTCTGAAGGCCCGTGCCTATGATGGCGATGTTGCCCGCATCAGCGTTCCAAATTCAGCGGATCTGTCTTGGCTTCAGGCCGTTGCCGACCCCGCTGACGATCTGAGCACACCGATGAAGGGCCCGCTGCAAAGCGGTCGCGAAGGCAATGCAGAGCTGCACCGGTTGGCCATTGCCTTGGCCAAATCGGCCCGCCTGTTGCCTGCCGCGGTGGTTTGCCCCCTGCAACATCCCGCACAATTCGCCCAGAGCTATGGGCTGACAACCCTGCCGCTCGCCGCAGTTGCACCGCTGATGGTCGAAAGTTCGCCGCTTCATCCCGTCGCCGCGGCTCGTCTTCCAATCGCTGCGGCCGAAGCCGGGCGGCTGCACATCTTTCGCCCGGAAGATGGCGCGGAAGAACATTATGCCATCGAAATCGGCAAACCTGACCGTAGCCTTCCAGTCCTTGCCCGACTGCATTCCGCGTGTTTCACAGGCGATGTTCTTGGCTCGCTCAAATGCGATTGCGGCCCCCAGCTGCATGGAGCGCTGAACCAGATGGGCGCCGAAGGACAGGGCGTACTGCTCTACCTCAACCAGGAGGGGCGCGGCATTGGCCTTGCTAATAAAATGCGCGCATATTCCCTGCAAGATCAGGGGTTTGACACGGTTGAGGCCAATCATCGCCTTGGGTTCGAAGATGATGAGAGAGATTTTCGCCTAGGCTCCGCAATCCTGAAGGAGCTGGGCTTTTCTTCGGTGAGACTGCTGACCAACAACCCCAACAAGATTTCCATGATGGAAAAAACCGGCATCACAGTCACCGAACGGGTACCGCTGAAGGTCGGGGAGACCGCGTTCAACCGCGAATATCTCGCAACAAAAGCCGCCAAATCCGGCCACATGCTATGAGATCGGGCATCCCGCGTGACCTGCGGTCAACCGATATGCTGCTCACCCCAAGGGGCCTGCGCTTTGCTGGACGCACCCTGCCCTGTTCAATCGGGCGCGGAGGGCTGAGTCCGAACAAGGTCGAGGGCGATGGTGCAACGCCAATCGGCTGCCATCTTGTCGTCGGTATGCTCTATCGACCGGACCGAATGGCACCACCAACCGATTGGGCTGAGCCGATCGGGCCCGGCGACCTGTGGTCCGACGCTTCCGACGCCGAGGATTACAACCAACACGTCCGCGCGCCATACTCCGACAGCCATGAAGCCCTCAGACGTGCTGACCCGTTGTATGATCTGGTCCTGGTCACGGATTGGAACTGGCCGGTTGCCGAGCCCGGCCGTGGGTCGGCAATCTTCCTGCATCAGTGGCGGCGCCCCGGCTTCCCGACCGAGGGCTGCATCGCTTTTTCGCGTCAGGATTTACACTGGCTGGCCAAACTGGTTCTGCCCGGTACACGCCTTGTGGTGCCACCGCTGGCGCGCTGAGACGTTGCCGCGCAGGCTATCAGAGCTCGTAAGCGCGCGCACCGAAGATGGCCGATCCAACACGCACATGGGTCGCGCCTAACGCAACAGCAGTTTCAAAATCACCACTCATGCCCATCGACAGGCCCGTTAGGCCATTCCTCTCTGCGATCTTGCGGAGAAGAGCAAAATGCAGGCTCGGTTCCTCAGCTGCGGGCGGAATACACATCAGACCTTCGAGGGGCAGATCCATATCCTGACATTCGCGGATGAAGGCATCTGCCTCACCCGGAGGGATCCCGGCTTTCTGCGGCTCCTCGCCGGTGTTGACCTGTACGAACAGCTTTGGACAATGGCCCAGTTCCTGCGCCAGCCGCGCGATGGTCTTGGCCAGTTTCGCGCGGTCAACAGTATGAATGTTCTGAAACAGATCCATCGCCTGCCGCGCCTTGTTGGTCTGCAGCGGGCCAATCAGGTGCAGATCCAGTTCCGAGTAGCGCGTCGAGAAGTCCGGCCATTTTCCGGCGGCTTCCTGCACACGATTCTCGCCAAAACAGCGATGCCCCTCTTCCAGAACCGCCGCGACCCTGTCGTTGGGTTGAACCTTGGATACCGCGATCAGCTGCACCGACCCTCGAGGGCGGCCAGCTTTTTCTTCGGCGGTATGAATGCGGGATTGGATCTCCTGAAGCGACATGGGGCAGTCTCACTATGGTCAGATGTTGCCGCAGACAAACACGGTTTCTGCACAAAAGAAAAGGGCGAGCTCGTAAGAGCCCGCCCCAAGAACCGTAGTGGTTCAGGTCAGCTTAGAAGCTGAACTGAGCACCGAAGTCGGCACGCATCTGGCCGTCGGCGCTGCCCACTTTGCTCTCGCCGATACCACCGCGCAGGGAGACACCGCCGCCCAGGTCGTGGATCACGCCCAGACCAACGTTGCGGGTGTCGCCGTCGCCGGAACCGTCGCCGTAAGCGAAGGTCAGGGTAGTTGCGGAGCTTACGTCGTAAGCAGCAGAGATACCGTAGAAGGTGTCGGACTGAGCAACGTTGCCCGCGATGGATTCATCACCAACCAGCAGGGTGCCGGAGAATGCGCCCCAGGTGCCGCCCAGCGACAGAACAACGATGTCGTCGTCGTCTGCTGCGCCGTTGTCGGTTTCACCGTATGCCAGAGCGGCAGTGATGTTGCCGAAGGTGTAAGCAGCGTGGATGTCGAAACGGTCGCCGTCGCCACCGTTTGCCGCCTGGTCGTAGGACGCAGCAACAGC
Source organism: Phaeobacter sp. JH20_29 (assembly GCF_048056175.1). Classification (NCBI taxonomy): domain Bacteria; kingdom Pseudomonadati; phylum Pseudomonadota; class Alphaproteobacteria; order Rhodobacterales; family Roseobacteraceae; genus Phaeobacter; species Phaeobacter sp. JH20_29. The sequence continues at coordinate 102,273 of NZ_JAYMWO010000005.1, forward strand.
GAAGTCACCAACTGCGTAACGAGCGTAAACGCCGTTCACGCCTGCGCCACCGGAGGAGTAACCAACGAAGTCGTAGTTAACGCCGGAGTACTGACCAACGAAGTTTTCCAGGCCCGGCTCGTTGCCGTAGTAGTTGGGCAGGTTGTCGATTGCGCCAGCAACGTTACCTACGTCAACACGCAGACCGCCGTACTCAACCGAGAAACGCGCGCCGTTCAGGCCAGCTGCGTTTGCTTCGCCGGAAGCTGCATCTTCGTCAGCCTGCATACGAACGCGAGCGGAGAACTTCACGCCTGCGTCGGTTTCAGCGGAGCCATCGATGTTCATGCGGAAACGGCTGACGATCACGGTGTCGGAAGTGCCACCAACGGTACGATCTTCAACGTAGCCGATACCAAAGCGGCCGTAGCCACCGAACGAAACGTCTGCTGCTGCAACACCAGCGGTGGCGACCAGCGCAGTCGAAGCGAAGAGAATCTTTTTCATGTTTTTCCCTCGGGTTTAAATGTCCAAGCTCAAACAGGCGCTGAGTGGCACAAGTCTGAGTACGCCCTCCGTTTCGCTCTTTTTGGGGTCGTTACGCAAGCTTGGGCGCAGGCGGCAAATCCTTTCGGCCCGAAGTTGATGCAACCATGTCACAGTATCTTAACCCGAGCGGCATCAACGGCTTCGCACAGAGAGAGTCTATTAAAGAATAGGCTTGTTGCCGCCCTATCGCTTGGCTAGGACTAGTCCGCAACCGGAATAGCAACGGATCTTGCCCATCATGCGCTGGCTCACGAAACTTGGACTCATCTCGCTTCTGGCTGTCACCGCCAGCTGTGGCGCATTCGGCGGCAAGAACCGCGGCGGCCCGTCGGCCTATAATGAAAACGTCATTGGCGGCAACCCGCGGAACCCGGAGAACATAGAAGGCACGACAATCTGGGATGCCTTCAAACCCACGAAGGCCGAACAGATTGTTCAGGTAAACCGTTACCTCTGGACCGCAACGCTGGATGTGCTGGACTTCCTGCCGCTGCAAACCGTCGAACCCTACACCGGTGTGATCGTCACAGGTTACGGTACTCCCCCGGGTGGCGGGCGCGCCTATCGCGCAACGGTTCATATCAAGGATCCCGCACTGGATGCCCGCTCGCTGAACGTGTCGCTTCAGACCCGCAACGGCCCGGTCAGCGCCAGTACAGCACGCGCGATCGAGGATGCGATTCTCTCTCGGGCCCGCCAGCTGCGCATCGCCGACCGCAAGCTTTAACCCGGCGCATCCCCCTCTTCAGCCCTCTGGAACAGGCGGGCAAACATCACTATCACAAGCGCCAGGCCCCAAACCTGGCGTTTTTATCTACGAAGGACAGCTCTGATGCCCCGTTATGTTGCCCCGGAAATCGAAGCGCGTTGGCAGGACGCATGGGAAAAAGCCGGGATCTTTCAGGCGAAACGCTCCGCTGACAAACCGAAGTATTACGTCTTGGAGATGTTCCCCTATCCATCGGGCAAACTGCACATGGGGCACGTGCGCAATTACACCATGGGCGATGTGATCGCGCGCTACAAACTGTCGACCGGCCATAACGTACTGCACCCGATGGGGTTTGATGCCTTTGGTATGCCCGCTGAAAACGCCGCGATGGCCAGCGGCGGTCACCCCAAGGACTGGACCTACGCGAATATCGACACGATGGTCGAACAGATGAAACCGCTGGGCCTTTCGCTGGATTGGTCGCGGATGTTCGCCACTTGCGACGAATCCTACTATGGCCAGCAGCAGGCTCTGTTCCTCGATTTCCTCGAAAAAGGTTTGGTCTACCGCAAAAATGCCGTGGTGAACTGGGATCCGGTCGACATGACCGTATTGGCGAACGAGCAGGTCGAAGGCGGCCGAGGCTGGCGCTCCGGCGCCTTGGTCGAGCGCCGCGAGCTGACGCAGTGGTTCTTCAAGATCTCCGATTATTCGGATGAGCTGCTGACCGCGCTGGACACTTTGGAGAACTGGCCCGCCAAGGTGCGTCTGATGCAGGAGAACTGGATCGGAAAATCCCGCGGCCTTCAGTTCAGCTTTACCCGCAGCGATGGCGGCGATCCGATCGAGGTTTACACAACCCGCCCCGATACGCTGAACGGCGCATCTTTCGTGGGCATCTCTCCCGATCACCCGATTGCCAAGGCGCTGGAAGCCGACTCGGAAGAAGTCGCCGCCTTTGTCGCCGAATGCCGCAAGGGGGGCACGACCGAAGAGGCCATCGAGACCGCCGAGAAGCTGGGCTATGACACCGGTATCCGCGTGAAGCATCCGCTGGATCCGAACTGGGAGCTGCCGGTCTGGATCGCGAACTTCATTCTGATGGACTACGGCACCGGCGCGATCTTTGCCTGCCCTGCACATGACCAGCGCGATTTCGAATTCGCGACCAAATACAGCCTGCCCATCATTCCGGTGTTCCAGAACCCTGAAGATGACAGCCCCTTGACCGAGGCCTATGTCCCGACCAAGGCCGAGAAGGTTCGCTATGTCAAAGGCTTCGCCGGTGCGGATGAGCAAACTGGTGAAGAGGCCGTAAATGCAGCCGTCGACAAGGCCGAACGCGAAGGCTGGGGTGCAGGTGTCACCAAATTCCGCCTGCGCGACTGGGGTCTGTCGCGCCAGCGCTACTGGGGTTGCCCGATTCCCGTGGTGCATTGCCCGGACTGCGGCGTGGTACCGGAGAAGAAGGAAAACCTGCCCATCGCGCTGCCCTATGACGAAGACGGCAAGGCGATTGACTTCTCGATCCCCGGCAACCCGCTGGATCGTCATCCCAGCTGGCGCAACTGTGCCTGCCCTGCCTGTGGCAAGCCTGCGCAGCGCGAAACCGACACAATGGATACCTTCGTTGATTCGTCGTGGTATTTCGCCCGTTTCACCGCGCCCGACGCCGAAACACCGACTCGGATGGAGGATGCCAACTACTGGATGAACGTCGATCAGTATATCGGCGGCGTCGAGCACGCGATTCTGCATCTGCTTTATTCGCGCTTCTTTGCCCGTGCCATGCAGATCTGCGGTCACCTGCCCGAGAAGGCCAAGGAACCCTTTGACGCGCTGTTCACCCAAGGCATGGTGACACATGCAATCTATGAAAACGCGGAACGCCGCACTGAGAATGACCGCCCGATCTACCACTACCCGGAAGAGGTCGAGGAGCGCGACGGTGCGGTTGTGGTCAAGGAAACCGGCGAAACGGTCAAGGTCATCCCCTCGGCCAAGATGTCGAAATCCAAAAACAACGTTGTCGATCCGCTGCACATCATCTCGTCTTATGGGGCGGATACCGCACGCTGGTTTGTGCTCTCCGACTCACCGCCTGAACGAGATGTGGAATGGACGGCCTCTGGCGCAGAAGCCGCGCATAAGCACCTGAACCGCGTCTGGAATCTCTGCGATCGCATCGGCGAGATGGACCCGAGCGCTGGCGGTGAGGGCGACGATGAGCTGCTGCGCGATATGCATAAGGCAATCCGCGATGTTACCCTCAGCATTGAAACCTTTGGTTTCAATGCGGCGATTGCAAAACTCTACAGCTTCACCAACACCCTTGCCAAATCCAAGGCCGGGGCTGCCGCGCAGAAACAGGCGATCATGACACTGGCCCAGCTGATGTCTCCGATGACGCCGCATCTGGCTGAGGACATCTGGAACCATCAGGGGGGCGAAGGCCTGTGCGCAACTGCCCCTTGGCCAGTTGCGGATGAATCGATGCTGGTGGAAGACAGCGTCACCCTGCCGATTCAGGTCAACGGCAAACGCCGCGGTGAAATCACCGTTGCCAAGGACCTCAGCAAGGATGAGGTTGAAAAAATCGCACTCGCGCATGAAGCTGTGCAAAAGGCGCTGAATGGCGCCGCTCCTAAGAAGGTGATTGTCGTGCCGGGTCGGATTGTGAATGTCGTGGCGTAGGCCAAAATACCTCATCGCATTGGCCGCTTCTTTGTTGGTGGCGGCCTGCGGTTTCACTCCGGTTTACGCGCCCGGTGGCAGCGGATCCGTGCTTTATGGCGCGGTAAGGGTGCAAGCCCCGGAAACGCTGGGCGCTACGGATGATACCGACGCCTATTTCCTGGTCCAGAATCTCGAAAGCCGGTTGGGACGCGGGTCTGGTGCAGATTATGCGCTGGACCTGAAACTGCGCACCCGAAGCGAAGGTCAGGCGATCACTGCCGACAATGAAATCACCCGCTATTCCATCGTCGGGCAGGCAGCCTATGTGCTGACCCGGCAGTCCGATGGCACCATCGTCGCCAGTGGTGACGTCGAGAATTTCACCGGCTATTCCGCAACCGGAACCACTGTTGAAACTCTTGCCGGTGAACGTGATGCTCACCGGCGGCTCATGATGATCCTCGCGGATCAGATCACGACTGATCTGCTGAGCACGGCTGATCTCGGCCAGACCGGCGGGAGCCAGACCCCGGCTGCTTCAAAATGAAACTGAGCCCGCGCGAGGCGGACGGATATTTCGCCAAACCGGATCAGGCGAAGACAGGCCTGTTGATCTACGGCCCCGACGCCATGCGGGTGTCGTTGAAGCGACAGCAGATGCTGGCGGCACTCCTGGGACCAACCGCAGAAGAAGAGATGCGTCTGACGCGGATGTCGGCTGCGGATCTACGCAAGGACGCAGCCCTGTTGATGGATGCGGTCAAGGCCGTAGGGTTCTTTCCCGGCATCCGCGCGGTATTTGTCGAAGAAGCCAATGACACCGCAGCACCAGCTATTATCGCAGCGCTTGAGGCCTGGCAGCCGGGCGACGCGCAGATTGTGGTGACGGCCGGACAATTGAAGGCAACGTCCAAGCTGCGCAAGGCTTTTGAAAGTCACCGGAACGCCTATGCCACGGGGATCTATGATGATCCGCCATCACGCAGCGAAATCGAACGTATCCTGACCGAAGCCCGGATCCGTGACGTCCCTGTGGACAGTATGTCTGCGCTGGTCGATATCGCGAATGATATTGGACCCGGTGATTTCTCCCGCATGGTTGAGAAACTTGCACTCTACAAATACGAGGACAGCACGCAGCTGACGCTCGAAGACATTCAGGCGATCGCGCCGCAATCCACCGAAGCTGCAGTCGATGATATGCTCAATATCGTGGCAGAGGGGCGCGGTGCCGAAATTGGCCCGCTCATGGGTCGTCTGCAGGCACAGGGCACCAACGCCGTAACGCTTTGCATCGGCGCGACCCGGCATTTTCGGACCCTCTACACAATTGCCTCCGATCCCGGAGGTCCAGCACAGGGCATCGGGCGCTTGCGGCCGCCGGCCTACGGAAAACGTCGCGACCGGCTTCTGCGACAGGCCCAGAGCTGGGGCGCTTTCAAACTTGAAACTGCGCTGACCCTGCTGACCGATACCGATCTACAGCTGCGCTCAGCCGGACAGACCGCACCGGCTCTTGCGTTGATGGAACGCGCCTTGATCCAACTGGCGCGTCTCAGCCGCGTCGGGTGAGCCCTTGGCTGTCGGGCGGGTCCAGACGCTGCGTCCAGATCACGGCTGCTTGAGAATGGCTTGACCCCACAGCCGGAACCCGGTTCCGTTTCGGACAGAAACCGCAGGGAGATCTCGAAATGTACACCGTTATCGGCAAACAGCTGACCCGCAGTTACCGCGTGCTTTGGGCGCTTGAGGAAATGGGCCAGCCCTATGAGCTGAACCCGGCCTCTCCGCAAAGCGAGGAGGTTCTAGCCCTCAACGCCTCCGGCAAGGTCCCTGTGTTCAAGGACGGGGACGATGTGATCACCGATTCGACAGCGATCATCACCTATCTGGCGGACAAGCACGGGCAATTGACCGCCCCTGCCGGCACGATTGCGCGGGCAAAGCAGGATGCAATGACACATCTTCTTCTGGACGAGCTGGACGCTTTGCTGTGGACCGGGGCGCGCCACAGTTTCATTCTGCCCGAAGACAAACGAGTGCCCGAGGTCAAAGACAGTCTGAAGTGGGAATTTTCCCGCAATCTCGCGCGGCTTGAAAACATGATGGCTGGTCCATTTATGATGGGCGAGGAGTTCACCATACCTGACATCATCTGCACCCATTGCCTGAACTGGGCCTATAGCGCCAAGTTCCCAATCGAGAGCGACGTCCTTCTGGCCTATAGCAAGCGCATGCGCGCACGTCCCGCCTTTCAGGCGGTAGCAGCATCGGTAGCGTAACTACCGGCCAGATAGTCAAGGGCTGACCGCCCCGCCCAACGCCCTGTCGCCAGGCAGGCGGTCAGCAGATACCCTCCCGTTGGGGCTTCCCAGTCGAGCATTTCCCCGGCGCAGAACACGCCGGAACGCGCATGCAACATCAATCCTGAATCAACAGCCCGGGCCTGAACACCGCCAGCGGTGGAAATCGCCTCATCCATCGGCCTCAGCCCGGCATGGCGGATCGGCACAGCCTTCACCAGCCGGGCCAGCGTCTCCGGCTCCGCTGGTAATGGGCGCGCGAATTCCTGCATCACCGCCAGACGCGGCGGTGTCAGTTTCAGTACCTTGCGCAGATGGGTCGACAAACTGGATTTGCCGCGCGGGCGGGTCAGACGTGCGATGACCTGATCCAGCGACAGATCGGGCAGCAGATCCATATGCAGCGCTGCGCCCTCGCGCACAGCGGCGCAGACCATATAGACCCCTCCCCCTTCGAGCCCTTGCCGGGAGATCACCGCCTCACCACGGGTGCGAACCGCACCGGCGCATAATGCGATACCCTTTAGTGGTGCGCCAAAATGCTGGGCCATGTGATCTGACCAAGGGATCAAGAGCCCGGCATTGGCGGGCTGGAAGGGTGCAAGCGGCACAGCGTCGGCGGCCAGTGTCTCTGCCCAGCGGCCGTCGGATCCCAGTCGTGCCCAGCTGGCGCCCCCCATGGCCAGAACTGTCGCCCCGGCCGTGACCTGCCGCAGGCCGTCCGGTGTGTCGAACTGCAGAGCGTCACCTTGCCACCCCAGCCAGCGCCAGCGGGTGCGGCGCTCCACCCCGTATCCGTCCAACCGGGCCAGCCACGCCCGCAGCAGCGGAGAGGCTTTCATTTCGCTGGGGAAAACCCGTCCTGTGGTGCCCGTGAACAAGGTGCTGCCCAACCCCGTCGCCCAATCCATCACCTCTGCCGCATCACATTCCGCGATCATCGGCGCCAGCCAGTCCGCCGCCGCGCCGTAGTGGCTGAGCAGCATCGAACGTGGTTCGTCTTTCGTCAGGTTGAGGCCCGATTTTCCGGCCATCAGGAATTTTCGGGCAACCGAGGGTTTGGCATCAACTATAAGCGTCCGGTGACCAGCTGCCCCGAGCTCTTCGGCAGCCCGCAAACCCGCAGGTCCAGCACCGATGATCACGGCGTCCCAGTTTTCCAGTTCCTGTCCCAAATAGACGGTTCCTTGCGCGCTTGCCCTTGCCGATGACCGACACAGGCGCATGTCCTACGGTTGAACCAGCCATACTCAGAGACTGCGCCAATGTCACCGTCTGCCGACGCCGATCCCATATGCCCGCTGTGCCACCGTCCGATCCCAAGAGAGGTCGCACAAAGCCTGCATCACCTGATCCCCAAGCTGAAGGGCGGCAAGGGCGGACCAACGGTTTTGCTGCATCACATCTGCCACAAGGAAATCCATTCGGCACTCAGCGAAGCGGAACTGGCGCGGTCCTTCCATACGGTCGAAGCCCTGCGCCAACATCCCCGGCTAGCGAAATTCATCGCCTGGGTGCAAAAACGCCCGCCGTCCTTCCAGTCGCGGGTACCGGGAGGACGGCGGAAACGCTGACTAGCCGGCGTTTAGACTCGTGTGCAATCGGACAGGATCGCCTGCGCCATATCCATCTCGGCGGCGAGGCTATCCGCCATCAGGTCACGGGCTGTCTCCATCAAGTCCTCAGGCTGCACGATCCGGTCTATCAACCCAAACTGCTGCGCCTCCTCGGCGGAGATCTTCTGTCCAGCGGCCAGGATCAGCTTCGTGCGCGCGGGACCGATCAACGCCGACATGCGCCGCGCGTCAGAGGGTTGCGGGCGGTAGCCAAGCTTCATGACCGGGTAAAACACCTTCGCAGTTGGCACGGCGATTCGCAGATCGCAGGCCAGTGCCATCCCATTTGCCCCGCCCGCCAAAGTGCCGTTCAACACCGCAATGGTAAGGCAGGGAAGGTCGGCAATGGCTCCCGACAGCTGCTCCCACAATGGCGATGTGGCAAGACCGGCCCGCGCCGCATCCAGATCCGCACCGGCGCTGAAAACACGGCCAGCCCCCGTGATGATCAGCCCACGCGCGCCCTGCGCGCGGGCCGCGATATCGCAGAGCTGCTCCAGCATTTGAACGGTCAATGCGTTGGCCTTGTCCGGCCGGTTCAAGGTGACCGTCCAAAGACCGTCCTCTCCGATGTCGAGGTCGATCATGTCAGGCCGACCTGCTTGCGGATGCCCTCATCACGCAACGAGATTTCGGTTCCGACCAAGTCGTCCGCCGCCGCGCTGCACATCCACAGCAGAGCCCGCGCCGGCCACTCGGCCGGAATATGATCTGACCAATCCAACCGGCTGACTGGATTGACGCCGCTGGCCTTGATCACCCGCTGCATTTCCGTTGCTACGGTGCCCGGAGACAGCCCCATGGCGCGAATGCCATTTGCCGCTTCTTCATGATGCAGGGACCGGGTCAGCATCGCGGCAGCCGCCTTGGAGGCGCAATAGGCACTCCAGCCTTCCACCGGGTTATGCGCAGCACCCGAGCTGACGGTCAGGACTGTTCCACCACCCGCTGCTTTCATCCCCGGCAGGACCGCACGCATTCCGTTGAATACACCATTCACATTGATGTCGATCAGCCGGGCCCAGTCGTCAGGATCGGCCGCTTCAAGACGGGCAATCGGATCGACCACACCGGCATTGTTGATCAGTATATCAATCCGCCCAAACTGCGCCTCGGTTTGCGCGACAGCGGCCGCTACAGCCTGGTAGTCGGCCACGTCACAGGCGAAGGTCAGCACCTTTCCGCCGATCTCTTTTGCCAGCTCGGCGAGGCTGTCTTCACTCCTTGCCAGCAAGGCCACATTGGCCCCGGCAGCGGCAAACACACGGGCCGTATCGGCACCGATACCCCGGCTCGCGCCGGTTATCACAACTGTCTTGCCCTTGATCTCCATACTATTAATCTCCAAATCCCTGTTTTGAAATGTGGTAGACTGGTTAGGGGGAACGGTCCAGTGGGATGCCCCCTTGACCCGGCACCTCCTCCGGCCAACCATGGCGCAAAATAGACCACGAAAGGTATACTTATGTCCGTTTTCCTCGCCCGCAGCAGCGGTGTTGCGATTGTTATGGCGTTTTCTGCGCAGGCGGCCCTGGCAGATGTAACGGCAAAAGATGTCTGGTCGGACTGGAAGTCCTACATGACGGCCACCGGTTATACGGTGAATGGCACCGAGACTATGTCCGGCGATACGCTGACCGTCTCTGACATCTCTATGGCCATGCCAATCATGGAGGAAAACACCAGCGGCACGCTGACCCTCCCCGACATCAAGTTCGTCGAAAACGGTGATGGCACAGTCAATATCATGCTGCCCGCAGACATGCCGATGATGTTCAAAATGGACGGCCCAGAGGGTGTCGCCAGCGGGACCATTGTTTACACCCACGACGGCAGCCCGATGCTGGTTTCCGGCGACACGGATGAGATGACCTATGATTATGCCAGCAGCTTGATGAAAATCTCGCTGACGGATCTGAAGATCCCGGACGAAGACATCGCTGCCGAAACCGTACAGCTGACCATGACGCTGGCGGATGTTGTGACAAAAACGGTCATGACCAACTCTGACGTCCGCGCCTACAACCAGACAATGACCAGTGAATCGCTGAATTTTGACGCGACGATCACGGTGCCTGAAACCAACGATGGCGGCTCTTTCAAAGGGGCGATGCAGGGTGTGCGCTTCGCGGGCACGACAATTGTTCCCGAAGGGCTGGAAACCAACGATATGGCGGCGCTGCTGCGCGGTGGCTTCAACGCCGAAGGTACATTTGACTTTGTAAGTGGCAACAGCGCAATCAGCGGCCAGGATGGTACCGATACCTTTGCGCTGGATAGCAACTCAGAAGGCGGAGCAATTGGCTTCAGCATGGGTCTCGACGGATTGACCTATGACGTCAAACAGAATCGCACCGAAACCAATATCACCAGCTCGGACCTGCCGTTCCCGCTGGCGCTGTCCATGGCCGAAGCCGCCTTCAAACTGACCATGCCGATTGCTCAATCCGACGAAGAGCAGGATTTCGCCCTCGGTGTGTTGCTGCGCGACTTTGACGTGCCGGAAATGCTCTGGGGTATGGTGGATCCCACCGGTGCCCTGCCTCACGATCCCGCAACCGTTGCACTGGATCTGGCAGGCAAGGCAAAACTGGCCTTCGATTTCTTTGACCCGAAAGCAATGGCTGAGGTGGAAAACGGCGAACAGGCGCCGGGTGAGCTGCACGCGCTGACCGTCAATGCGCTCGAAGTCTCCGTAGCAGGCGCAAAACTGACCGGCACCGGGGATTTTGCCTTCAACAATGACGATCTGGAAAGCTTCGACGGCATGCCGGCACCTTCTGGTGAGGCAAACCTGACGCTGACGGGCGCCAACACGCTGCTGGACAAGCTGATCGGAATGGGTCTGGTTTCGGACAGCGACGCCATGGGCGCGCGCATGATGATGGGCATGTTGGCGGTTCCCGGCGATGGCGAGGACACGCTGACCTCCAAGATCGAAGTGTCAGAGGACGGTCAGATCAAGGCGAACGGCCAGCGCATCAAGTAACCACAGTACCTGACTGACTGGATGATCGGGGCCGCAAATTGCGGCCCCTTTTTTTGTCTGCGCCCTTGCAGCCTCTCGCTGCGCTGGCTAGCTCTAGGTGATGTTCAACCCATGTAGGTGCCCATGACCCAGACCCCCGAAAGCCTAAGCCACGCTCTTCTTGATGCCGCCCGCAAGGCGGGGGCCGATGCCGCCGACGCGATGGTGGCAGAAGGCAGCTCTCTCTCCATCGAAGTGCGTCAGGGCACGCTGGAACATGCCGAGCGGTCCGAAGGGGTGGATCTGGGCCTGCGGGTCTTTGTCGGGCAACGTCAGGCCTGCGTTTCGGCCTCGGACATGCGGGACGAAACCCTGACGGCCATGGCGGAACGCGCTGTCGCGATGGCACGCGAGGCCCCCGAGGACCCCTATGCCGGTCTGGCCGAACCGCACCAGCTTGCGCAGAATTGGGATCTCGCCGCGCTGGAGCTCTTTGATCCCAGCGACGAACCGGCCCCTGCCACCTTGCAAGAGGATGCACTGGCGGCTGAGGCGGCTGGCCTCGGCGTTTCGGGGGTAACCCAGGTACAATCTGCGGCGGCCGGATACGGCAGCCATAAGGTCCATATGGCCGCGACCAACGGGTTTTCCGGTGGCTACCAACGCAGCAGCCGCTCGATCTCCTGTACCGCCATCGCAGGAAGCGGAACCGGCATGGAACGTGACTATGACGGCGACTCCCGAACCTTCCAGGCAGATCTGCGGCCGGCTGATGACATCGGACGACAGGCTGGTGAGCGCGCAGTCGAACGGCTGGGCGCTCGCAAACCGGAAACCGGCAGCTACCCGGTTTTGTTCGACGAACGCGTCTCGTCCTCTCTGATCGGCCATCTTTTGGCTGCGGTGAACGGTGCGAGCATCGCCCGCGGGTCCTCCTGGCTGAAGGACGCTCTGGGAGATCAGATTCTGCCGACGCATCTGAGCGTCACGGAAGACCCCTTTCGCCCCCGGATTGCCGGATCGCGTCCTTTCGATGGCGAAGGCCTGCCGACGCAGCGCCGCGCCATTATCGACAACGGGATGCTGACCGGCTGGACGCTCGATCTCGCATCGGCCCGCAAGCTGGAGATGCAAAGCACTGGCAACGCGGCACGCGGTGTCGGCTCGGTGCCATCCCCATCGCAGTGGAATATCGCGCTGACCCAAGGTCCCGATAGCCGCGCCGATCTGATTGCCAATATGGGCACCGGCCTTCTGGTCACTTCGATGATTGGATCCACCATCAACCCGAATACCGGCGATTATTCTCGCGGGGCCGCCGGTTTCTGGGTGGAAAACGGTGAGATTGCCTATCCCGTCAATGAATGCACGATTGCAGGCAATCTGCGCGACATGCTGCGCGGTATTGTTCCAGCCAATGACGCGCGAACCCATCTGTCCCGCATTGTGCCCTCATTGCTGGTCGAGGGGATGACCCTTGCCGGAAACTGATCTTTCCCTGCTGATCCGCGCAGCAGAGCAGGCAGGCGATATCGCCTGTCGCTACTCTGGGCCCGAAGCGCAGAAATGGGAGAAACCAGACGGTGGCGGGCCAGTGACGGAAGCTGATATCGCCGTCAACGAGCTGCTTGCCGACGTGCTGCCCGGCGCCCGCCCGGATTATGGCTGGCTGTCTGAAGAAAGCGAAGACACCAGCACACGTCTGAACCGTGAAAAGATCTTTATCGTCGATCCTATCGACGGCACCCGCAGTTTCGCCGAAGGATCTCGGACCTGGGCCCATTCGCTGGCGGTTGCGCATAACAGGACGATCACGGCGGCAGTCATCTACCTGCCCCAGCGCGAGCTGATGTATTGCGCAGCACTTGGACAAGGCGCGACCTGCAATGGCACAGCAGTCGAGGTTTCCCGACAGGATGACCTCAACGCCGCAAATGTTCTGGCGGCAAGACCGCTGCAGGACCCCGAACACTGGCACAATGGCATGGTACCCGCGTTCAATCGCAGTCATCGCCCTTCGCTTGCCTACCGAATGGCGCGGGTCGCGGATGCGGGCTTTGATGCCATGCTGACCCTGCGCCCCAGTTGGGAATGGGACATCGCAGCGGGTGACCTGATCCTGCGCGAGGCCGGAGGGCTGTGCAGCGACAGGTTCGGCGTCGGCTTGCGGTTCAACAACCCTCACCCTACGCTCAACGGCGTTGTCGCTGCGCCGCCGCGACTGCACGAACAACTGATTGCCGCGCTCGATCCGAAGGGTCCCGGCCTTCGCCCGCTCTGACAGCCGCGCGCAGCAGGAAAACCGTAGCCATGTCGAGACCTTCCGCCGCATCCGACCGCAGCCTCCGCTGGCCTGCCCGTCCCGCAGGCGAAGTGCTGTGGATCCACGCTTCCACGACAGAGCGCTACATGGCTCTCGGCGATGTCGGGAACCGTATGAAATCGCTTCGACCCGATCTGTCTGTTTTGGTGACGTGGAGCCGCGACATCACGAACAGGCCACTGGTCGAGGGCTGCGACCTCGCTGCGGGACCACCGCCAGATGACACCCCGGCCGACGTGCGGATGTTTCTCGATCACTGGCGCCCCGATCTGCTTATCTGGTCGGGGGGAGACCTCCGTCGTGGACTGATGCGCCAGATGAGCGAACGTCAGATCGACAGCCTACTGGTTGATATCGAAGCGAGAGAATTGCCCGATCGCACCAGTCGTTGGTTGCCGGACCAGCGCCGTCGGCTTTTCGACCGCTTCAGCGAAATCATGACCCCGTCAGATGAGGCCCGAGCGCAGATGCTCCGGCTCGGTGTCGCTGCAGATCGGATCCAACAGACCAATCCCCTGCGGTTGTCGGCCACGCCCCCTGGCTGCAACAGCGATGAGCTTACCCATATGCAGGCCCAGCTGGGGAGCCGCCCGGTCTGGTTCTCTGCGCAGACCGAGCTGGGTGATCTACCAACCATCCTGACGGCACATCGCAGCGTACTGCGGCTTTTGCATCGGTTGCTTCTGGTAATCGCGATCCGCGATGAACAGGACCTCGCAGAGGCCCGCGATGCGATCATCGCCAGCGGCCTGCAGCTGGCCGATTGGGACAGCGGCGAAGAGCCTGATGAATACACCCAAGTCCTGCTCAGCTCTTCCGAAGACACCGGTCTCTGGTACCGGCTTTCGCCACTGTGTCTGCTGGCCGGCAGTCTGCCCCGCCACGCAAGCGGACAGAACCCGCTGGATGCCGCAGCACTCGGGTCGGCGATCCTGCATGGGCCGGGTCTTGGCACATATGCCGCCTTATATGAGCGGCTGACAGAGGTTGGTGCCGCGCTGAAAATCAACGATGCCGAAGATCTCGCGCAGGGCGTGCTCAGCCTGTCGGCCCCTGATCGGGCGGCGGAGATGGCGCTTGCCGGCTGGCAGATCGTCACAGAAGGCGCCGATATGACCGACCACCTTATGGATCGCGTCCAGGAGTTGCTGGACAAGCGAGAGGACCGATATGAAAGCTCCTGACTTCTGGCACAAGCCCGCCGGAGACTTCGATATTCGCAAGACCTTGCTGGCGCCGCTTGGCCGGATCTACGCATATGCCACCGCCAGACGCCTGGCGCAGGGCGCCGCGCTACGGGTGGCTGTTCCGGTGATCTGTGTCGGCAACATCAACGCCGGTGGCACCGGCAAGACGCCAACGGTCATTTGGTTTCTCGAACGGCTCAGGGATATGGGGCATGAGCCACATGTGGTGACCCGTGGCTATGGTGGCTCTCTGCCCGGTCCTGTGCAGGTCGATCCGGGCCGTCATCGCGCCAGTCAGGTTGGCGACGAACCCCTGCTCCTGGCGGCCTTTGGAGAGGTCTGGAAAGCTGAGGATCGCGCCGCTGGTGCGCAGGCGGCTGCCGCGGCTGGTGCCACAGTCATACTGCTCGATGACGGCTTTCAGAACCCGAGTGTTCACAAGGATCTTTCCGTGGTCGTCGTCGACGCGGAGCGTGGGTTTGGCAATGGCCATTGCCTGCCCGCCGGTCCACTGCGTGAACCGGTGGCTACGGGCCTTGCGCGCGCCGATCTGGTATTGTCGCTGGGCCGACCCGAGGCGCAGGCACGGTTCCAGTCAGCCTGGAGCGATGCCCTGACGACATGCCCACATTACTCCGGCGCACTGGAGCCTTTGAAAACCGGAATGCCCTGGCAGGGGACGCCGGTGCTGGCATTCGCAGGAATTGGCCATCCACGGAAATTCTTCGAGACGCTGCGTGACCTTGGCGCGGATCTGCGCCGTAGTGAAGCGTTGGACGATCACCAACCCCTGTCCACTGCCCTGATGTCCCGGCTGGAAACCGAAGCCAAGCTGATCGGTGCCCAGATGGTCACCACCGAAAAGGACGCGGTCCGGCTGCCGGAGAGTTTTCGCAACAAGGTGATCACGCTACCGGTGCGCCTGCAGATCGACAACGATGACGCGCTTCTGGCCCAAATCCGCAAGTTCGCTCCACCGCCTCCATAACACTCGGGCAAGAAGACGCGGTGCACTCTCATCCAGTCTGGCAGCAGATTGCAAAAAACCCGCCACGGTCACCGGGCGGGTTTTCCTATCTGCATTTTCCCAAAGGAAGGGGTATCAGCCGTCGAGTTCGGCGTCGATCAGCGCTTTGAACGCCTCATAAGACTGATTTTCCACTTTCTTGCCGTTCAGGATGAACGACGGCGTGGACTCGATGCCATGCTCTGTCGCATTTTCCTGATACCAGTTGACGAGGGTCTGGGCCTTGGTCCCATCCTGAAGACAGGCCTCCAGCTGTTCCTCTTCCAGACCTGCGAGCCGCCCGATCTTGCGCAGCGCATCAACGATTTCAGTCGCGCCACCCGCTCGGGCCCAATCAGATTGCCCCTTGTAGATCAGGTCGCTGATCCCGAAGAACTTCTCAGGTCCTCCACAGCGTGCAATCATCGACGCCCAAAGGCCATAGCGATCGAAATAGACCTCGCGGTAGATGAACTTCACCTTTCCGGTGTCGATGTAATCCTGCTTCAGCTGCTTGTACGCACCCTGGTGGAAATTCGCGCAATGCGGACAGGTATAGGACGCATATTCAATCAGCGTCACCGGAGCATCTTCGGCACCTTGCACCATCTCGACGATGGTGGAGGTATCAACCTCTGCATCTTGCGCGTAGGCCGCCCCAACCAGCGGGTTGCCGGGCAGAGAGGTGCCGCCTTGCAATGCGGCATAACCATAGACACCCGCCGCAACGACAGCGGAGGCAAAGATGCCGGACATCAAACGGGTCATTCATACCCCTTTCTAAGAGTTTTCTGTTTCGTCAGCACGTTGCGCCCAAGCCGTTCAAGCGCTGCGCGCAATTCATCACTTTCGACCCCGGTCGCAGCCTCGGCTGCCGCCGCCACGTCCTGCGGATCAGGCGCCTGGGGTTTGCGGACCTTCGGAGCGTATTTAAAGGAAACCTGCCCCTCGGCAAAGCCAGTGGGCGCGGTCTGGGTAATCCGGACCTTGGAAATTGCGTTATAGCCGTAAACCGCGTTCACCTTGCAGCGCAGAGGCTCTTTCTGCATTTCCAGCATCGGCGCATGGGCACCGGTGGTCAACAACGTCAACGTCGCTCCAAATCCACCGCGCCCGTAGTGCACATTGACCGGGCGCGCGATAGAGGAGATGTCGGGACCGGCAATTTCTTCCCAATGGGTGAGCAGGCGCGACACCGCAAAGCCCCGGCTTTCGCCGGCTTTGCGAATCTGATCGTTCAGAAGCTGCGATGTTCGCTTGAACCCGCGAGATTTTGTCCGTTGCACTGCCATGACCGTGGTTTTGCTAGACTGCTCGCCCTATTGTAAAGGGCTGCTATGCGAGAACCAGCGAAACCGGGCCATAAAGGATAAAGAATGCGTGACCTCAACAGCGAGAGCCACCCGCAGAGCCGTGATTTGCTGGACTGGTACGACCAGCACGCGCGCAGCCTGCCCTGGCGTGTCAGCCCGTCGGATCGCGCCGCCGGTATCTGGCCCGATCCCTACCGCATCTGGCTGAGCGAGGTCATGTTGCAACAAACCACTGTGGCTGCCGTCAAGGACTACTTCCACCGGTTCACCAGCCGCTGGCCGACGGTGGCAGATCTCGCGGCGGCGGCGGATGCAGATGTCATGGGGGAATGGGCAGGTCTTGGGTATTACGCACGGGCACGCAATCTGCTGAAATGCGCGCGCGTCGTGGCCGAGGAACACGGTGGCACCTTTCCGAATACCTATGACGGGCTGATCGCCCTACCCGGCATCGGCCCCTATACCGCCGCCGCCATTTCGGCGATCGCATTTGACCGCCCGGAAACCGTGCTGGACGGCAATGTCGAGCGGGTGATGGCGCGGCTTTACGATATCCATACTCCCCTGCCAGCGGCCAAACCCCAGCTGAAAGAGAAAGCTGCAGCCTTGACCCCAGCGATGCGCCCGGGCGACCACGCTCAGGCGGTAATGGATCTCGGCGCGACGATCTGCACACCGCGCAATCCGGCCTGTGGCATCTGCCCATGGCGCAGCCCCTGCGCTTCCCGTGCGGCTGGCACAGCTCTGGAACTGCCAAAGAAAACCCCTAAGAAACCCAAGCCAACCCGCCTTGGCATCGTCTATCTGGCACGCAGCTGCGATGGCGACTGGTTGCTGGAGCAGCGCCCGAACAAGGGGTTGCTGGGCGGTATGCTGGGCTGGCCGGGCAGCGATTGGAACGACGATCCGGCCCCAGCCCCACCGTTTGAGGCCGATTGGCAGGATCCGGGGGCGGAGGTGCGTCACACCTTCACCCATTTTCACCTGGTCCTGCAGGTCATGCTGGCGGAGCTGCCACCCGGTTTCACACCGCAGGACAGTCAGCGCGTGATAAAACGACATGACTTCAAACCCACCGACCTGCCGACGGTGATGCGCAAGGCCTTCGATCTCTGGAAGGGGCGCTGATGCCTTCTCTTTTATCCGGGCAGGGCGCATAGTTGGCCACGAACGCGCCTGACCTGAATGAGGCTGTACTGGAATGATATCCGCCGAGACTCTGCGCAGCTGGCAGGCCGCCCTGCCCTTTTGGTTGTCCTTTCTGCTGGTGCCGCTGGTCGGGCTCGCCGCTCTTTATGGTGGCTGGCTCATCCTGCTGCCGCCCTTCGTCACCTGGTATCTCTTTGCGGCATTGGACGGGGTCTTCGGGCTTAATCTTGAAAACGCGGATCCGCTCACACCCGAAGAAGATCTTCATTGGTATTCCTCACTGACCATTGCCTGGGTTCCGGTGCAGGTCCTGCTCCTGATTGCCATGCTAATCTACGTGCCTGGCGCCGATCATCTCTCGGGTGCGGAGAAATTCGGGGTATTCTTCGGTGTTGGCGTCCTCAGCGGCACAATAGGGATCAACTACAGCCACGAATTGATGCACCAGAAGAGCAGACTGGAGCGTTGGCTGGCGGATATCCTGCTGGCAATGGTGCTCTATTCTCACTTCAGATCCGAGCATCTGCTCGTGCATCATCGCCATGTCGGCACACCCCGCGATCCGGTCACAGCGCGCTACAACGAGGGCTTCCATCGTTTCTATCCGCGTGTTCTGTGGCAATGCTGGCGGTCTGCGTTTCGGGCTGAGAGAGCACAACTGGCGCGCCGCAACCTACCTTGGACTGACCGGCGCAACCCGTTCTTTCGCTATTGGGCGCTGCAAGCCGCGTTTCTGCTGATGGCCCTTGTGCTGGGCGGGATGCTCGGCGTTGGGTTGTTCCTGGTCCAGGCGGGTGTCGCGATCTGGCAGCTGGAACTGGTGAACTACGTTGAACACTACGGTCTTACGCGCAAATATCTGGGCGGGGGCAAATTTGAGCCTGTGATGCCGCGCCATTCGTGGAATGCAGCCCATAAGGCGTCAAACTGGCTGTTGATCAACCTGCAACGCCATTCCGACCACCACTACAAACCCGATCGTCGCTTTCCCCTGCTTCAGAACCACACATCAACCGATGCTCCCCAGCTACCCTACGGCTATCCGGTCATGACAGTTGCGGCGATGATACCACCGCTGTGGCGGCGGATCATGAACCCGCGAGTGCGGCGCTGGCGGCAGATGTATTATCCTGACATCACCGATTGGAGCGCCTACAATGCGGCCCGTTGCCACGAAGACCGCCCCGACCCGACACCGGCGGGTCCGGGCGCCTAGCGGACACCTAGCGGGGCAGCGCCCATAGTGTCATCGGTCGGGTCAGCCCACGCAGTTCAGATGCGCCGTGCTGCACGAAACCTGCTTGCAGATCTCTGGCGCCGCCTTCGTCCTCCACACGCTGCCGCAGGGTCTCGCTGATCACCATCTGAGCGTTCATCTCGCGGGTGCGCTCCTCCAGTCGGGCTGCAATATTCACCGCGTTACCGATCACCGCATATTCCAACCGGTTTGCGCCGATATTGCCAATCACCGTCTCACCATAGTGAACACCGATGCCAACGCGGATTTCTGCCTCGCCGTAGCGGCGTCGCTCGGCATTCCATTCCGCCACCGACGCCAGCATGGCCCGCCCGCAAGCCAGGGCGTTACTTGCGTCCCTCGGACCAGCCAGCGGTGTGCCAAAGGTCGCCATCAAACCATCGCCCAGATACTTGTCCAGCGTGCCATGATGATGGAACACCTCCTTTTCCATGCGGCCATGAAAATCGCGCAAGAGGTCAATCACCTGATAGGCGTCGCGCTCGGCCGCTAGGCGGGTGAACCCGACAATGTCAATGAACAGAATGGCCACGTCCTGACGGCGGGTCTGCTTCAGCGGTTCATCATTTTGCGACAGCTGTTGCACCACATTGGGCGAGAAATACCGTGACAGATTGGCCCGTTCACGCTCAAGACCAGCATTATTCTGGATCAGCGCGTAGAGCCGTTTTGAGGATATACCCAGCGTCACTGCCACCAGAAAGAACACGATAACCTCCTGCAGGCGCTGATGCAGGAGAAAGCTGTTCGGATCGAGAAATTCAGCCATGGTCGGATCATAGCCCACAACCTCAAGCACCCGTTCGGTCAGGCCGGGCACCGGATCCGTCAGCCACCAGACCATGACCGCCGCAAATAGCCAGATGACTGCGGTCCAGATGCCGATGGCAACCACCGTGCGCCAGGAATAGGCCAGAGTCCCCGCGGCAAGTATGATGAAAAAATAGATGAAATTGCCAAACCGATACTGAATAGGCAGCGGCGTATCGTCGACACTCAGCGGATTTGGCAGAACCATTCCGATGGTCATGATCGACAGATCGGCAAAAATCAGCAGCATCTCAAGCCGTGATTGCCCAACCCGTCCAACCCGGCGGATCAGCCAGCCGTTCAGACACAGCAACGCAAGGATAAAGTGATAATACAGCACATCCCATTTGGGGTTCACATAGATCAGAAAAACCGCCGTTACGGCCATGGCGATCCAGCGCGCCCGCACCGCAAGCTCCAGCCCATTGCGTTTGTGCTCTGTTAGCGCATCCAGCGCATAGGGGCTCTCCTGTCTGAAAATGGCTTCGTCGCTATCCAAGGCAGGAGCGGGGGCGGAGGCGGTTACTGCCATGATATGTATCCATCCATTGGCGCCGGTCTTGCGTCAAACTAACGGCAGCTGCCAACGGATGCACCCCTTGAACCGACAGCGCTGAAACGAAAAGACCCCGCCATGACGGCGGGGCAAGGTTGGCGCCGTCGACAATGCGACAGCGCCTGCGGTTTCACACAGGTTGTGAAAGGGTGGGGTCAGTTTTGCAATTCTGCCCGAATCTGCTGGCGCAGCACGTCGATGGGCACGGTCTTTCCGTCCCGCTTGAAACACCAGTAGGTCCAGCCATTGCAGGAGGGCGCGTTTTCCAGATGCGCTCCGACCTGATGGATTGATCCCTTGATATTGTCGCCGATCAGCGTGCCGTCTGCGCGCACTTTTGCCTTGTGCCGACGGTTCATCGAATAAAGCTCGTCGCCCGGGCGCAACATGCCGCGCTCGACCAGCTGACCAAAGGGGACGCGCGGTTCGGCACGTTTGCTGGCAGAGACCTGCAGCGCTTCGCGGTCGAACTTGCGTACGGATTTGATGCGCTTTTCGGCAACTTCACGGTAGGCGGCTTCGCGCTCGATTCCGATAAATTCACGGCCCAGCATCTTTGCCACGGCGCCCGTGGTGCCGGTGCCAAAGAACGGGTCCAACACCACATCGCCCGGATTCGTCGAGCCAACGAGAATGCGGTGCAGCAGCGCCTCGGGTTTCTGCGTCGGATGCGCCTTATTGCCGGCCTCATCCTTCAGCCGCTCATGGCCGGTACAGATCGGCATGACCCAGTCCGAACGCATCTGCAAACCTTCGTTCAGCGCTTTCAGCGCCTCATAGTTGAAGGTATATTTTGCGCCTTCGGATTTTGAGGCCCAGATCATCGTCTCATGCGCGTTGGTGTAACGCTTGCCACGGAAATTCGGCATTGGGTTCGACTTGCGCCAGATCACATCGTTGAGGATCCAGAAGCCTTCGTCCTGCACCGCTGTGCCGACTCGGAAGATGTTGTGGTACGATCCGATCACCCAGATGGAGCCGTTTGGCTTCAGGATACGGCGCGCCTGTTTAAGCCAGGCACGGGTAAACTCGTCATAGACGCCAAAGCTGGAAAACTGATCCCAGTGGTCATCAACCGCATCGACCTTGCTGTTGTCAGGACGATGCAATTGCCCCTTCAGCTGAAGGTTATAGGGGGGATCCGCAAAAATCAGATCAATCGAATTTGACGGCAGACCGGACATCACGTCGATACAGTCACCGTCAAGGATCGCGTTTAGCGGGAGCGCCGCGGCGCCCCGTGTAAGTGTTTTGTTCATTTGCTCTGCCTCGATAACCACGGCGCATTTTTGCGCTCATTTTGGTTGTCCACAGGATGAGTCATCGTGGATTCGAGGTCAATTTGTTTTTTAGAACAAGGTGATGAGGTTCACTCTTGATACAATATGTTGTGGACAGGCTTAAAGGAACGCCGATGATGTGGGGTCACGCCCAGGTTCACCAGGGCGTCGCGGTGCTGTTTGGACGGGTAGCCTGCGTTTTTCTCCCAGCCATAGCCGGGAAACTGTTGCGCCAAATCCACCATGATCCGGTCACGGGCCAGTTTTGCCACGATGGATGCCGCCGCGATGGAGACTGATTTGCTGTCTCCCTTGATCACGAACTCCGACGTCTGGAGCAGACCCTTGGGGATCAGATTGCCATCGATCAGCAAATAATCCGGCGCCGGATCCAGGGCTGCAACGGCCCGCTCCATTGCCAGATGCGAGGCGCGCAGAATGTTCAGGGAATCAATCTCTTCGACGCTGGCATGAGCAATCGCAACCTCGGCCTGCGCAAAGATCGACGCTTCGACCGCCTCGCGCCGCTTGGCGCTTAGCTTCTTTGAATCGTTCAGCCCCTCGGGAATATTGTCGGCGTCCAGGATGACCGCGGCGGCGGTCACCGGTCCGGCGAGCGGGCCACGACCAACCTCATCCACGCCTGCAATACGTATATGGCCACGCGCACGGGCGGCCGCTTCCAATGTGTAATCGGGATAATCCATCCCTTGGTCTGACCGGGTTTTAAGCCGGGTTTCAAGTCCGACCGCATATACCGCGCAAAAAAGAGGGGGCCGAAGCCCCCAAGTCTGCTCGAACCCAGGTCCCGCCGACCTCAGCGACGGGTAATGCGATAGCCGCGGTCCTTGAGGCAATCCGGGCGATAGCCGACACGATTGCGTTTGCCATTCCAGAAGGTCACCTGGCAGGCGCGCGGCAGGGTGTGCTCAAATCCGTACTGTTTGCGCAGACAGCCCTGCCCCATCAAAGTCCGGCTTTGGCTGTAGCGCGGGAAATAGCGCACGCATTGTGCCGGCAGATCATAGCGCGCCACATGCGGCGGAAGCGGTCTGGGATGATGAGGCCGATACGGCTTGCCATGTGACGGACGATGCGGACGGGTGACCTGTGGCTGATCATCATCTCGATTGTTCTTCACGATTGCACCGATAATGCCAAGCACGGCGAGACCCGCCAGCACCTTGGCAACATCCTCATCCGCCCGTGCAGGCGCCGCGGAAAACCCGGTCACCGCGACCGCTGCGGCAACGATCAGCGTGATGAATTTGCGATGCGGTTTGGCATTTACATCAATGCGACTGCTGCGAAACATGGGATGTCCTTCCTGAAGTTCTGAAAACATGAGGCCAAATGACCGATGCAATCAGCCTGGTTCGGAACCGTGCGGACAGGCAATAACGGCGCCTTGTTATCGAATATCACCACCCGCAATCGCCTGTTGTTATTGAATATCCCGCGACAAATGCGCAGTGTGAGGGTATGAAAAACCTCCTTATCTCCACAGCTCTGATTGCCGGTCTTGCCATGGGTATGCTCAGCGATACGGGCCCGGCCGCAGCGGCCGAGTGTTACGCCGATTACAAGGCGAAACAGGATGCCCCCCTGCGGCTGCATTACGGCGTGATCCAGCTCGGCGGCGGCTGCAGCAAGCCGGCCGCCAAGGCCGAAATCTCCGACCGGTTGTTGGCAGCGGGCTGGACCTTGCTCAATGTTCTGTCCATTTTTGGTCCCGACGGGCTGGAACAAAGGAAAACAGATGCCGGACCCTATTTTCTCCGTTTCTGAGGTGCGCGCGGCGGGAAGCCGCGTCATCGCATTGGGGATCACTGCCATCGTTGCCTTGCTGGCGATTGCCGGTACCGTGCTGCTGCTGACGCTTCCCGATGCCAACGCTTTCAACGCAAGGGTCGAGCGGGTCTTTGTGGAAAACGACCTTACCACGCAGGCCGAGATCAAGCTGCTGGAGATCCTCGCCCAGTCCGGCACCGCCTTTGCCGATACGCTGACCAGCTATCGGATGGTAATTTTTGTGCTGATGGTCTTTGCCACCATGATGATGGTGGCTGCGCTGGTGGTTCTGGCCATGCTGGTCATGCTGAACCGGCGCATGGTCCAGATCGAACGCGCAGGCATCCAAGTGACTGAACTGCTGATCAGCCGCGAAGAAAACACCGTCTACCTAAATACCATGGGCTTCAAACTGACCGCCGCAGCGATGGAAACGCTCGCAGTTCTGGCCGAGGCCCGGCTTGATGACGATGTCCTCTCCGGTGCGGAGATCGAGGCGATGATATCTGGCCGCCCCTCCATTGACTGCGAAGAGGCCGCAGGCGCGACCCGGATCAAGCGGCTGCGCGATACATTGGGCAATCAGATGGTCAGCGAACTTCTGGTCAAGAATATCGCCAAGCGCGGCTATGTCCTGTCGATCAGCAAGGATGTGATCCGCATGGTGTGACCCCCCGTGCGCAGGGAGGTCACCGATCCCGCTACCGCATACTGACAGGACCCTCTGCCCTTATCCAATGGATCAATTCCCTGTGCAGCTCTGGCATTTTGCCGGGAAACCACCACATAGTAGAAAACCAGGCAACATGGATCCCTTGTTGTCAGTCCACCCGGGAACAGCCCTCATGAACATGCGCGCCAGCACCGCAAGACCTGCATATGGAATTATGGTAGAGGAGCTGCGCGGCCCGGTTACGGCGCGGCTCGGTGGCAGGATCATCGCCCAGAGCACCCGTGCCAAGGTGATGTATGAGACCCGCCGACCTGCTGCCATCTATTTTCCCCGTGACGATATCCACACCTGCCTGACGCCTGCCAACGGGCACCAGACCTTCTGCCCGTTTAAGGGAACTGCAGGCTATCAGGATCTGGAACTTGGCGAACAGAGCATCTGCAATGCCGCCTGGTCCTATGACGATGCTCTGCCTGAGGCTTCCGGCATCGCAGGCCATGTCAGTTTTATGCCGGAAGCGCGCGTTGAGATCGACCTTGGCAGCAATCAGCTGGAGGTCCCGGAATACGGTAATATTTCAGGACCGCTGATCGACTGGCTGCTGCGCGAAGCTGCATATCTGCCGACACCTGAGGAATTCACCCAAAGCCTGTCGGAGAAACTGGTCGAACATGGCGTTCACCTGTCGCGCCTCTCGGTGATGGCCTGGTCCCTGCACCCGATGATCGCGGGCAAGAACTTCATCTGGAGCCGCGCCTCCGGCAAGGTCACGACCTACGCCCCAAGCTATGAGATCCACGATCACCCGGCATTTCAGAACAGTCCTCTGCGCCATGTTTCCAACGGGCTTGGCGGCATCCGGCAGCGGTTGGATCTGGATCAGCCCAGCGATGCCTTTCCGATCCTCAGCGATCTGAGGGAAGAGGGCGCAACCGATTACGTGGCGATGCCGCTGCCCTTCTCCGATGGGCGGATAAACGTGCTGACGGTTGCCAGCCATCATCCGAAAGGGTTCTCGACCGAAAACCTGGGGCTGATATTCGAATGTTCTGCGGTTATTGCCCGGTACTATGAAGTGTTCATGCAGCGGGAGAACGCACAGTCCCTGCTGGAAACCTATGTAGGCAAGCGAACCGGCGCGCGGGTTCTGGGTGGGGAAATCCGGCGTGGTGATGGCGATGACATTGATGCCGCCATTATGTTCTGCGACCTGCGTGGATCCACTCGGCTTGAGGAGGACCTGGGCCGCAGCGCCTATATCGAGCTACTCAACAGCTTCTTTGAAACGGTATCGACGATCGTGCATGAACACAGCGGCGAGGTGCTGAAATTCATCGGCGATGCGGTCCTAGCGGTGTTCCCCGCTGGCGACACACCCGATGAGGCACGCGCGCAGGCCCTGCAATCGGCGCGGGCAATTGTTGCCGGACTGGACGCAATGGGCGACGAAGAGGGCAAGCGGCGCTGTGAATCGGCCATCGGTCTCGCCTACGGTCGTGTCACCTACGGCAACGTCGGATCCCGTGAGCGGTTGGATTTCACCGTCATCGGTCAGGCCGCCAATATCGCCGCACGGCTTGGCGACTATGGCAAATCCTGCGGCCATACGATCGTGGTCAGCCGCGACCTGTTGGAAACCCCGGAGCAGGCGACGCCGCTTGGCTCGGTATCGCTGCACAATGTCTCCCGCCCGGTTGAGGCCTTCGCCGTTTCCGTGGCGATGGATGCCGACCAGCTCGCCGCGTCCTAACGGCTGACCAGCAGGCGCTGCGCCTCGCCCCCCATTGTTACAACCAGCGGCTCCTGCGCCTGCCGCGCCTTGAACGCAGCCTTGCCACCGAGCCCCTGCCAGTTGATCTGCACCAGCGACTGCGCAACAGCGCCGCCCAGCGTTGCCCCCGGTCCGGTGATGATAAACAGATCCGGCGCGAACTCCTGCGCCGCGACCTGCACCGCGCGAGTGAAATCATAAGGCTCAACGACCTGCGCATTCAGCGTGTAGTCCCTGAGGCTCGTCAGTGAATATCCGCCAGGCCACCAAACCTGCCCGCGCCCGTCGACCAATGGCTTCTTTGCCGCAGAGAACAGGTCCACCGGCAGTCGCGACCGGCCTTCAGCAGCGACCGGGGCCTGTAGGTCGGTATGGAACGCGGCATGGTTGGTCAATCGCATGGGGAAGCGATCCTGCACCTGCGGCACAGCCTGTTCAAACGCATCCAGACCGTCGGCATTGCCCGCCAGCACCAGCATGCCGCCCAGATTGATTGACAGCGACAGGTGATGATCAGGCCTGCTGTCTATGTCACGCACCAGCTGAAGCAGCTCTGTCTTGCGCTGCCGATCCAACTGCCAGTCGTCGCTCTGACAGGGGTAAACCAGCTGCCCGCCAATGAGATGCTGCTGCATCAGCTGACCCATGGTGTTGACCACCTCAAACCCTGTTTGAGGGCTGAGCGCACCGGCGGCGGCCAGCGCGATGTACCAGCCCATCGAATTGCCCGTGACCGCCACGACATCAATGTCCTCGGCGAGTGACTGCGCATCCGCAATCGCGCTGGCATAGATCAGCGGAGAGGCCACATCGCCGCGGGTGTATTTGGACATCGCGTATCTCTCAGCACCATCCAGCGCAGTGACACTCTCTTGGCCCGCGGCCTCGCGCATTGCGTCAAATGATCTGATTAGAGCCTGCTTGTCGGCGTGGTGACGCGCCAGATACCCAAGTTCAGTTTTGTTGTATGTGCCACGTCCGGGACAGATCAGAACAGCGGTGCGGGTCATGTGTCAGCTCCTGTCAGCCGCAGCGCCGCTGCGACGATACTCTCCTTTGACGGCAATGTTGCAGCATAGGCGGGACCGGTCGGGATAAAGCAATCCTCCGCCACGACACGTGCCATCGGCGCGCCATCCGTCTCATAGAACAGCGCCATCAGCGCCTCCGACTGACTTCCTGTGCTGCGGCATTCGTCGACGATCAAGATGTTGTCGCATCCTGCCGTGGCCGCAAGCAGCGCTTCCTTTGGCAACGGAGCGAGCCAGCGCAGATCGACGACCCGGGTGGAAACGCCCTTGGCCTTCAGCTCGGTCTGGGCCTGTGTCGCCAAGTAACGGCCATTTCCATAGGTCACGATGGCAAGGTCTTGACCATCGCCATGCACCCCGACCTCTCCCAACGCAATCCGCTGGTCAGGTGCGGGATAGAGACGCATCCAGCCGCCGTCCTTCGGCTCATGCAAATCACGCATCGGATAAAGCGCGATCGGCTCGACAAAGACCACGACGCGCTGCTCCTCTCGCGCCAGACGCACGGCCTCGCGCAGCATCATCGCGGCCTCGGCCCCGTCCGAGGGACAGGCAATCACGATGCCCGGAATGTCGCGCAGGACCGCCAGCGAATTGTCATTGTGGAAATGGCCACCGAAGCCTTTCTGATAGCCCAGACCGGCAATCCGCAGCACCATCGGATTGCTGAACTGGCCGTTAGAGAAAAACGGCAGGGTCGCGGCCTCGCCACGGATCTGATCCTCGGCGTTGTGTAGATAGGCCAGGAACTGGATCTCCGGGATCGGGACAAATCCGTTGTGTCCCATGCCGATGGCCAGCCCAAGGATCGACTGCTCGTCCAGCAAGGTATCAATCACCCGGTCCGGGCCAAACCGCTGTTGCAGCTTCTGGGTGACGCCATAGACGCCCCCCTTCCGGCCGACATCTTCACCCATAGTGACCAGCTCAGGATGCTCCAGCATCAGGTCGGTCAAGGCCCAGTTGATCAACCGGCTCATCGGCTGGGGGTCTGTCTGAGCACGCAGATCGCTGCCCAGAATTTCTGCCCGCACCTCACCGCTTGGCCCGTTCGTCTTGCGACAGACCCGCTTTGGTGGGATCAGGCTGGCACTGACATCCCCTGCCGTTCTCAGATGCGGACGGGTGACGACCTCTGTGCGGATCCGTTCAACCCGCGCGCAGGTCTCAGTGTAAATCTCCAGTGCCGCTTCCCGTGACAAAGCTCCGGATTGTGACAGCAACCGCACGGAGTGCAGCAGCGGATCATTGGCCTCATCCGCCTCAACCTCTGCCTTGCTGAGGTAAGTGGTCGGCACGTCTGCACCTGCATGACCGTAGAGCCGCACGGTGCGCAGATGCAGGAAAGCAGGCTTGCGGCAGCGACGAACGTAGTCGGCAGCTGCCCCGGCCACCGCATAGGTGTCGTGGATATTCAGCCCGTCGGCCTGAAAATAGCGCATCCCCGGCCGATGCGACATCGACGCTTCGATCCACCCCTTCGGAGTCTTGACCGATATGCCAATCCCGTTGTCCTCACAGACAAACACCAGCGGCAAAGGCGTCGACTGCACAGACGCCCAACAGGCGGTATTGATCGCTCCTTGTGCCGTCGAATGATTGGCCGAGGCATCGCCGAAGGAACACATCACAAGCCCATCGTCAGGCAGAACCCGGTGCTCTGGATCATGCCGTCGCGCGGCACCGATAGAATAGGCCGCGCCGACCGCCTTGGGCAGATGGCTGGCAATGGTCGAGGTCTGTGGCGGGATAATCAGCGCCTTGGATCCCAGCACCTTGTGCCGCCCTCCCGATGTCGGATCTTCGGCAGAACAGGCAAAGGACAGCAGCATATCCCAGGCAATGCTCTGACCCGGTACCTGATCTGCCCGGGCGATCTGAAATGCGGCGTCGCGGTAGTGCAGGAAGGCCATGTCATCAGCGCGCAAGGCTCGCGCAACCGCCGCCATTCCTTCATGACCGGACGAGCCGATCGTGTAGAAACCCTGCCCAGACTTTTGCATAGCCCGGCTGGTGCGGTCCAGGGCACGGCTCAGGACCTGCGCGCGAAAGATCGCGACCGCATCACTGCTGCAAAGGTCCCCCACAGGCGACGGCCCCGGGGGCAGGCGACCTGCGACCACTCGATCAAGGAAATTTTGATGTACGATCTCGGCGCGATCCATGGCCTACCCCTTATTGCTCAGGGGCTTTATCGCCGATATGCGCCAGTCTTACCAATGAGATTACAGCAGGCACCCATGAGCAAAACTCATACTGCTCAGGTCAAAGACCGCTCCGCGGAATGACAAAGGCCGCGCCGAGGCGCGACCTTTTCTAACAAGCAATCAATGAGGGTCGGGATCAGTCTGCCTTTGCCCGCAAACTGTCGCGATACAGCGCCTTGGCCAGTGAAATCATCATGAAAACCATGACAATTGTGAAGGGCAGTGCGCCAATGATCATAGCGTTTTGCAAGGCTCCGAATGGATTGGAAGCCGCGCCACTGTTGCCAGCGATGATCAGCGCCCCGATGACCGAGGTCAGAATCAAGCCCCAGATGATACGGTGCTTGATCCCGGTTTCCTCTTCGCCACCGGACATGATGGTGTTCATCACCAGAATACCCGAATCCGCTGAGGTCACGAGGAAGGTCATGATCAGCACAACACACATCACGGTGATGGCAGACAGGAAGCCGCCCGAAATCATCTGCTCCAGCGTCACAAACAGCTTGGCGGTATTGGTCGCCCCGATGATCGACCCTGCGGCGGTACCGTTCAGTTCCAGATCAATCGCGGTGCCGCCCAGAATGGTCATCCACAGGAAGCAGACGATGGCAGGTGCGATCACGCAGCCCAGAATGAACTCACGCACGGTGCGCCCTTTGGAAATACGTGCCAGGAACAAACCGACGAAGGGCGAGAAGGCAATCCACCAGGCCCAGTAGAATGTGGTCCAGCCTGCCTGCCAGCCGAACTGGCGACCGGGTTCCCCGGCTGCATAGATCGCATCGGCATCCAGCGCTGCCGCCGACGCAGGCAGCCCTTCGGTGAAGCCGCCCAGCGACCCCCAGGGGGATGTTGCCGAACCGTAGACCGAGCTCATATCTTCCGCAGGAAGCGCCTGTGCGGCCTCCGGCAGAGCCGTCGCAAAGGCATCCGCCGATTGCGGCCCATAGGCACCAAAGGACATCTGAGTGAAATGCAGGATGTAATCGACCAGACCGCTGCCGAATTTAGTCATCGCAAAGAAGAACGACCCAAAGAACACAAAGGTCAGCAGCAGGATAACCGACAGTACGAGATTGAGGTTGGAGAGATATTTGATGCCGCGACCAACCCCGGAAACTGCAGAAAGAATCGACAGCCCCATGATCACGAAAAGCGCCGACAGCAGGCCTACGGTGCTCGGTTTCGGCGCTTCGGCATCCCCGTTCATCAGCCATTCCATCCCTGAAACCGCATAGACGCCATCAACGAACTGGCTGACACCAAAACCGATGGTGACGGACACGCCAAGAATAGTGGCCACAACACCCAGAACATCAACCAGATGGCCGATAAAGCCATTTGCAGCCTTGCCAAGCAACGGCGTCAGGGCCGACCGGATCGTCAGCGGCATATCGCGCGTATAGGCATAATAAGCCAGCGACAGGCCGGTAAGAACGTAGATCGCCCAGGCGTGAAACCCATAGTGCAGGAAGGTGTAGCGATAGGCGGACTGGACCGCCTCCTCGGTATTTGCTGCGACCTCGCCGGACAGAACCAATGGGTTGGAACCCCAGAGGCCCAGCGGCTCCGCCGTTGCAAAGACCATTAGCCCAACACCCAGCCCGGCACCAAACATCATCGAGAACCACGAGAAATTGGAGAATTCCGGCGTCGCATCAGCCGCCCCCAGCTTCTTGTTGCCGGTTGCAGGCAGAATGGCCAGAACAAACAGGAAGAAGGCAAACAGTCCCACGGAGATGATGTAGAAGGCGTTGAATCCGTTCAGCAACTCGCTGTTCACCCAGGACAGGGTTCCGCTGGCTTTGCTTGGCCAGACCAAGGCCCAGAGGACCAGCGTCGTCATGATGATCTTACTGATCAACGCGATAGGAAGGCTGTGGCCCTCGTAGAAGCCGGATGGAGCTGTTTCGATCTCCAACTCGGTAAATGGTGGCTTGATTGACATAATCGTTCCCTGTTCCGTGTCGCGCGCCGTTGTTGTCGTTCCCCGTATCACCTGGCGCTCGGGTGGCGGGTTGTGCGCAGCGCACGCAAAGGTGCTGCGCAAGGCTCGATATGCGGTCACGCGGGCAGATCGGCAGATCCCATGTTGGCCCTTCGGCGCAACCTAGGCTCTGCTGCACGCGCAGCCGTTCGGTTTCAGTTCTGCTCCCCTATCTCCGGTCCCACGCCGACGCCGTCTCGAAGGTGCATCCAAGCCCCCTCGTCCCCATGTCGGCGTCGCGCATTTGGTCAAGACTACTCAATTACAGCGCATCAGGCACTTCGAATAAAATGTAGCGAATTTCAGAAAATCTAAATCCATCACAAAGACGAATTAGGATTCAAACATTTCAAATGCTTGCAGCCTGTCAAAGACTGTTCCAGCGGCTTATTTCGACCGGAAAAACATCTCGGATACAGAGATCAGCACGCTCAAAATCCCTGATGACCGTGCCAAATTTTGTGCAAGTTAACCAGACAGACCGGCCTCGGACCAATCCGCGACAGCAGAGAACCGGTAAGGTTCAGACGGAAACACCTGCCAGCAGGTCGGACCGGCTGATGTCGGCACGCTCCCCGGACATTGTGATGCGCCCCCGTCGCAGAACGACAAATCTATCTGCAAGCTCATAGGCAAAATCGAAATATTGCTCGACCAGAACAATCGCCATCTCGCGCTCGTCGCGCAGATGCCGGATTACATCTCCGATCTGCTGAATGATATTCGGCTGGATCCCCTCGGTCGGTTCATCAAGCAGCAGCAGCTTCGGACGCGTGATCAATGCGCGTGCAATGGCAAGCTGTTGTTGTTGCCCTCCTGAGAGATCGCCTCCACGGCGATGACGCATATCGTGTAGAACGGGGAACAGCTGGTAGATCCGATCCGGCACCTGATGATCGCTTCGCGGCAGGCAGCCAAACCCGGTTTCGAGATTCTCAAGCACCGTCAGCAACGGAAAGATCTCCCGCCCCTGCGGCACATAAGCGATGCCTTTTTGCGCCAGTTGATAGGATGAGGCAGCCCGCAATGGGTCGCCGTCCAGCAGAATTTCTCCACCGGATCGAGGATGGCGACCGGAAATCGCCTTCATCAGGCTGGTCTTTCCCACGCCATTCGTCCCCATCACGCAGGCCACCTCACCACGTTTCACCTCCATCGAAATCCCATGCAGGATCTGCGAATGCCCATAGTGCAGCGATATATTTTCCAGCTTCAGCATATTTTAGCGCCCCAGATAAACATCAATGACAGCTTGATCGGCGGTCACATGATCCAGCGATCCTTCGGCGAGGACCGCGCCTTCGTGCAGAACCGTCACCTTGCAGTTGAGGCGCCGCACAAAGTCCATATCGTGCTCCACGACGACAACCGCACGCGTCTTGGCCGCTGCGACCAGGATAGCCGTGGTCTGTTCACGTTCTTCCGGGCTCATGCCTGCCGCCGGTTCATCCACCAGCAGCAACCGTGGTTCCTGCGCCAGCAACATGCCGATCTCCAACCACTGTTTCTGCCCATGGCTCAGCTCCCCGGCGGAACGGTGCAAGGCATCGGCCAGACCAACCTCCGCAGCCAGTTCCTGAACGCGGCCAAGATGCGGCGAGCTGGGGCGATAACGTAACACGGCAAACGGGCCGCGGTCCGCCTTCAACGCCAGCAGCAGGTTTTCCTGCACTGTCTGTTCCTCGAAGACCGTCGGTTTCTGGAACTTGCGGCCAATGCCGTCCCGCGCAATGCGCGCTTCGGAACCCGCAAACACCGATCTTCGACGACCATCCCAGATGATGCTGCCGCTATCGGGCGCAGTTTTTCCGGTGACAATATCCATGAAGGTGGTCTTGCCCGCACCGTTTGGTCCGATAATCGCGCGCAGCTCCGCCGGACCAATCCTGAACGACAGGTTGTTGATCGCGCGAAACCCGTCAAAGCTGACCGAAATACCTGAGACTTCCAGAAGCGGATTCATCGCTGGACCTCCTGCTCACCGGGTTCAGTTGCAATCGTTCTGCGTTGCTGGATCAGGTCAAGCAATCCACCGATCCCCTTGGGCGCAAACAGCGTCACCAGAACGAACCCGAGCCCCAGAACAACCTGCCACCAGTCGACCCAGCGAATAGTGAAAATCCCGAGGTCAACATCCGGGGCCTGACCGCCAGTAAACCAGCTGGACAGCAGCGAGACGAGTGCGGCGCCAATCACCGCGCCGTAAAGTCGGCCACGTCCACCGATGGCGACCCAAACCGCGAGGTAGATAGACGCGATTGGCGCCATCTCAGCAGGGTTGATGATGCCGGCCTGCGGGTAATAAAGCGCACCTGCAATGCCCGCGACACAGGCGGTTCCGGTGAACACCACCAGCTTGTAGCCCTCAACGGAATAGCCCAGAAACCGGACCCGGGTCTCATTGTCGCGGATCGCCCGCAGCACGGATCCAAACTTTCCGCCAACCACCCAGGCAGCCGTCACATAGCCCAGCCCTAATGCGAGGGCCGAGCCCCAGAAGAACCAGATCGAAACCAGCGACTGCGGCACATCAGTCAGACCGGGCAGGTTTTGCAGCCCGCTCAGCCCGTTGTTGCCACGCAATCCGCTGTCGTTCTGGAACAGATATAGCGCCAGCGCCAATGTCATCGCCTGCGTCAGGATCGACAGGTAGACACCCGTGACCCGGCTGCGAAAGGCCAGCCAGCCAAAGACCAGCGCCAGCAACCCGGGAACCGCCACCACAAGTAAGAGCTGCACTGCCAGACTGTCGGCAAAGGCCCAGACCAGCGGAAAGCTGTCCCCCCCGACGACACCAAAGATCTGATGTGCGATCGCATCATGTATCTCGCCCTGGGTTGGCGGTAGCACCGCATCCGACAGGGAGCCGAGCACCGCATCCCGCGTACGCTCATACATCAGCCACATGCCGATCATGTAGCCGCCCAGCCCGAAAAACGCGAAATGCCCCAGGCTGAGGATCCCGACATAGCCCCAGATCAGATCCATCGCGATCGCTACCAGACATAGGCAGAGAGTCTTGCCCAGTGTCTTGATCATGGAGGTGGAAACAAACCCGGCCCCCAACCCTTCGGACAGCAGGGTAATTCCCAGCGTGAACAGCGCCAGAACGGCAATGAAAACCAACACCGATGGATTGCGGGCAATAAACGAACGCTGCATGGATCAGTCCCCCGCCGCGCGGCCACGCAGGGCAATAATTCCGCGCGGTCTGAATTGGATGAAGATGATGATCAGCACAATCATATAGGTCTGTGCCGCCAGCGTGTTGGACGGGTTCAGCCATTCGATGCCCTTCTGGGAGAAACCGATCATCACCGCCCCGGCCAGGGTGCCCCAGATACTGCCGACGCCGCCGACCACAACGGTCATGAAGCTCTGGACGATGTAGTCGTTGCCCAGCTCGGAGGTCACCTTCGCAAAGAGCCCGATTGCAACGCCCGCGATGCCCGCGATGCCGGACCCCAGGCCAAAGGTCAGCATATTCACCCGGTCCGGATTGATCCCCATGGATGCCGCCATGCCTCGGTTTTGGGTGACGGCACGGGTTTCCAGCCCCAGGCGTGTGCGCCGGATAATGAACAGCAACAGCCCAAGAAAACCCAACGCCAGCACGAAGATCGCGATACGGATATAGCTGATGGACACGACGTCGTTGATGATCCACGCGCCGTCCAGCCATCCCGGTGCGGTCAGCGGGCGCGCCTGCGTCCCGAATATGTTCTTGGCCAGCTGCTGCAATGCGATGGAAATACCAAATGTCGCAAGAAGCGTCTCTAACGGACGATTGTAGAGCCAGCGGATCACCAGACGCTCCATCGCAATCCCCGCTCCGAAGGTAACCGCAAAGGCCGCTGGAATCGCCACCAGAATGGACAGCGTATGGTCGGAGATGAACAGCTGCACCACATAGCCGGTATAAGCCCCCATCATGATGAATTCGCCGTGGGCCATGTTGATGACCCCCATAACGCCAAAGGTGATCGCAAGACCGATGGCCGCCAGAAAATAGATCGACGCCAGAGACATCGCATCCAGAGTGAGATCCGCCGCCTGATTGAAACCGACCTGCCTGTTGATGCGCGCCAGTGCCGTCTCTGCGGCATCCGTCACCGCCAAGGAGGACTCCTCATAGATGTCAAAGTACCGGTAGCCTGCGACTGCTTCAGCCATCTCTTCCCGGGTTGGGGCCGGGCGGGCCAGACCGGCTGCCACCAGGCCTTCATAGGCCTGTTGCCGCATTGCAGGGTCAGACAATTGCGCCAATGGAATACCGGCCACACGACCATCGGCGATATTGGCCTCCAACGCTGACCTGATCTCGTCAGCCCCCAGCGCCGCAGGTGCCAGATCGCGGGCAACCAGTGCGGCATAGGCATCCTCCGCGCCGATCCCGCGCCCGATACGCCGCTCGGCCGCGACATTTGCACCCGTCGGCGCACCCGAGGAATGGATTTGCAACTCCGTCTGCAACAGCGGATTCAATGTCGCGCGGACATCAACCCCCAGATCGGCGGACATCTCCTCAATTGCGTCAACACGTGCCTTTGGATCGGTATCAAAGCGAATGGTCAACAGGCGCTCCGCACGCCGCTTCAAGGCCAGCAGATCCTCATCGGTCTCACTGGCAATTGAGGCCCGCAACGGCATGAGCGCCGCGGCTGACGGGTCCCGCCCGATGGAGGTAACTGCCGCCTGTCGTATCGACAGATCCGGGTCTTCCAGTTGGAACCGAACCAGCGCCGTTCCGATCATCGCCCGCACGCCGGAGTTGGGCTTGATCAGCTTGAGATCGCCCTTATCCGCCACCCCGACCATTGCGCCACTGTCGAGGTCAATCAGATCATAGCGCCCATCAGCGTTTTTCTCGGCCCTGAAGAACACGTGGTCGGATGTCCGCAGGACCAGTTTCTTGTCCTGCCAGAGCTGCAAGACAGCCTGAACCTGCGCGAGGCCACTTTCGGCGATGGCATCAATCGCGGGTTCGATCGTCTGCCGCGAACTGGCGACAATCAAGGCGGACTGCGACTGAAGGAGGTCCTGAACCCCTGTATTCGATGGTGCAGATGCAACAGGCGAAGGCGAGGCCAGTTGAGGCGCTGTCTGCGCCGTGGCAGCCAAGCAGCCCCAAAGCACAAACAGACCAGCGGCAAAAAACCGTGTCATGATAGGCGTCATTTCCGTTCGAGGAGGGAAGAGAGGGTTGGAAGGGAGGAAATCCCCCCTTCCGTTACGATCCTGCCAGGTCAGTAGTTGGACAGGGTCTGCACGCAGCTCTTGGTCTCGGTGTTGTACATACCGCAGCCGAGGTCTTTCCAATCCGAAGTCAGAACAGCCGACTCGGGAAGGAAATCTGTCCAGGCATCGCCGGGCACTTCCTCAGTCTGGCTGATGATATCAAACTGCCCGTTGTCCAGTATCTCACCGATCAGTACCGGTTTTGCGAGATGGTGGTTAGGCAGCATGACCGCCGTGCCACCGGTCAGGTTCGGAAACTCCTGCCCGTACATCGCCGCGCGGACAGCATCGACATCTGTGGTGCCGGCCTCTGTCACCGCATTCACCCACATGTTGAAACCGATGTAATGGGCTTCCATCGGATCGTTGGTTACCCGGTCCTCGCCCATCCGCTCCTTCCACTTCGCGACAAAGGCGCTGTTGGCGTCATCCTCGGCGGATTGAAAGTAGTTCCAGGCCGCCAGATGCCCGACCAGATTGGAAGTATCCAGACCCGAGAGTTCCTCCTCCCCGACAGAAAACGCCACAACCGGGATATCGTCAGCGCTGATACCGGCTGCCGCCAACTCTTTGTAAAACCCGATATTCGCATCGCCGTTGATGGTGGAGATCACCCCCACCTTCTTGCCATCTGCGCCCAGCGCCACGACATCGGCAACGATCTTGGACCAGTCCGAATGACCAAACGGAGTGTAGTTCACAAAGATATCACTCTCGGCGATTCCCTTCTGCTTCAGATAGCTGGCGAGGATATTGTTCGTGGTGCGCGGATATACATAATCGGTGCCCAGCAGCGCGAATTTCTCCACACCCAGCTCGTCCAGAAAGTAATCCGTTGCCGGAATTGCCTGCTGGTTCGGCGCAGCACCGGTGTAGAACACGTTGCGCGAGCTTTCTTCGCCCTCATATTGCACCGGATAGAACAACAGGCCGTTCAGCTCTTCGATCACCGGTAGCACCGATTTGCGGCTCACCGAGGTCCAATTGCCAAAGATCACATCGACCTCATGCACACTCAGCAATTCGCGGGCTTTCTCGGCGAACAGGGGCCAGTTGGACGCAGGATCCACCACAACCGGTTCCAGTTCACAACCGAGGACGCCGCCTTTGGCGTTCTGATCCTCAAGGAGCATCAGCATGGTATCTTTGAGCGTTGTTTCGGAAATCGCCATCGTCCCAGACAGCGAATGCAGGACACCCACCTTTATTGGGCAATCAGCCGCCGCAACCGCAGTTCCCATGGTCGCCAAACCCAGCGCAGTGCAGGTGGCTGTCGTCGCCAGAACAGATTTATAGGTGATCATTCAGTCTCTCCTCGCCCGGACAGAGGTGTATCCCTTGCGCCGGGGCGCCGGATTTCCTACCTGTGGCGGGCAGCTTCGTGTTGCATCCGTGTGGCGGCTGGCGAGATCGCAAATTCCTCCGGTCGTCACACATCCACGATGTTTGAGCCTCGCTCTCGTGGATAGGCTGAGCATTCTGCATCGCAGCAAGTTTCGCAAACGACGCGCGAAAAACGCCCGCCGACAACCGCGCAACAGCCTGTTTTTTGATCACCAAACCCACAATTGGCCTCTATTTTGCGCAGGGCTTGCCGCGGAACAGCCAACTGTTCGCTTTGAACTGGCGGCAGATCCGCACTGTGATGAAATCGACAGCATGACGCCTAGACCTTCATCCCAGCGCCAATTGATGCCTTGGCAAACCGCCTGTTCCGGTGATTCCAGGGCGTCGCGCCTTCCTACGGCCGAGACGCAACCATGGCCGAGCCAGCCGATCCCGCCGCGCGCCATCGGCACGGTCTCGGTATCCTCCAAGCGGCGCGGCAACACATCGGTCCTCGCCGGACTCCGTCAGGCGGGCTCTCTGACGCTGCTGTTCCCGCGCACCCATGACGCGGATCTTCAGGGGGTTCTGGTCAATACAGCGGGCGGTGTGACTGGCGGAGATCAATTTGAACTCAGCGCCACCGCGCGCGTCGGAACCTCTCTTACGCTCACCACCCAGGCGGCGGAGCGGGCCTATCGGGCGCGACCCGGAGAGACGGGCACAATTCGCAACTCGCTCAGTGTCGAGCCTCGCGCCAGCCTTGCCTGGCTGCCCCAGGAAACCATCCTGTTTCAAGGGTGCAACCTGGACCGGACGCTGACGGTCGATCTGCACGAAGACGCCCGGCTGCTGCTATGCGAGACGCTGATCTTCGGGCGGGCGGCAATGGGCGAGACCCTTACCAAGGCGAGCCTGCGTGATTGCATCGACATCCGCCGCGCAGGCGCACCGCTGTTTCTGGATAACGTAAGCCTCGATGGTGACATCGCGGCCCATCTGGCGCGGCCCGCAACCGCAAACGGCGCCGGAGCCATCGCAACGCTCATTTATGTTGCACCGGACGCTGCCGGGCGGCTTGGCCCGTTGCGCGCGCAGCTTGGCCCGACCGCCGGGGCCAGCCTGATCGGCTCAGACCTGCTGGTCATGCGTGCCCTCGCAGCGGACAGCTATGTCCTGCGCCAGCTCCTGCTGCCGATCCTCCGTGATCTGCGCGGCGCCCCTCTTCCCCGACCTTGGATGATCTGACATGAACCTGACCCCGCGTGAAAAAGACAAACTGCTGATTTCCATGGCCGCAGAGGTTGCCCGACGACGCCTCTCTCGCGGCGTCAAGCTGAACCATCCCGAAGCAATTGCCCTGATCACCGACGCCGTTGTCGAAGGTGCACGAGACGGCCGATCAGTCGCCGACATGATGGAAGCCGGCGCGCAGGTCATCACCCGGGACGACTGCATGGAAGGCGTGCCCGAGATGATCCACGACATTCAGGTCGAGGCAACATTCCGCGATGGCACAAAACTCGTCACCGTTCACAACCCCATTCGCTGATTCACATTCAGGAGACCCAGACCCATGACATTGCGACCCACGCTCCTCTCATTGTTGCTGCTGGCTGGCGGCCCCGCGCTCGCCCATGGCGGCGCGCATGTTCACCCGCACGGTGCGGACACCTGGCTTCTCGTGGCTCTGGTCGCGACTGTCGTTATCGGCTGCGCCAGCCTTCTGTGGCGGCGCAAATGATCCCGGGAGAACTGATCCCCGCCGCGGGCAGTCTGGACCTCAACCCGGATCGTCAGGTCACCGTCCTGATGGTCTCTAACACCGGTGACCGCCCGGTACAGATCGGCTCGCACTACCATTTTGCCGAGGCGAACCCAGCTCTCGACTTTGACCGGGAGGCCGCTCGGGGCCTGCGTCTTGATATCGCTGCCGGCACAGCCGTGCGCTTCGAACCGGGCCAGCGCCGCGAGGTACAGCTGATCCCGATATCCGGCGCGCGACGGATCTTCGGCTTCAACGCCGCCATCATGGGGGATCTCTGATGCCATCCCAGATTTCACGCGCCGATTACGCGGCCATGTTCGGCCCCACGGTGGGAGAC
The DNA here is from genome assembly GCF_048056175.1 of Phaeobacter sp. JH20_29. NCBI lineage: Bacteria > Pseudomonadati > Pseudomonadota > Alphaproteobacteria > Rhodobacterales > Roseobacteraceae > Phaeobacter > Phaeobacter sp. JH20_29. The sequence goes on from NZ_JAYMWO010000005.1 coordinate 142,090, forward strand.
CGTCTGCGTCTGGCGGACACCGATCTGACTATCGAGGTGGAGCGCGATTTGATCGCCGAAGCCAGCGGTGTCGGCAACGTGCTCAGCTACGGCGAAGAGGTGAAATTCGGCGGGGGCAAGGTCATCCGCGACGGCATGGGCCAGTCTCAGGCGAGCCGCGCCGAGGGGGCAGTCGACACGGTCATCACCAATGCGCTGATCGTGGACCATAGCGGCATCTACAAGGCGGATGTGGGTCTGAAAGACGGGCGCATCGCCGCCATCGGCAAGGCAGGCAACCCGGACACTCAACCCGGTGTCACGATTGTCATCGGGCCGGGAACCGAGATCATCGCGGGCGAGGGGCGCATCCTGACCGCTGGCGGTTTTGACAGCCACATCCATTTCATCTGCCCGCAGCAGATCGAGGAGGCGCTGCACTCCGGGCTGACGACCATGCTCGGCGGCGGCACCGGCCCCGCACATGGAACCCTCGCCACCACCTGTACGCCGGGGCCATGGCACATCGGGCGCATGTTGCAGGCCGCCGACGCCTTTCCGATGAACATGGCCTTTGCGGGCAAAGGCAACGCCTCACAGCCCCGCGCGCTTGAGGAACAGATCATTGCCGGGGCCTGCGCGATGAAGCTGCACGAGGACTGGGGCACCACCCCCGCCGCCATTGACTGCTGCCTGTCAGTAGCGGACGCGATGGACGTGCAGGTGATGATCCACACCGACACACTGAATGAATCAGGCTTTGTTGAACACACGGTCGCAGCGCTGAAGGGGCGCACCATCCATGCCTTCCACACCGAAGGCGCGGGTGGCGGCCATGCCCCGGACATCATCAAGATCTGCGGCGAAGCGCATGTCCTGCCCTCCTCTACCAATCCGACCCGCCCCTTTACCGTCAACACCATCGAAGAGCATCTCGATATGCTGATGGTCTGTCATCACCTCGACAAGTCCATCCCCGAAGACGTCGCCTTTGCCGAAAGCCGCATCCGTCGCGAAACCATTGCGGCAGAGGATATCCTCCATGACATGGGCGCCTTCTCGATCATCGCTTCGGACAGTCAGGCGATGGGTCGGGTGGGCGAGGTTCTGATCCGCACCTGGCAGACTGCCGACAAGATGAAAAAGCAACGCGGACGCCTGCCCGAGGAGACAGGAGAAAACGATAATTTCCGCGTCCGCCGCTATATTGCCAAATACACGATCAACCCGGCCATCGCCCATGGTATCGCCCATGAAATCGGCAGTATCGAGGTCGGCAAACGCGCCGATCTGGTGTTGTGGAATCCTGCCTTCTTTGGGGTAAAGCCTGAAATGGTTCTGCTCGGCGGGTCCATTGCAATGGCGCAGATGGGCGACCCCAATGCGTCTATCCCCACACCACAGCCGGTCTATTCCCGGCAGATGTTCGCAGCCTTTGGCCGATCGGTGGAAAACTCCTCCGTCACCTTTGTTTCCGAAGCGGCGCAGGCAGGCGGGATTGCCCAGCACCTTGGTCTCGCCAAACAGACCTGCGCGGTCAGAAACACCCGCGACATTGGCAAATCGGACCTGAAACTCAACACCGCCCTGCCCAAGATCGAGGTCCATCCCGAAACCTATGAGGTCCGTGCAGATGGCGAGCTTCTGACCTGCGCCCCGGCCGATGATCTGCCCATGGCCCAGCGCTATTTCCTTTTCTGACGGAGCCTTCCCATGTCACTCCCCCTCAGCCAACACAAGGTCCACGCGCATGATGCCGACGACCGGATCACCCTCAGCTACGAGGATCGTTTCCTGCGACGCAGGGTGCTGACCTCTGATAGTGGCCTGCGGTTTCTGGTCGATTTCCCCTCCACGCTGTCGCTCGACATGGGCGATGCTTTTGTCTTGGACGATGGCCGCAAAATCGGCGTGCACCCGGCAAACGAACCGCTGCTGGAGGTCACCGGCGATCACCTGCTGCGCCTAGCCTGGCATATCGGCAACCGCCATATGCCCTGCCAGATCGACGCGGATCGTCTGCTGATCCAGCGCGACCATGTGATCCGCGACATGCTGCAAAAACTCGGCGCGACATTGCGCGATGTGGTCGAACCCTTCACCCCCGAGGGCGGCGCCTATGGTCATGGCCGCACCCACAGCCATTCCCATGGCGACGCTCAGGGGCAGCCCCATGCCCACTGAGGCACAGTTGCTGACCCTGATGCAGTGGTTTTCTCCCGGCTACCCGGTGGGGGCGTTCAGCTATTCCCACGGATTGGAATGGGCGATGACCTCCGCCGCGGTCAGCTCGGCTGCCGACGTGCAGGACTGGATCGCAACGGTTCTGCGCGACGGCGGCGGCTGGTCGGATGCGCTGTTCCTCGCTGCGGCCTATCACGCCCCGGACGCCGATACCGTGCAGCGGATCGACACCCAATGCCGCGCCTATGCACCATCCCTGGAACGCCTCCGCGAAACCGATCTTCAGGGCGCAGCCTTTTGCCAGATCACCCGCAGCATCTGGCCCGGAACCGACCGAGACGTTGCCGCGAGGCTCACCTATCCCGTAGCTGTCGGCTTTGCGGCAAATTGCTGTTCGATGCCCTTGCAGGCCACAACGGCGCTTTACCTGCACGCATTCACCGCAAACCTCGTCGCGGCGGCTCAGCGCCTTGCCCCCATCGGGCAAAGCGACGCACAGGCTATCCTCCACGCCCTTGCGCCGCTCTGCCAGCAGATCGCAGAGCAAACCGGGGATGGTGACCTCCAGCGCCTGTCCTCCACCTGCTTTCTTGCGGACATTGCCGCGATGAAACACGAAACACAGCATTCAAGGATCTTTCGCACATGAGCACATTGAACGGCCCCCTGCGCATTGGAATTGGCGGCCCGGTTGGCGCGGGCAAAACCACCCTGACCGCAGCCCTGAGCGAGGTGTTTCGCGACAGCCACTCCATTGCGGTGATAACCAATGACATCTACACGCAGGAGGACGCCGAGGCCCTGATGCGGTTGCAGATCCTGCCGCAGGACCGGATCCTGGGTGTTGAAACCGGCGGCTGCCCTCATACAGCCATCCGCGAGGATGCGTCGATCAACCTCGGCGCGGTCGCGGAGATGCGGGAGCGCCACCCGGATCTCGAGATTGTCCTGATTGAGAGCGGCGGAGACAACCTCTCTGCCACCTTCAGCCCCGAGCTCGCAGATCTGACCATCTATGTGATCGACGTCGCCGCAGGCGAGGAAATCCCCCGCAAAGGCGGGCCGGCGATCACCCGCTCGGATCTGTTGATCATCAACAAGACCGACCTTGCCCCGCATGTCGGTGCGGATCTATCGGTGATGGAGCGCGATGCAAAACGAATGCGCCGGGATCGCCCATTTTTGTTTGCCAATCTGAAGGCCCGCGACGGTGTCGGAGTGATCCGCGAGATGATCCAAACCCTTGGCGGACTCGGCTAGCCGTCTCGCGATTTACAAATCTCAACTCACCTTATTAGGGTGTTAAACTATATTGAAGCCATGGGCTGGGCTCCTGGTGGGCGGCCGGTCTTTGGGCGGCCCCAGCAGGCTGATCAGAGACGGAGAGCGGCAGCAAACTCTGCCGGTGTGATGGTGACAACAACGCGCAGATGATTCCCGTCATGGGCGAATTTGATTCGCCAAATCACTGAACATGTTACAGAAAACCAAAATGCGTCACTTCAGTTGAGAACTGCGACAGAGGCCTGTAGCGACGAATAGGTCCTCCGCGTTTTTCCCTCTCCACGCTGTAGATAATTCTGATCGAATAGATGCCGGTAACCGCCTGAACATAAGCGCGTTATTCGAACCAAGCGCAAACTGGCCTTATCCAGTCCAAGGATTTGGCCATATAGCCGCGCGCGTGAATATCCCTATGCGTGTCCAAGCACGGCACAACCGTAGCGAAACTGGATTACAGGCTGCTTCCGTCAGAAAGGTCGCGATACATGCTGAACGAAGAACAAACCGCAATTCTGGAAACCTCTGTCATCGCCTATGATGCGATCTTTTCGGACCTGGGACCGGAGGCACGGGAGTCGTTCCGCGACACCGTTCAGACCTTCTTGGAAACCGGGCTGGGCATTCCCGAAGTCAAAGCCATCAGCAAGGCGACCAACTACTCGAACTGGAACTACAATCTGGTCAAAAGCCTGAAAGGGAAGATCGCCGGTAAGGATTTGGTGAACGACGATGAGGACAACAATCTTGAAGCCCAATGGGCTGAGTTCATCGCAAAAGATCTGAAAATCGTCGGCAAGATCGTCGCCGCCATCGAACAACAATATGCTGCTGGCGAACTGGCGAATACCAACGAACAGTTCATCAATTCGATCAAGGGTAATGTCACCGACGACATATCAAAGCTTCAGGTCGACCTGGACGTGCTCCGGGCGCAGCACGACCGCCTAAGTGATCCGAACCATGCGGATTTCGACGCCGAAGCGGCCGACAAGGTCAGCAAAGAGATCTACCGGACCAGCACCGTTCTTGATGCAGCCGAAAAACTGCAAACCGACCTTGCTGCATTTGAGAAGGGCGGCGATATCGCCGACCACAGCGAAAGCCACGCGAACTATCTGCAAGCGCGCATTGATGCCCTCGAAATCGCCCGGCAAGATAAGCTGGAAGAATACAAGAAATACGCGGCGGAGACCTACACCGGCAGCGATGTGCTTGCCGCAGATGCAAAGGCCGAGCTGGAAGCCATTTCCAGTGAATCCCTTGAGCTGATCAGCCTCCGAGAGAAGACAGAAGGCTTCCAGGAATACAGCAGCACCGTCCGCACCGCCTCGCTGAAGGCCGGAGTCAATCTACTGAGCAGCAGTCAGGCGATCTCCGCTTTCGCCGTCAAACCCGACAACACGCCCGAAGGCCATGCTGCTAACGCAGGCTTCCTGGGTGAAGCCGTGTTCAGCGCTGGCGGCGACATCCTGGACGCTGCCGGCCATCTGAAATTTGCTAAGGGCGCAAAGGGCTTTGCGGCACTGTCACTGGTTGGCGGCGCAGCAGCCAGCTTTGTGCCCACAGCTAAGCTTCTTGCCGACCCGAACCTGCCGGATGAAACCCGCAAAGTCGTACAGGCAGAGGTCGGCCTGCAGGGAACCGCGCTCGCCTTTGCGGCCGTCGAGAACGTGCTCGGCATCGCAGAGCTTGCGGTCAAGGCAGGCAGCAAGGCCGCTAACGTGCTTGGCAAGGCGGTACCGGTTATCGGCGCCATCGGGTCTGTAGTAGGTGCGATCAACCCGGCAAAATGGGCGGAATTTGACCAGAAACAGGATCGGATCGACGCGATTCAGAAGGCCGACACCTACAGCTCCGGCCTGCTGAGCGACCTTCTCCAGGAATCCAAAGACGCAGAAGCCGCATTCTATGGCGTGACCACCGGGCTCGACGTCATCACCGGCGTCACATCGGGCGTACTTGCGGCAACCGGCGTGGGCGCCCCGATCGCCGCTGCGGTGGGTCTGATTGGTGGTGCGATTTCGGCAATTGTTGGTGCCTTTGAACAGGTTGCGCTTGAAGGAATTGCCGACAAATATGCCGCCAAGATCCGAACTGACGAGAACGGCAATCCGCAGACTGTCGAAGAGTTCTTCGACGGCAGCTTTGATCAGAAACAGGAAAAGACCAAGGCCCACTACACCGAGTTCTTCGGCGAGTTGATCGCGGACGACGATGTCGACCAGGTGATTGCGCTTGGCGGCCAGGGTCTGGATGTAACCGATATCGAATTGTCGGCCATCAGCAAAACCAGTGGCGAGCTGAACAAGACCGCCAAGAACTACGTTGAAACCTTCACGACCAATGGCTGGCAGACCGGCAACCGCAGCCTCACCCCGACCGAGGGCAGCGATATCAATGTTATCAACCTGCCGAATGCCAATGGCGCCAAATCCTACCTGACCTTCACAACACCGCTGTTCTCCGCCGGCACCGAGGAAACCAGCCGCGAAGAGACCGGCAAGAACGAGTATCAGACAACGCTCAAGATTACCGACCTGTCCGGCTGGGATATCCGCGACTACGGCGACAATCAGACCACCTTTAACATGTCGAAGGTTGTGTCGAGCGCCGAAGACCGTATGGGCAACAAGATGGAGGTCGGGATCGAAATCAACGCGGGTGGTGGTGATGACACGCTGTTCGCCTATGAAAGCCAGGTCACCTTCGACGGTGGCACCGGGCAGGATACCGCCTCCTACGCGCGGCTGTCAGGTGGCGAACTTTCGAGAGGGCTTTCCATTGGCGCATCCGGCGACAGCACCTATGTCTCGAAGAACCTCACGGCAGGTTCGAAATACTATCAGGAATCCATCGACTCGCAGACTGCCAACCACGGCAAACGCACCGAGGTTGTACAATTCCGCAAAGTTGAGCTTGCCGAGCGCAGTGGCATCCACTCAGTCTCCGACACCCTCAGCAATATCGAAATCCTGCATGGCTCCTCGCTGGGCGACTTCATGTTTCTCGACACCTCCACACAGCTTGAACAGGTCTTTGGCTTCGGCGGCGATGACCGCATTGATGTCGGCGCCTCAATTCAGGTTGTTGGTGGCGGCGAGGGCGACGATCTGATCAACCTCAAACACGCACTTCTGGAAAGCTACTGGAACGGCCAGAAAGACGAGCTCTATATTGATGGCGGCGAAGACGATGGAGATACCATCGGGCTCAGCAGCCAGACATTGCAGCGCTTTGTCGATGAGCTTGAGGTCGACCAGATCCGCGAACAGACCGCGACCGAAATGGCAGAAGCCCTGATTCCTCTGGTGACCGAAAACCGGGATGAGGAGGTTGCAAAAACCGCGGCGTCGCTCACGAATATCCTGAGAAGCACGGATGATACTGCACTGAAAAGGCTCAATGTCTGGAATACAGAAGCCGCGCATATCGTTTTGGACACCGAGGGCGCTGAGGGCGATACCATCGTCCATTCCCTGTCCGAATACCGGGCTGCGATCAATAACGGCATCACCAATGTCAACGCAGATGGCACCACATCCGAGCTGGATATCAGCGTCGATGTCGCCTGGGATTCCGGGTCGGTTGCGCTCCTCGGGACGGAACACAACGATACGATTGAGGGATCATCGAAGGACGACTACCTGTATGGTGACGCGGGCGATGATCACTTCACCTATGACGACTTCATTACCGGCAACGATATTATCGTCGGCGGAGAAGGGCGGGACATCTACAACGTCAATTATTTCCCGGCCAACTTCGGGGGCGGCAGCCGGGGCCATCATCTGATCACCGGGCCAGAGGCCGAAGATATCGCCGGCGACCTCCTCAACATCCACGTTCGCGACGACCGTGAGATCTGGTTCAATTCCTATGGCGACGATTTGGTCATCTCGCTTAGTGAAGACTTCTCCTTTACGGTCGAGGACTACTTCCTCGCACCGCAGGGATTGAGGACCAGCAGCCAGGCATTGAGCACCAACACAGATAGCTGGACCACTCTGGATGGATTGGCAAAAGCTGATCTGAATGCAATCCTTCAACAAGCGGGCAGTGCAGACTCGTTCGGGGTCAACGTCGTCTACTCGAACGGCGCAAACGTCGACTTCCGCCATGGTGCGCTGGGGAGCTTTGACAGCACGTCAGCTGCGTCACCGAGCAGCTATTTCACCACGCTGCGGGCCAATTACCACGCCTTCCGCAACTCGGACGACGTCTGGAAGACGCCTCAAAACGGAGATGAAACCAGCAGTTTCGGCGATGAGCTGGGTAAACTAACGGACGCAGAGAGCGGCGGTGCACTGCTCAGCTACGACGGCCTGTTCGACCTGAACAAACTCCTGAATATTCGCGATGTCGATCGAAACTCTCTGACCGGCATCAACGGGACTGAGGGCGATGATATCATCATTGGCTCGTCAGGTAAGGACAATATCGACGGCAAGGGCGGCGATGACATCATTGATGGCGGCTTGTCGGATGACACAATCGACGGCGGCGCCGGCTTTGATCTCTACAGCCGCGAAGGCTATGGAATCGGTATCAAATTTGAGCTGGGTATCGGCCTGCACGCAGAGCACGTACGTTACAATGACGCCCACACCGGAGAAGAGGTGCTTCTGACGACTGCCGGCGTCTACAGCAATTTCGAAGGTGTGATTGCAACCTCTCTGGATGACAAGCTAATCGGCAACAACGATGCCAATTACCTGGAAGGCGGCGCCGGGGCGGACACGATTTCCGGCAAGGCGGGCAATGACGTCATCGTCGGCGGCGCGGGATTGGATGTATTGGACGGCGGCGCCGGCTTTGATGTCGCGAGCTACAAAGGGGAAGCATCTGCTATCCAGTTCGACCTCGCCTCGACCCAACCTGGGCATCAACAGTTTGCGCAATACTGGAATGGCAGCCAATGGCTTGCAGGCGACACGGTCAGCAACTTCGAAGGTGTTGTCGGAACCAGCCAGTCGGATATTCTGAAAGGCAATGCCGGTGGCAACTATTTTGATGGCGGCGCCGGGGCCGACCTGATCGACGGCAGGGAAGGCGACGACACCATTATCGGCGGCGAAGGCACCGATACAATGAATGGTGGCGAAGGCTTCGATGTTCTGAGCTATGAGGGCCATTCGACTGCCGTTCGTATCAACCTGGCCCAACAAACCTCCGAGCTGATCCCGTCGCCAACCAACTATATCGTCGGCGATCAGATTTCCGGGTTCGAAGGCGTCATCGGTTCCGACTTCGATGATGATCTGATCGGCACCGCAGGGCGAAACCTGCTGGAGGGGGGTGCTGGCAATGATCGGCTTGCTGGGGGCGAAGGCTTCGATACCTTTGTGTTCCGCGCAGGTCACGGCACGGACCGGATCACCGATTTCACCGTTGGTGAGGACAAGCTGATGTTTGACTTTGGCGGCTCCGTGGCTGATTTTGACATCTCGGTCGTCGCAAGTGCAAATGGTCAGGAGACCCACACCCGTATCCAGACCTCGGATGGCGACCTGATCGACCTTCATGGCGTGGAAATCGACGAGCTGGGGGCAAACTCCTTTGTCTTTGTCTAACGCCGTGACCACAGCTGACCGGAAGCAGGAAAGAACGACCATGGATTCTCAACAGAACTTCCAGACTTATGGCAAGATCGCCTGGCTGTGGTCCAATTCCGTCCTGCACCGGGACTGGAGGGTCAGCCAGCAGGCAGGGTTTATCCTGCCTGCGATCGCCAGCCAGCAGTATTACATAGTCGAAAGAGACGGTTTCCCGGTTGCGTATTGCAGCTGGGCGCTGCTCGACGAAGAGACGGAGGCGGCGTATATCCTCGATCCAAACCACCTCGATCCGGATTGCTGGAACAGCGGTGACCGGCTCTGGTTCATCGACTGGATTTCTCCGTTCTCGCCGAAATACTCCTGGGCGCTGCGCAGCGCCCTGGTGAAGCGCTACCCGGACAAAGTGGCACGGGCGCTGCGGGTCAAGAAAGACAATCAAACCGCACGCATCGCCTCCTTCACAGGTCATGGCCTGGAAAAGCAGGAAAGCCGCGCCATCAAACGAAAATACTACGAAGACATGGTCGAAGGTCTGGCCAGCAATCCCAAGCTCGGTCAGGACTTCTTCCTCTCCGGTCTCAGCACCGAGGATTGATCGCGCGTCGATAGCTGCCCCCCGCCGCCCCGATATCAAATCCCGACCGCTCCCGGCCGGGGCGTCGGGGTGGCAACCCCGGGGGTCCACAGGATCTTCGCCTGTCACCGCCTCAGCAGCGGCGCAACCTGTCCTGCGATCAGATCTGACCCCCGCAGCGACGGGTGAATCCGGTCAGGCGCAAAAAGCGACAGGTCGTCGGGGCGAAACACCGCATCCATATCGAGGAGCGTCACGCCCGCATCCGCTGCCGCCATACGCGCCAGCCGTTCCTCCAGAATTTGGTAGGGCGCAACACAGACCGTACCCGCGTATCGCGGAGAGGTGTAATAATCGAGCCAGATGATCCGCGATCCGCGACGGCGCAGATCCGAGACCAGTTCCGGGATGGCACCCTGCGTTCCGCTCGCGGAAATCAGCCGGTCAAGTTCGACATCGCAAACCTTGCAGCCACAATCGCGGCTGCGAAGGTCATTGGCACCGCCATTCAGCACGACCCACTCCGCTGACACTGGTTTCAACTGCGTGGGTATGTGCAACGCCCCGCGCCCGCCGGTCACCCGCGCAAGCGACAGCGAGACATCGCCAACCGGTTCGCCAAGCCGACTTTCCAGCCGATCAGCAACGGATCCACTGTCATTTCGGTTCCAGGCCATGACGGAGTCGCCCGCCACAACAATGCGCGCATTCTCAGGAACCCCGCGCCCGCAGGCCCCCAGAAAAACCAGGCCGATTATCAACCAGTACTTCATCTGCCTGAGCTAAATCGCATCGCGCAGAGGTCAATCCGACAGCGCCCTGTCAACGGGATCGACATCGCGTCAGAATAAGGCAGGGCGCCCCCGCACCTGCCGAATGTCATGATTGAGACAGGCAGCCGTGCAATTTTGGTGACCCCGGCAGGATTCGAACCTGCAACCTGCCCCTTAGGAGGGGGCTGCTCTATCCAGTTGAGCCACGGGGCCTGATCAGGGCCAGCCTGTTTACGCGATAGCAAACCCACCATGGCAAGACAATCCTGTGGAATTGGATTTTGCAACGGCTGCGCCCCATTGTGCAGCGTGCTCTGTCTGCGCTAACGTAACAACAACAACAATGTGAGGCCATCGACGTGACAACGGACAACAAGCGCCCGCTCACCCTTCGTGACGTATCCGAAGCCACCGGGGTTTCAGAAATGACCGTCAGTCGCGTGTTGCGGAACCGGGGCGATGTGTCGGAAAAAACCCGACAAAAAGTTCTGAGCGCCGCAAAGGAACTTGGCTACGTCCCGAACAAGATCGCCGGTGCGCTTGCCTCGAACCGGGTCAACCTGGTGGCCGTGATCATCCCGTCGCTGTCCAATATGGTCTTCCCGGAGGTACTGACCGGCATCAACTCAGTGCTGGAAAACACGGATCTACAGCCTGTGGTCGGCGTGACCGATTACCAGCCGGAGAAAGAGGAGAAAGTCCTCTATGAGATGCTGTCCTGGCGACCTTCTGGCGTCATCATTGCCGGGTTGGAGCACACGGAGGCGGCGCGCGCCATGCTCAATGCCTCTGGTATTCCGGTGGTGGAAATCATGGATACCGATGGCAAGCCGGTGGATGCGATGGTGGGGATTTCCCATCGCCGCGCTGGACGTGAGATGGCCAAGGCCATACTGAAAGCCGGCTATCGCCACATCGGTTTCATGGGCACCAAGATGCCGCTGGACCATCGCGCCCGCAAACGGTTTGAAGGCTTCACCGAGGCGCTCGCCAAAGAAGGGGTCGAGATCGAAGACCGCGCCTTCTACTCCGGCGGTTCCGCCCTCGCAAAGGGCCGCGAGATGACGCAGGAGATGCTGGAACGCTCGCCTGAGTTGGATTTCCTTTATTATTCCAACGACATGATTGGCGCGGGTGGCATGCTCTACCTGATGGATCAGAAGATCGACATCCCCGGTCAGATCGGTCTTGCCGGGTTCAACGGAGTGGAGCTGTTGCAGGGGCTGCCACGGCAGCTGGCCACGATGGACGCCTGCCGTCTGGAAATCGGACGCAAGGCGGCAGAGATCATCGCCGCGCAGCTGGATAACCCGGATCAGGAGATCGAAAAACACGTGACCCTGACCCCTACCATCACCTTCGGCGATACGCTCAAGCGGCGCTGATGGCGGTTGCGCGGCTGGACAATCGGGCCGCGCGGCGCCTGTTCATGGATCGGCACGCCCTGCTGGAGCAACCCAGCGGGCCTGCCAAGGGTGATGCGCTGCTGGAACTGATCACCCGGCTTGGCTTTGTTCAGCTGGACAGCATCAACACGGTGGCCCGCGCCCATGACATGATCCTGTTCTCCCGCAGGCCCAGCTATCGCCCTGCGGCGCTGAAACGGCTCTATGAACAGGAACGCCGCCTGTTCGAACATTGGACCCATGACGCTGCCGTTCTGCCTATGGAGTTCTACCCGCATTGGCACTTGCGGTTTCGTCGCGACGCAGAGGTTCTGCGCAAGAGATACCGCAACTGGCGCCGCGACGGCTATGAGGCGAAGTTCCAGCATGTTCTGGACCACATTCGCGACCACGGCGCGGTTAGCTCCTCCGACGTGGGCAAGGATGAAGCCAAGGGATCCGGCGGCTGGTGGGACTGGCATCCATCAAAAACCGCGCTGGAATACCTCTGGCGCTCCGGCGCGCTGGCCGTGGTCGGACGCAGTGGCTTTCAGAAACGCTACGACCTGAGCGAACGGGTTATCGACACCCGTCACCTCCCCGCCCAAGGGTCGCCCGACCCGGAGAAAACGCTGGACTGGCTGTGCAATGCGGCGCTGGACCGGCTCGGCTTTGCCACCTCGGGTGAACTGGCTGCCTTCTGGGCGACGGCCTCACCGGCGGAATGCGCCGCATGGTGCAAACAGGCGCTGGCGGACGGGCAGATCGAACCGCTGGATATCACGCTTTCGGACGGGCGCAGCCGCCGTGTCTTTGCCCGCCCCGGCGCCGTCGGGCAGGCCGCCGCCCTGCCGCCACCACCGGGCCGAATGCGCCTCCTCAGCCCGTTTGATCCTGCCCTGCGCGACCGCAAACGCGCGGAAGGGCTGTTTGGGTTTCACTACCGGATCGAGGTGTTCACCCCCGCCGAGAAACGACGCTACGGCTACTACGTCTTTCCGCTGATGGAGGGGGACCGTCTGGTCGGCCGCATCGACATGAAGGCACACCGGCAGGCGGGTGATCTGGCGGGCTGTCTACATATCACCGCGCTCTGGCCCGAACTGGGCATCAAATGGTCTCCGGCACGGCAGAATCGGTTGGAGGCCGAACTGGAACGAATTCGCCGGTTCACAGAGATGGAGCGGGTGACATTTGCGGATGGCTGGCAACGCGATCCCCTATGAGTTCGACTCTAACAACGGGCAAAACGCGCCCTAGGCGAGGTCGGGGCGCAGCAACGGCTCAATCACCGCACGGTAATCTGCGGGCGCGGGCCTGGCGCTGAAATCGCTCGGCTCGATAAAGACGCAGACGAATTTGCCCTCAAAACACAAAACACCGTCCTGCCGCGCTTCCACCCGGAAGGTCACGGATTTCTGCCCCAGCGCAACCGGCCAGACAGCACAGGCCAACCTGTGGCGCGGCGTGACGGGAGAGCGGAAATCAATGCTCATATGCACAAAGGGCGTGCCAGTACCGCGATCCATTTCCATCTGATACCAGCCGTCACCATCCAGCTGCTGCTCCCACCAGGCATCAATCGCCTGCAACGCAAACCCCGGCAGATGACCGGTATAGGCAATACGCGCCGGGTCACAATCACCCCAACCGACGCGGATTTCATGCACAAAGTCAGGGGTCTGGCTGTCGGTCATTCTGGGCCTCGGCTCTGGGGTGTCACAGTGTTCACAATGGGAACGGCCACCCGCCGGGACGGATGGCCACCTTGCAGGATCATCAACTTTCAGCGCATCAACATCAACGGCAACAGCGTGATGATTGGAAAGGCCACCAATATCACAACCCGGATCAGGTCAGAGGCGACAAAGAACATCACCGCCTTATAGGTGTCGACCATCCGGGTGGTGCGATCCATCGCGTTGATGACGAACAGGTTCATGCCCACCGGCGGGGTGATCAGGCCAACCTCGACCACGATCAGAACCAGAATGCCAAACCAGATGGCGACGTATTCTGTCTCCAGCCGGTTCGCCATGCCCTTGGTCACACGAATGCCCAGCTCCTTCATCTGGTCGCGGGTCAGTTCGGTGCCAGTGGCAATCGCCTCCTGGATCGAGGCGAGCATTTCAGCCCCCATCCCCTGTGGCACGCCAGCCTTGAGCACCTCCATCGCCGCATCGGCCTGCATCGCGGGCAGATTCACCAGACCAAAATCCATCGCGGAAATAACCGGGTAAAAGATCGGGATAGTCAGAAGGATCATCGACAGGCTGTCCATCAGGCAACCAAAGGCCAGATAGAAGGCAAGGATCAGCATCAGCACCACCCAGGGGCTGAGACCCTGGGAGACCACGAAATCAGCCAGCTCCTGCGGGACTTTGGTCAGGGCCAGAAACCCGTTGTAGAACCCCGCACCCAGCACGATGAAAAAGATCATCGCGGTCGAGCGCGCCGTCACCATGAAACTATCGGTCAGGGTCTCACGGTTGAGTCCACCGTTCAGCCAGGCAATCAGCCCGGTCCCCAAGGCACCAACCGCAGCGCCTTCGGTCGGGGTGAACCAGCCCAGATAAATCCCGCCCACGACCAGTCCAAAAACCAGAAGAACCGGCCAGACGTGGAACAGCGCCGCAAACCGCTCGCCCCAGGGAACCGGGGGGCGCGTCCCCGCGCTGCCGGGGAAAACCCGGACATAGACAGAAATCGCAATCACATAACCAATGGCGGCCAGAATACCGGGGATAAAGGCGGCAAGAAACAGCTTTGCGATGTTCTGCTCTGTCAGGATGGCATAGATCACCAGCACCACAGAGGGCGGGATCAGAATGCCAAGCGTACCGCCTGCCGCCAGCGTCGCCGTGGAGAAGCCGCCAGCATAGCCGTAGTTGCGCAGTTCAGGCAGCGCGACACGTCCCATGGTTGCCGCCGTGGCCAGCGAGGAGCCACAGATCGCGCCAAAGCCCGCACAGGCCCCGATTGCTGCCATGGCAACACCGCCCTTCCTATGCCCCAGGAAGCCTTCAGCCGCCTTGAACAAAGCCGTGGACATGCCACCCAGCGTCGCAAAATGGCCCATCAAGAGGAACATCGGCACGATGGTCAGCGAATATGAGGAGAAGGTGGAATAGGTCTCGCTCTTCATCCGGCCAAAGGCCACCTGAGTGCCATCTGTCACGATGATCAGCCCGACCAGCCCAACCAGAAACATCGAAAGGCCAATCGGAACCCGCAGGAAAATCAGCATCATCAGGACGGGAAATGAGGCAATCCCGATTTCAAGCGCAGTCACTGTTCGCCCTCCACGCCGTCCCAGACAAGGATGCGGCCAGTCATGAATTCAATCGTACGGACGGCGGCCATATAGAGGCCCACCAAGGCGGCCACGCTGGCCGCGACCAGACTGGCGGCATAGGCCCACCAGACCGGAAACTCGAGCAGAAAGGAGGTCTCGCCGTTCTCGAACTTGCTCAGCATCCCCGCGCCAAGCCGCACCGCAATCAGCACCAGCACAGCCGCAAAGACGATCTCAGTCGCCATCCTCAGGAACCGTTTGGCCCCCCGCGGGAAACTGTTGGTGACAATATCCACCGACGCATGGCCCGCCGTGATCTGGCACAATGGCAAAAAGGCAAAGATCGCAAAGGCGACGCCTGCCTCGACAATTTCGAAATCACCATTGATCGGCCCGACACCGATGGCGATCAGCCACTCGGCCAGATCCGGCGCGATGCTCTGCATCAGGGCGCCATGCAGCCCCCCGTTCAGCAACCGCCCGGCAATCGACAGACAGGTCAGCAGGATCAGAAGCGATAAGACAATACCGCCCGCCATGGCCATTGTTCTGGCCAGTCCCATCATCAGCTTGTGCATGGAAAGCCTACCCTTTCAGGTGGGGTGGACCTGCGACAGATGCAGGCGCAGGTCCACCAGTCTTGCGCTCAGTTAGTTATGCTGAGCGGTGTATTTGTCGATCAGATAGGTCGCCTGCTCCAGCAGCGCGTCGCCATCAATGCCTTTTGCCTTCATGTCGTCGAGCCACTGCTGGTAGATCGGCTTCGCGGCTTCGCGCCAGATCGCGGTCTGCTCTTCATCCAGTGTGATGACATTGTTGCCCTCATCCAGTGCGAACTCCCGCGCCGGATCATCGGCATCAGCCATGGTGCCACCGGCAAAGACCGAGAACTCCAGACCGGAGTTCTCATCCACGGCCTTTTTCAGATCATCGGGCAGGCTCTCATATTTCTCTTTGTTCATCGCCAGAACAAAGGTCAGCGTATAGAGCGCGCGGCCGGTGAATTCCGTGTGGTTCTCGACCAGCTCCGGCACCTTCAGAGCGGTGGTGACTTCCCACGGAATGGTGGTGCCGTCGATCACGCCCTTGGACAGGGCTTCCGGGATAGCCGGAACCGGCATACCCACCGGGGTTGCGCCCAGTTCCGTCAGCAGCGCGTTCACCGAACGGCCACCGCCGCGGATCTTCATCCCACGCAGATCATCCGGTTGTTCCACCGGATCCGTGGTATGGATGATGCCGGGGCCGTGAACCCAGGTGCCAAGGATCTTCACGTCCTTGAATTCACCATCCTTCATATGCTCCTCGAACATTTCCCAATAGGCGTGCGATGCCGCACGCGCATTGGTCATCATAAACGGCAGTTCGAACACTTCGGTCGAAGGGTAGCGGCCGGGGGTATAGCCCACAACGGTCCAGACGATATCTGCCACGCCATCAATGGCCTGAT
The DNA here is from genome assembly GCF_048056175.1 of Phaeobacter sp. JH20_29. NCBI lineage: Bacteria > Pseudomonadati > Pseudomonadota > Alphaproteobacteria > Rhodobacterales > Roseobacteraceae > Phaeobacter > Phaeobacter sp. JH20_29. Next base: position 158,569 of record NZ_JAYMWO010000005.1, read on the forward strand.
CCATCAGTTCTGGTGGCTTGCCACCCAGCTGCATGGACGGATAGCGGTCGATCTTGATACGCCCCTGCGAAGACGCCTCGACCTTGTCGGCCCAGACATCCAGAATCAGCTTGGGCACATTTGCCTGCGCCGGCAGGAACTGGTGCAGCTTCAGCGTCACCTCCTGCGCCATCGCCGAGGTCGCGCCCATCACCATGAGTGCAACGGCCCCTGCCGCGCCAAGTAGTTGTCTCCGAGTGGTCATATGTTTCCTCCCTCTGACCTTATGTCTTTTCGTAACTATCGCGATCAGATGCCCCTGATGCAACAAACCCAACGCACAGCCTATCCAGCCATCCGGCCGTAAACGTCCCCTGACACCCTCAGCTATTAGGTGCATTTGTAACCATCAACAGATGATTATGTATCTGCACTGCATGATTTCGCGAAAATGCTTCAGCCTGCCGGGTCGATGAAACAAAAATACGTTACAGAAACCTTCAAACAAGAAGTATTCAAGTTACATAAATCACGGCATGGTTGCATCTGATCGCTAAATTCGCCGCGCTGATCACATGACGCGCTATTTTCGCCTATCGCAGCGACAACCGCACAGATGTCAGCCCATCAATACCGCCTTCGATATGATCCCCTGCGACAACAGGACCAACCCCCGCCGGCGTGCCCGTCATCACCAGATCCCCCGGCCGCAGATGATAATACCCAGAAAGATGGCATAGAATCTCCTCGACCGACCAGATCAGCTCCGCGAGAGAGGCGTCCTGACGGATCTCTCCGTTCACCCGCAACCAGATTCGCTGCGTCTGAGGCTCCCCCCATTCCGATGCCGCACGCAGCGGCGCAAAGACACTGCCGCCCTCCAGATCCTTGCCCAGGCTCCAGGGGCGCTGCTTCTGGCGTTCGCGCAATTGCAGATCCCGGCGCGTCATGTCCAGCGCGCAGCCATATCCCCAGATCGCCGCCCGCGCCTCTGCGGCCGTCGCATCCGTGAGCGGCGCTGCAATCGCGACGACCAGTTCCATTTCGTGGTGAAAATTCTCCGTCCCCTGCGGATAGGGCAGCTCCGCGCCACTCAATACCGCGTGGCAGGCCGACTTGGTGAAATAGAACGGCTGCTCCCGGTCGACCTCCACCCCCATCTCCGCAGCATGGGCCGCGTAATTTCGCCCGACACAGAAAATGCGGCCAACCGGCCAGACCTCCTCGCGCCCCTCCAGCGGAATGGCAGGCACCGGCGGCAGATCGAACAACGGCTTAGACATGGTAGAGACCCTTCGGATTGGGGGAAATCGAACCGGCCAGACCCTCGCGATTCCCGCAGGTCACCACCGGCCACCAAACTCAGATGCCGCACCCTAGCAACCTCACCATAACAGCGCGACCCCCAACCGGATGATCCACCCCCCGATCGCAGGACGCAGCTTACCGGCAATCGAGTCATCGCCCGGACCACCTCGTGAGCACCAGCACAACGGCAATTGTCGCTTGACACTCAAACCAGCCACCTATTAGTTCATATGCAGAACGAACTAATAGGTGATGTATGGAATCGACCCAGCAAACCTCATTTTCCAGGCAGGTGGCGCTGTACTCGGTCATGCAGGACATCATCCATTGCGGTCCGATCTCTCGCGCCTCAATCTCCAAGCAGACCGGATTGTCGAAGCAGACAGTTTCCGAGTTAGTTCGTATCCTTGAAGGCGAAGGCTGGATTCGCGAGACGGGCCGGACCTCTGGTCATGTCGGCCGCACGGCGACCACCTATGAACTGATACCGGAAAGCGCCTTTATGGCGGCGGTCGATCTTGGCGGCACCAAGGTGCGCGTCGCGATCGTCGATCTCGCTGGTACTATTGTCGCCGAGGTCGTAGCCCCCACTCATCCAGATGGCGGGCGTCATGTGGCCGATCAAATAGGAGACCTGGTCAGCCGCGCCATCGGCGAGGGAAATGTGGCCGCCAACACTGTCAGACAGACAGTGGTCGGCTGCCCCGGTGTGCCGGACGTCCTATCCGGAAAGGTGAACTTCGCCCCCAATATTGCCGGAATCGATCAGATCGATTTTCGCGCCGCGGTATCAGAGGCAACGGGCACAAAGACGTTGCTTGAAAACGACGTTAACCTCGCAGTACTCGGCGAACACTGGCTTGGCGCAGGCCATGGCATCGACAACGTTGCCCTGATCGCGTTCGGGACCGGGGTTGGCGCAGGGCTGATCGTAAACGGAGCGCTTGTAAGAGGCGCATCGGGAGCCGCCGGGGAACTTGGCTATCTACCGTTCGGCGCTGATCCTTTCGAGGAAGAATCCCTGCGGGTCGGGGCGTTCGAACGAGTGTCGGCCACGCATGGCATTCGCGCGGCATATCTCGCCACGACTGGTAAAGATGTCGACGTACCGGCGATATTTGATGCCGCCGCGTCTGGTGAGGTCGCGGCTCGGGAAGTCCTCGATAAAGTCGCAACTCAAATGGCGCGGGCAGTTGCGGCAATTGGCGCCGTGGTGGCGCCCGAGGTGGTCATCCTCGGCGGAGCAATTGGGTCCCGTCCCGAAATCCTGACCGCCACCCGCGATGAGCTGAAGCGCTGCTTTCCCTTCCCGATCAGGATCGAACCTGCCCAACTCGGCCATCACGCCGCGCTGAGCGGAGCCGTCGCTGTTGGACTGACCGAATTGCATACCGAGTTGTTCGCCAAATCTGCGCCCGGCGCGGTCATTACCCTGCCGACCCCGAAACAGGGCAAACTTGCGGGTTCCGCAGAATGACGGCGCATGGCCCCCTGATCACGCTCCTGAGCCAACATCTTGACCGGGCGGTGGTCAACGATCTGCTGGCCCGGGCTGTTCGCGCCGCTTCCGTGACTGGGGACGAGGTCGCGATGGTTGACATGCTGCGTCCCGAAATGGAGCGTCTATCGCTGTCGCCCTCGGTCGAAGACTTCAGTCCAGGGAGGCCGAACATCACAGGACGGCGCGAGGGTGGCGATGGTCCTGACCTTCTTTTCATCGGACATACGGACGTTGTTCATCCAGGCAACTGGAGCGATCATTGGGCTGGCAAACCACAACAGGACCCCTTTGGCGCGACAATCATCGACGGCGAACTGTGGGGGCGCGGCGCTGCCGATCTCAAGGCTGGCATTTGCACATCGCTCGCCGCTCTCGATCTTCTGGACCGGGCGGGTATCCGCCTTCTGGGAACGGTGTCTTTCGCATTTGTCGGAGATGAGGAAAGCGGCGAACCCGGCAGCGGAAAAAGCGCAGGCGTTCGCCATTGGACAGAAAGCGTGCTGGCGGGCGGACTGCCGCGTCCGGATCTGGCGGTCTATGTCGAACCTACCCGCCTGCAGATCCTGCCGGTGCAGATCGGATTTTATATCGCGGAGGTCGTGCTGACGGGCCAATCCGCCTATTTTGGCCGACCGGAGCTCGGCCGCGACGCCCTGAAGGCCGCGCACAAGGTCCTTCAGGCGATTTGGGATCACTCGGATCGAATTTCGGCCGCTGGCAGCCATCCGCTTCTGGGGCGCAGCAACATCCTTGTAACGGGGCTTGAAGCCGGGGGGCTGATTGCTGTTCCCGGAGAATGCCGCTTTTCGCTGATTGGCAAGCTTCTGCCGGGTGACGACCTTGATGCCGCCACCTCGGAACTGGAAGCCGTGATCCGCGCCGCAATTGCTGAGGACATCCGCGTCAAAATAGATTTCACCGCCGGTCGCGACCATCCGCTAGGCGGCTCCCCGGCCGGGATCGAAGCCGATCATGAGATGGTCCGGCAGCTCTCTGCTTCCATCGCGGCCGTACGGCCCGATCGCGGTGCAGTTGAAGGTGCGCCCTTCTGGTCGGAAATGCCCTTTCTGACAGCAAAGATCGGCGTGCCGACTGTCTATTGCGCACCTGGCGATATCAGCATCTGCCATACGAACCACGAACGCGTTCCCCTGCAGGATTACCACGACGGGATTGTCGCCTTCGCAGCCTTCATCGCACTCACATGTGGAATTCGGTCCGACTGAACACAGGGGCCACAACAGGGAGAGAGACCATGAATTGCACTTCCAGAAATCTTCTTGCATCGTTGTCGGTACTTGCCTTCATGGCAATGCCTGCATCGGCCCAGACCGTCGGACCCTCGGGAGAGGCGGCAACCCCCTCCTCGGCTGTGATTGTTGATGATGCGCAGGCGAGCCAGCTGCAATCCCGGGGCCTTAGGGCGGCGCTGCTCTGGCACGATCAATCCGACTTTGTGAACGCGGTTACCGCAGGCGCAACCAATGAATTCACCCGGCTTGGTATCGAGGTGGTTGCCACGACATCAGCCGGCTTTGACAGTGCGCGTCAACTTGCGGACATCGAAACCGCGCTCGCGCTCAACCCCGATATCATCTTGTCCCTGCCGCTCGACCCCGTTGCATCTGCGTCGGCCTTCAAGAAAGCACGCGACGCCGGTGTCGAGTTGGTTTTCCTTTCCAACCTCCCGTCCGGCTACGAGCATCCTGCCGACTATGCCGCCATCGTGACCGACGATCTGTTCCAGATGGGCAAGCAGGCAGCCGACATTCTGGCGGGCGCGATGGGCGGCACAGGCGACGTGGGCTGGATCTTTCACGACGCCGCTTACTACGTGACGAACCAGCGCGACAATGCCTTCAAGACGACGATCGAAACCCACTATCCCGGGATGGAGATTGTCGCCGAGGCCGGTATCAGCGATCCCGCAAGGGCAGAGGAAATCGCGAATGCCATGCTGTTGCAGAACCCCAACATCGGTGGGATCTACGTGACATGGGCAGGTCCGGCCGAAGGTGTGCTCGCCGCGCTGCGCGCAAACGGCAACAGCTCAACCCGTATCGTGACGCTCGACCTGTCTGAGCCGATTGCTCTCGATATGGTCAAGGGCGGCAATGTCGTCGGCATCGTTGCCGATGAGGCCTATGAGCTCGGGCGCGCCATGGCCGCTGCCGGGGCGCGCGGGGTTCTCGACCTCGACAACCCGCCCTTTGTCGTTGCACCGGCCGTCTCGGTTACCGCCAAAAATGTCAACGAAGGTTGGAACCAATCGCTGAATCTGGATGCGCCGCAATCGGTTCTCGACGCGCAGCAATAATCTACCCCCGCTGCGCCCGGAGCGATCCGGGCGCAGGCCCAGATGAATTCCCGCAATTGGACGGAGACCATGTCGCCAAAATTTCCTAACCGGGCCGTTCTGCAAGGGCTGATCGTCTATGCGGGTTTCGTGCTCATTTTCCTCTTCTTTGCCGCGATGCTTTGGGACCGTGGCTTCCTTTCCCCCCAGAACCTGACGAACATCGTCTTACAGACAGCTCCGGCAACGGTGCTCGCGATTGGACTGGTCTTTGTCTTGGCAGCGGGCGAGATCGACCTTTCGTTCGGTGCCGCGGTCGCACTTTCGGCGATCGTCGCCGCGATGGTCATGCGGGTCGCGCCCTGGCCTATTGGCGTCGCCGCAGGGCTGGCAACAGGCATGGCGGTGGGCTTTGTCAACGGGGCCATCGTCGCCTATGCCCGGCTTCCCTCCTTCCTTGTTACATTGGCCACGATGGGTGTCGTAGCGGGCATCGCGCGTGAATTGTCCAATTTGCAATCCATCCCGGTCACCGCCGATGCTTTCATCGGCATTTTTGGCGGCGGAAAACTGTTCGGCATCCCCTCGCTTGTGATCTGGACCATTCTAGCGCTGTTGATCGGACATCTAGTATTTCGTGAAACGCGCTATGGGGCCCATGTATTGGCAACCGGCGACAATCCACGCGCGGCCCTGGTCTCGGGCATCCGCGTCGCTCGCCTGCGGTTGTCGGTGCTTATGGTATCCGGGGCCTGCGCCGGCTTGGCTGGTCTGCTCTATGCCGGACGTCTCCAGTCAGCCCGCTACACCTTGGGCGAAAGCGATCTGATGACTGTCATCGCCGCCGTCATCGTGGGCGGCACCGCCCTGAACGGCGGACGAGGCAGCGTTCCTGGCGCGCTCGTTGGAAGCCTAATGATGGGTATGCTGTCCAACGGGCTGATCCTGATGGGGCTATCTGTTTCTTGGCAGATGATCATCAAGGGCCTGATCGTTCTGGCCGCCGTCGCCGTTTCACTACGCGAACCGAACCGCTGAAAGGAAAACAGACATGTTCCTCGATGTCCTTCGCCGTCGAAATCCCGATTTCGTCCTCGCCGCGCAGATGCTGCACAGGACGGGCGAAATCCCCGCGAACTCTTACGTTCTTGATCTGGACGCGGTTGCAGAAAACGCACGCCTGATCCGTGCGGAAGCCGATAAGTTTGACCTCAAGGTCTTCGCGATGACCAAGCAGGTGAGCCGCAACTCGGGGTTTTGCCGCGCCGTGATGGCTGGCGGCATTGATCGCGCGGTTGCTGTCGATATGGCCTGCGCCATCGCTTGCCATAACGCCGGGTTGAAAATCGGGCACCTCGGCCACCTCGTGCAGGTACCGCGCGCAGAAGCCGCGATGGCAGCGCGACAACTTACGCCCGATTACTGGACCGTGTTTTCGCAGGCCAAGGCGGCAGAGGCGGCAGAGGCCGCACTGGCAGCCGGACGCGAACAACCACTGCTTGCCCGTGTGCAGACCGCCGGAGATACATTCTATCGCGGTCATGAAGGTGGGTTTCCCGCAGAGGATGCGGTCGCAGCCGCAGGCTGGATGTCCCAGCTGAGCGGCGCGCGTTTCGCTGGCATCACCACGTTTCCTGCGCAGCTCTATGACCACACCACAGGCAAGATTAGACATACACCAAACCTTGGCACCCTGAAGCGGACCGCTGATGCTCTGCAACGCGCGGGCTTTGACAAGATCGAAATCAACGCACCCGGCACGACATCTCTTGTCACACTTGAGGCGCTTGCTGAAGCCGGAGCAACCCAGGTCGAACCCGGCAACGGGCTGCACGGCACGACACCTCTCCATGCCGTCGAGGATCTGCCCGAGATGCCAGCTGTTCTCTACCTCAGCGAGGTCAGCCACCTTCATGGCGGCCGCGCCTATTGCTTCGGCGGAGGTCTATATGTCGATCCGGTCTTTCCCGAATATGACATCAAGGCATTGGTCACCACATCCCCCAGCGTAGACACTACTGATTTGAGATGCGTCGAGATCCCGCCGCCATCTGCGATTGACTATTACGGGATGATCGACGCCACAGGCGCCAACGCTCCCGCACCCGGTGACACGGTCGTTTTCGGCTTCCGCGGCCAGGCCTTCGTCACCCGCGCCCACTCGGTCGGCATCGAGGGCGTATCGAAGGGCAAGCCGCGCGTGGTGTCGATCGAAAACAGCTACGGGCAGGCAGAACCCTGGCCCAGAATCCGGAATGCGACAAGATGACCCCGGTTCTTCAACTCAGAAATATCCGCAAATCCTTTGGCGGAGTCACGGCGATCCAGGATTTCTCGCTCGACATGCTCGCAGGTGAAGTCGTGGCCCTTGTCGGCGACAACGGCGCCGGCAAATCAACTCTCATCAAGATGATCTCAGGTGTCTACACACCCAGTTCAGGCGAGATGCTTCTGGATGGAAAGCCAGCAAACTTTCCTGACGCGTCAGTTGCTCGGGAACGGGGGGTAGAGGTTGTCTATCAGGATCTGGCACTGGCCGATCAACAGACTGTCTACATGAACCTCTTTCTTGGTCGTGAACCCGTGAAGGGGCCGCTGCGGCTGCTTGATCGCAAGAGAATGATCGCCGAAACGGACGCGCTTGTTCGTGAACTGGATGTGCGCATCCCGTCCGCATCCGCTACGATTCGCGACCTTTCAGGGGGACAACGCCAGGGTGTCGCAATCGCACGCGCAACGCATTGGGCAAGAAAACTAATCCTGCTCGACGAACCCACTGCCGCGCTTGGCGTCGCTGAAACCGCCCGGGTCGAAGCAACAGTTGAATCGCTGAAAGCACGCAACCTCGCAATCTTCATCGTCTCCCATAGTCTCGATCAGGTCTTCCGCCTGTCGGACCGTATCTGTGTCCTGCGCCGCGGCGAGCAGATCGGGATCCGCGAGACAGACAAGACGGACAAGAATGAAATCGTCTCGATGATCACCGGCGTCTCAAAATGAAACAGGCTGGCGGTCGCACTCGCCAAAGACAGCGCGCCTAAGGATCGGGCGACCAAAGATCATTCCCTTGAGGCAGGTCTTGCAAATGTCGTGAACACGGAAGGCGTTGCGCTACCGCTGCGATCGCACCTATCAGCGCAACAGCATTCGATTGTTCATCAGAAAAACGTTAGTGTATCAGACTGTTCGCCCCGATCAGGATCGAAGCGCCCACAAACACCGTCAAGGCAATCGACAACATCCCGGCGCAGACACCCGCCAGCACGATGATCCCATCCCGTTCCAGCAGCCCGATGCTGGCAACAAACAGGGCAATTGCTGGAAACCAACCGCTGAGCGGCAGCGGCACGAACAGCGCCAGGGAAACCAGAAACAGCAGGCCTCCGGTCAGCTGTTCTCTTCGTGGCTGAAACACCGCTCGCAGGCGCGGTCGGGCAATCCGCTCCAGCCGCCGCGACACGGGGCGCAAGCGCAGCACGATACGGCGCATGCCTGTGCCGGAAAACCGGATCCGCGCGATGCGTCGCGGCAGCCGGACGCTGGAAAATCCCAGTCCCATCTGCGCGCAGAAAAACAAGAGCGGCAGAGCGGTGACAAGGGTTGACCCTGGAGGCAAAGGAAGAAGATTGATCAGGCACGACAGCAAGATTGCCCATCCGAAGGACCTGTCGCCAAGCTGCTCCAGAAAGGTGCCAAGCGCGATATGATCGGAGTTTTGATGGTAGCGGATCACGCGCAGCAGCGTGAAGGAGAGAGAGCGCTTCCTGATCAAGCCTATAGCACCGGGACATCCAGAAACAGCTTTCACATTCGCCTCGCAACTCGGACCGTGCCTGCCTCCTGCTTAGCGCCTTGCTGTGTCTGCGGCAACCGGCTTCGCAGCTGAGACAGCCGCACCGACCCTGTTCCAGAGTTCCTCGGCAACAACCCCAATGGGCTGGTCCCTGCGCCGCATCTTGAATATCACTGTCCGTCGCAGCGGGAACCCGTCCAGGTTCAGGGACAGCAAAGCCCCGGAACGCCGCTCCTCCTCTGTCATGTGATCTGGCAGACCGCCCCAGCCAAGCCCGGCGAGGATCACCTTTTTCTTGGCCGCGAGATCAGACACCGTCCATTTCAGGCTCCCGGACAAGAGATCGCGGCTTTGGTCATGCGCCGCGCCGCCGGTGCCGGCGGCGACCACCTGCACATGACTTTGCATTTCGGATGCCGACAAGGCGTGGGGGCCGACGGGCAGGTTCAAGGCGGGGCTGGCCACCGGCCGGATCGTGACCTCGGCAACCGGCTCTGCCTCCACGTCGTCCAGCGGCACCCCATCAAGCGACGCAAGCGCGATATCCGCCTTGCCCTCCATCAGCCGGGCAATCGGGCCGCCCATCATTTCCATGCGCAGCCGGAGGTGGGTCGCAGGGTGGCGCCGCCCGGTCTCCGCAAGCGCCGGCAGCAAAGGGTCCAGATCCATGGTGGCACTGACGGCAAGCGTCAGTTCCGGTTCTTCGCGGGCGCGCAGCCGGGCGGCGGTAGATCGAAGCCCCTGCATCTGCCGCAGCACCCGCGACGCCTCGCGGTAGAAGATTTCGCCCGCCGGGGTCAGAGACGGCCGGTAGGCTTCGCGGCTGAACAGCTCCAGCTCCAATTCCTCTTCCAGCAGGCGGATTGCATGGCTGATGGCCGACTGGGATTTATTCAGACGCTCCGCCGCGCCGCGGAAGGTGCCGGTTGCGACAATGGCCTCGAGGGCAAGGAGCTGGTCGTGTTTCATCGGCTTCCAACATGATCAGATTGCCTAATCGTTATGCTGCAAACACAATATTATCAATCAATCATATCTGAAGGTAGTCAGAGGGCATCACTGCAACAGGAGACTGTCATGAAACTCTACTACAAACCCGGTGCCTGCCCGCTGGCCAGCCATATTGCCCTCTATGAAACCGGCCGCCCGTTTGACATCGAAGCCGTCGATACCGCGACGGGGCAGACCGAAAGCGGCGCGGATTATCGTGCGATCAACCCCAAAGGCTATGTTCCGGCCCTGGGTCTGGACGATGGCAGCGTCCTCACTGAAGGGGCGGCGGTTTTACAGTATATCGCGGACAGCCATCCGGAGGCAGGTCTGGCGCCGGCGGCGGGCACCTTGGGCCGGGCCCGGATGCAGGAGCAGCTCAACTGGATCGGGACCGAGCTGCACAAGGCCTTTAGCCCGCTGTTCCGCGAGGGCACGTCCGAAGCCGGCAAGGACGACGCGCGCAGCGCGGTTGCGGACAAGTTCGATTTCATCGAGGCCCAGCTGGCGGATGGCCGCGAGTGGCTGGTCGAGGGCCGGTTCTCGGTGGCCGATGCCTATCTGTTCGTGGTCTCGAACTGGGCGAACTTCACCGGCATCGACCTGGCCCGCTGGCCCAATCTGGCCGCCTTTGTCAGCCGCAGTGCTGCCCGCCCGTCGGCCCAGGCGGCGATGCGCGCAGAGGGGCTGATCCAATGACGCCTGCCGCCCACAATGAGGTCGGCGCCCTGATGGAGGCCTATTTCGAGGGCCTCCATCAAGCCGACAGCGCCCTGCTGCGCAAGGTTTTTCACCCGCAGCTGGCCTATGTCTGCGCCACCGAAGGCGACGAGCTGTATCTGGATCTTGAGATTTACATGGCCCGCGTCGACGGGCGTGTGCCTCCGGCCGAACGCGGTGAGGCGCGCGAGGAGGAGATTCTGGAGATCGCCTTTGCCAGCAGCCGGCTGGCCCGTGTCAGCGCCCGGATGACCATGATGGGGCGGGATTTCCACGACCTGCTGACCCTTGTCCGCTACGGTGCCGAATGGCGTATCGTGGCCAAAGTGTTTTCCTATGTTCCGCGAAAGGATTGAACGATGCCTTATGTGAATATCAAAGTCACCCGCGAGGGCGGCCCCGATGGCACCGGCCCCAGCGCAGACCAGAAGGCGCAGCTGATCGCCGGGGTGACGGGTCTGCTGCAGGATGTTCTGGGCAAGAACCCGGCGACCACATTTGTGGTGATCGACGAGGTCGCGCTGGAGGATTGGGGCGTCGGCGGCCTGCCGGTGCAACGGTACCGCAAGCAGGCGCAATAGAGACGCAGCGGACAGAGGCCTGAGGGCGACCTGTCCGCTGCCCCGGGCGCCGATGACTTTTGCGGTGGAGGGCGTACCGGCCAGCGCTGTCTCAATTGCCGCCAGGCGTTGCAGAACCGGGCTCATGGCTGGGCGTTGTTTGTATTGCGCACCCTAACGCCTGACGATAGTAGAGCTGAGCCGCCGGGCACGCTGTCTCCTTCTGGTTGCTTTCATCTGTGAATTTTAATGTCACGACATGTCTATCTATATTTATGCATTCATCGACATAGTCACGGGAAGGCTGACCCGTTTTCCGACGCGACAACTCATTTACTGACGCAATTCCCCTTGAAGGAAAATTTCATGGCTAAAGGTTTGAACTCTGTCTCATCATTTCTCCAGATCGGAGATCAAAGAGTCGACGGCTTGTTTTTTGGGCAAAAATGGAGCGATGATACTATTCACTATGCCTACCCGTCTGAGCCCGGTGTCTATAATTATTCAGCTTCTTATAATGAGGCAGCTGCGTTTTCAGAGGTTTCCGATCTGCAGAAATCTGCGATCAAATTCGCTTTGGACTCTGATCTCGGCCCCGCCGCAGCAAGGGGCTTTTCTGTTGAAGGTATTACAAAGCTGAATATTGAGCATGACGCAACACCGGATACGACCAGCCCGGAGGCTATTCGGTACGGCAACACGTCCTCACCCGATGTTCTCGGTGCTCATGGATATTACCCGCAAAACAGTCCAACCGCAGGGGACGTCTGGTTTGGAAACACGGTTTACCGATCCCCGGCAGCGGGCAACTACGCCTGGCATACTGTGCTGCATGAAACCGGACATGCTCTGGGACTGACGCATTCACATGAAAATATTAACGGATTCGGTGTTGTTCCATCTGAGTACGACCACATGGAATACACGATCATGAGCTATCTGAGCTACGAAAATAGCCCGCTAGGTGGATATAGAAATGAACCCTCGAGCTTTGCACAAACCTACATGATGCTGGATATCGCGGCCCTGCAGCATATGTATGGTGCCGATTACACCACCAACAGCAACGATACGGTCTACAAGTGGTCCCCCAATTCAGGCGACACTTTGGTCAATGGTGAAATTGCAATCGATGCGGTCGGCAACCGGATTTTCGCCACCATCTGGGATGGGGGCGGCGTCGACACCTATGATCTTTCAGCCTACGCCGAGAATCTAAACATTGATCTGAACCCCGGCGAATCCTCACGCTTCAGCGCTGCACAGACGGCCCATCTGGGATATGGATATAACGCTAGCGGCAATATCTACAATGCACTTCTCCATAATGGTGACACGCGTTCGCTGATCGAAAATGCCATAGGTGGCACTGGCAACGACGTAATCGCGGGCAACGTCGGCTCAAATTTACTGCGTGGTGAGGGTGGCAACGACACCATCACAGGCGGTGAAGGTAATGATACCGTCTTTGGCAATACCGGAAATGACCATATCAGCGGTCAAGACGGTGATGACCGGATGCTGGGTGGCAAGGGCAACGACACAGTCTTTGGCGGCACTGGCAACGACGAGTTGCTGGGAAATCAGGACGACGACGTGCTGAATGGCAAAGAAGGTGCGGACACGCTTTACGGCGGTTCCGGCAATGACACTCTGAATGGAGGTACCGGCGCCGACAGTATGTCAGGAGGCACAGGCAACGATACCTACTGGGTGGACGATGCCGCAGACCAGGTGGCCGAAAATGCGGGCGCAGGTCAGGACCGGGTCAATAGCTCAGTAACTTTCGATCTGACTGCTCACAGCGCACATATCGAAGACCTGACCCTCACCGGAAGTGCCAACATCAATGGCACTGGCAATGAGGCGGACAACTCGATTTCCGGCAACACTGGCGCCAATATTCTGCGTGGTGAGGGCGGCAATGACGTCATGACAGGTGGTGACGGAAATGACACTGTCTATGGCAATACCGGAAATGACCATATCAGCGGTCAAGATGGTGATGACCGAGTGCTGGGTGGCAAGGGCAACGACACAGTCTTTGGTGGCACTGGCAACGACAAGTTGCTGGGAAATCAGGACGACGACGTGCTGAATGGCAAGAGCGGCCGGGACACGCTATACGGCGGTTCCGGCGACGATACTCTGACCGGCGGCAACGGTGCCGACACATTTGTATTCACGAAGGGAGAAGACGCCGACCGGATCACCGATTTTGGCCTCGGCAATGACACGCTTTTACTGAGCGGGTTCGGTTTCTCTACTGAGCAGGATGCGCTTGGCTATGCAAATGACGTGTCAGGGAGCGTGATTTTCGACTTCGGTGATGGTGACAGCATAACCCTGTTGAATCTGCAGCTACAGGACCTACATAGCAATATCGTCTTCACCTAGTAGGTTCACTGATCGACCGCAGGCGGGCTGCGCGGGCAACCGCATAGCCCGCCCTCTGCTTCCAGGCTTTCGGACTAGATGTCACAGCCAAGGAGGGCTCGACTGTACTAAGGCGGCTGGCGTCCCGTCTGAGGACAGGCAATGTAGCTATAGCAGTATGGGAAACGTGCTGCTTCCGAGCAATCAAAGGAGGCGGATCTCCAATCCAATATTCACTCGGCACTCTGGCCGAGATCTACCGGCATAGTACAAATACGAATGTTCAGTGGATTGATCTTATTGGAGGAAGTGGTGAGCCGTGCAGGATTCGAACCTGCGACCCACTGATTAAAAGTCAGTTGCTCTACCAACTGAGCTAACGGCCCACTTCTTCTTCGGAACATCGTGTTGTTCCCTGGTCGCTCTTTAAGGACATAATCCAAAAGGATCAAGCACTTAATTTGCTTCGGAGCGGCGCGACCGTGTCAGTCATGCTGTCCCGATAGGCGGCGTATCTAGGGGTAAGGGCTGAGACGGTCAACCCCTTTTTTCAACTTTCTTGCCACAAGGCTGGATTCATCTTCGACGGAGGTCTATATGCGCGAAATGACCACAGGATCAGACACCCGCTTGCCCTTCATGAAGATGCACGGCCTCGGCAACGACTTCGTTGTTGTGGATGCCCGTGACATGTCGTGGCCCATCACACCGGCCATGGCCGCCGGAATCGCGCACAGGCAGATGGGCGTGGGATTCGACCAGCTCACCGTCATCACCCACGGCGAGGAAGACGCACATCTGACCTTCTACAACGCCGATGGATCCACCTCGGCCGCCTGCGGCAACGCCACCCGCTGCGTGGCCCGTTACCTGATGCAGCAGACCGGACGCGAGGCCCTGCGTCTGACCACCGATCGCGGCCTGCTTCATGCAAGAGACGCAGGAAACGGGCTGACCGCCGTCAACATGGGCCAGCCACAGCTGGACTGGCAGGATATCCCGCTGGCAGAGCAGATGGACACGCTGGAGCTGCCGATTGAGGGGGCGCCAACCGCCACCGGCATGGGCAATCCGCATTGCACCTTTTTTGTCGAAAACGCCGAGCTGATCCCTCTCGCCGAATTTGGCGCGCGCTACGAGCATCATCCGCTTTACCCTGAACGCACCAATGTGCAGGTCGCCCATCTGGTCGGCACAGATCACATCCGCATGCGCGTCTGGGAACGCGGCGTCGGCATCACCCTGGCCTCGGGCTCCTCGTCCTGCGCCACCGCAGTGGCCGCAGCGCGACGCGGGCTGACCGGTCGCCATGTGCAGATAGATCTGGATGGCGGCACGCTCTGGATTGACTGGCGCGACGATGGCGTCTGGATGACCGGCCCGACCTGCCACGTGTTCGACGGCAGCTTCACCCGCGACTTTCTGGAAAGCCTCTCAACATGAGCGCGCCCAAATTCACCACGCTCGGCTGCCGCCTGAACGCCTATGAAACCGAAGCGATGAAAGAGCTCAGCCAGCAGGCAGGGCTCAGCAACGCCGTGGTGGTCAACACCTGTGCCGTCACCGCCGAGGCCGTGCGCAAGGCACGGCAGGAGATCCGCCGCCTGCGCCGTGAAAACCCGGAGGCGCCGATCATCGTCACCGGTTGTGCCGCCCAGACCGAACCGGAGACCTTTGCCGCAATGGAAGAGGTCACCCGCGTCATCGGCAACACCGAAAAGATGCAGGCCGAGACCTGGCAGCAGATCGCCAAGGGGCCGGATTTCATCGGCACCACGGAAAAGGTGCAGGTCGACGATATCATGTCGGTGACCGAGACCGCAGGCCATCTCATTGACGGTTTCGGCACCCGCAGCCGCGCCTATGTGCAGGTTCAGAACGGCTGTGACCACCGCTGCACTTTCTGCATCATACCCTATGGTCGCGGCAATTCCCGCTCCGTCCCTGCCGGTGTGGTGGTCGATCAGATCAAGCGGCTGGTGGACCGGGGCTATAATGAGGTTGTCCTGACCGGCGTCGATCTCACCTCCTGGGGCGCCGACCTGCCCGCCACGCCCCGTCTGGGCGATCTGGTGATGCGGATCCTGAAACTGGTGCCAGACCTGCCGCGCCTGCGCATATCCTCCATCGATTCGATCGAGGTGGACGAGAACCTGATGCAGGCCATCGCCACAGAGCCGCGGCTGATGCCGCACCTGCACCTGTCGCTGCAACACGGCGATGATCTGATCCTGAAACGGATGGCCCGCCGCCACCTGCGCGATGACGCGATCAAATTCTGCGAAGACGCCCGCCGCCTGCGCCCGGAGATGACCTTTGGTGCCGATATCATTGCAGGCTTTCCGACCGAGTCGGACGCCCATTTCGAGAACTCGCTGAAACTGGTTACCGACTGCGATCTCACCTGGCTGCACGTCTTCCCCTATTCCAAGCGCGAGGGCACCCCGGCCGCCAAGATCCCCAATCAGGTGAATGGCACGGTGATCAAGGAGCGCGCCGCCCGTCTGCGCGCCGCCGGTGACGTGCAGGTACAGGCCCATCTCACCGCGCAGATCGGCCGCAGGCATCGCATCCTGATGGAAAACCCGCACATGGGCCGCACCGAGCAATTCACCGAGGTCAGCTTTGCAACCCCGCAGGTGGAGGGCGAGATCGTCACCACCACCACCACCGGCATCAGGGGAACCCAGCTCACTGCCTGAGGCCGCGCGTCGACGCATTGGATCCGCACACAGGCAGCACTCTGGGTGCCACTCCTACTGCGAAGACAGTCTTGCCCCTCCCGCATCGATGCCGGAGGATGGCAGGATCATGAGCCTCATCCTCTTCCTTCACGGCCCCTCCAGCAGCGGCAAATCCACGCTGGCAGCAGAACTGCGCCGCCAGTCACCCCGCCCCTTCCTGCACCTCTCCATTGATCACCTGCGCGGCAGCGGCGCCTGGCGCCAGGTCGATTATCCCGACTGGCAAGCGGCCCGCCCCGCCTTCTTTGACGGGTTCCATCGCGCAGTTACAGGCTTTGCCGACGCCGGTAATGATCTGATCATCGAACATATCCTCGACACACCCGGCTGGCACAGCCAGTTGCAGGACCTGCTGGCGGGCCACCAAATGCTGTTCGTCGGATTGCGCCCCTCTCTCGCCGCGCTGCACCAGCGCGAGCAGCGCCGGGGTGACAGGCCGCCCGGCAGCGCCGCGCAGGATGCCACTCATGTCCATGCCGGGATGCGGTATGATCTGGAGTGCGACGGCACCCGCGACACCGAACAGCTTGCGCGCGACATCCTCACCCGCATCAACCAGCCGCTGCCCGCCTCCGGGTTTTTCCGCTAGCCGCACATCAGGACGCACCGCCCGCTGTCATCTTTCCCGAAATACTCCGGGGTGAATGCCCGCAGGGCAGAGGGGCAGCGCCCCCAATACGAAAAACCCCCGCAGGGTCACACCATGCGGGGGTTCGTAATTGCTCAGGAAAACCGGCTTAGCTGGTTTTCTTGCCTTTGTGCGGCGCCCACAGACGCTTGTTGGTGAGATACAGCAGCACCGACAGCAGCGTCAGGAACAGCACGCCGACAAAACCGGCCTGCTTGCGCGCCATCATTTTCGGCTCTGCCGTCCACATCAGGAAGGCCGCGACGTCCTGCGACATGGCTTCCACATCGTTGGCGTGGCCATCGACGAACTCAACCTGCTCATCCGACAGCGGCGGCGCCATGGAGATCCAGCCACCAGGGAAGGCAGTGTTGCCATAGAAGGTGGTGCCTGCTTCTTCCTTGGTCTCACCGGTGTAGCCCGCCAGCAGCGACGCAATATATTCCGCACCGCCCATGCCTTTGAACAGCTGGTTCAGACCCAGACCGTAGGGGCCGTGGAAACCCGCACGTGCCTTGGCCATCATGCTGAGGTCAGGCGCGCCTGCGTTGTTGTTTTCCGGGAAATTATCGGTCGGCTTGGCCGGACGATCTTCATCCTCCACCGGATCGTAAACCGAGAAGTTCTCGGCCGCATAGGCGCGGACCTGCTCTTCTGGCAGGTTCGGGCCACCTTCATCGGCCAGGGTGCGCAACGGCACCAGCTTCAGCCCGTGACAGGCTGCGCAGACTTCGGTGTAGATCTGCAGACCGCGCTGCAGCTGGTTGGTGTCGTAGGTGCCAAACGGGCCTTCGAACGAGAAGTCATAGTCCTCGACATGGCCCGAGCCTCCCGCCGCAAAGGATGCGGCAGGCGCCAGGGACAGTGCGAAGGCGGCACCAATGGCTAGTTTTTTCAACATGGTTGCTGTCCTTCTCAATTACTCGGCCGGCGTGGCGTCAGCGCCAGACTTCTTGCCGTAATGGGCATCAAAATCCGCTTCGATGGTCTCGGGAATCGCCAGCGGCTTCTCGATGACGCCCAGCAGCGGCAGGATCACCAGGAAGTAGGCGAACCAATAGGCCGAAGCGATCAGGGAGAACGACGCATAGGGTTCTTCCGCAGGCATCGCACCCAGCCACATCAGGGCAAAGAAGTCGATGACCAGCAGCAGGAACCACCACTTGAACTGCGGGCGGTACCGGCCCGAGCGCACGCGGCTGGTGTCCAGCCAGGGCGCCAGCGCCATGACGGCAATCGCACCAAACATCGCCAGCACGCCAAAGAACTTGGCGTCGATGATGCCACCGGTCACAAAGGAGGCAATCTGCACAACCCAGACTTCCGAGGTGAAGGCCCGCAGGATCGCGTAGAACGGCAGGAAGTACCATTCGGGAACGATGTGTGCAGGGGTCACCAGCGGGTTGGCTTCGATGTAGTTATCGGGGTGGCCCAGGTAGTTCGGCATGAAGCCGACGATCGCCCAGAACACAACCAGCACAACCGCCAGACCTACGAAATCCTTGATCACGAAATAGGGCCAGAACGGCAGCGTGTCTTTCTTGGCTTCTTCCTTGGAGCCACGACGCACTTCAACACCGGTCGGGTTGTTGTTGCCGGTGGTGTGGAAGGCCCAGATGTGCACGATGACCAGCGCCGCGATCACGAAAGGCAGCAGATAGTGCAGCGAGAAGAAGCGGTTCAGCGTGGCGTTGTCCACGGCAGGCCCGCCCAGCAGCCATGTCTGCAGCGCTTCACCAACAAAGGGAATGGCGCCGAACAGGCCGGTGATCACGGTCGCCCCCCAGAAGGACATCTGACCCCAGGGCAGAACATAGCCCATGAAGGCGGTGCCCATCATCATCAGGTAGATCAGCATGCCGATGATCCATGTGATCTCGCGCGGTGCCTTGTAGGACCCGTAGTAGAGACCCCGGAAAATGTGGATGTAGACCGCGACAAAGAACAGCGATGCGCCGTTCATATGCAGATAGCGGATCATATGGCCGCCGTTCACGTTGCGCATGATGTGCTCAACGGAGGCAAACGCCAGATCGACATGCGGTGTGTAATGCATCACCAGGATGATACCGGTGACGATTTGCAGGACCAGGCAGAATGCCAGGACGATACCCCAGATCCACAACCAGTTCAGGTTCTTGGGCGTGGGGATCATAATGGTGTCATAGATCAGGCCAACGATGGGCAGGCGGCTGTGCAGCCACTTCTCGCCACCGGTTTTCGGCTCATAATGATCGTGCGGAATGCCGGACATGAATGTCTCCCTTATCCCAGTTGGATCGTAGTTTCATCAAGGAACACGGCCGTCGGAACCGGCAGGTTCTCGGGCGCGGGACCTTTGCGGATACGACCGGCAGTGTCGTAGTGCGACCCGTGGCAGGGGCAGAACCAGCCATTGAACTCGCCAGCGCCATCACCCAGAGGCACACAGCCGAGGTGGGTACAGACACCCATCATGACCAGCCATTCGCCAGCTTCGTCCATGGTGCGGTTTTCGTCGGTGGCCGGCACATCGCCTGCGTTGACGTTCCGGGCAACCGGATCGGGCAGGTCGGCCAGATCAACAGCACGTGCCGCTTCGATCTCTTCCTGGGTGCGGCGGCGGATGAACACCGGCTTGCCAAGGAACATAACCGAGATCTGGGTCCCGACTTCCACACCTGCCACGTCCACGATAATCGAGGACAGAGCCTGAACGTCAGCCGAGGGGTTCATCTGGTTGACCAGGGGCCAAATAGCGGCGCCCGCAGTCACTGCCCCGGCGCCGGCAGTGGCGTAGTAGAGGAAATCTCTCCGGGTTCCTTCGTTGTCTTCTGCGTGGGACACGAGGTTTTCTCCAATTCCAGCGCCCGTTTAGGGCAAACATGCGCATACACCGCGCAATGAACGCAGTGACTCATCGCGGGTATCTAGCGGGGAGAAGGGCTTTCGTCCAGCGGTCATAGGCGCGCAGATGGACGCACACGCAAGTAATTATGCGCAACTGTTGCAAACAGCCTCACATATTTGCGCGGGCACGCCGTATTTCAAGGGGAGCGCCCGCGCCAGATCTCAGCTTTCCGGTGGTCGCGTCGCCTGCATCGACGGACGCGAATCGAATTCGGCGAACCAATCCGCCAGCGCCTCGTTCCCCTTGCGCCAGCCCATGTCCGGATGCCGGAAATCCACATAGGACAATGCACAGGCCACAGCGATCTGCCCGATCCGCAGCGATCCTTTCAGATGCGCCATCCAGCGCGCGTTCAGCGCCGCGCAGCCGCCCAGCACCTTGCCGCTCTGCCCTTCGATCCACTCTGGCCATTGCTTGTCCGCGGGGCGCAGGCGCTTTTCATAGGACAGCAGCACTGCCGCCTCCATGATGCCATCCGCCGTGGCCTCCAGCACCCGCGTGTCCCAGCTGCCCTCATAAAGCGCCCCACCCGCACGCTCTGCCAGATAGGCGCAGATCACCCGGCTGTCATACAGCGTCGCGCCCTCCGCGCGTTCCAGCGCCGGGATCTTGGCCAGCGGGTTGGCGGCCTTCAGGTCGCTCGCCGGGGCAATCGGCGTGGTGGCCACCGGGATCAGCTCGACATCCGCCAGCTGATCCGTTTCATGCAGCACCACCATGACCTTGCGCACATAGGGGGAGGTGGGCGCGTGATAGAGTTTCATTGCGGAAATCCTTCTGAACAGGGTTTGGAGACAGATCCACGACGATGATACCATGTCTTACATGGGGCGCGGCTGCGCACACTCTAGCCTGGCCTCACGGCAGGACCACCCCCTTCGGCATCTTCGGTCACGCTTCCTCTTGCCTTTGCCATATCGAGCGGCCATGTTCGCGCTGTTCTCAGGGCGGGGCGAAATTCCCCACCGGCGGTAAGCGGGCATGTCCCCGTAAGCCCGCGAGCGGTCATTTTGAGTGCCGTCACAGCTTGAACCGACAACCGGTTCCCACTTTTCGGGCTGTGAACGCACTGGAAATGATGTCCAGCAGATCTGGTGCAACTCCAGAGCCGACGGTCATAGTCCGGATGAAAGAGAACGTGTGACAGGGCCACGGGGGACGTGTGCCCTCATCACTCGTGATCGCCTTGGGTGACGTGTCAAACCTATAGGAGATACCACAATGACACACACCCGCTTTGCCTTCATCAAGGCACATTGGCATTCCGACATCGTTGATCGCGCATTGGAGGGCTTTCAGCAGCTGATCCCGGCGGAGCAGATCGACGTGTTTGATGTGCCCGGCGCCTTTGAAATGCCGCTGCTGGCCAAGGATCTCGCCAAGACCGGAAAATACGACGCCATCGCCTGCGCCGCCTTTGTGGTGGATGGCGGCATCTACCGCCATGACTTCGTGGCACAGGCTGTGGTGGATGGCCTGATGCAGGCAGGCATGGAGACTGGCGTGCCCGTCCTGTCCGTCTCACTGACGCCGCACCACTATCAGGAAACCGATCACCACAACGCCATCTACCGCGGCCATTTTGTCGACAAGGGACGCGAGGCCGCCAATGCTGCGCTGATGATCGTCAGAACCCGGCAGGAGGCGCTTGGCGCCTAAACGGGGCACGACGCAGCGCGGGTCGGGCCGCTACAGGCCCGGCCAAGCGATCACCCCAGATAGGCCTTCAGCGCCGGCGGCGGATTGTCCAGTAGCTCCGCCGTCGCCATCGGCGGATGCGCCACGCCATCCGCCACCAGTATCACCTGATCCGCAATCCGCCGCGCATCCGCCGGGTCATGGCTGACCATCAGAACCGTTGCCCCGGTCTCCTGAGCCAGCTCCGCCACCAGATCCAGCATCTCGGCCTTCAGCGCGGGCCCCAGCGCCGCAAACGGCTCGTCCAGCAGCAGCAGATCGCGGCCCTGCACCAGCACCCGTCCCAGCGCCACCCGGCTTTGCTGACCACCGGACAGGGCGGCGGGCTTGCGCTCTTCCATTCCGGCCAGTCCGACCCGGGCAATCGCTGCGCGCACCCTGTCCTGCTCTTCGCGGCTCAGCCGCAGGTTCGGGCGAATGCCCAGCGCGACATTCTGCGCCACGCTCAGATGCGGAAACAAATTGCCGTCCTGAAACAACATCGCAATCGGCCGTGCACCCGGTCTCACATCCGTCAAAGCGCGCCCCTGCCACGACAGCCCCCCTGAGATGATCGGCACAAAACCGGCAATCGCCTCGATCAGCGTTGTCTTGCCCGCGCCGGAGGGACCGATCACCGCCACCCGCTCACCCGCCGCAACCGACAGATCCGCACGCACGATAAAGCCGCCGTTATCCATTTTGCAGTGATCAAGTTTCAGCATGACGCCGACCTCCCCGGTCGCATATGTAAAACGCCCCCATCGACAGGCATAGCAGCAACAGCGCCCCGCCCGAGGCTGCCTCCATCCGGTAAGCTCCCATCAGGCGATAGACCTGCAAGGGCAGCGTTGCGGTTTCAGAATCGGCAAACAGCGCAATGACTCCGAGATCGCCCATCGACAGCGCGGCCGCCAGTCCCGCGGCAAAGCCAAGCTGAGGACGCAGCCGTGGCAACAGCACCCGGCGCAGGAACGCCCCGCCGCGCATGTCCAAAGAGAGCGACAAACGGCCATAGCGCGCCAGGATCTCGCGCACTCTGGGGATCAGAATGCGCAGCGCAAACGGCAGCGCCATCAGCGCATTGACCAATGCCGTGACCGGCAGCGCCAGCGCAAAGGGATCGGCAACCGGGTAGATCAGAATAAACAGCCCGGTGCCGATCACCAGCGGTGACACCGCCAGACCAAGCAGCCCGGCAACCTCCACCGCCGCCCCCCGGCCCAGCGCCACGGCAATTGCCATCGGCAGGGCGATCAGCAGCAGAACCAGCGTACTCAGCCCGGCAATCAACGCCGACGTCGCCGCCGCCATCCAGACCGACTCCCCCATCGACAGAAGCCCCGGCAGCCCCGCGATGACGATGGCGCTCAGCGGCAACACCAGGAACAGCGCCGCCCCCGACAGATAGATCGCATCCAGCCCCCGCGCCCAGCGCCCCTCGCCATCCCAGCGCCGCACGGGCCGGTCCAGCCCGGCTCCGAATCCTTCGCCGCTGGCAACGCGCAGCGCCACCAGCGCCGCCGCCCCGGTCAGCAACAGCTGAACACCCGACAGCATCGCCGCCCGCCCCAGATCGAAGTCGAAGCGGAACGCCTGATAAATCGCCAGTTCGATGGTGGTGGCACGTGGTCCGCCCCCCAGCGTCAGCGCCACCGCAAAGCTGGAAAGGCAGATCGCAAAGACCACCGCCAGCGCACCGGGCACCACCTGCCGCAGCATCGGTGCCTCCAGCAGCCGCCACATTGCCAATGGTCCGGCATTGAGCTGCGCCGCAAGGCGAAAGCGCTCCGCCGGGATTTCCTGCCAGCCTTGCAGGATCAGCCGTGTCGCCAGCGGCAGATTGAAAAACACATGAGCCAGCACAACGCCGTGCAAACCATAGATCTGCAGCGGTCCAAGCCCGAAAACCGCCAGCAGATCGCTCAGCCAGCCCGACCGGCCAAACACCGCCAGAATGCCGAGGATCGCAACAATCACCGGCAGGATGAACGGCGCCCCCATCAGGGCGATCAGCAGCCGCCGCCCGCGAAACCGTCGCCGCGCCAGCGCGCGCGCCACCGGCACCGCCAGCGTCACGCTCACAACCGCCGACAGAACCGCCTGCCAGATGGTAAAGCGGATCGCGGCCCAATCGGCGACCCCAAGACCGCGCCCGACCTCGGCCCGCAGGATAACAGCGGCCAAAGCCCCAAGGATGAACGTCGCGACCAAGGCCGCGACGCCCAGACCCCAGCGGGATCTCAGCGGCTGAGCGCGGTCAGCCATTCTTCCAGCGCCGCATCACGCAGCGCCGCCGCTTCCTCTGCACCCAGCAACAGCGATTTCTCCGGCGCAACGAGGGTCTCAAACCCCTGCGGCAGGCCAGCTGTCGGCGTCACCGCCGGATACATCCAGTTGGTGGTCGGAATGATTGACTGGAACGCATCGCTGACCATGAAGGCCAGGAACTGATCCGCCAGTTCCGGCTGGTCGCTGGCCGCCAGCTTGCCGGCAACCTCAACCTGCATGTAGTGACCTTCATCGAAGACCGCCGCCGCCTTGCTGGCGTCATCCTCGGCGATCAGGTGATAGGCAGGCGAGGTGGTATAGGAGAGCACCATATCCGCCTCGCCCTCCAGGAACAGCCCATAGGCCTCCGACCAGCCTTTGGTCACGGTCAGCACATTGTCGGCCAGCCCCTCCCAGACCTCGGGGGCCTTGTCGCCATAGGCAGCCTTCACCCACATCAAGAGGCCAAGGCCGGGGGTGGAGGAACGCGGATCCTGAATCACGATCTTCAGATCGCTCTCAGCCAGCTCGGTAAAACTCTTCGGTGCCGTGGCATCCGCATTATGCACAAAGGCAAAATACCCCCAGTCATAGGGCGCAAACGTAGTGTCTTCCCACTCGAACGGCAGTGCATAATCGGCGCTGATGCTGTGCTCGGCAAAAAGACCGGTCGCCTTCGCCGCTGCGGTCAGATTGGTGTCGAGCCCCAGCACCACATCCGCATCGGACCGCGCCCCTTCCAGCTTCACCCGTGCGAGCAGCGCCGCGCCGTCGCCTGCGCCGACCAGTTTCAGGTCACAGCCGCAGGTCGCCTCAAAGGCTTTCTCCACCGCCGGCCCGGGACCCCAGTCAGAGACAAAGCTGTCGTAGGTGTAGACAATAAGTTCAGGCGTTTCGGCATAGGCTGCCGTTGCGCCCAGCAGTCCCGCTGCAAGTACAAGATGTTTCATGGCATCCTCCAATGCGGCCTCCAATGCGACGTGGGGCAAGGGTGGAGCCATTCCATACCTTCCCTCCGCCGGTTCTAGCCGGTTCAGGTTCTACGGGTGTGATCTCAGCGTCGATGACGCACCCCGAGGTGGCGCGCACCCTAGGGGCCGGACAGCTGAAAGACAAGCGATAGCGGGCCCGCACCCCTCACTAGAATGACAGCAAGGCTGACCAATTGTTTCGCACGCGAAACATTGGGGGAGTCTGGCTGTCCTTTCTGCAAGGTTAACCCACCCCATCTTCTGGCCGGAAATATCCCGGGGGAGCCGCCCTGTGGGCGGCGGGGGCAGCGCCCCCGCCCCGCGCTGCGAAACAGGAAACCCCTTGAGGGTGCCGCCCACCCCCGCTAAGCACTTTCGCAAAGGAGACCGCGCCCATGTCGATCAACAGCTTTGGCCATCTGTTCCGCGTCACCACCTGGGGCGAAAGCCACGGACCCGCTCTGGGTGCGACGGTTGACGGCTGCCCCCCCAATGTCCCGGTCGACGCCGGGATGCTGCAGCAGTGGCTCGACAAACGCCGCCCCGGTCAGAACAAGAACATGACCCAGCGCAACGAACCCGATGCGGTGAAAATCCTCTCCGGTGTGTTCGAGGGCAAATCGACAGGCACACCGATCCAGCTGATGATCGAAAACACCGATCAGCGCTCCAAGGACTATGGCGATATCGCCCAGACCTTCCGCCCGGGCCATGCCGACATCACCTATTTTCAGAAATACGGCAACCGCGACTATCGCGGCGGTGGCCGGTCTTCAGCCCGCGAAACGGCGGCCCGCGTGGCCGCTGGCGGTGTTGCTCGGGAGGCGATCAAATCGCTGGTGCCAGGGCTGGAGATCAAAGGCTACATGACCCGCATGGGCGAGATGGAGATCGACCGCAGCCGGTTCGACTGGGACGCCATCGACCAGAATGACTTCTGGATCCCAGATGCCGCGGCAGTGCAGGACTGGGAAGACTACCTTCAGGGGCTGCGCAAGGAACACGATTCAGTTGGCGCGGTGATTGAGGTTGTCGCCCGTGGCGTACCCGCAGGCATTGGCGCGCCGATCTATGGCAAGCTGGACACCGATCTGGCCGCCGCAATGATGTCGATCAACGCTGTCAAAGCCGTCGAGATCGGCGAAGGCATGAACGCCGCGCGTCTGAAAGGCTCGGAAAACGCCGATGAGATCTTCCTCGGCAATGATGGTCAGCCGATCTATTCGTCGAACCATTCCGGCGGCATTCTGGGCGGGATTTCCACCGGGCAGGATGTTGTCGTCCGGTTTGCGGTGAAACCCACGTCATCAATCCTGACGCCGCGCCAGTCGATCCGCAAGGATGGCAGCGCCGCCGAGGTCATCACCAAGGGCCGCCATGACCCCTGCGTCGGCATCCGTGCGGTGCCGGTGGCAGAGGCAATGATGGCCTGTGTGATCCTCGATCACCTGCTGCTGCATCGCGGTCAGGTGGGGGAAAACCAGGGCCACATCGGCGGCTGATCCTGTCTCCGTCTCGCCGCCAAGATCAGACGCGAGACGGGGGTGACGGCCAAATCAGGTGAAAAGCCCGGCAAAGCGCTCGCGCAGCGCTTTCTTCTGTACCTTGCCCATCGTGTTGCGCGGCAGCTCCTGCATCAGCGCGACATGTTTGGGCTGTTTGAACTTTGCCAGCTGCCCGGACAAAGCCGCCTGAATGGCCGCAGCATCGGTGCCTTCCTCTGTCGGGACCACCACCGCCACCACGGCCTCGCCGAAATCGGGATGCGGCACGCCGATCACCGCACTTTCCAACACCCCCGGCAGATCGTCGATCAGGGTCTCAACCTCCTTTGGGTAAACGTTGAAGCCACCGGAGATCACCAGATCCTTTTCCCGGCCGACGATGGTGACATAGCCGCTGTCGTCAATCTTCGCGAGATCGCCGGTGATGAACCAGCCATCCGGGCGCAGTTCCTCGGCAGTTTTCTCCGGCATCTGCCAGTAACCCTGGAACACATTCGGACCGCGCACTTCCAGCACGCCGATTTCGCCCTGCGGCAGCTCCTGTCCCTCCAGCATCACCCGCGCCTCCACCCCCGGCAGCGGTTGGCCGACAGTGCCTGCGATGCGTGCGCCATCATAGGGGTTTGAGGTGCTCATATTGGTTTCCGTCATCCCATAGCGTTCCAGAATGCGATGACCTGTGCGCGCCTCCCACTGTTCGTGGGTCTCCACCAGGAGCGGCGCCGAGCCGGAAATGAACAGGCGCATATTGGCCGCCAGATCTGGGGTCAGCTGCGCCTGCGCCAACAGCCGCGTATAGAAGGTCGGCACCCCCATCAGCGCGGTCGATGTCGGCAGAGCTGCAAGAATGGCCTCGGCATCGAACCGGGGCAGAAACACCACCTGCGCCCCCGCCAGAAGCGCCACATTGGTCGCCACGAACAGCCCGTGCGTGTGGAATATCGGCAGCGCATGAATCAGCACATCCTCAGCGGTGAAGCGCCAGTGATCCCGCAGGGTCAGTGAATTGGAATAGAGGTTTTCATGGCTGAGCATCGCCCCCTTTGACCGGCCCGTGGTGCCGGACGTGTAGAGGATCGCCGCCAGATCCGATGGGATCCGCGCCACCGGATCGAACCCGGCCTGCCCCGCTGCCAGCTCCATAAGGCTGCCCTGCCCATCGCCATCCAGCGTCAGCACGGCTGCCTCGCCCGCGACCGCGCGCAAACTCTCACGCCGCGCCGGATCGCAGACAAAGACGCGCGGCGTTGCATCACCGATGAAATAGGTCACCTCCGCATCGGTATAGGCAGGGTTAAGCGGCAGAAACACCGCCCCGGCCATCACCGCACCCAGATACAGCTCAATCGCGGCAAGGGATTTCTCCACCTGCGCCGCGACACGATCCCCCGGCTGGACTCCACGTGAAACAAGCGCCGCCGCCATACGCTCAGCCCCGGCGAAGAGATCCCCATAGCGCAGCGGATCGGCACCGGGACGGGTGGCGAATACGGCATCCTCGCGACCAAGAGAGGCGGCGCGCAGATGATGGATCAGGGGATTTGCGTCATACATTCAGGGGCTCCTTGCGGCGGTGCGGTTGGGTTTCATGACCCTGCGCGACCTTGGACAAAGCCGGGTGGTAAAATCAACCCGTTGCACTTTTTGATCCGCAGGCGCAGGGTCTGCGCATGGTGACATCCTTAACATCGCATCAACCGGGCCGTGCCATTGCGCTGAAACTGGCGGCCATTGCCCTGTTCACCGGGCTGTCGGCGATCATCAAGGCGACATCGGATGTGGTGCCCGCGGGTGAGGCGGTGTTCTTCCGATCGTTTTTTGCCATTCCGGTGATCCTGATCTGGCTGACCCTGCGCGGCCAGCTGCCGTGTGGTTTGAAAACATCGCGGCCCGGAGGGCATTTCCTGCGTGGCATCCTGGGAACGACGGCGATGGGGATGACCTTCATGGGGCTGGGGATGCTGCCACTGCCCGAAGTCACCGCGATTGGTTATGCAACGCCGATCTTCACGCTGATTCTGGCCGCACTTCTGCTTGGGGAGCGGATCCGGCTGATCCGGATCAGCGCGGTGATCATCGGTCTGATCGGTGTTCTGGTGATGCTCTGGCCGCGACTGGGGGGCGGAGATCTGGGCGATACCGCGACCCTGGGGGCCATCCTGATCCTGATCGCGACGGTGGCGCGCGGGCTGGTACAGATCCATATCCGCCGTATGGTGATGACGGAACATACGGCCGCCATCGTGTTCTACTTCTCGCTGACCGCCTCGATCCTGTCGCTATGCACGCTGCCCTTTGGCTGGGTCTGGCCTGACCCCGTTACGCTGGCGCTGCTGATCGGCGCCGGGCTGGTTGGCGGGGTGGCACAGATTCTGGTCACCTCCTCGTATCGGTTTGCCCCGGCGTCGATGCTGGCGCCCTACGATTATTCCTCGATGCTGTTTGCCATTCTGCTGGGCTATATCTGGTTCAATGAGCTGCCGACGCTGGTGATGCTGATCGGTGCCGGGCTGGTGATCGCGGGCAATGTGCTGGTAATCTGGCGCGAGAGCCGTCTGGGCTTGGAACGCGGCAAGGCGCGGTCGGTTACCGATCCCAAGGGTTGAGGCTGGCGGCTAGTCCGCCTCCAGACGGGCGCGCAACCCGTTGATGCGGTCCCGCAGGTCCAGCAGATCCTGCAGGTCGCCCCCCAGTTCCTTCAGGATACAGGAGGTGATCTCGCCTGCGTTATCCGCCAGATCCCGCCCCCGCGCTGTAAGCTGCACCAGACGGCTGCGATCATCCTCTGGGTTGGCCACACGTGCCAGCAGCCCCGCAGCCTCCATGCGCTTCAACAGTGGTGTCAGCGTGTTGGTTTCCAGGTCCAGCTGCTGGCCCAACGCGCCGACGGTCTGCCCATCGGTGTGATAAAGCGAGATCAACACCAGATACTGAGGATAGGTCAGCCCCAGCGGCGCCAGCAACGGGCGATAGAGCCGGGTCAGCGCGTGGTTTGCCGAATAAATCGCAAAGCACAGGAGATCCGGCGTATCTGGTATGGGTGATGTTGGCGTATCGGTCATGGGTGCAATTTAAATCGTGCACGATCCTTCTTCAAGGACTTGACCTTTGCGCCGGAGGATCCATTTATATCGCACGCGATGTAATTTACTTCGACAGTGACACAGGAAAGGATCCCATCATGAGTGTTTCTCCCGTCTACACAGCCGCAGCAACCGCAACCGGTGGCCGCGATGGCAAAGCCAGCATCCACGACAGCGACCTCAGCTTTGATCTGGATCCGCCCAAGGAAATGGGTGGCGGCGGCAAGGGCAGCAACCCCGAGCAGCTGTTCGCTGCCGGCTATGCGGCCTGCTACATCGGCGCGATGAAATTCGCGACCACTCAGGACGACAGCCTCGCCAAGGTACCGAATGACGTGTCGGTCCACGCCGAGGTCGGCATTGGCCCGCGCGACGAAGGCGGCTTTGGTCTCACCGTTGCACTGAAGGTGGCCCTGCCCGGCCTCTCCCCCGAGGAGGCAAAGGCGGTGACCGAGGCAGGCCACAAGATCTGCCCCTACTCCAACGCGGTGCGCGGCAATGTGACCGTCACCACCGAGCTGGTCTGATCCCGGCACCATGCCCACGGCCCCCAAAGGGGGCTGATACGGAAAAAGCGCGGGGTTTTCCCCGCGCTTTTGCATTGTAACAGCGATCTGGCGTTCCGGGCGCAGGGTCAGCTGCGCACCAGCTCCTCATAGGCTTTGGCGATCTCACGTGTCATCTCGCCCACCTCGAAGCTGTGCGGACCGATCTGGCCAACCGGGGTGACTTCGGCGGCGGTGCCGGTCAGCCAGCACTGTTCGAACCCGTCCAGTTCCTCCGGCATGATGTGGCGCTCATGCACGGTGATACCGCGATCCTTCAGCATACCGATTACGGTCTGTCGGGTGATGCCGTTCAGGAAACAGTCAGGTTTCGGCGTATGCACTTCGCCATCCTTCACGAAGAAGATATTGGCGCCGGTCGCCTCCGCCACATAGCCACGGTAATCCATGAACAACGCATCCGAGCAGCCCTTGGCCTCGGCCTTGTGCTTGGAGATGGTGCAGATCATGTAAAGACCTGCCGCCTTGGCGTGGACCGGGATGGTTTCCGGGCTTGGTCGTTTCCATTCCGCGATATCCAGTTTGGCGCCCTGCATCTTGGCATCGCCATAATAGGCGCCCCAGCCCCAGACCGCGATGGCCATGCGCACCGGGTTCTTCGCCGAAGCGACACCCATGTCTTCGCCCGAGCCGCGCCAGACAACGGCCCGCACATAGGCATCCTGCAATCCGCTGGCTTTCAGGGTTTCCTGCTTCGCGGCTTCGATCTGATCCACGGTATAGGGCATCGGCATATCCAGCGCTTCTGCGCTGGCGACCAGACGCTCCGAATGCTCGCGGCTCTTGAAGATCTTGCCATTATAGGCGCGCTCCCCCTCGAAGACGGAGGAGGCATAATGCATCGCGTGGCTGAGGATATGGACCTTGGCATCGCGCCAGTCGACCATTTCCCCGTCCATCCAGATCAAACCGTCCCGATCATCATAACCCGCCATGGCGCACCTCCTAATGCCTCGCCCAATTTCCAGAAGTTGCGCATTATATGACCGGTTCGGACATAATGTTGCGCTAAACCTGCGATTCGATACATCTTCAGACTTGGAATGTCAACAACGCTGACTTAAAATGGCCTCAACACAACAGGGGAGAGACCCATGGCAGAAGGGCGACCGGGGCAGGGATTTGGCGGCGAAAGCCTGCTGTTTCTGACGGATGAGCAGTTGCGGCAGGGCATTGAGGCGATGTTCTTTGCCTATCGCGGATTTACCGCAGACCCGGATCGTATTCTGGCTGAGATGGCCTATGGTCGGGCACATCACCGGGCGATCCATTTTATCAATCGAGCACCGGGCACGACGGTCAATAATCTGCTGAGCATTCTGGGGGTGACCAAACAGTCGCTGAACCGGGTGCTGCGGGCCCTGATCGGTGATGGTCTGGTGGAAAGCCGGGTCGGGGTCACCGACAAGCGCGAGCGGCATCTGTTTCTGACCGACAAGGGGCGTGCGCTGGAGGCCAAGCTTTCGGATGCGCAGCGCGCCCGGATGCGCACCGCCTACAAGGATGCCGGCCCGGAAGCGGTGCAGGGCTTCAAGCGCGTGCTGGAAGCGATGATGGACGCCGACATGCGGCGCGCCTATGCCAAGCTGCGGGAGAGTGGCACATGACCCGGTTCGATTCCCATCTGCTGATTGTCGATGATGATGAGCGCATTCGCGGCCTGCTGAAGAAGTTCCTGATGCGCGCCGGGTTTCTGGTCACCGCCGCCCGCGATGCCGCTCATGCGCGGCGGGTATTGTCGGGGCTGGATTTCGACCTGATCGTCCTGGATGTGATGATGCCGGGCGAGGATGGGGTCTCGCTCACCCGGTCGCTGCGCGAAACCCTGAGCACCCCGATCCTGCTGCTGACCGCCAAGGGCGAAACGGATGACCGGATCGAGGGGCTGGAAGCTGGCGCGGATGACTATCTGTCCAAACCGTTCGAGCCAAAAGAACTGTTGTTGCGGATCAATGCAATCCTGCGGCGGATGCCTGAGCCCACGGCCCAGGATGCCGCGCCCAAAGTGCTGCATCTGGGACCGATCCGCTATGATATCGAGCGCGGCGAGATGTGGCAGGGTGAGGAGTTGATCCGACTGACCGGCACCGAAAACCAGCTGATGAAGATCTTCTCCGCCTGTCCGGGCGAGCCGGTGAGCCGCACCAAACTGGTCGAGGATCTGGGCCGCGACCGTGGTCAGGCGCAGGAACGCGCCGTGGATGTGCAGATCACCCGGCTGCGGCGCAAGATCGAGCCCAACCCGAAGCAGCCGCAATATCTGCAGACGGTGCGCGGCGCAGGATATATGCTGGCACCGGATTAGGCCCAGAGTTCCGGAGCCGCTGCGCGGCGATTTCATGCCTCCGGCGGGGATATTTCCGGCCAGAAGAAAAGGACGCGCCATGGCGACCGCTTTGTTAACCCACGCAGATTGCCTGCTGCATGTGACGCCCGAGGGCCATCCCGAGCGGGTGCCAAGGCTGGAGCATGTGCTGCATGCGCTGGCGGGGCTGGACCTGCACAGGGTCACCGCGCCGATGGCGGCGGAAGACGATATCCTGCGCATTCACCCAAAGAGCTATCTGGAGGAGCTGCGCCGCAGCCTGCCGCAGGAGGGGTTTGGTCGCATTGATGGCGATACATTCCTGTCGCCCGGATCGCTGGATGCGGCGTTTCGCGCGGCGGGGGCAGCTGTACGCGCGGTCGATATGGTCCTGACGGGCGAGGTTCAGAATGCCTTTGTCGCAGTGCGCCCGCCCGGCCACCATGCCGAGACAGAGACCGCGATGGGGTTCTGCTTCTTTGGCAATGCCGCACTGGCGGCAAAACATGCGCTGGATCACCATGGGCTGGCGCGTGTGGCGGTGGTGGATTTCGACGTGCATCACGGCAATGGCACGCAGGATTTGTTGTGGGACGAGCCGCGGGCGCTGTTCATCTCAAGCCAGCAGATGCCGCTCTGGCCGGGATCCGGTCGCCCTGAGGAAGACGGCGCGCACGGCCAGATCCTGAACCTGCCGCTGCCACCCGGATCAGGGGGCGTGCACATGAGGTCGGCCTACGTCGATCAGGTGTTTCCGCGGCTGCGGACCTTCAAGCCGGAGCTGATCGTCATCTCCGCCGGCTTTGACGCGCATCAGGATGATCCGCTGGCCGAACTCAATTGGAGCACCGAGGATTTCCGCTGGCTCAGCCGCGAACTCTGCACGCTGGCGGCGGAGATCTGCGCGGGGCGTATCGTCTCGACTTTGGAAGGTGGATATGATCTGAACGCGCTGGCCGCAGCGGCCAAAGCCCATGTGGAAGAATTGATAGAGGCAGGCAGATGACCGACACCACCAGTCCAGAAACACCCGTTGACGAGCTGAGTTTTGAGCAGGCGATGCGCGCGCTTGAAACCGTGGTGGATCAGCTGGAGCGCGGCGATGTGGCGCTGGATGCGTCCATTGCGCTTTATGAGCGCGGTGCCGCGCTGAAGAAGCGCTGCGAGGACGAGCTGAAGCGGGCCGAGGAAAAGGTGGCGGCAATCACGCTAGATGCCGCAGGCACGCCGACCGGGACCCAGCCGCTGGATGCCGGCTGAGTCATGAGCGCCGCCGCAGACACGCAGAGCCGGCCCTTTGCCCTGGCGCTGAAAGAAGCCCAGACCCTGATCACCGCCCATATGGAGGCCCGGCTGGGCGGCAATGATCCGCTGCATGCGGCCATGCGCTATGCCATCACCGGCGGCAAGATGCTGCGCGGGTTTCTGGTTCTGGAAAGCGCGCGCCTGCATGGGGTTGCCGAACAGGCCGCGCTTGAAGCGGCGCTGGCGATCGAATGTATTCACGCCTATTCGCTGGTGCATGACGATCTGCCCTGCATGGATGACGATGATCTGCGCCGGGGCCAGCCCACCGTTCACAGGAAATGGGATGAGGCGATGGCGGTTCTGGCCGGGGACAGTTTACAGACATTTGCGTTTGAGCTGCTTGCCGATCCCAAGATCGGACCCCATGCGCTGACCCTGATCCGCGGGCTGGCGCAATCCTCCGGCAAGGATGGTATGGTCTCCGGTCAGATGCTGGATATCGCTGCTGAAACCGCTGCGCGGCCGCTGGATCTGGATCAGATCACCCAGTTGCAGAACCGCAAGACCGGCTGCCTGATTGCCTGGTCCGCGACCGCTGGCGCGGTCATGGCCGGGGCGGATGACAGCCCGCTGCGACGCTATGCCGATGCGCTTGGCCTTGCTTTTCAGATTGCCGATGACATTTTGGATGTGGAAGGCGATGCTGCCAAGGTCGGCAAGGCCGTGCGCAAGGATGCGGAAGCGGGCAAGGCCACGTTTGTGTCTCTTCTGGGGCTGGACGCGGCGAAGGATCGCGCCAAAACCCTGATGGAACAGGCCTGTGAGGCGCTGACCCCCTATGGTCATGCCGCCGAAACCTTGAAGGAAACCGCGCGCTTCGTTATCTCGCGCGATAGCTGAGCCGCAAGAGACCGCGCCTCGTCAGAGCCAAACGCCCGCCAAACGCTCAAGGAGCTGCCATGTCAGACCGGCCCCAGACCCCTCTTCTGGATCAGATCACCCGCCCGGCGGATCTGAAATCCTTGAGCGATGCACAGCTGACGCAGGTCGCACAGGAACTGCGGCAGGAAACCATTTCCGCCGTTTCCGTCACCGGCGGCCATCTGGGCGCAGGTCTGGGTGTTGTCGAGCTGACCACCGCGCTTCATGCGGTGTTTGACACGCCCCGCGACAAGATCATCTGGGACGTCTCGCACCAGTGCTATCCGCATAAAATCCTGACTGGTCGCCGCGACCGCATTCGCACATTGCGGATGAAGGACGGGCTGAGCGGTTTCACCAAACGTTCGGAATCACCCTTTGATCCCTTTGGCGCGGCCCATAGCTCCACCTCGATCAGCGCCGCGCTTGGTTTTGCCGTGGCACGGGATCTGGGCGGTGTCATTCCCGAAGGCAGCGGCGATGCAATTGCCGTCATCGGCGATGGGTCGATGTCGGCCGGCATGGCGTTTGAGGCGATGAACAACGCAGGCCATCTGGGCAAGCGGCTGATTGTCATTCTGAACGACAATGAAATGTCGATTGCGCCGCCGGTTGGCGCGCTGTCGTCCTATCTGTCGCGCCTATATGCCGAAGAACCCTTTCAGGAACTGAAAGCGGTGGCAAAGGGGGCCGCATCCCTGCTGCCCGAACCCCTCCGCGAGGGCGCCAAGCGCGCCAAGGATATGCTGAAGGGCATGGCGGTGGGCGGCACCTTGTTTGAAAGCCTGGGCTTTTCTTACCTTGGGCCGATTGATGGTCACGATATGGACCAGCTGTTGCCGGTCCTGCGCACCGTGAAGGCGCGCGCCACCGGTCCGATCCTGATCCATGTGCTGACGAAGAAGGGCAAAGGTTATGCCCCGGCGGAACGCGCCCGCGACAAGGGCCACGCCACCGCAAAATTCGACATGGTGACCGGCGAACAGAAGAAAGCGCCCTCCAACGCGCCCTCCTATACCTCGGTCTTTGGCAAGGAGCTGGTGCGGCTGGCGGCTGAGGATGACAAGATCTGCGCCGTCACGGCGGCGATGCCCGATGGCACCGGATTGAGCCTGATGGCCGAACGCTACCCTTCGCGCTGCTTTGACGTCGGCATAGCCGAGCAGCACGGCGTGACCTTTGCCGCCGCGCTGGCCGCCGGCGGGATGAAGCCCTTCTGTGCGATGTATTCCACGTTTTTGCAGCGCGGTTATGATCAGGTGGTGCATGACGTGGCGATCCAGCGCCTGCCCGTACGCTTTGCCATCGACCGCGCCGGTCTGGTCGGTGCGGACGGGGCGACCCATGCGGGCAGTTTCGACATTGCCTATATGGCCAACCTGCCGGGCATGGTGGTGATGGCCGCCGCTGATGAGGCCGAGCTGGCCCATATGACAGCCACCGCTGCCGCCTATGATGACGGCCCGATTGCCTTCCGCTACCCCCGCGGTGAGGGCGAAGGTGTTGATATGCCCGAGGTGCCGGAGGTGCTGGAGATCGGCAAGGGCCGGATGATCCAGGCGGGCAAACGCGTGGCGATCCTGTCCTTTGGCACCCGGCTGGGTGAGGTGAAAAAGGCCGCCGAGGCGCTTGCCGCCAGAGGCATCACCCCGACAATTGCGGATGCACGTTTTGCCAAGCCGCTGGACCGCGACATGATCCTGCAGCTGGCCGCTGATCACGAGGCGCTGATCACCATCGAAGAAGGCGCAGTGGGCGGTTTCGGCTCCCATGTGGCGCAGCTTCTGGCCGAGGAAGGCGTCTTTGACAGCGGGCTGAAGTTCCGTTCCATGGTGTTGCCCGACACCTTCATCGACCAGGCCAGCCCCGCGGATATGTATGAGGTGGCGGCGATGAACGCACCGCAGATCGAGGCCAAGGTGCTGGAGGTTCTGGGTGTGGCAACGATTGGCGAGAAGCGGGCCTAAACCCCCGTCGTTTCCTGCGGCGGGACGAAGGTCTCGAGGTCCTCGGCGGCGCGGACCGCGCGCAGGCCCTCTCGATAGGTGGGGTAAAACAGCTCCACCCCCAGATCATCCTTGATACGCTGGTTTCTGACGCGCTTGTTCTCGCCATAGAAACTGCGCGCCATCGGGGTCATACCGGCCTCATCGAAGGGGACTTCGGCAGGGATCGGCAGGCCCAGCAGCTCGGCGGCAAAGCCCAGCACATCCTGTGGCGGGGCCGGATCATCATCACAGAGGTTGTAGATCGCACCGGGATCAGGCTGTGCGATGGAAGCGGCGATAACCTGTGCGATATCGTCCACATGGATGCGCGAGAACACCTGACCGGGTTTCACGATACGGCGTGCCTTTCCGGCCATCAGCTTGGCAAAGGGGCCGCGTCCGGGGCCGTAGATCCCAGCGAGGCGAAAGATATGAAGCGGCAGATCGGGGATGGCCTGCCAGCCTGTCTCAGCCGCGGCACGCCAGCGGCCACGCTGGCTGGAAGGGGTGACGGCTGTGTCCTCATCCACCCAGGCGCCATCATGATCACCGTAGACAGCCGTGGTGGAGAGGTAGCCGACCCACTCCAAAGTGTCGCCACGGGCGGCGGCTGCCAGCGCATCCGCCAGTTCCGCCAGAACCGGGTCTCCTGCCTCGGTCGGTCCCACCGACGACAGGATATGCGTCACCCCATCCAGCGAGAGGGGGGCACCGGGCCAGGTGATCAGTTCAACGCCTGCAAGAGGCTCCGCATCCTCGGCGGATCGGGTGGTGCCTATGACCCGCCAACCGGCCCGAAGCAGCTGCGGGACCAATGCGCGGGCGGAATAGCCAAGGCCAAGACAGAGAAGCGTTTTTGTCATGTGCCATAGATGCGCGCGAGCCTGTGCGGGTGCAAGACTTGATTCAAGCGTCAAAACCGCATTTCCTGTGGCCATGGCGCAAAAACAGATCACGCTGGCCGCCGCCTACGGGCTGGAGACGCCGCAGCACTCCCGGCAGCTCTATGCCGATTGGGCCGAGAGCTACGACAGCAGCTTTGCCGCAGGATCGGATTACATCCTGCCGGATCAGGTGGCCCGCCTGTTCGCTGCCGCCGACGGGCGCGGCCCTGTTCTGGATGTCGGCGCAGGAACCGGGCTCTGCGGCGTCGCGCTGGAGCGGCAGGGCATTGCTCCGATAGATGCGACCGATATCAGCCCTGAAATGCTGGCACAGGCACTGCGCAAGGATGTCTACCGCGATATCATCGAAGCGGATCTGACCACCGGCGTCCCGGTGCCACGCGACACATATGCCGGTGTCGTCTCCTCTGGAACCTTCACCCACGGCCATGTCGGACCAGAGGTTCTGCCGGGTATCCTGCGCCTTGCCCGACCGAGGTCGGTGTTTGCGCTTGCCATCAATGCCCGTTTTTCCGCCCGCTGCGGCTTTGCTGCGGCTCTCAAACGTCTTGAGAAGGGCGGCTGGATCCGTGGGCTGACCCTGCCGGAGGTGGCCATCTACGGTCCCAAAGCCACCGGCGCCCACAGCACGGACAAGGCGCTGATTGCGGTGTTTACCAAGGTCTAGGAGCAGCCTGCATTGTGCAGCGCATCTCTCTCAAAGCGCAGCGCTGAGGCTATGCAGGATCCGATGCGACACAGCTATGCTGACGTTCGCTGTGGGCCGGGGCCCACACTTAATAGCGCCCACCGGGTCTAGGCTGCGCTGAGGTTGATCGCAGGACAACAGCGGGGTCATCTGCCGCATCGGCGCCTTATCTGCCCTTCCACACCGGATCGCGTTTCTCAGCAAAGGCGCGCGCGCCCTCCATCTGGTCCTCGCTGTCATAGAGAATATCAACGCTGCGCAGCTGGCGTTTGGTGATCCGGTTCATCGCATCCTGAAACTTCGCATCCTCGGCGTCGCGGACAATCTCCTTGATCGCGGCATAGACCAATGGCGGGCCGGAGGCGAGCAGCCGCGCCAGCTCCCAGGCCCGATCCATCAGCTGATCTGAAGTCAGGATTTCGTTCACCAGCCCCCAGCGGTGCGCCTCCTCGGCGTCAAACCAGCGTCCGGTCAGCAGGAGTTCCATGGCAATGTGATAGGGAATGCGCTTGGGCAGTTTGATTGATGCGGCATCGGCCACCGTGCCCGACCGGATCTCTGGCAGGGCAAATGTCGCGTGATCTGCGGCCAGAATCATATCCGCCGACAGCGCCAATTCCAGACCACCGCCACAGGCGATGCCATTCACCGCCGCAATCACCGGCTTGTTCATATCGCGCAGCTCTTGCAGGCCCCCAAAGCCGCCGACACCATAGTCGCCATCCACCGCATCTCCGTCGGCGGCGGCCTTCAGATCCCAGCCGGGGCAGAAGAATTTCTCGCCTCCCCCGGTCACAATTGCCACGCGCAGGTCGGGGTCATCGCGAAAATCCCGAAACACCTCGCCCATGGCCACGCTGGTTTTCAGATCAATGGCGTTGGCCTTTGGACGGTCCAGGGTGATCTCCAGAATGGCGCCATCGCGGCGGGTCCGAATGGGGGTGTCAGTCATCGGTGGTTTCCCTCTCTCGCAGCAGTGCATCCGCTGCTATGGCATCGCTGGTCGTACAGATCAGCGGATTGATTTCAAGTTCTTCCAGCCTGTCCAGATGGGCAAGCACATAGCCTTCAACCGCGCGGATCGCGCGCAGAATTGCGGCACGATCCGCCGCAGGGCCGCCGCGATACCCGCCAAGCAGCGGGGCAATGCGCAGCTGATCCAGCGCCTCTTCCAGCATGTCCTCATGCACCGGCAGCAACAGCGACAGGCTGTCCTGCAACACTTCGCTCAGCACCCCCCCGGCACCCAGCGTCAGCACGAACCCATGGGCGGGATCCCTGATGACCCCCACCAGCAGCTCGGCCACGGTCCCGGTGATCATCTCCTCCAGCAGCAATTGTTCCGCGCCAATCTCCTGCGCCGCCTCCATGACCGCCTCAGGCGAGTGGAGGTTCAACCGCACTGCCCCGGCCTCGCTCTTATGCGCGAAACCTTCTCCCTTCAGCACCAGCGGAAACCCCACCCCAGACACGATGTCATGCAGGCTCTCTGCCAGCGCATCACGGCTTAGCCTGTGGCTTCGGGGAACCCGCAGACCGGCCGCCGCAAGACGCTGTTTCGCGAGGCCTTCGGGGATCAGACTGGCGTCGCCATCCCCTGAGTCCGGACCTGGAAGGGCCAGGGGCAAATCAGATGGCACCGCGATACGACTGGCCGCCGCCGCCGCGCCCATGGCCTCTCGCAGGCCGCAGAGTGGCACCACGCCCGCCGCCAGAAGCCGCTGCGCGGTCTCTTCGGGCATCAGTTCTGGCAAACTGGCGACCATGGCCATTGGCGCACCGGTTTGCGCCCGCGTTGCTATTGCGGCCTCAACCGTGCAGGCCCAGTCTTCGGCCGAACACCGGTCTGCTCGTGGGAAATCCACGATGAGCATCACCATATCCAGATCAGGATGCACCATGGCGCTGAACGCCCGGGTCATCGCAGGCACATCGCGCCAGATATAGGTATGGTAGTCCAGAGGATTGGCCAGCGCGACCATCGGGCCCAGGGCTGCGCGCAGCGCCTGATGCTGGCCGTCGGACAACGGCGGAAAGACCACAGACTGCGCCTGCCCGAGATCGGCAGCAAGGCTCGCTTCACCCCCGGAGCAGCTGATCGTCGCAACCCGGCATCCGGCGCGGGGGCCAAGCACATGCAGAACCTTCAGCGTTTCCAGAAATACCGGCAAATCATCCACCCGTGCCACACCACAGCGCCGCAACAGCGCATCGGCACCGGCCTCCTGACCGGCAAGCGACGCCGTATGGGACAGCGTCGCCGCCTGCGCCTGATCCGAGCGTCCGACCTTCAGCGCCACGATCGGTTTTCCACAGGCGGCCGCCTGATGCGCCAGCAATTCAAAGGCACGCAGGTCGCGGACACCTTCGATATGCAGGCCAATGGCGGTTACGCGCGGATCCTCCAGCAGGCCGCGCGCAATCTGTGCGATATCGCTTTGCGCCTGATTGCCAACGGTAACCACATAAGCAATCGGCAGCCCACGCGCCTGCATGGTCAGATTGATCGCGATATTGGAGCTCTGGGTGAGGATTGCCACGCCGCGCTCCACCGGCACGCCACCGTGCTGATCCGGCCATAGCAATACCTGATCCAGATAGTTGATGAACCCATAGCAGTTAGGGCCGAGGATGGGCATCTCTCCCGCCGCTTGCAAAAGATGGTTCTGCAGGTCGGCCCCATCACCGGCCTCCCTCTGGGCCTCGCGAAAACCGGAGGCAAAACAGACCGCCCCCCCAGCCCCCCGGCGAGAGAGCGCCGCTACCGCTTCGACGGTGGCGTGTCTGTTGACGCCGATAAAGCTGGCATCGGGCGCGGCGGGCAGATCATCCACCGATGCAAACGCCGTCAAGCCGCAGACCTCCGCAGCCTTCGGATGCACCGGCCAGATCTGACCGGAAAACCCGATCTTCTGCAATTGTTCGATCACCAGACGACACCAGGCACCGCCACCGATCACCGCGATGGAAGAGGGCCGAAACAAAGTGCTGAAGTCACGTATCATTGCCACGGCTCCCGCCTGAACAGAGGCCCCGATGCCTTCGGCGAGGATATTTGGAGCCAGAAGATGGGTAGGGTTTCATTAACCAGAATCGACGAGCCTCGACAGGCGGTACAGGCGGGGACGCCGATGACCGCGCCAGGAGATGGCCCCCGGTTGCGGCAGCGCCCTTCCGGGGGCTTGATCCTTTCTGCATCTTCTGGCCTTAAATATCCTCGCCGAAGGCGAAATCTGACCCGCCCGCCCGACGCGTCCGGGTAGAGCCTGAGACCGTTCGCCGCCATGCTTTCAACCACCATGCGGACGCAACAGCTCCCGGCTGATAATGTGACGCTGGATTTCGCTGGTGCCTTCCCAGATGCGCTCCACCCGAGCATCCCGCCAGATGCGCTCCAGCGGCAGTTCATCCATCAGCCCCATACCGCCATGGATCTGGATCGCTTCATCCGCGACCATCGCCAGCATTTCTGTTGCCTTCAGCTTGGCCATCGACATGTCGGCCTCGGTCACACTGCCCTGGTCGAATTTCCAAGCGGCTTCCCAGGTCAGCAGGTTGGCGGCCTTCAGCTCTGTTGCCATATCCGCAAGTTTGAAGGAAATGCCCTGAAACTTGCCAATCCGCTGGCCGAACTGGCGACGCTCTGCGGCGTAGGACACCGCGTGATCAAAGGCGCGCTCGGCCCGGCCCAGACAGGTCGCAGCCACCTGAAGACGGGTGGCGCCAAGCCAGGTGTTGGCAAGATCAAAACCCTTGTCGACCTCGCCCAGCACTGCGGTTTTTGGCAGGCGACAGTCGTCGAACTCCAGCACTGCATTGGTATAGCCGCGGTGGCTTACGTTGCGATAGCCGTCACGGACAGTGAACCCCGGCGTACCCTTGTCGACGAAAAAGGCGGTGATCCGCTTTTTCGGGCCGCGCGCTGTGTCGTCTTCTCCCGTGGCCATGAAAACGATGGCAAAATCCGCGATATCCGCGTGGCTAATGAAATGCTTGGTCCCGTTCAGAATGAAGTCATCGCCGTCCGGGCGCGCTGTCGCGGTCATACCGCGCAGGTCAGAGCCAGCCCCCGGTTCGGTCATCGCAAGACAGTCCCATTTTTCACCGCGAATGCAGGGGTAGAGGTATCTCTCTTTCTGCTCCGGCGTGCCGGCCAGAAGGATATTCGAGGGGCGTGCGACGCAGGTCCAGTGCAGGGCGTAATTGGCGCGGCCCAGCTCCTTTTCATAGAGCAGCCAGGTCAGCGTATCGAGGCCGGCACCCCCCACCTCTTCGGGCATGTTGGCGGCGTATAGCCCGGCCTCTATCGCCTTGGCCTGGATGTCGCGGACCCGTTCCATCGGCAGATGGCCACTGCGTTCGACCTCCAGCTCGTGAGGATAGAGCTCCCTGGTGACAAAGGCGCGCGTGGTTTCCACGATCATCGCCTGCTCTTCAGACAGACCAAATTGCATGTCTTGCTCCCCCGTGATGGGATCCCTGTTGACGTTGACCTGAGCCTAGGGCTGGATACGGTCAGTATCGTGCAGCATCGGACATTTTCGTGCCAAACTGGAAGAAACCACACGCTGCAACGCAGCAGATCGACCTATTGCTGTTCGATCAGTTCTCTGGCCATTGCCTTGCCAATACGGTGGAGCCGCTGCGGGCCGCCAACACGTTTGCAGGCCGACCGCTGTACTCCTGGCGGTTCGTGACGCTTGATGGCAATACCGCGATGTCATCGGCGGCGATGGAGGTCAGCGCGCAGGCGCCGCTGAGCAAAGCTGAGGGCGATATGCTGATCGCCATGCCGAGCTACCGCTATCTCCGCCATGCAACCGAAGCCACATCGCGCGGGTTGCGGGCGGCGCAGCGGCGCTATGGCGTATTGGCGGGATTCGATACCGGTGCCTGGCTGCTGGCTGAGGCCGGGCTTCTGGATGGCTACCGCGCCACCATCCACAGCGCGGAGATCGACGCCTTTGCCGAGGCGTTTCCGACCGTTCAGGCCGAGATGCACCGGTTTCTGTGGGACCGGGACCGGCTGACATGCTCAGGCGCGATGGCGGCCTTTGACGGGATCCTCGACATGATCGCGCGACAGCACGGGCAGGCCCTGCGACTGGATGTTGCCACCCTGTTCCTGAGCGGCGAGCCAGGGGGGACCGGGACATCCAGACCCGTGCGCAGCGCCTCTGTCGGGCGTGCAATTGCGGTGATGGAGGCCAATCTGGAAACCCCGCTCCCGCTGGGCGAAGTCGCGCGACGGGTTGGGCGGAGCCTGCGGGATCTGGCACGTCGCACGCAGGGCGAATTGGGCACAACGCCGCAGACGCTATATCGGCATCTGCGATTGAAACAGGCAAGACGGCTTGTGTTAGAGACGGATTTCAGCATCTCGGAGATCGCCCTGCGCTGCGGCTATGAGAACCCCAGCGCGTTGACCCGCGCCTTTCGCAGCGTCTTTGCCACAACGCCAAGAGACCTGCGCCGCACCCGGAGATAGCAGCCGCAACGCAGGCTGGTGGTTTTCTTGATTTGCAAAAAGCAGCTATTGTTTGCGCTAGCGCGCAAGGGGTCTTGCGCTTGCGCGGGTTATCAGAACAATTGGGCCATGACAGATATCGCATTCCCAAGCTGGCCCGATGTAGCCCCCCAATTGATTGAAGTTGCGGCAGGTCGCCGCCCTGCGGACACGGTGATCCGCCAGGGGGTCTGGGTCAATGTTCACACCCGCGAACAACTGCCCGATCATGACATCGCCATCGTGGCCGGGCGCATCGCCTATGTCGGCCCCGATGCCAGCTATTGCACCGGCCCCGACACCGAGGTGATCGAGGCCAATGGGCGCTATATGATCCCCGGCCTCTGTGATGCACATATGCATATCGAAAGCGGGATGCTGACCCCCGCAGAATTCGCCCGCGCGGTGATCCCACATGGTACCACCTCGATGTTCACCGACCCGCATGAGATCGCCAATGTGCTGGGTCTGGAGGGCGTGCGCCTGATGCATGACGAGGCGCTGATGCAGCCGGTCAATATCTTTACCCAGATGCCGAGCTGCGCGCCCTCAGCGCCCGGGCTGGAAACCACCGGATAT
Organism: Phaeobacter sp. JH20_29; assembly: GCF_048056175.1. NCBI lineage: Bacteria > Pseudomonadati > Pseudomonadota > Alphaproteobacteria > Rhodobacterales > Roseobacteraceae > Phaeobacter > Phaeobacter sp. JH20_29. The sequence goes on from NZ_JAYMWO010000005.1 coordinate 202,567, forward strand.
GAGATTTCGCCCGAGGATGTGGCCGAGGCGATGAGCTGGCCGGGCATCATCGGGCTGGGCGAGATGATGAATTTTCCCGGTGTGGCAGCGGGCGATCCCAAGATGCTGGCAGAGATCGCCGCAACCCAGCGCGCGGGCAAGACCGTTGGCGGGCATTATGCCTCGCCTGATCTGGGGCCGGATTTCGCAGCCTATGTGGCTGGCGGTCCGGCGGATGACCACGAAGGCACCTGCGAGGCGGACGCGATTGCCCGGATGCGACAGGGGATGCGCGCGATGGTGCGGCTCGGCTCGGCCTGGTATGACGTTGAGGCGCAGATTACCGCGATCACCGAAAAGGGACTGGATCCGCGCAATTTCATTCTCTGCACCGACGATTGCCACTCCGGCACGCTGGTCAATGACGGCCATATGAACCGGGTGGTGCGCCACGCGATTGACTGCGGCTGTGACCCTTTGATTGCCTTGCAGATGGCCACGATCAACACCGCGACGCATTTCGGGCTGGAGCGTGACATCGGCTCTATCACCCCGGGTCGGCGCGCGGATGTGATCCTGACCTCCGATCTGAAGACCCTGCCGATCGAGCTGGTGATTGCCCGTGGCGAGATCGTAGCCAAGGATGGCGAGATCACCGTGGATTGCCCGCATCTGGACTGGCCCGAAACCGCGCGTGGCACGGTGCATCTGGGCCATCAGCTGGGTGCTCAGGATTTTGAGATCGCCGCGCCTGAGGGCGCAAATGTGATCACCGCCAATGTCATCGGTGTGGTTGAGAACCAGGCCCCGACCAAAGCGCTACAGGCAGAGCTGCCGGTGCAGGACGGGCTGGTCGAGGCCACATTGGCCGAGGCGGGCGACATCTGCCAGATTGCGCTGGTGGAACGCCACCGGGCGACGGGTGGCGTCACCAACGCCTTTGTCTCCGGCTTTGGCTACAGCGGCAAGATGGCGATGGCCTCCACCGTGGCGCATGACAGCCACCATATGATCGTGGTCGGCACTGACCGCGCGCAGATGGCGCTGGCGGCCAATCGTCTGGCCGAGGTGGGCGGCGGCATCACCATCTTCCGCGAGGGACAGGAGCTGGCTCTGGTTGAGCTGCCCATCGCCGGGCTGATGTCCGACAGCCCCGCGACGGAGGTTGCCGCCAAGGCGCAGAAGATGGTCGAGGCGATGGAGACCTGCGGCTGCAAGCTCAACAACGCCTATATGCAGCATTCCCTGCTGGCGCTGGTGGTGATCCCCGAACTGCGAATTTCCGATCTGGGGCTGGTGGATGTGCGCAGCTTCGAGAAGATACCGGTCATCGCAAGCGCCGGGCCGTCCTAACCCCCGGCGCGTGTCGGCCGGCCCCCGTGTCCATTCCAGAGCCACCCCGTCATCCGATGGCAGAGTGCCCCCGTTTTTCAGTGATCGAGCATAATCATGACAACAGTTAAGATCCCGCAGCTTCCGGCAGCAGAAGAGTTTACAGATGCCGCGGCGGCCGTTGCCCGGTTGGAGCAGCTGTACCGTGAGGCGACACAGTTTCTATGCGCCGAGTTTTCGCGCATCCTGACCGATGGTCCCTCCGTCGGCAGCACCGGGACCACCCCGCGTATCCGCGCATTCTACCCTGAGATCCGCTTTACCACGTCGTCTTTTGCACAGGTCGACAGCCGACTGAGCTATGGGCATGTGTCGGCCCCCGGCACCTATGCAACCACGGTGACCCGCCCGGATCTGTTCCGGCATTACCTGACCCAGCAAATCGGCCTGCTGATCCGCAACCACGGACAGCCGGTGACCATCGCTGTCTCAGATACGCCAATCCCGGTGCATTTTGCCGTGGCGGCCGATCCCAGCCTGACGGTCCCACAGGAAGGCGCTGCCGGTTTCACGCTGCGCGATGTCTTCGACGTGCCGGACCTGGCGACCACCAATGACGACATTGTAAACGGCACCTATCAGTCGCCGGACAATATTGGTCCGCTGTCGCTCTTTACCGCGCAGCGCATTGATTATTCGCTGGCCCGGCTGTCGCATTACACGGCAACCGACCCGCAGCATTTTCAAAATCACGTGCTGTTCACCAACTACCAGTTCTATGTCGCCGAATTCGAAGCCTACGCCCGTGCGCAGCTGGCGGATCCGGCCTCTGGCTACAGCAGCTTTGTCAGCACCGGCGATCATGAAATCACCAGCGCGGACGCGGAGATCCCGCCGATTGCGAAGCTGCCGCAGATGCCGACCTATCACCTGAAACGGCAGGACGGCTCGGGCATCACGCTGGTCAATATCGGCGTCGGCCCGTCGAACGCCAAGACCGCCACCGACCATATCGCGGTATTGCGCCCGCACGCCTGGCTGATGGTCGGTCACTGTGCCGGGCTGCGCAACACTCAGACGCTGGGCGATTTTGTGCTGGGGCACGGCTATCTGCGCGAGGATCACGTTCTGGACGACGATCTGCCGATCTGGACCCCGATTCCGGCACTGGCGGAAATCCAGGTCGCGCTTGAGGATGCGGTGGCCGAGGTGACGGAGCTGGAAGGCTACGACCTGAAGCGGATCATGCGGACCGGCACCGTTGCCACCATCGACAACCGCAATTGGGAACTGCGCGATCAATCCGGCCCCGTGCAGAGACTGTCGCAATCCCGTGCCATCGCGCTGGATATGGAAAGCGCCACCATCGCCGCCAATGGCTATCGGTTCCGGGTGCCCTATGGAACGCTGCTCTGTGTGTCGGACAAGCCGCTGCATGGCGAACTGAAGCTACCGGGGATGGCATCTGAGTTTTATCACACCCAGGTTGCCCGCCATTTGCAGATCGGGATAAAGGCGATGGAGCAGTTGCGTGGCATGCCATTAGAACGTTTGCACAGCCGAAAACTGCGTTCCTTTGACGAAACAGCCTTTCTCTGAGGGTGATTTTCCCGCTAATTCTTCAAAAACCCCTATTTTATGGGGTTTTTGACAACACTACTCGTTGTGTTCGGCCACAACATAACGCTAGAGTTACGCGATGAGGCCCCATAACTCGGGCAGTGACAAGGAGACCTAAGAATGTCCAAACCGATGACCAAGACCCAGCTTGTTGCCGCACTGGCTGAAGAGATGGACAGCGACAAAAAAGCGGCAGGCGCTGCGCTTGACGCCGTTTGCGCGCTGATCACCCGCGAAGTTTCCGGCGGTGGTGCCGTGACTCTGCCCGGCGTTGGCAAGATCTACTGCCGCGAGCGCCCCGAGCGCGAAGTGCGCAACCCGGCCACCGGTGAGAAATTCACCAAAGAGGCCGATAAAGTGGTCAAGATGACCATCGCCAAAGCGCTGAAAGACAGCGTGAACGGCTAAGGGTCAAGGCACGGTTGACCGTGTTTCGGGTCGCCTTTCGGGCGGCCCTTTTTTGTGCCTGAACATCGCAGCTCCAGAAAAATCAAGATCCCCAACCGGCCAGCCGAATTAGGTTCCCAGCGAATGCTTGCCTTGCTAAACATATCGCGACCACACCCGAACGGGCTGCGGCACCGGACCGGCAGGGGGATATGTCGATGGATCTGCGCGCTTTGGCGATGGGGCTGGCCTTTGCCTTCATGTGGTCGTCTGCCTTTACTTCGGCTCGGATCATCGTCGCCGATGCTTCGCCGCTATACTCGCTTGCCTTCCGCTTTCTTATTTCCGGCCTGATCGGTGTCGCTGTTGCCCGCTACATGGGCCAGAGCTGGCGTCTGACACGCGGCCAGCTGCGCGCCACCATCGTCTTTGGCATCTGCCAGAACGCGCTCTATCTGGGCCTCAACTTCGTCGCCATGGAAACCATCGAAGCCTCGCTGGCCGCGATCATCGCATCGACCATGCCGATGCTGGTCGCCATCGCGCTCTGGCTGGCCTATGGTGAGCGGCTGCCCCGGCTGGGTGTTGCCGGGCTGCTGGCCGGGGTGGTGGGGGTTGCCCTGATCATGGGAACCCGCATCAGCGCGGGTGTCGACCTCTTTGGCGTCACGCTCTGCGGGATCGGTGTTCTGGCCCTGACGCTGGCCACCCTGGCACTGCGGGGGGCAACCTCGGGTGGCAACTTCATGATGGTGGTGGGGTTGCAGATGCTGGTCGGCTCTGCCGTGCTGTTCGCAGTTGCACCGATGGTGGAAACCTTCCGGCTGAACCCCAGCTGGCCGCTGGCGCTGGCCTTTCTCTACACCACCCTGGTGCCGGGGCTGACGGCGACCTTCATCTGGGTTCTGCTGCTGAACAGGATCGGTGCCGTGCGGGCCGCCACCTTCCATTTTCTCAACCCAGTCTTCGGTGTGGCTGTTGCCAGTCTGCTGCTGGGCGAAAAGTTGGGGCTGCTGGACCTGATCGGCGTCGGTATCGTCACCTTTGGCATTCTGGCGGTCCAGCTGGCGCGGCAATCGGCGCAGCAGCGCCCCTGAGGATGACACGTGCCCTGCCTCTTTCGTCACACACAAACGCGAGCGGATGAAATACAGCTTTGCTTTTGCCCCGAAGGACACCATTTACAGCTGAACAGCCAAGATCGGAGGACATGATGCGCAGTTATTCCAAAGACCCGGACGCCATTGCGGCCCTCTCGGAAGAAGAATATTACGTCACCCAGCAATCCGGCACCGAACGCCCCGGCACCGGCAAGCTGCTGGGCAACAAGGAGCCGGGTATCTATGTGGATATCGTCTCCGGTGAGCCATTGTTTGCCTCGTCAGACAAATATGAGTCCGGCTGCGGCTGGCCCAGCTTTACCAAACCCATCGAAACCGCCCATGTTCAGGAGCTGGAAGACCGGAGCCTGGGGATGATCCGCACCGAAGTCCGCTCGACCCATGGAGACAGCCATCTGGGCCATGTGTTCCCGGACGGCCCGGCAGATCGCGGCGGTCTGCGCTATTGCATCAATTCGGCCTCCCTTCGGTTCGTCCATCTGGACGATATGCAGGCAGAAGGCTACGGCGACTATATCGATCAAGTGGAGGATATTAGATGAGCAGCACAACAGAACGCGCCGTCCTGGCCGGTGGGTGTTTCTGGGGCATGCAGGACCTGATCCGCAAGCGCCCCGGTATCATCAGCACCCGGGTTGGATATTCCGGCGGCGATGTGCCCAATGCGACCTATAAGAACCACGGCACCCATGCCGAGGCGATCGAGGTGATTTTTGACCCGAGCCAGACCAGCTATCGCACGCTGCTGGAGTTCTTCTTTCAGATCCATGATCCAACCACGGTCAATCAGCAGGGCAATGATCTGGGCATGAGCTACCGCTCTGCGATCTACTATGTTGACGACCGCCAGAAAGAAATTGCCGAAGACACCATTGCGGATGTCGATGCGTCAGGTCTCTGGCCCGGCAAGGTGATGACCGAGGTCGAACCCGTTGGCGATTTCTGGGAGGCCGAACCGGAGCATCAGGATTACCTGGAACGGCAGCCAAACGGCTACACCTGCCACTTTGCGCGCCCGGATTGGGTTCTGCCCCGCAGGAACGAGACCGCCGCCGAGTAATCGGCTGACCATGCGATATCCGGCATTCCAGATAAAAGGCCCCGCCAATCGGCGGGGCCTTTTGCTGCCTTGCGCATGTTCTGCCGGTCAGCCGTGGGCAATGCGCGGACGACCGCTCGCCTCCACCGTCAGAAAGGCCTCGACAAAAACCTCCCGCGCCTCGACTTCGGCGATGCGGATATCCCTGTCCACCTGGATGGAAATATCCTGCGCGCCTGCGGCCTCTGCGGCGGCACGGGCTTCGGCCCGCAGCTCGGCTTCCAACCGCTCAAGAGCCTCCTGCGAACCGGTGAAATCCTCCGGGCCATTCTCCAGATGGACGCGAAACCGGCCTTCCTCAGGTGCGGTAACCGTGCCGCTGCGCCGCATGGTGATACGGCCCACCACTGCGCCAATGGCATTTGCCACGCCTGCGTGTTCCGGCAGGATCATACGGCAATGAAGCCGGGTCCCGACCGCCGGATAGTAGCTGGGCGCCGAGGCTCCAAGCCCGACGACATCGACATTGAGGCCAGCGCTGAGAGCGACCAGCCCCTGATGTCGGGATAGCCCGCGCTGCATCAGAACATGGCGGGCAAGCTGATCCGGCGAGGTTCCAAAGGCCGGAGCATCTTCGGCAATAGCAGTCTCTAACAGGGTGAGCGACGTCTGTTCCGTCATCTGATCTACGATCATCCGTGCCAATGTCACAGCATCCGGTGCCAGCCGGTCCCCCGACCCCACGCGGCGGCGGGCAAAAAGCGTCAGCGCCTTCTGCGCTGCATCGCCATCCCAGCTGCTAAGCCGTCCAAGGACATGGCTGGCATCGGACGGGGTGACCCCGGCGATCTGCACCAGGCCGCGATCCACCAGCCGCATCAGCGCGCCCTGCTCAATCCGGGTGTGCAGCACGGCGCCCAGCGGATGTGTCTGCGTCCCGATCCGGTCCAGAACCCGGGCCTCCCGGTCGCTCAACCCCACTGGTGTCTGTCCCGGAATCGCGCGAACAAACTGCCCGTCATATTCGCCGACAGTCACTGCGCGCAGCTGACTGTCGAGCGTTGCATGAACCACCTCAGGGGACATATAGGCGATCAGGGAAATCGGCAGCACGCGACGCGGGCCAAGGGTCACACCGCCACTCATACCGGCAGCGATCGGATGTACCTGACTGTCACCGCCCAGGCCGCTGGTGCGCATGGCCACGGCCTCAACCATGGTGCGATAGCCGCCAACCTCGGCGCCGGCCGGATCAATCTTGGGCTTGCCGTTCTCGATCAATGCGACATCGGTGGTGGTGCCGCCGATATCACTGACAAGCGCAGTCTCGACGCCGGTCAGCCAGCGGGCACCGACCAGCGATGCAGCCGGGCCGCTCAGGATGGTTTCAATCGGACGGGCACGGGCCTGCTGTGACGACATCAAGGCGCCATCACCCCTCACAACCATCATCTGAGCAGTCACGCCGAGCTCGCTCAGGCGGGATTCGGCGCGCCCGATCAACCGGTCGATCATTCCGATGAGCCGCGCATTCAGCACAGCCGTCAACGCCCGCTTCGGCCCGTTGAGCCGCGCCGACAGCTGGTGCGAACAGGTCACCGGAACGCCGGTTTCTTCTGCGATGATCCGGGCAACTTCCAACTCGTGCGCTGGATTGCGCGTCGCAAACTGGCCGGCAATGGCAAAACCGCTGACCGATACGGCCTCGCGCTGGAGAAACGCGCGCAGTGTCTCCCGGTCCAAGGGCGCCGCCTCGCTACCGGAATGGCTGTGCCCCCCCTCCAGCACCAGCGCCGGGTCGCCCTTCAACGCCTCGCGCAGGCCGTGACGATCCAGATCCGCCTCGCCGAACCCGATATAGATCAGCGCAACGCGGCCCCCCTGCCCTTCGACCAGCGCATTGGTCGCAAGCGTCGTGGACAAAGCTGCAAGCGCGATCTCTGACGGTGCTACCTGCGCCTGCGCAAGTACAGCAGCGACGGCTTCCCCAACTCCGATGGCCAGATCCTGCCGCGTCGTCAGCGCCTTGGCCTTTGCCAGCACATCGCGATCATCCCGGATCAATACCGCGTCGGTATAGGTTCCGCCCGTGTCCACCCCAAGCAAAAGCGCCATGCCCGTCCTCCGTTCGCCTTAATCTTGATCCTGGTCATCGGTTTAGCGAAGCTGCCGCGACGATCCATCCTGTTTGCGTCACCTCAGTCGCTGAACCGCCCAGCGGGCCGCATCCGCCACAGTCGGGTCAGAATCCGCGACCAGAGCCTCGGCCACGGGCCGCAGGGCCGACAGGCCGGAGTTACCGACGGCATAAAGCACATTGCGCACAAAGCGATCTCGCCCGATCCGCTTGATGGGGGATCCGGAAAACAACGCCCGGAACCCGGCATCGTCCAGCCGAGCCAGCTCCGCCAGCTGCGGAGCCTCGAACTCGGGTCGCGCCGCATAGCGCATATCGCTGGCGGCGACTGCAAATTTGTTCCAGGGGCAGGCCGCCAGGCAATCATCACAGCCGTAGATCCGGTTGCCCAGCTTGGCGCGCAGCTCCTCATCGACCGGGCCCTTGTGCTCGATGGTGAGGTAAGAAATGCAACGCCGCGCATCCAGCTGATACGGGGCGGGGAACGCATCTGTCGGGCAGGCCGCCAGACAGGACCGGCACGATCCGCAATGGTCGCGCTCTGCCGAGTCGGCAGGCAGGTCCAATGTTGTGAAAACAGAGCCTATGAAGGCCCAGTTGCCCCAGTCCCGGCTGACCAGATTGGTGTGTTTGCCCTGCCACCCAAGGCCCGCCGCCTGGCCCAGCGGCTTCTCCGGAACCGGCGCGGTGTCGACAAATACCTTGACCTCGGCAGGCTCATCCGCCCGCTCGGCTTCCGCGATCAGCCAGCGTGCCAGCCGTTTCAAGCGCTTCTTCACAAGATCATGATAATCCTTGTTGCGCGCATAGACGGAAATCGCGCCGCGCTCTGCCTGCCCCACAACGGCCATCGGATCCACCTCTGGCGTGTAGCTTTCAGCAAGCATGATCACAGAGCGCGCCTCAGGCCAGAGCTGGGCTGGATCGCTGCGCCAGTGGCTGCGTTCCTCCATCCAGCCCATCTGACCGTGATATCCCGCTTCAAGAAACGCCTGAAGCCGAGCGGGCACCTGCGGCACATCCCAGGGACGACAGATCCGACAGGCCACAAACCCCTCGGCAAGGGCCTGTTTCACCAACCTGTCCTTGATGCCGTGTGTCGCTATCATCTGGCTAGAAATATCCTCGGGGGTGAATTGAGTCCAAGGGACTCAAGAGGGGGCAGACAGCCCCCTTCTGCCCGTGTCTATCAGAAATCCAGATCGGCGTAATGGGCCGGTGGGCTGAAACCGGGGATCTGATCGGCAAGGATCGACCGGAACGCCGGGCGTGACTTGATCTTTGCGTACCAGTCCTTCACCACGGCGGACCGGTTCCAATCAACATCGGAGATATAGTCCAACGACGACAGATGCGCGGCGGCGGCGAAATCTGCCAGGGTCATTTGATCGCCAGCCAGCCAGCGGCGATGGTCCAGCAGCCAGGCCAGATAGTCGAGGTGATATTTGATCGCCCGCGCACCCGCCTTGACGTTGCCACTGTCGGGGTAGCCCTGCCCGGTCACCTTCTTGTTCACCCGCTCATAGAGCAGCTTTGAGGTGACCTCATGGTGAAATTTATCATCGAACCAGCTGACCAGGCGGCGCACCTCGTAGCGACCATCGGGATCGCTGGGCATCAACGAGGGTTCCGGGCGGGTTTCCTCAAGGTATTCGCAGATCGCGGCACTTTCGGCCATCAGCTTGCCATCCAGGCGGATCACCGGAACCTTCGCCGCCGGATTGCGGCGCAGGAAATCGGCCTCCTGCTCCCAGTAGCGTTCCTCGACCAGCTCGACCTCGATCCGCTTTTCGGCCAGGGACAGGCGCACTTTGCGGCAGAAGGGGGAGAGGGGCACATGATAGAGGCGGGCCATGGGACAGCGGATCTCCTGTTGCGGGTGGCTGGGATCAGACAGCAATGCCCAAAAGCGCCAGAAGTTTCAATCCTCGAAACAGGCCGCCCTGCCATCTGCGCGAATGGTGGCCGCCCCATCCATGATCTGCGCCGCCCGCTTGCGCATGAACGCGGTGGGTTTTGCTGCCGACCGCTCTTTGGGGTTGGGCAGAACGGTGGCCAGAAGGGCAGCCTGCCTGCGGCTCAGCTCATCCGGACCGACACCGAAATAATGCCGCGCGGCCGCCTCGGCGCCAAACACACCTTCGCCCATTTCAGCGACATTCAGGTAGACTTCCAGAATGCGCCGTTTGCTCCAGACCGCCTCAACCATCGGCGTCATCAGTGTTTCCAGCGCCTTGCGGAACCAGCTGCGCCCCTGCCACAGAAAGACATTCTTCACCACCTGCTGAGAGATGGTCGACCCTCCACGCTGGCCGCCTTCGGCGATTGCCGCACGGATGGCCTCCGCATCAAGGCCCCAATGCTGGCAGAATCGGGCATCTTCGGCGGCGACAACCGAACGCCCCAAGGCCGGAGCGATATGTTCGATGGGAACCCATTCGCGGTCAATATCACCAAGACGGCGATATTCAGACCAGATGGTATGGGTGATCGGCGGGTTGATCACGGAAAACAGCAGGATCGGCAGCAGGGTCAGCGCAACAAAGACCAGCGCAGCCCGTCCCAGCCAGCGACGCAGGAGACGACGCGGCGACAGCTTTGCGCGGGGTGTACCCTTGGCTGCTGCCTTGCTGCGGGCTTTGCCCTTGGGGGGAGCCTTGGATGCCCCGGTTGATTTTCCTGCCTTCGCCATAGGGTCTCTATACGGCACAGAACGGGCCTGCTCCAACCGCGAAATCCCTTGGCCCGCAAGAGATTGCCCAGCGCAGGCGCCCGGAGGTGAAAAGGCCCCGACCGCAGCAGCGACCGGAGCCCATCCAAGGCACATGCAGAGGAAGTGGCGGGGCCTATTCCGCCGGAACGGCTGCTGCCTCGATCGCCAAAGGCTGGGGCAGTTTGTTCAGCATTTCCTTCGGGCAGATTTGCAGGAAATTGCCCTTCTCATTTTCCCAATGCTGCAGGATCTCAGCGGCCTTGCGGCTGCCGGTTTCCTCCAGATGGCGCTCGATCAGACCTTTCAGCTGATCTTCCCAATGCGCCACGGTCACCGGACAGGTCACCAGTGACTCCATGTTCATCAGGGTTTCTGCCTTGCCTTCGGGATCGTAGATGTAGGCCATACCACCGGTCATACCCGCGCCGAAGTTGGCGCCGATCTTGCCCAGGATCACCGCGATCCCGCCGGTCATGTATTCACAGCCACAGGCACCGCAGCCCTCGACAACCACGCTCGCCCCTGAGTTACGAACCGCGAACCGCTCGCCGGCACGACCCGCTGCGAAGAGATAGCCAGCCGTCGCACCATAGAGAACGGTATTGCCGACGATGGTGTTTTCGCTGGCGTTCAGCGGCGATGCCATCGGCGGGCGCACCACGATGGTTCCACCGGAGAGACCCTTGCCCACATAGTCATTGGCATCCCCGGAGACCTCAAGCTTCAGACCGGGGGCCGCAAAGGCACCGAGCGACTGCCCGGCGGAGCCTTGCAGCTTCACCGTCAGGTGGTCTGACTGCAGCGTGTTGCGCATACCGAAGTTGCGGACGATATGGCTGGAGGTGCGGGTGCCCACGGTCCGGTGGGTGTTCTGCACCGCATAGGACAGCTGCATCTTCTCACCGTCCTGCAGGAAGCGGGCGGCATCGCGTACGATCTCCGCATCCAGCGTATCCGGCACCGGGTTGCGCTCCTTATCGCGGTTGTAGACGATATTGGCAGAGCCATCGACCGTGATCAGAAGCGGGTTCAGGTCGAGGTCGTCCAGATGGGCAGAGCCACGCGACACCTGCGCCAGAAGATCGGCACGGCCAATGACATCCTCCAGCGACCGCGCGCCAATGGAAGCCAGAATTTCCCGTACTTCCTGCGCATAGAAGGTGATGAGGTTTACCACCTTGTCGGCATTGCCGGTGAACTTGCCGCGCAGGGCCTCATCCTGAGTACACACGCCCACCGGGCAGGTGTTGGACTGGCACTGGCGCACCATGATGCAGCCCATGGCGATCAGCGCAGCGGTGCCGATACCATATTCCTCGGCGCCCAGCATGGCCGCCATGACGATGTCGCGGCCGGTGCGCAGACCGCCATCGGTGCGCAGCGTCACCCGGTCACGCAGGTTGTTCATGCTCAGCACCTGATGCGCCTCGGTCAGGCCCATCTCCCACGGGAGGCCAGCATATTTGATCGAGGTCGCAGGCGAGGCCCCGGTGCCACCGTTATGGCCGGAGATCAGGATGATGTCTGCCTTTGCCTTGGCCACGCCGGCCGCGATGGTGCCAACGCCCGAGGACGCCACCAGTTTCACCGTCACCTTGCAGCGCGGGTTGATCTGCTTCAGGTCGTAGATCAGCTGCGCCAGATCCTCGATCGAGTAGATATCGTGGTGCGGCGGCGGCGAAATCAGGGTCACGCCTTTGGTCGAGTGGCGCAGGCGGGCAATCAGGTCGGTGACCTTCATCCCCGGCAGCTGGCCGCCCTCGCCGGGCTTGGCGCCCTGGGCCACCTTGATTTCCAGCTCTTCGCACTGGTTCAGATATTCAGCGGTCACACCAAAGCGGCCCGACGCCACCTGCTTGATCTTTGCCGACGGGTTGTCGCCGTTCGGCTCCGGCACGAAATGTGCGGGATCTTCGCCGCCCTCGCCGGAGTCGGACTTGGCACCGATGCGGTTCATTGCGACGTTCAGAGTCTTATGCGCCTCAGGCGACAGCGCGCCCAAGCTCATCCCCGGCGTGACAAAGCGCTTGCGGATCGAGGTGATGCTCTCGACCTCTTCAATCGGCACCGGCTTGCCCAGAGGCTTGATGTCCAGCAGATCGCGCAGGTGAATCGGCGGGTTCGACTGCATCTTTGCCGAATATTGCTTCCACAGCTCAAACGAGGCCCGGTTGCAGGCCATCTGCATCATATGCATCGAGGTCGCTTCCCAGGCGTGGGTTTCGCCGGATTTGCGCGCCTTGTAGAAGCCACCGATGGGCAGGACATCCTGACCGCCCGACCATGCCTTGGCGTGGATTTCTTCCAGTTTGGTCTGAATGCCGGTGACACCGATGCCAGAAATCCGGGAAACCATGCCGGGGAAATATTCCGCACACATCGCACGGCTGAGGCCCACCGCCTCGAAGTTGAGACCACCACGATAGGAGGAGATCACCGAGATGCCCATTTTCGCCATGATCTTCAAAAGACCCTGGTCGATGGCTTCACGGTAACGGGCGACATTCTCGGTCAGACTGCCATCCAGCAGGCCCCGCTCAATACGGTCAGCCAGCGAATCCTCGGCCAGATAGGCGTTTACAACGGTGGCACCACAGCCGATCAGCACCGCAAAGTAATGCGGGTCGATACATTCGGCAGAGCGCACATTCAGCGAACAGAAGGTCCGCAGGCCCTTGCGGGTCAGATGCGAATGCACGGCGGAGGTCGCCAGGATCATCGGCATCGCCACGCGGCCCTCGCCCGAATGCTGATCGGTCAGGACAATGTGACCGGCTCCGGAGCTGACAGCCTCCTCCGCTTCGGCGCGGACACGGGCCAGCGCCGCATTGAGAGACCCCTGGCCGGGGGCAAAGCTACAGTCGATTTCAGCCAGCGGCGCGTTCAGGTTCTTGACCAGCTCATCCCATTGGGAATTGCCGATAAAGGGGCTTTCCAGCACGATGATCTCGGTCTGGGAGCTGTCTTCATCAAGCACGTTCTTGAGGTTACCAAACCGGGTCTTCAACGACATCACACGGTATTCGCGCAGGCTGTCGATCGGCGGGTTGGTCACCTGAGAGAAGTTCTGGCGGAAGAAATGGCTCAGCGGGCGGTACATTTTCGACAGCACTGCCGACGGCGTATCATCCCCCATTGAGGCCAGAGTTTCCTTGCCGTCCTCGGCCATCGGCGCAAGAATCTGTTCCAGTTCCTCAATGGTATAGCCAGCGGCAATCTGGCGGCGGCGCAGTGCGTCCCCGCTGAACAACGGCTTTTCGGTAACGGTGGCCAGGGTGCTGTCCAGATCGTTGATCTTCTTCACCCAATCGCCAAACGGCAGCGCGGAGGCCAGTTTGTTCTTGATCGCGGTGTCGTGGAATAGCTTGCCCTTCTTCATATCGACAGCCAGCATCTGACCCGGACCAAGCGCACCCTTTTCAACCACGGTGGCCTCGTCAATCGGAACCATGCCCGCCTCGGAGCCTGCGATCACCAGACCATCGCCGGTGACCACGTAGCGCATCGGGCGCAGGCCGTTGCGGTCCAGACCGGCACAAACCCAGCGGCCATCGGTCATCGCCAGCGCGGCCGGGCCATCCCAAGGCTCCATCACGGAGTTGCAATAGGAATACATATCCCGCCAGGCCTGCGGCAGTTCCACCGCCTGCTTGGACCAGCTTTCGGGAACCAGCATGGTCTTTGCCATCGGCGCCGAGCGACCGGCGCGGACCAGAACTTCAAACACCGAGTCCAGTGCCGCGGAGTCGGAGGACCCGCTGGCGACGATGGGTTTGATATCCTCGGCATAGTCACCAAAGGTCGAAGAGGCCATACGGATCTCGTGGCTCTTCATCCAGTTCATGTTGCCTTTCAGCGTGTTGATCTCGCCGTTATGGGCGAGCATGCGGAAGGGCTGGGCCAGCCACCACTGCGGGAACGTGTTGGTGGAATAGCGCTGATGATAGATTGCAAAGGCGCTTTCAAACCGTTCGTCCATCAGGTCGGGGTAGAACACGGCAACCTGCTCGGCCAGCATCATGCCCTTGTAGATGATCGAGCGGCAGGACAGCGACGCGATATAGAGCTGGCCGACCTGCGCAGCGGCAGCGGCTTTTTCGATGCGGCGGCGAATAACATAGAGCTCGCGCTCGAATGTTTCCTCGTCCACACCCTTTGAGTTGGAGATCAGGATCTGCTCAATCTCAGGGCGGGTGGCGTTGGCCTTCTCGCCGAGGCAGGTGACATCCACCGGCACATGGCGCCAGCCGTAGATGTAGTAGCCCATCCGCAGAACTTCGCTTTCCACGATGGTCCGGCAGCGTTCCTGAGCGCCAAAGTCCGTGCGTGGCAGGAAGACCTGGCCTACCGCCATCAGTTGATCTTCGCGCGGCTCGTGGCCGGTGCGGCGCACCTGATCATAGAAGAACGGTGCCGGGATCTGAACGTGGATACCGGCGCCATCGCCGGTCATGCCGTCCGCATCAACTGCACCTCGGTGCCAGATCGCTTTCAGCGCGTTGATGCCGGCCTCAACCACCTTGCGGCTGCGCTTGCCGTTGACCGAGACAACAAGGCCAACACCGCAGGAGGAATGCTCTTCCTCCTCGGCATAAAGACCGTTCTCGGCCATCCATTGACGCTTTGCCTCTTCGGCGCGAACCCATTCTGCATCATATTTTGTCATGTCATGCTCCCATTCCGGTGGGCGGCCCCCTAAGGGCGGCACCTGCCCGGTAGAAATCTGTTTACTCGGCGGCCAGGCTGCTGGCGGCGGTGTTGAAACGGTCGAGGATCGCCTCAGCGCAATCGCGCCCGTCCTTGATGGCCCAGACCACCAGCGACGCGCCGCGCACGATGTCACCAACGGCATAGACGCCATCGAGATCGGTCGCGCCGGTCTGGAATGCAGCCTTTACGGTGCCCCAGCGGGTGACCGGTAGTTCCGGCTGATCCCAGAGCGTCGGCAGATCTTCCGGCTCAAAGCCAAGCGCCTTGATCACCAGCTCGGCAGGCTCGATGTAATCGGCGCCCTCGATGACCTCGGGAGCCTGGCGGCCCGAGGCGTCAGGCTGGCCGAGACGCATCTTCTGTACCATCACGCCAGCGACCTTGCCGCCCTCATCGGTGAAACCCTTGGGCGCGGACAGCCATTCAAAGACCACGCCTTCTTCCTCGGCGTTCTGGGTTTCGCGCTGCGAACCGGGCATATTGGCACGGTCACGGCGGTAGAGACATTTGACCGACGTTGCACCCTGACGGATCGAGGTCCGCACGCAGTCCATAGCCGTATCGCCCCCGCCGATGACAACGACACGCTTGCCTTTGGCGTTCAGGGTGCCGTTGTCGAATTCCTCGATGCTGTCGCCGAAATTCGACGCTTTGTTGGACACGGTCAGGAAGTCGATCGCCTTTACGATGCCACCAGAACCTGACCCCGGCATTTCCAGATCACGGGATTTGTAAACGCCGGTGGCGATAATCACCGCATCATGTTTGGCGCGGATATCGTCAAAGGAGATGTCCTGACCCACGTTGCAATTCATCACGAATTCAACACCGCCATCCGCAAGCAGTTGGTTGCGGCGCATCACGACGTCCTTTTCCAGCTTGAAACCCGGGATACCATAGGTCAGCAGGCCACCGGCACGATCATAGCGGTCGTAGATGGTGACCTTCACGCCTGCGCGACGCAGCATGTCTGCTGCGGCGAGGCCGCCCGGACCCGCCCCGATGATCCCAACGGATTCGCCACGTTCCTGCGCCGGGGCGATGGGCTGCACCCAACCTTTGTCCCAGGCGGTATCGGTAATGTATTTCTCGACGGCACCGATGGTGACAGTACCGTGGCCGGACTGCTCAATGACGCAATTGCCTTCGCAGAGGCGATCCTGCGGACAGATACGACCACAGATTTCGGGGAAGGTATTGGTCGCCTGGCTGATCTCATAGGCCTCGTGCAAGCGGCCCGTGGCAGTCAGGCGGAGCCAATCGGGAATGTTGTTGTGCAGGGGGCAATGCGACTGGCAATAAGGTACACCGCATTGACTGCAACGGCTGGCCTGTTCCTCGGCCTTGGCGGCCGCGAATTCTGCGTAGATTTCGTCGAAATCTTCCCGGCGATCTTCTGCGGCCCGTTTGCTGGGCATGTCGCGGTCGATCTGCACGAATTTGAGCATCGGTTGCTTGGCCACGGGGCGGACTCCATGTTGGGCTGGCTGCGATAAATGATCCATCGGAGCGGAGCGAATTAAAAGTCAACTTTGCTGACCTAATATGTCAGCGGTTATGTCCTGATACCTTCTCCAGCAGAAATGTACAGACATTTTAGGTCCGATACGGACCATTAACGCTATCCCGCCAATGAAATCAACGGATTTACACCCAGACCGTTCTTTGCCATCCCTGCGGAACCCCAATCGGACCTATATCATGCCGCTTTTTCAGCTGATCCTTATCGCCCTGATTCAGGGCATCACGGAATTCCTGCCCGTCTCTTCATCCGGGCACCTGATCCTTTTGCCGGGACTGACCGGGCTCGACGATCAGGGGCAGGTTATTGACGTCGCCGTTCACGTCGGAACACTGGTCGCCGTGGTCCTGTTCTTCTGGAAAGAGGTGCGGGTGGGGCTGATCGGTCTGCCGCGCGCCCTCATAGGACGCCTCGATACAGCCGGGGCACGGCTGGCGATGGGGCTGATCATCGCGACCATCCCTACAGTCCTGTTTGGCGCCCTTCTGCATTTCAGCGGATGGAGCGACGCACTCAGGTCGATGAAAGTCATCGGCTGGACGATGCTTGGTTTTGGCGTGGTACTCTATGTGGCAGATCGGTTTGGCCCAACCGACAAGGAAAGCGCGGACTGGGGGCCACGAGATGCGCTGATCATGGGGCTGTGGCAAATGCTGGCGCTAATCCCCGGCACTTCCCGTTCGGGCATCACTATTACCGGCGCCCGCCAGCTGGGCTACGCCCGGATCGATGCAGCACGGCTGTCAATGCTGATGTCGATCCCAACAATCGTGGCCTCTGGTGTTTTGCTGGGTGCCGAAGTCGCCGTCGAGGCAAATCCGGCACTCATTCGCGATGCAGCTATCGCTGCGGCGCTCTCAATGCTGGCCGCCCTTGCTGCCCTGTCGCTGATGATGCGCCTGCTGCGCTCGGTCAGCTTCACACCCTATGTGATCTATCGCGTCGTTCTGGGCGCGATTCTCCTGATGATCGCCTATCAGGCCTGATCGACCGGATCCGGCCATCAGAACCAAAAAAGCGCGGGTCAAACCCGCGCCTTTCAAATCTTAGCCGACCTTGACCTCTAAGCGAATTCAGAGGTCGTTGCGCAGGTTGCGGGCTGAATCCATCAACTCACTGTACTGACCAGCCGGGCGGAACTTCCACAGGTAGTCCGGCAGCACAGACGCCAATGAAACCGGGTGGATGCCCAGCGCCTCGAACCCGTTTGCGCCCTCGGCAACCACATTGTCGTTCTCGAGGTTCTTCAGCTGGTCACGGGTCAGCATCTTGTTCTCGAACAGCTGAAAGCTGACGAACTGCAGAATATCAAAGCCAAGCGCGACCAGCTTCGCAATCGGGCCCGGCAGCGACAGCACAAGGCGCCGACGGTCAATCACATCGAGCATCTGCTGCATCAGTGCGCCAAAGCTCTTCACCTCGGGGCCGCCAAGCTCATACACGCCAGGCTTTGCCTTCCCGACAACCGCGGCTACGGCAGCCTTGGCAACGTCGTCGACGTACACCGGCTGGAATTCTGTGTCGGCATGGGCAATCGGCAGCACCGGCGACAGGCGCGCCATCGCGGCAAAACGGTTGAAGAACTGATCCTCAGCCCCGAAGATGATCGACGGCCGCAATATCACAGCCTCGGGCATATGCTCCAGAACAGCCCGCTCCCCGGCCGCTTTGGACTGGGCATAATTGCTGTCGCTGTCTTCATCGGCACCGATGGCCGAGACATGCACCATGGCTCCGACGCCCTGTGCAGCAGCGATTCGCGCGATTCGACCAGCGCCATCGGCCTGAACCGCATCAAAGGTGTTCTTGCCCAGTTCGTTCAGGATGCCAACGCAGTTCACCACTGCATCTGCCCCCTGCATCACCGCCGCAACAGACGCATCGTCGCGAATATTGCACAACACAGGCTCAACCTGCCCCGGGACACCATAGGGTTTGACATACATGGCTTCGTTCGGCCGACGCACGGCCACCCGCACACGCCAACCTTCCTTGGCCATGCGGCGCGCAATGTAACGGCCGACAAAACCGGACCCGCCATAGATCGTGACCAGTTTGGACATCTTTTGGCTCCTACCTTAGCTGCTGCTTCGATTTACCGCCCCGCGCCCTTTGGAACAAGGCGCAAATCGACCAAAGTCGAGGCAATAGGTGCAACGCTGCAAGATATGGTTGCTTAACGCCCGATTTGATCTCCCTTGCTATGATGCTTTGGCGACGCCAGCGGATCGTATCGGTGATTTCAAATCAGATCGGAGAGCGCAGATCATGACGACTCAGCAGCTCTGCACAGGTAGCTGTATTCTGTGAATACCATCGTCAGAACAGAACATATCGCAGCAGAGAATTTTCCGTTTGACGGCCCCGTCGCTTCTGCTTATACGCCCCTCACGACACCTGCCCAGGTGGCGGAATTGGTAGACGCGCTAGCTTCAGGTGCTAGTGTCCGTATGGACGTGGAGGTTCGAGTCCTCTCCTGGGCACCATATCCCCGACAGTGAATAAAACAAGGCCCCCATAGGGAGCCACACTCCAGGCGCGATATGTCGATTGTCGGCTGCCGACCGGTTTCATACACCACGCGCCAGACCCGAAAAACCGCCAGCCGTAAGCAGGTGAATTTTCCGTTTGACGGCCCCGCCGCTTCTGCTTATACGCCCCTCACGACACCTGCCCAGGTGGCGGAATTGGTAGACGCGCTAGCTTCAGGTGCTAGTGTCCGTATGGACGTGGAGGTTCGAGTCCTCTCCTGGGCACCATATTCCCTATTTTTCTCGATACTTGATCACGCCTTTGGCGTGTTATTGCGCCTGCGCGATGACGTACCGTCAGAGTAGACAGCCCCCGTAAAAACAGCGCTCATCCTCTGGCAGCTGGGGAGAGCTGTTCGTGCTGGACATGGGGGAGAGCGTGATGGAGGCGGATTATGTGATCGTCGGCGGAGGCTCTGCGGGATCGACGCTGGCTGCCCGACTAAGCGAAGATCCAACCGTCACGGTCTGCCTGCTGGAAGCCGGCGGGCGCGGTGACGGGCTTTTGGTTCGCGCTCCTGCCGCTGTGGTCGCGATGCTACCGGGACGCCCAAAAATCAACAATTGGGCCTATGAAACCGTGCCGCAACCGGGGTTGAACGGGCGACGCGGATATCAGCCGCGCGGTAAAGGCCTGGGCGGCTCCAGTGCGATCAATGCCATGCTTTATATTCGCGGCCATGCCAGCGATTACGATGAGTGGGCCGCATTGGGATGTCCCGGTTGGGATTGGAACTCGGTGCTGCCCTATTTCCGAAAAGCCGAAAACAACGAACGCGGCGGCGATGATCTGCATGGTGCAGCCGGCCCCTTGCAGGTCAGCAACCAGAAATCGCCCCGCCCGATCACCGATGCCTTTATCAAGGCCGGCCAATCCCTGCAGATCCGACACTGCGAGGATTTCAACACAGGCGACAACGAGGGCATCGGCCTTTATCAGGTGACGCAATTCCACAGAGCTGACCGCAACGGGGAGCGCTGCTCGGCGGCGGCGGCCTATCTACACCCGGTGATGGACCGCGCGAATCTGAAGGTGATCACGCGGGCGCAGGCATCCCGGATCATATTCGACGGCAAACGTGCGGTCGGCGTCAGCTACCGGCTGCGCGGCACTGAGCATAGTGTCCGCGCCCGCCGCGAGGTGGTGCTCTGCGGTGGAGCGTTCAACTCGCCGCAGCTGCTGCAACTCTCCGGCGTTGGTCGACCCGAGGATATCCGCCCGCACGGGATCGACATGGTCCATGAGCTGCCCGGGGTGGGGCAGAATCTGCAGGATCATCTGGACTTTACACTGGCTTATAAATCCAAGGATCGCGATAATTTCGGCATTTCCCTGCCCGGCAGTATCTCACTGTTGCGCCACATATGGAACTGGCGGAAAACCGGGCGTGGTATGATTGCGACTCCCTTTGCGGAAGGGGCCGCGTTCCTGAAAACGGACCCATCCGAAGAGCGTGCCGATGTGCAGCTGCATTTTGTGATTTCCATCGTGGATGATCACGCCCGGAAGCTGCACATGGGGCATGGGTTCAGCTGCCATATCTGCGTGCTGAGGCCAAAATCGCGCGGCACGGTCGGCCTGACCAGTGCCGATCCCACATCACCGCCGCGGATTGATCCGCAGTTTCTCGCTGAGCCCGATGATCTGGCCGTGCTTATCAGGGGGGTGCGCAAAACCCGGCAAATCATGGCGGCAGAACCGCTGGCGGGCTATATTCACAAGGAGCTGTTTATCGAGGGCGAAGTCGATGACGCCGCATTGGAACAGCACATACGCGCGCGGGCAGATACGATTTATCATCCGGTTGGCACCTGCAAAATGGGAACCGACCCGCTTGCGGTGGTGGATCCCGCGCTCCGGGTCCATGGTTTGGAGGGGCTGCGGGTGGTTGATGCGTCGATCATGCCGCGCCTGATTGGCGGCAACACCAATGCGCCAACCATCATGATCGCGGAGAAAGCGGCAGATATTATACGCGGTGCCCTGGCCCGCGCCTGACATTTCAATTCGGAGAAGACGAAGATGCTTGGCAAGATGATGCACAAACAGCTGACTATAGGCTCGCTGATAGAACATGCAGGGCGGTTCCATAGCGGGACCACGGTCACATCTGTCGAGACTTCGGGCGAAACCGTGCATGTCACCTGGGGAGACATCGACGCCAACGCTCGCAAGCTGGCGGCCGCCCTGGGGCGGCTGGGCATCGCGCAGGGCGCCCGTTGCGGCACCATCGCCTGGAACAATCGTCGCCACCTCGAAATCTATTTCGGCGTCTCCGGGGGTGGGTTTGTCTGCCACACGATCAACCCGCGACTGACACCAGAGCAGCTGATCTACATCATAAACCACGCAGAGGATCAGGTCCTGTTCATCGACACCACCTTTGTTCCGGCTGTGGCACAGCTGCGCGCGCATCTGACCACCGTGCAGAATATCGTGGTGATGGGGCCGCCGGACGCCGAGATCGCAGCCCAGATCGAAGACGTGCTGTTCTACGATGCGCTCCTGGACATGGAAACAACCCCGTATTCCTGGCCTGATCTGGATGAAAACCTGCCATCGAGCCTGTGTTACACCTCCGGCACGACCGGCAATCCCAAGGGGGTTGAATACACCCATCGCACCAGCGTTCTGCATACGCTTGGCGGCAACCAGCCCGACGGTATCGCCCTGCGGGCGCGGGACACCGTTCTGGCAGTTGTTCCGATGTTCCACGTGAATGCCTGGGGGACGCCCTACATGACCGCGGCGGTTGGGGCAAAGCTGGTACTGCCCGGACCGCATCTGGATGGGGCGAGCCTCGCCAAGCTGATTGATGCGGAAAAGGTCACCGTGGCGCTGGGTGTTCCCACCATCTGGATGGGTTTGCTGAAAGGGCTGGAGGAGACCGGATGCACCGCCGAGAGCCTGGAACGCACCATTGTCGGCGGCTCTGCCCTGCCAACGGTCATGATCCCCACATTTCGTGACAAATACGGCGTTGATCTGGTGCATGCCTGGGGCATGACGGAAACAAGCCCAATCGGGACGCTGAACCAGCTGCTGCAGAAACACAATGAGCTGGACGCCGAGCAGCAGGCGAAGCTGCGCGAAGGACAGGGCCGCCCCATGTATGGTGTCGATCTGCGCATCGTAGACGACAGCGGCACTGTTCTGCCTCATGACGGACAGACGCAGGGCAATTTGCAGATCTGCGGTCATTGGGTGATCGACAGCTATTTCCGCGCCGAGGATACAGCGCTGACGGCAGATGGATGGTTCGACACCGGTGACGTCGCCACAATTGATGCCGATGGCTATATGATCATTCGTGATCGCTCCAAGGACATCATCAAGTCTGGCGGCGAATGGATCTCGACCGTCGAGCTGGAGGATATCGCGATGTCCCATCCCGGTATCGCTCAGGCAGCGGCAATCGCAGCCAGACACCCCAAATGGGACGAACGTCCGGTGGTGATCGCTGTAAAACGCTCCCCTGACGTGACCGAGGACGATCTGCGCGAGTATTACCAGGGCAAGGTAGCAAGCTGGCAGATCCCTGACCGTGTCATCTTTGTCGATGCGCTGCCGCTAGGTGGCACCGGAAAGGTGCTGAAAAACAAGCTCCGCGACTCTTACGACGCGATTCTGCTGGAGGCCTGATGCACTACACCGCCGCCAATATGGCATCTGGTGGCGGTGCCCATTTCACGAAATGGGCACAGAATCCGTCCGAATTACGGGTAAAAGAGGGGCTTTGGCGGCCATAACTGCCGGCAAATTTATCTGTTAAGCCTCACTTAAGACACCGCCTGATATCCCGGTAGTGGGTGAAAATAGGTGGTGGATTATGAGCGCACAAGGAAATGTGGCGCCCATTATCATCAAGAAGAAAAAGTCAGGTGGTGCCCATGGTCACCACGGTGGAGCCTGGAAGGTCGCCTATGCGGACTTCGTGACGGCTATGATGGCGTTCTTCATGTTGATGTGGCTGCTCAATGCAACGACTGAGAAACAACGCAAAGGGTTGGCGGATTATTTCTCGCCATCCATTCCGCTGAGCCGGGTCTCCGGCGGCGGCAACGGGGCGTTCAGCGGGGACAGCATGTTCACCGAGGAAATCCAGCCCCAGAACGGTACCGGTGCGACCGATGTGAACCCCGCAGACGCCCAGCAGGCCAAGGGTGACTCCGGCGTCGAACAGGACAAGGACCGCGAGGCTGCCGATGAGCAGTTCCGAGCCCTGGAAGAGCAGCTGAAGGGGCGTGGCGGCGAAAGCATGGTCTCGATCGAGATGGCGCAGCACATCATTACCCGCGTCACCGACGAAGGCCTTGTAGTCGAACTCTTCGACACCGAGGATTCGCCGCTGTTCAAAGATGGTACAGCCGAACCGACCCTCCTGTTCCGCGACATCGTGAAGATGGTTTCACGCGTCACCGGCGTTGTTGAAAACAACATCGCAATCGGCGGCCACATCAGATCACATGCGGTCGTTGTCGCCAATAATCCGGTCTGGGAACTGTCCCATGCACGGGCTGACGCGACCCGGGTGATGCTCGAATCAGGTGGAACGAAGTCCAAGCGGATGCACCGGGTGACGGGACATGCCGATCGCAAACTGGCGGATAGCAATCCGATGGCAGCGCGAAACAATCGGGTCGAAATCATCCTTCTGCGCAAATAACCCATGGATCCCCAAAAACGGGCGGCGAACAGATCAGACAATTTTATCTGTTAGCCGCCCGTTAATGGGCAATCGGCTAGCTGTTGCATCAAGAAAGATTCGATGCAGCAGAAAGGCGTATCCATGACGATTTCTTCCTCGCTTAATGCCGGTGTTGCCGGGCTTACCGCGAATGCCAGCCGACTGGCCTCCATTTCCGACAACATCGCAAACTCCTCAACCGCCGGCTACAAGCGGGTCCAGACCGATTTCCACTCGATGGTCATGAGCTCGTCTGGCGGCACCTATTCGGCCGGGGGCGTGCGAACAACCAACGTCCGCCTGATTGATGAGCGGGGCCCGCTGGTGTCGACCAGCAATGCGACTGACCTTGCGGTCCGAGGCCGCGGTATGCTGCCGGTGACATCCATGAACGAGGTCGAGACAGGCGCTGCGAATCCGCAGATGATGCTGACCACCACTGCGTCGTTCCGGACCAACGCCGATGGCCTGCTGGCCACTGAATCCGGCCTCGTCCTGATGGGCTGGCCCGCACAGTCCGATGGTACGATCCCACCCTACCCGCGCGATACCTCCGATGCGCTGGAGCCGGTTCGTTTCAATGTAAACAAACTGTCTGGTGAGCCGACAACCGAGATGTCTCTGGGTGTCAACCTGCCTGCGACCGCAACCGAATCCACGTCGGCCGGTACCAGCGAAAACCTGTCGATCGAGTATTATGACAACCTCGGCAAGTCGGAGAGTCTGCAGATCGAATTTGTTCCCACCGTTCCGGCAACAGGGGAGTCGAACGAGTGGACGATGATCATTACCGATACGGCCACCGGCGCCACTGCGATTGGTGAATATACGCTGACATTTGATGACAACCGGACCTCCGGCGGCGCTCTCAATGCTGTCACGGCAACGACAGGTGGGGCCTATGACCCGGCAACCGGCTCGATCATCGTGTCTGTTGCAGGCGGCCCGATGGAGATCAATATCGGCACCTTGGGGGATGACAACGGGCTTACCCAATTGTCGGATACCTTCGCACCCGCCTCCATTTCAAAGGACGGCGCCCCGGTCGGTAACTTCACCGGCGTGGAAATCGACGAAGCCGGATATGTGCATGCCAATTATGACACCGGCGTCAGCCGAGTGGTCTATCAGGTGCCTCTTGTCGATCTGCCCAATCCCAACGGTATGATCGCAATGGATCGCCAGACCTATATGCCATCCAGCGAAAGCGGCTCCTATTTCCTGTGGAATGCTGGTGAGGGTCCGACAGGCGATATCCTGGGCTATGCGCGTGAAGAGTCCGCAACCGATGTTGCGGGGGAACTGACCAACATGATTCAGACCCAGCGCGCCTATTCGTCGAACGCAAAGGTCATTCAGACCGTGGATGAGATGTTGCAGGAAACCACCAACATCAAGCGCTGATAAGCGCCTTCTCCTTTGATCCACATTCGCGCAAAGGCTGGATGATCCATGTCCATTACAAGTGCTCTCAATTCCGCAATGACCGGGCTGACGGCGGCTGGCCGCTCAACCTCGGTTGTTTCCGAAAACCTGTCGAATGTCCTGACACCAGGATATTCGCGCCGGAGTCTGGCGCTTACCAGCGCCGGCGACGGTTTCAGCGGGGTGAAGGTCGGCAACGTCCAGCGGATCAACGATCCGGCGTTGCAGTCCAGCGTGCGATCCGCCAATTCAGAGGTCGGCGTTGCCGAGGTGAAATCCGCCTTCTTTGGTCGTATGACCGAGCTGGTGGGCAGCGCCGACGACCCCTATTCCATCACACAGCGGCTGACCGACTTTGACTCTGGTCTGATCGAGGTGATTTCCCGTCCGGATTCAGGGCCGCGCTTGAACGATCTTGCGATCCAGGCTGAAGAATTGGTGCGGTCGATTTCCGATGCGGCCGAAGGGCTGCGCAATCGGCGCACAGCCGCCGACAGGGCCATCGACGTGCAAGTTGATACCGTCAATCAATCGCTGGAAAAGCTGCAAAGACTGAACGCAAAAATTGCAGTCAGTCAGTCCACCGGATCCGATTCCGCATCGCTTCTCGATCAGCGTGATCTGTTGATCGACGAGGTGAACCAGATTATCCCGGTCAAGGTTGTGAACCGTGACCGTGGGCAGGTCGCCCTGTTCTCAGAAGGCGGCGCCGTGCTTCTGGATGGTCAGGCCGCTGAGCTGAGTTTCGATGGCAAGGCCGATACCCTGCCTTACATGACCCTCGGCAACGGGTTGCTCTCCGGTCTGCAAATCAACGGTATCGACGTTGCAACCGGCCCCGGCGGGCCAATTCGCGGCGGGACTCTGGCGGCCCATTTCGAGGTGCGCGACGTTCTGACCGTGGAAGCTCAGGAAGATCTCGATGCGATGGCAAAAGATCTCGTCGAACGCTTCCAGGATCCAACCTTGGATCCGACTTTGGGCGCCACCGATCCCGGGATTTTCACCGATCAAGGTGCGTTCTTTGACCCTGCCAATACTGTTGGCATCGCCAACCGTATTGAACTGAACGACAAGATCGCGATGCAGGGACAGGCTGAAACCTGGCGGTTGCGGGATGGTCTCAATGCAGCGGCGCCCGGGAATGCCGGCGATGCAACGCTTCTGCGCGGATATGCCGATGCGCTCGACGCCAAGCGCTTGGTATCGTCCGTCGGCCTCGGCACCGCAAATCTGGATGCCAGCACGCTGAGCGCGAATCTGCTGTCGCGTTTTGCACAGAGTGAAAATTCCGCAGAACAGAATGTCGCCTTCGCGGCGGCAACCTATACCGAAATGTATCAGCGCGAATTGGCGCAGGGCGTCGACAGTGATGCTGAACTGCAAAACCTTATCGTGATTGAAAAAGTCTATCAGGCCAACGCCAGAATGATCTCCGTCGTTGATGAGCTGATGGAAACGCTTCTGAGGATTTAACGAATGATTATGAACTCATATGGGGACATGGCTCAGCATCTGTTCCTGCGCAATCGGTCGGTGGGTCTGAAGAACGACATCTCGACCCTGACGCAGGAATTGAGTTCGGGTAAAACCTCGCAGCTGACACAGAAACTAGGTGGCGATCTCACCTATCTGTCCGACGTCGAACGAAGCCTTGACCGGCTCAAGTCCTTTCAGGTGGCAAATACCGAGGCCGCGCTGTTCGCATCCTCGATGCAGAACAATATTGAGCTGATCTCCGATAACGTCATCACGCTGACCGGTGACATCTTCTCCGTCACCACCTCGCCGAATGACGAAACGTCGAAGCAATTGTCCAACCAGGCAGAGGTGTTCCTGACGGAAGCCATCCGGTCGCTGAACGGTGAAGCGGCCGGCCGCAGCCTGTTTGCCGGCAACGACACCGAAGCCAAGCCTCTCGCCGACCTCAACACCTTGATGTCCGCACTGGTGACCGAGGTATCCCTGCTGAGCACCGCCCCGGATATCGTGCAGGCCGTCAAGGACTGGTTTGCCGATCCGCTGGGGTTTGATGCAGTGATGTACCAGGGCTCTTCGGATTTGATGGACCCGGTGAGAATCGGGCCCAATGAAGAGGTCACGGTCTCTCTGAAGGCCAATGATGCTGCGTTCAAACAGACATTGCAGAGCCTCGCGATTGCGACACTGGTAAATGAACCCGGCCTGAGCCTCAGCTCGGACGTGAAATTCGAACTGTTGCGTAGCACCGGGGTAGAGCTGCGTGAAAGCCAGGTTCAACTGACGCAGATGCAATCGGATCTTGGTTTTGTTGAAGGGCGTATCGAGCAAACGGCAACACGCAATGGCGCGGCGCAGACCAGCCTGAGCCTGGTGTTCAATGAACTCGTCCAAGCCGACCCATATGAGACCGCAACCCGTCTCGACGAGGCGCAGTTCCAACTGGAAAGCCTGTTTACTGTCACCGCGCGAACATCACAGCTGTCTCTGATGAGGTTCCTGTCATGATGCAGCTCATTCGACTTCTGCTGACGGTGCTGATGTTGCCTGCGATGGCACAGGCCAATGCCATCCGGCTGAAGGACCTGGTCGAGTTTGACGGCGTTCGTGGTAATGATCTGGTCGGCTACGGTCTTGTGGTTGGTCTGAACGGGACCGGCGACGGTCTGCGCAACTCACCGTTTACCGAAGAGATCATGTCGAACATCCTCGAAAGGCTGGGCGTCAATGTCACCGGTGAGCAGTTTCGGCCGAAGAATGTTGCGGCGGTGTTTGTCACCGCGACTTTACCGCCTTTTGCCCGTGTTGGCGGCACCGTCGATGTGACGGTGTCCGCAATTGGCGATTCGAAAAGCCTACTGGGCGGGACGCTGGTCATGACGCCGCTGAATGCCGCCGATGGTCAGATCTATGCCGTTGCCCAAGGGACCATTCTGGCTGGTGGCGCGGTCGCGGAGGGTGAAGGTGCCTCTGTCACCCAGGGGGTGCCGACCGCAGGTGTTATTCCATCGGGGGCCAGGGTCGAGCGCGAGATCGACTTTGATCTCTCGTCACTGACGTCCATGCGCCTTGCCCTGCGGGAGCCAGATTTCACCACCGCTGGCCGTATCGAGCGGGCGATCAATGCGGAATTTGGTCGAAACGTCGCTCTGATGCGGGATTCCGGGACCGTCGAAATTGACGTGCAGCGCACCAATAGCCGGTCAACGGCCCATGCAGTTGGTCGGATCGAGAATATCCTGGTCGAACCGCAGCGCAAGGCGCGTGTGGTTGTGGATCAACGCTCCGGCACCATTGTAATGGGCAGCGATGTCCGTATTTCACGTGTCGCGGTTGCGCAAGGCAATCTGACCCTGCGGATCGAGGAAACACCCCTCGTGGTTCAGCCCAATCCATTTGCAGATGGCGAAACGGTTGTCGTCCCACGCACCGGTGCCGCCATTGAAGAGGAGGAGGGCATACAGCTGGCGGAAGTTCCGGAAACAACCTCCTTGTCCGAAGTGGTCGCCGGGCTAAACGCCCTGGGCGTATCGCCGCGGGACATGATCGATATCCTCAAGAGCCTGAAGGCAGCCGGTGCCCTGCATGCCGAATTTGTAGTTCGATAGCAGCCAGGCCCCAAGATAGACAAGACCAGCACCCCCTGAAGCCACGTGGCTTCGGGGGGTGCTTCGTCGTAAGGGAGCTGTTGCGGATCCGCGATTTGCAGATGCGCTGTCACTGAACTCTACCTTCGTGATTGTCACAACCTGGAGGTCTGGGAGATGCGGTCCTGGACATTTCAGCACATTGCCCGAGATGACAGCACGGCTCGCTCTCCGCGCATTACATCAGCGGGGCCCGAGGTCCAGATCACTAAATCTGAGGGAGAGGGAGAGGAAAGCCCGGTCATCAACCCTCAAGGATGTGCTGAAGGATGAGGGCGACCGCAGTATATGGCAGCGCTCAGGGTGATGGCACAGAAAAACCCCCGGCCGCAATGGCGACCGGAGGATTAGGAAGGCGATATCCAACTACGGGAAGTAGCTGCGCACCAAAGCACTCGCGATAAGGCTCCAGCCGTCGGCAACGACAAAGAACGCGAGTTTGAACGGCATGGACACAACGGCCGGTGGGACCATCATCATACCCATCGACATCAGAACCGCCGCGACCACCAGGTCGATCACCAGAAATGGCAGAAAGACAAGAAAGCCGACCTGAAACGCGCGGGCGATTTCTGACAGCATGAAGCTGGACACCAAGGTCGACAGCGGCGCATCGGCGGTTGGGTCAATACCCGCAGTGGCCGGGCGTAGATCCGCTATCGCGTAGAATGTATCGGGATCAAGGCGCGCCGCCATGAAGACACGGAACGGCTGCAAAGCACGTTCAAGCGCGGTTTCAACATCCAGCCGTTCCTCGATCAGCGGATTGATCCCGGTGGTCCAGGCCTCGGTAAAGACAGGCTCCATGACGAAATAGGTGAGAAACAGCGCGAGGCTGATCATCAACATATTCGGCGGCGCCTGCTGCAAACCGATGGCCTGCCGCAGGATCGACAAGACCGTCACAAGAAACGGAAAGCATGTGATCATGATCAGCAGCCCCGGCGCGAGGCTGAGGACGGTGATCAGCAGGATCAGCTGGATCGAACGGGCGGAGATTGATTGACCATCGCCCAATGACAGGCTGAGATCCTGCGCGCTTGCAGGGTCCGGCAGACCGAGGGCCAGCATAGCCGCCAGCGCGACGGCAAAAAGGGCAGTGCGTGTCATCCCAGGCCGCTTTGCAAATCCGCGATTTCGGTCAGGCGCACAGCCAGTTGACCTGCTTGCTCGCCTTCCAGCTCTTCCAATTGGCCTCTGGCGACCAGGCGGTCGCCGACATAGAGATCCACGGGATCCTCCACCCGTTTGTCGAGCGTCAGAATCGCGTTCTCGCCCAGGTTGACAAGATCACGGATCAACGGCCGCGCCTTGCCGACCGATACGACGACCTCAACGGGTACCGACACAAACGGATTGCCTGCATCGCCAGATTTCCGGTTCATTTCAGCAGACTTATCCATATTTGCTGTCCTCTGTTATGTGAAAGGAGAAGGCCTCGATCGAATCCTGGATAGAGTCGATCAGGGCCGAGCTGTTGATTTCCCGCTCAATGCCGCCGACCTTGAGATAGGCTTGACCCGGGCTTAGGATGACATCCTCGCGCACCTGAACCGGTACAGCGAAACTCTTGGTCAGAAGCGCACGCACCGTCGCCCCCTCGCCGGGGGAGACGACAATATTGATCGCTTGATCCGCCTGGCTCTTGGCCATGTCGGTGAGCTGATCAACTATGTGATGTCCAAAGCTCGCAGCCATTGCGTCGGGCAGGACAGCGCTGGTCAGAACCTTGAACATCGGATCCAGCGATTCGAGCAGTTGCGTCTGCGCCTCGTGGAAGGTGAAGCTGAGATCTTCGAGCGAACTGGCCAGTTCCGAGGAGACATGCTTGCTCTCCTTGTCCTTGGCTGTCACCGCATCATCCCAACCAGCGCTGTAGCCCTTTTCGTAGGATTCCAGACGCTGTTCTTCCAACAATTCCTCGTTGACTTCGACAACCGGCACCGCCGGTGTATCCATGGCAAAATCTTCAAGAAGATGGGCAATGGTCATCAGGCTCTCTCCTCATTTTCTTCCAGCCAGCCGCGCAGAATCTGAACCGTTTCCTCCTGGCGTTCGCCAATCATCGAGCGCAGGCGATCAACGGGGTTGTCGCTGCCACCGCCAAGGGCAGGCAGGCCACCCATATCGCCCAATCCGCTCATGTCACCCATGCCCATGCCGCTGCCCATGCCCATGCCACCCATGGGTTCGAACTGGCCGGTTTCATTGTTCTCGATCTCACCATCCAGCGCGAGATCGGCGCCGAGGTTCGGATTGGACATGAAACCGCCTCCGCCAAGTGCCGGCAATTCGTCCATGGCGTCGCCTGTCGGTGCCCCCAGGGCCGGAACGCTGGCCTGGTTCGAAAGGATCGGACGAATGACAAAGAGACCAAGGATCAGCGTCACCAGTGCCAAGGCAGCCATCTGGATAAGCGACATTGCATCCAGATAGATGTTGTCAAAGATGGAGGCGCTGACAACGGTGCCTTGCGGCTCTACCGTAGGCATTTCCATCGATTTCAGCGTGATGACATCCCCGCGCTCCTCGCTGAAGCCAACCGCGGCAGAGATCAGCTCGCGCAGCGCGCCAAGCTCTTCTTCCGGGCGGGGTTCCATCACTGTTTCGCCGGTTGCCGTGGTTGTCTGGACGCCATTCAGCAATACAGCAACGGTCAGTCGTTTAATCGCACCCGGTCCACGCAGAATCTCTTTTTCTGTCTCAGAGATTTCATAGTTGACCCGTTCACGAGTGGCACTGGTGCTGGCTTTCGACCCGTCGCCAGAGGCCCCGTCTCCGTCCGGGATATTTGACGCAACCGTCACTTCGCCAGATTGGTTCTGAGACGAATCCGCGCGTTCTTCCACGTCGGTGCTGATTGCGACACGGCTTTCGGGATCAATGCGCTTTTCCCGGATGGATTCGGTATCTGTTACCGTTTCGACGCTGACTTCGACCACAGCATTACCATGACCAACGCGCGCTTCGACCAGGCGCATGACCCGTTCGCGAATCGACTGCGAGCGATCATCCGTACCCGCGCCAACAGCTGCAGCGGCCTCGGGCGAGCCGATCAGGGCGCCATTGGCATCGATCACCGCTACATTCTCCACCGCGAGACCTGTCACAGCAGAGGAAATCAGAAACCGAATCGCATTGGCCTGGGCCGGCGTGATGGGCGAGCCCATCGGGACAACCGACACAGAGGCAGTCGGTTCGGCCGTGCGCTGGAACGGGTTCGAGCCCGTATTGGCAATATGCACCCTTGCCTGGGTCACATGCGGGCTGGCCACAATCGTACGGGCCAATTCCCCTTCTTTTGCGCGCCAATAGGCGGCGTCAAACATCTGTGATGTTGTTCCGAAGCCGCTGAGCGAATCGAGCAGCTCATATCCGCGTCCGCCGTTTGCCGGCAGGCCTTCGCTTGCCAGTGTCATGCGAAGTTCGTCGCGCGCTGAGGCCGCAACGTAAATTGACCCCCCGCGGACTTCATATTCTGTGCCGCGCTGTTCAAGCGCGCGCACCACATCCCCAGCCGAGCCGCTTTCCAGCCCGGCGTACAATAATTGCATCGTGGGCGTATTCGCCACACGGGACATCGCCAGGACGCTGAGAATCACGATCACCGTGGCCCCCACGGCAATCAGGCGCTTTCGCGTGTCCAAACCTGCCCAGACATTCTTGATCTGCTGCACATTAACCTCCGTAGCACCGGCATTCTGTCCGATGTGCAACCCTTTTGCCGGATTGCCCTTAACATTCGGTTAGTGTCCGCAAGCTAAGAAGATGAGGCACGACGTATTAGGGATAGTCATGACAGACGCTGTAGTAGACACAGAACAGGACGCCCCGGCCAACAAGAGCAAGCTGCCCCTTATCATTGGGGTTGTTCTTGCGCTTGCTGGTGCCGGTGGGGGATTCTTCGCTGTCCAGTCAGGCCTTCTTCCCTTTGGTCAGAGCGCAGCCCCAGAAGGGGTGGATGCGACCGAAGTGGCGCCAGAAGGCGTGGACAACGGTGAGACGGCGGAGGATATCGCCAATCTCGCCTTTATCGAAATGGAACCGATTGTGATCACCTTGCGCAAGGCAAGTGGGCTAAAACACCTTCGATTCCGCTCTCAGCTGGAGGTTGATCTCGCCCATCGGGCCGAGGTCGAAAAAATCCTCCCGCGTGTTGTCGATGTTCTCAACAGCTATCTCAGGGCACTGGAACTGGAGGATCTGACCGATCCGATGGCCTTGCCGAAACTGCGCGCACAGATGCTGCGGCGGATCAATATCGCAACCGGCCAGGGCCGGGTGCGTGATCTGCTGATTTTGGACTTCGTATTGAACTAGGAGAACGGGATGGAACTGATTGCAGATATCCTGCTTGCGGCCGGGGCCATGGGGGCAGGCTTTTATTGCCTGGTGCTCTCGCGACGGCTGAAGCGTTTCAACGACCTGGAGAAAGGTGTGGGAGGAGCGGTTGCCGTGCTCTCCGCCCAGGTCGATGACCTGAATAAATCACTGCTGGCAGCACGCCATGTATCGGATGGATCGAGCAAGGCCCTGGACCAGCTGACCGGCCGGGCCGAATCGGTTGCACAACGCCTGGAGCTGATGATGGCATCCATGCACGACATGCCCGAAGTTGCGGCGCCTGAGCCTAAGGCACAGGCACCCGAACCCGCAGCTGCCGAAGAAAACGACGCGCTCGCCGCCGCTTATCAAGCCGACGCCGAGCCAGAAGCGGCGCCGGAACCTGAGCCTGCAAAACCTGCAGGGCTGATGTTTGTCCGCCACAACCGTTCGCAGGGCCGGGTAGCATAATGGCCAAGACAGCACAGACCAAAGCCCCGAAGGCAAAACCAAAAAAAGCAACGCGCATGAAGCGGACACGCAGCGGTGCGCTCATGATGCTGGCCTTCTTGCTGATGGGATCCGCTATTGTGCGCCTCGGGCTGGAGGCAGGACCGGCGATCGCCCGGGAAGTTGCAAACCTACAGGACGAATCGACTCTGAAGGATGAGCCGAAAGGCACCTTGAACGGTAAGTCGATGCCGTCATCGGCAGAGCTCCAGAACATGCTGGCGGCCTTTCAGGAGCGCGAAGCTGCACTGTCTGCGCGCGAGGCCGAGATTGAAGATCGCATGAAGGCGCTCGAGATCGCAGATGATGCAATCGAACAGAAGCTTGTTGCGCTGGAACAGGCGGAGGAAGAGCTGAAATCGACACTGGCTCTCGCCGATGGTGCAACAGAAGGGGATCTGACGCGTCTGACTGCGGTCTACGAGCAGATGAAACCCAAGGAATCAGCAGCGCTGTTTGAGGAGATGGATCCGGCATTTGCAGCTGGTTTCCTCGCGCGCATGCGCCCTGAGGCAGCCGCAGGCATCATGGCCGGGCTCAGCCCGCAGGCAGCCTATACAATCAGCGTGGTCCTGGCGGGTCGCAACGGGTCTGTTCCAAAGGAGTAAGCAAGCGCTGCTCCTCAGGCTTTTTTAACGTGAATCGCCTAAACTTGTAGAAACAAACGAAATTCGGAGTGGACCTAATGCTCGGTATTGTAGGCATCGTGGTTATCTTTGTCATGGTGTTCGGGGGATATCTCCTGGCCGGTGGTAAGATGACAATCATCATCAAGGCCCTGCCGTTTGAATTCATGATGATCGGCGGCGCCGGTATCGGGGCCTTTCTGATCAGCAATGACATCGGCGGCGTGAAACACACGCTGAAGGACATGGGCAAAGTGTTCAAGGGTCCCAAGTGGAAGGCCGACGACTATCGCGATCTTCTGTGTCTCTTGTTCTCTCTGATCCGGATCGCGCGGGCCAATCCCGTTGAGGTCGAACAACATATCGAGGATCCCGAGAACTCATCGGTCTTCAACCGGTATCCCAAGATTCTCGCCGACAAAGAGGCGGTGAACCTGATCAGTGATACCATGCGGTCCGCCTCGATGAACTATGACGACCCCCATCAGGTGGAAGAGGTTCTGGAAAAGCGCATCGAGGCAAATCTTCATCACGCGCTGCATTCCAGCCATGCGCTTCAGACACTTGCAGACGGGCTGCCCGCGCTTGGGATTGTTGCGGCGGTTCTCGGGATCATCAAGACGATGGGCTCGATCGACCAGCCCCCGGAAGTCCTGGGTAAGCTGATTGGTGGCGCGCTTGTCGGGACATTCCTTGGCGTTTTCCTGGCCTACGGTCTGGTTGGCCCCTTCGCCGGCAAGGTGAAGTCGGTAACCGAGGAAGATGCGCATTTCTACTCCCTCATCCGAGAAGTTCTGGTGGCAAATCTGCACAATCATGCCGCAGCGATCTGCATTGAAGTCGGACGTCAGAACACCCCGTCGCATATTCGCCCCGGCTTCTCTGAGCTGGAAGACGCGTTGAAGTCGGTGAAACAGGACGCAGCATGATGTGGCGCGCGCTGACCCTTGCAGCATTTACCCTGGCTGCGGCATCTGTGGATGCCCAGACGGTGGTCGCCCGTTCGGGAGAGCATGACGGGTTTTCCCGGCTGGTCATGCGGCTTCCAAATGGCGCGCCATGGTCGCTGCGTCAGTCAGGCCAATCGGCGCAGGTGGTCATTGAAACGCCAACAGTGGTGTTTGATACATCCCGAATCTTCGATCTTATTCCGCGGACGCGCCTGCAATCTGTGTCGCAGGCCGGTCCCGGACAACCGCTAAACCTACAGCTTGGTTGCGCATGTGAGGTGACCTCCTTCGTGCAGAAGGACGGGTATTTGGTGATCGATATCGCCGATGGCCCCGCCGGGGCCGAGCGGCGTGTCATCGCAGGCTCGCCCTTGCCTCTGTTGCCCGGCACGTTCAACAGCGCAGGCTATCGCTTCAATCTAGCCGCGCGCGCGGCTGCTGATGCACGCGCCGCACTCGATCTAGCCGGCGTCACGTCCGGCAGCTCCGACCGGCCCAATCCGGTACAGCGCCTCCCCGTAGCTGTGGCGGACGCCCCATCAGCCGTGGTGCTGCCCCTCAATCTGAACCGGACACCCCGCACAAACACTGAAGCAAATCCTGCCGGGGGCACAAGTGTTGCCGCCGCGCCAGCCCCGGAACCAACACCGGTCCCGGTACAGGTTGATACCGATATGCTGCTCGACCTGTCAGAAACGGAGCGCGCAGCCACAGTCAACGAATCTGAACAGCGGCTGTTGCAACAGATCAGCCGGGCAACCAATCAGGGCCTGCTGGAGCTTGTTGGTGTAGAAGTTCACGATGGTCCCGCCGGACATATCCTTGACCCGCTGAGCAGCCGTGATCGCCCTCTTAATCCGCTGGACCAGATCTCTGTCACGTCCTCCGTGGATCGCGAAACCGGCCTGGTTGCGCGCCGCTCGGGCGATTCCAATCAGCCGACACACTGCTTGTCGAGCACACAGCTTGCCATCCATGAATGGGGCACTGATGAGCCATTCTCTGACCAGATATCACCGCTTCGGGCTGAACTGGTGCGTGAATTCGACGATGTCGATCCGGCTGCCGTCCTAACCCTGGCGCGGGCCTATCTCTTTTTTGGGTTCGGTGCTGAGGCACAGGCGATCTTGCGTATGATGCCGTCTGGCGCAGCGGAACATGATGATGCCGTCGCGCTGACCGCGATGGGGGCTGTGCTGGACGGTCAGGACCTTGGCGTAAACCACGCCTTCGCCGGGCAACAGGTCTGCGACAGCGAAGTGGCGCTCTGGGCAGCGCTGGCCGATGGCACGATCAAGAAAAACGCAAAGACGGATGCAATCCAGCAGGCCTTTGCCAAGCTGCCACCACATTTGCGGGTCCAGGTCGGTCCGCGGGTCAGCACACTTTTTGCAAAGGCCGGTGACCCTCATCTGGCGGGCGCCACGCTGCGTTCGGTTGATCGTACCGGCGTCGACCACGTGCCCGAAATCAATCTGGCCGAAGCCGAAATCGCCAAATTGGAAGGTGACGTCGAAACCGTGGCTCAGGAGCTGACGGAGGAGGTCGCGGAGCGGACGGAAAACGCCCCCCGTGCCTTGATTGAGCTGATTGATCTCAGCTTTGCCGAGCGCTCTGCGCTGTCGCCGGATGTCCCGGATCTTGCCGCGTCCTATGAGGTCGAGAATCGCGATAGCCCACTGGGCATGGACTTGCGCCGCGCCGTGGTCTCGGCATTGGCCCTGACCGGCCAGTTCCATGACAGCTTCAATGAATTGGATGCCTTGAGCAGACGTGATGGTCCTGCGGCGCGCACTGCCGCGCTGGAACCGCTTCTGACATTGCTGACGGAACGCGCAGATGATGTGACATTCCTGCAGTATGCGCTGGTCATTGCGGCCAATGGTACCCCGGCCGAGGTAGCTCCGATTGCCGATATCGTGGCTCAGCGGCTGCTTGATCTCGGGTTTGCACAGCAGGCACAGTCGATCCTGAAGAAGCTCGCCATGGAACCCGGCAACGCCAAACGACGCCTGCTTCTGGCCAAGGCAGCACTCGCGATGGACAAACCGCACTCCGCGCTGGTGGAGCTGATGGGGCTGTCCGGGTCTGAAGCAAATAAGCTGCGCGCCGAAGCGCTGTGGCGAAACGGTGAATATGCAAGAGCTGGCGAATATCTTCTTGAAGAAGACGAAGAGGATGCGGCGGCGCGCGGTTTCTGGCACTCGGAAGATCGCGAGAATCTTGCAACCATTGATGCTGATGTTGCGCAGCAGTTTGGCGGAGTCGCGCGGGTGACGACACAGATCGAAGAAACTGCAAAAGAACCAAGTGGTTTGCCGCCCCTGGCCCATGCGAGGGCCCTGGTCGAAAGCAGCGAGGGGACACGCGGCGGTATTGCCGATCTGCTGCAGAAGGTGACGCGGCAGCCAGAGCTTTCCGAAGACGGATCATAGCTGACAACGATCTTTTCTGCCACGCTGACAGAAACCAGGACCGCCTCACCGGCGGTCTTGGCGCATCTGATGATAACGGTTTGTCAATGCTCTGGTCTTAGGCTCGGACTTAGGGTGAATCCTCATTTGGACAGGCAGAATGCCGAAATTGAGCTTTCTTTTCAGACAACAGCGGCGATGTGCCCGCTGCACAGTCAGTTTGCCAGTATGGCCTGCGCTTTTTTGTGCGGCGCTGGGGCTATTGGTGTTTTTGAAACCGCAGACCGGACATGCGTCCTCACCGCAGGTTTCGGCGTTATGTGATCTCGCCGCACGGCGCGCGGCACGTGATCAGGGCGTGCCACTGGACGTTCTGCGCGCAATTACCAGAACGGAAACCGGTCGTGGCGGCAAACAAGGGCTTCAGCCATGGCCGTGGACGGTCAATATGGAAGGCGCCGGTAAGTGGTTTCAGACTGAAGATGAGGCGAGAGCCTATGTCTTCTCGCACTTCAAGCGCGGCGCGCGCAGCTTTGATGTCGGGTGTTTCCAGATCAACTTCAAATGGCATGGTCAGGCGTTCGACTCGATTGACCAAATGTTCGATCCACTTGCCAATGCGCAATATGCAGCGCGCTTCCTGCGCGAACTGCATGATGAATTCGGCGATTGGTCCCAGGCGGCCGGCGCCTATCACTCGCGCACGCCGACCTATGCAAATCGCTATACAGCACGTTTCGATCGCGTTCGGGCTGATCTGAAGCCAGTCGAGACCGTTGCCGCGCTGCCGGTGGAGCGCAAACGGGCCACCTTCTCTGCCCCGCAACCGCTCGCCATGCTTCACAATCCCTCACCGCTGATCACCCAAGGCGCAGCGCCCTCCGGCGCAGCTCGATTGGGCTCACTGGTCCCATTAACGGGCGGCGGCGCATCCGCGCAGGCTCTCATCGTACTGAAATAAGGGCTGAATTTCCGTGCCAAATATTGATATACAAAAACTGTTCAGCCCCACCGTGCTGCTCGCACTCGCGCTGATGGCGATTATCGTGATGATGATTCTGCCGATGCCAGCCTGGGTTCTGGATATCGGTCTCGCGGCTTCCTTCGGGCTTGCGATCCTGATTTTCACAATCACCTTGTTTATCGAGCGGCCTCTGGATTTCTCATCATTCCCGACGATCCTGCTGGCCTCTCTGATGCTGCGGTTGTCGCTGAATGTATCATCGACAAAACTGATTATCGGTCAGGGCCATACCGGCACCGATGCCGCAGGCGGGGTGATCGAGGGATTCGCCCAGTTCGTCATGGGGGGCAGTGTATTCCTTGGCCTCGTTGTCTTTGGGGTGCTGTTGATCGTGAACTTCATGGTCATTACCAAAGGTGCAGCGCGGATGGCCGAGGTCGGCGCCCGCTTTGCACTGGACGGGATGCCAGGCAAGCAGCTGGCAATCGACAGCGACATGTCGGCCGGCGCCATTGATCACGCCACAGCGCGCGAGCGTCGCGAGGTGGAACAACGCGAAACAACATTCTTCGGCTCTCTGGACGGTGCGTCCAAATTCGTAAAAGGCGACGCAATCGCCGGCCTGCTGATCACCCTGTTGAACCTGATCATGGGCCTGATCATGGGCGTGCTTGTTCACGACATGCCGGTTGTTTCCGCATTTGAAACCTATGCGATCCTGACGGTTGGCGATGGTCTGGTCTCTCAGATCCCCTCGGTCATCATCTCGATTGCGGCAGCTCTCTTGCTGGCCCGCGGCGGTGCGACGGGCTCGACCGATATCGCGCTGGCCGATCAGCTGGGCAAACATCCGGCCGCTCTGGCGACCGTTGCCGTGCTCATGTCGCTGTTTGCGCTGGTTCCGGGTCTGCCGTTTATCCCCTTCATGGTGGGGGGCGCTGTACTGGGATACACCGCATATAAGATGAGCAAGAACATGAAGGACCGCGAAGAAGCGGATATGGACGAGCGGATCGAAGAAGTCATGGAGCCGAAGGAAAACCGGGCGCTGGGTGACATCCTCGATCTGGACGACCTGCACCTGGAATTCGCACCGGATCTGGTGAGCATGGTTCTGGATGCCGGGACCGGGCTGGATGCCCGCATTGCCAATATGCGGACGCATGTGGCAACCACCTTTGGGCTTATCCTGCCGGAGATCCG
Source organism: Phaeobacter sp. JH20_29 (assembly GCF_048056175.1). Classification (NCBI taxonomy): domain Bacteria; kingdom Pseudomonadati; phylum Pseudomonadota; class Alphaproteobacteria; order Rhodobacterales; family Roseobacteraceae; genus Phaeobacter; species Phaeobacter sp. JH20_29. The sequence goes on from NZ_JAYMWO010000005.1 coordinate 242,387, forward strand.
CCTGACGGATGAGCCTGAGCTGATGACCGGCACCTATGTGATCAAAGTGCAAGGGGTGGAACAGGTGCGCGGCATTCTGCATCCCGAAATGGTGCTCGCGTTGATGCCCGACAATCACGCAGCCCTGCCGCCCGGCACCGATGTGACAGAACCTGTCTATGGTGCACCTGCGCGTTGGATATCTTCGAAGAGCCAGGAAGATGCAGCGCTCTCAGGCGCCACAATCGTCACCGCACCGGAAATTCTGGCCACCCATTTGTTGGAAGTGATCAAGCAGAACTTCCCGCGTCTGCTGACGCTGAAATCCCTGCGCCGTCTGCTGAACGAAATGACCGAGCTGACAGATGAATTCCGCGCCGAGGCAAATCGCAAACTGCTGGACGAACTAGTGCCGGACAAGGTGCCGATGGACACGTTGCACAGCGTCTTGCGTCTGCTTCTGGAGGAGCGGGTGTCCATCCGCAACATGCCTCTCATTCTCGAATCGATTGCCGAGGCACGCCTCCATACCAACCAGCCCGAGATCATCTGTGAGCATGTGCGCCAACGTCTCGGTTTCCAGCTGGTTGGTGAGATGAAGCGCGAGGATGGAACCATTCCGCTGATCCAGCTGGCCCCGGAATGGGAAGAGACCTTCTCTACCTACCAGATCGACGCTCAGGGTGGCGCCGTCGATATCGCGTTGCCGCCGGATCAGTTCAACCGACTGGCCGAGGGGTTGAGCGACCGACTGAACAGCACGACAGAACAGGGCGTTTTTGCAGCGGTTGTTACCTCGACCCGGCGTCGTCGATACCTGCGGACAATCCTGAAATCACGCGGCATCCTCAATCCGGTTTTGTCTTTCGAGGAAATCGGACTTGAGGCCAGACCTGCCCTGGTAGGCATGGTTCCGGCATGAGCATTGGCTTTCTGCCGCCTGAGCTGGTCGCCCTTCTGGGCGCCGGCTTTTGGCATGGGGCCATCGTCTTTCTGCGGGTTGCGGCCATGGTGTCCGTACTACCCGCCTTTGGCGAAAAATATGTCCCGGTGCGGATCAAACTGGCCATTTCGCTGGCGTTCACATTTATCGTGGCGCCGGCCTTGCCGTTGCTGCCGGAACCGGCCAGCCCGCTGCATTACGCCAGTCTCGCGCTGAGTGAAGCCGTTGTTGGTCTGGCCCTCGGGGTCGCGATCCGCATGTTTGTTCATGCAATCCAGATCGCCGGAACAATTGCCGCGCAGTCGACGTCTCTCGCACAGGTTCTGGGCGGTATCGGTGCCGAGCCAATGCCCGCTATTGGCGCCGTCCTGTTGATCTCGGGATTGGCGCTGGCGGTCATGCTGGGTCTTCATATCCGTGTGGCTGAATTCATAATCTACAGCTACATGATGTTCCCGGTGGGTGAATTCCCGGCGGCATCCGGCCTGTCGGATTGGGGTGTACACCGTGTTTCGCGCGCCTTTGCGATGGGGTTCTCTCTCGCTGCACCGTTCCTGATCGGCTCAATGGTCTACAATCTGACACTGGGTGTCATCAACCGCGCCATGCCCGCGCTGATGGTGGCCTTTGTCGGTGCGCCGGTGGTTACCTTCGGAGGTCTCGCAATCCTGATGGTTGCCAGCCCAATGATCTTGGATATCTGGAGCACCGCGCTTATGAGCTTCTTTGCCAATCCGGGTGAGGGGATGCCATGAGCGACGACGACTCAGACAAGTCATATGAACCAACACCGCAGAAGCTTGAGAAAGCTCGGAAAAAAGGTGAAGTTCCAAAATCTACCGACCTGTCGGTGGCGGCGTCCTATCTCGGGCTGATCATCGCGATTTACGTGTCGGGGGCAGACGTTGTCGCCGAAATCGGCACGATATTGATGTCGTTTCTCGATCAACCCGACCGGCTGGCAGAACTATTCTTCAACGGCGCCGGTACCGTGCCGGTTGGCGGGATCATGATGGCTGTCGGGACCTCAAGTCTGCCGATCTTTATCGTCCCTATGGCCGCTGTTTTCCTGTCCATTGTCGCCCAGCGGGCCCTGGTTTTTGCTCCCAGCAAGCTGGAGCCAAAACTCTCAAAGATCTCGATCATTTCCAACGCCAAGAATAAATTCGGGCGTTCGGGCCTTTTTGAGTTCTTCAAGAGCACCGTAAAGCTGATCCTCTACTCGGTCTGCATGGGTGTCTACCTGAACTATCGGCTGCCGGATATGATCGCGTCTTCTGCCACCGGTGCTTTTGTCGTCGTGATGATGATGGCGCAGCTGGCACTGGAGTTTCTCATCCTCGCGCTGATCATCGCGCTGGGTATTGGTGTCATCGATGCCGCGTTTCAGCAGGCAGAGCACAATCGGAAAAACATGATGTCCCGCCAGGAAATCATGGACGAAAGCAAAGAGTCCGAAGGCGACCCGCATCTAAAGGGCGCCCGCCGACAAAAGGCCCATCAGATTGCCATGGGCCAAGGCGTCGCAGATGTGGCAAAGGCAGATGTCGTTATCGTCAACCCGACTCATTACGCTGTCGCATTGAAATGGGACCGTGCACCAGGACAGGCGCCTGTCTGTGTGGCCAAGGGGGTGGATGAAGTCGCTGCTATCATTCGCGAAGTTGCCAATGAGAATGGTGTCCCGATCCATAGCGATCCGCCGACCGCGCGCGCCCTGCATGCCGCGGTTCAGATCGGCGAGGAAATTCACGAAGAGCATTATGCGCCGGTTGCCGCCGCGATCCGCTTTGCGGAGAACATGCGCCAACGGGCCAAAGGGATGGTGTGATGAAGCAGAAAATGCTCGATCAAATGGCCGATGTGACCGAAGCCCTGTATCTGCAGGAACATGCCAAGGTAAAGCCGGTTCTGGATGCGGAAGCCCGCGTGCGCGGCCAGCTGACTAAGCTGGACCAGCAGATCAAAGACAGCCGCGATCTGGCCAGCTCCGACCATGCAATGAAAGCGCTTGGTGCCGATCTTCTGTGGCAAGGCTGGCATACCCGCGCCCGTCGAGAGTTGAATATGGAACTGGCGCAGATCACGGCACAGAAACTGCGGGCAATGGACAATCTGCGCAAGGCATTCGGTCGCAAACACGCGGTGGAGACAATGGCGATCGAAGAGCGCCTGAGGGTCAAGAAAGACAAGGCGCAAAAACTGCACAATCGCCTGATGAATATGGACTGAGCCACCTGACACAGGATTGCATCTAAGAGAAAGGCCGGTTCGAATGAACCGGCCTTTCTCTTTTCGGTAGTGCATTGGTCAGACGTCTTGTCGCGACATCTCTACAATCAGGACGTCATAGATATCTTTGCCCAGTTGTTTCTGCGCGGCCTCACGCAGCGCGGTCCGCAGCGGTGTCAACATGTCGGATCGGGTGAAGGCCCCGCGAAAGCCACCCATATTGGCATGATCGAACAGAACCTGCAGAAAGATATCCCGCAACTTGGGTTCATAAGCGTGGATCTTCTCGTTCATGCCAGCCTTGGTTTCCAGGCTGAGCGACACCACCACCAGCGAGGACAGCTGTTCGCGCTCGACAACGGGAACCACGAACTGGTTCGCCATCTTGATGTATTCGCGCTGCTCTTCCTCATCACCCGGCAGCTCCGGAGTGATCTCCTCGGCATGTTCGCCGCTATCCTCAGCGTGGTCTTCTGGGGCCGGTGCCGGAGCCATCATGATCCCGGCGCCGATACCTCCGGCAGTTCCGACCAGCAGTAGAATGACAGGCAGTAGTTTTGACAGCATGTGCAGGCCTCAGAATGGCAGGATCACGTCCAGCACCTGCTGGCCGTAACGCGGTTGTTGGACATCAGTGATCTGGCCGCGGCCACCATATGAGACCCGCGCGGACGCGATCTTGTCGTAGGTGATCTCATTTTGACGGCTGATATCGTCGGGGCGGACATAACCGGTCACCAGCAATTCGCGCATCTCAAAGTTGACGCGCAGCTCCTGCGTACCGTTGATGGAGAGAACACCGTTCGGCAGGACATCGACCACAGTCGCGGCAACCCGCAGTTCCAGTTTCTCGCTCCGTTTCACGGACCCCTTGCCACCCGAGCTGCTGCTGCTGCCGATATCGACGGCATCAGCCATCGTGGCACCGTCCGGCAATTTCCGGTCAATCCGCTGCGGCAGGCCCAGCAGCTGCGGCAGCGCCAGGCTCTCGGACCCGGAGCGGGACCGTTTGGTGTCGTTTGAAATTTCGGCCTCTTCGTCAATCTCGATGACGACCGTCAGGATATCGCCCCGTTTGGTTGCCCGCCGATCCCCAAGCAGCGACTGACGCGAGCCGCTCCAGAGCGAGGCCTGGTCGACCGGACGCTGTGTCTGGGTATCGACCGGCAGCCCCTGAAACAGCATGGCGACATGCTCGGGCGATTCATTTGCCGGGCTGAACGTGGGAGGCTTGCCAACATGGTCGAGCCGTCCGCAGGCGCTGAGCATGATCACACCAGCAAGGGCGGATTTTGCCAAATAAATTCTATTTTTCATCAGTTTACCTCAACTGTTCCATCTGCGGCGATCCGCCCGCTGATGGTTGTGCGTGACGACAAATTCATGACACGTATGGCCTCTCCATCTGCGCCACGGCCAAGCGAGCGGCCCTCGGCGAGGATGGTAAGTCCACCACGTTTGAAACGAATGGTGACCAGATCATTGCGATCGACGATGGCCGGAGGGCCGACATCACCGGGACGCATCGGCCGCCCCGCATAGAGTGCCACGCGCGCCTCCTGCCCGATCACGAGAGCAGGATCTGAGATCGCGCCCAGCACCTCGGCCTGTTTCAGAACCAGATCCTCGGCCGTCACGATTTCCTTGGCGCGGATGGTGCGCACGGGGACCAGTATATCGGCCCAGACAGGTTGGGCGCAGAGCAGCATCATAATGGCGAGGATCGGTTTCATCAGCGGACCTGTGTGGTTGCGCCCATCATCTGATCGACGGCAGAGATGACCTTGGCATTCATTTCATAGCCGCGCTGCGCTTCGATCAGCTCGGTGACCTCGCGCACGGCATCGACGGAACTGGCCTCCAGGTAGCCCTGGCGCAGAGTACCAAGACCATTCTCGCCGGGCGTCGCCACGCTGGCTGCGCCGGAGGCTTCGGTTTCGACAAAGAGGTTGCTGCCCAGCGCTTCGAGACCCTTGGGATTGGAGAAGCCGGCAAGTGTCAGCTGTCCCATCAACTGGCCTTCGGCGGCCTCGTCGAAATAGGCGTAGACCTCGCCCTCGGCATTGATCGACACATTGCGTGCATCGGTCGGGATGGTGATATCCGGCGACACGGTGAACCCGTCGGAGGTGACAATCAACCCTTCGGCCGACCGTTTGAGCGCGCCATCACGGGTGTAGGCGGATTGGCCGGACGGCAGGGTAACCTCCAGATAGCCCTTCCCGTCAATTGCGACGTCCAGATCGTTGCCGGTCTGGGTCAGGGCACCCTGGGCCAGGTGAATGGAAATCGCCGAGGCACGCACACCAAGACCGACCTGCACACCGGTTGGCAGCACGGTTCCATCAGAGGCATTTACCGTGCCGGCCCGCGTCACCTGCTGATAGTGCAGGTCCGCAAACTCCGCACGCCGTGCGTTGTAACCAGTAGTATTCATATTGGCGAGGTTGTTCGAAATCGTCTCTACACGCAGTTGCTGCGCGGTCATTCCGGTTGCGGCGATCTTGAGGGCGCGCATGGGGGTACTCCTACGACTTAGTCAGGTTTTTGATGGCGTTGCGGACACGTTCGTGTTCGGTCTCAAGAAAGCTCTGGCCCATTTCATAGGCACGCTGAATCTCGACCATGCGGGCCAGCTGAGAGATGGCATTGACGTTGGAGCCTTCGAGAAAGCCCTGAAGCACGCGCGCTTCTCCGGCCACTTCGATTTCTCCATCAACACGGAACATGACCCCGTCTTCACGGACCATCTGGTAATTCTCTTCCGGCTTGAAAATGCCGATCTGTCCAAGGGCGCGACCGTCCGCGCTCAGCGTGCCATCGGCGCCGAATTTGATCGACTTGGCATCCCCCGGAATGAAGACCGGCGCCCGGCCCGCATCCAGAACCCGATGGCCATCCATAGTGACGAGATCGCCTTCGGCGTTGGTTGAAAACGCCCCCGACCGGGTCAGGCGCTCACCCATCGGAGTTTCGACCATGAAGTAACCGTCGCCTTCAATAGCGAGATCGAGGTCGCCGCCGGATTGGGTCAGCGCCCCCTGTGCCATGGAGGTGTTACGGATGTTGGCCCGCCCCATCGACAGGGATTCCTGGCCGGGGGCAGACTGGATGAACTCCGAGAAGATCAAGCCTTCAGCCCGGTAGCCGGTGGTGGCGGAATTGGCGATATTGTTTGCCACAACACGCATTTCGCGCATCAGACCGGATTGGCGGGACAAGGTGGTGTAACCGGTGTCTCCCATTACAGACCTCCTGAAATCAGCGGCACAACGTGCCCATCAAAAAAGGCGACCAGGGTCTGCGTCATGAACCCCATGGTCATCCAGAAAACGACAAGAATGGCGGTAAGCTTCGGGACAAAGGTCAGGGTCATTTCCTGCACCGATGTCAGAGCCTGAAACAGGCCGATCGCGAGGCCAACAACCAGCGCGACCAGCAGAACCGGCGTCGACATCATGACCGCAGCCCAGAGAGCCTGGCGCAGAGTGTCGTAGAAAAGCCCTTCGCTCATCATCGGCTTACACCGGCATCCGCAGGATTTCCTGATAGGCTTCGACGACCTTGTTGCGCACGGTCACTGCGGTTTCCACGGCAAGCTCCGTCTGTGCCAGTGCCTGTACCAGGGCATGCGGATCGCCGTTGCCGGTCATGGCGGTGACCGAGACCTGCTCGCTTTGTTGGAGCGTGCCGGCAAATTCCTCAAAGCTGGCCTTGATCCGGGCTTCGGCGCTTGTTGGCGCGTGCTCGGGGTCAACTTTGGTTGCGGGACGCGCTGCGGCATAGCCGTTTGTGGCGGAAAGACTGCGAATATCCATTCTGGATCTCCAAGTATGTCAGTGTGTTTCAGAAAATTTCGATGTTATCTGCGCAGCAGTTCCATCAGCGAGGACGACATCTGCCGCCCCTGTTCGAACATCTTGAGGTTGGCCTCGTAGCTGCGCTGAGCTTCACGGGCGTCGGCAATCTCGATCATCAGATCGACGTTGGACCCTTCGTAATGACCGCTGTCGTCAGCCAGCGGATGCGAGGGATCGAAGATCTGCTCCAGGTCTGACCGGTCCAGACGCACCGGACCAACTTCGACCTTCTCGACATCCGTGCGCAGATCTCGCACCGCTTCGAACGGGACGGTCTTCCGGCGATAACCGGGCGTGTCCGCATTGGAAATATTCTCCGACACGTGGCGCAGACGGCTTGCCTGTGCCTTCAGTGCGCTTGCGGAAACGGAAAGGGACTTGGAAAATTCGCTCATGATCTAACCTTCTCAGTTCCGGCCAAGGCTGCTGCGCAAAACGTTCATCGACGATTTGTATATCGCCAAAGCACGATCATGCTGCCGCTTCACCTCGACCCCTTTCAGGATTTCGGTTTCGATCGAGACGGAATTATCGTTGGGGTCAGTGCTGTTGTTGGTCTGGGTCACAGCCCAGTCCATCCCATTGCCTGAGGCACCGTTCAGATGGTTGGAGCGGCTGGCGATCATGTCGCCGGGGCGCGAACCCTGAGCGTATACCTCTTTGAAAGGCTTGATATCCTTGGCATTGTAGCCTGGCGTGTCGGCATTGGCGATGTTCTGTGACACCAATGCCTGGCGCTTCCCTGCATGGGTCGCCATTGAGTAGGCAATCTTAAAGACGTTCAGTTCTTTAAACACCGGGGCTTCTCCCTCGATCAATTTCAATCAAGGCTTAACCCCAATTCCTTTAGAAATTGTTTTCAGGAACAGTTGGAGACACCAGAACATGATCTCAGCCATCAACGCATTGACTCAGGATTTGGCGAACAAAAGACTGTCTTCGGCGGTGGGTCGGGTGTCGGAAATATCAGGTGGTGCAATCACGGTATCGGGGTTGAACGGCCAGGCACGTATCGGTGACCGCCTGATTCTGCGGAGAGCCGGAAGCGACCCGTTGCAGGGCGAGGTCATGAGAATTTCAGGTAGTGAAGTCAGCATGTTACCTGATACAGCGCCAGATCGCGTGGCGATTGGCGATGCTGTACTTCTGCATCCGACACCGGATTTTGCACCCTCTGACAGCTGGATCGGCCGGGTGATTGATCCCTTTGGTGCAGCATTGGACGGACGTCCTCTCATGCGCGGCGAAGCCACGCGGGATCTGATGGCTTCTCCGCCCAAAGCCGCCTCACGTCGCCCGATGGGAGAACGACTCGCCACTGGGCTGGCGGTGTTCAATACGATTCTGCCGATTGTAAAAGGTCAGCGTATCGGACTTTTTGCCGGATCCGGTGTGGGGAAATCCACGCTGCTGTCAACATTGGCGCAGAATATGGAAGCTGATGTGGTTGTCATTGCGCTCATTGGCGAACGCGGACGCGAGGTCAACCACTTCGTCAAGGACGTGCTGGGTGCCGAGGGGATGAAGCGTGCGGTGGTCGTCGCGGCCACATCGGATCAGTCGGCACTGGTTCGCCGTCGCTGCGCCTGGTCGGCTATGGCGGTTGCTGAACACTTTCGCGACCAGGGGAAAAATGTCTTGTTCCTGGCAGATTCGGTGACCCGGTTTGCCGAGGCACATAGAGAAATTGCCGTTTCATCCGGCGAGGCTCCGGCACTGCGTGGATACCCGCCTTCGGTCACTCCGCTGATCACCGGCCTCTGCGAACGAGCCGGTCCCGGGAACGAGAATCAGGGGGATATCACAGCTATTTTCAGTGTTCTGGTTGCAGGCTCCGATATGGATGAGCCGATTGCAGATATTCTGCGAGGCGTCCTTGATGGTCACATCGTGCTCAACCGCGAAATCGCGGAGCGGGGGCGGTTTCCGGCTGTCGACGTTTCGCGTTCCGTATCCCGTAGCCTGCCCGCCGCTGCATCGCCTGACGAGAATGCAGCAATTCTGGATGTTCGCAAATACCTGGGCGCCTATGAGCAATCCGAAGTTATGATTCGCGCAGGCCTTTACTCCGAGGGCAACGATGTCACGCTTGATCAGGCCGTAAAGCTCTGGCCTGAGTTGGATTCCTTTTTCGGTAGAGCAGACCCGGAAGGGATACAGAGCAGTTTCAACCGCTTGATGCTGATGATGCGACGCGCCGTGGCGATCCGATAGGGCAATCTTGTACCCCGGTTTCTATCGACGGACGCCAGCAGCACATCCGCATAGTCAAGACGACGTCCTGCGAGCAGATGCAGATTGTGAGCAGACTGACATATGGAGAGGTTTGTGATCCGCACAGGCCGCGCAGGGTTCTGACGGGACGGAGCAGCAGCTTCTCCAGCTGGTTGAAAACTGCGCCAATGCCTCATGTCAGGGATATCGAACCTGCTTCAGACGCCGCGCACGGTCCAGAACAGGGCGCATAGCTATCCTGTGTGCACGCGCTCCAACCAGAGATCTATCCAAAGCGAAGTGATCAGCATCACAGCAATCTGTCGCAGATCAAAGGCCGCCGACATCTGCCATATCGATCAAGCATTTGGTAAAATGCGCCCCGCCGCTACAGATAAGAATGGCGACATTGAGGTGGTCTGGGCGGGCCGCTGCACCACGCAAGTGATCTCATTGATGCTGATGCCGTTAGATGCTGCGTCTGCCAATCGATCCGAGGGACGAGCAATTCGCTCTGAGCCAGCGGATCTGATTGGGATGTCCGCCGTTTGACTGGGGTGTCTGCCGTTATCACCATATGTACATGAGGCGAGGCAGAATATTCGAACTCAAGCTCTGTGTGAGACGCCTGCTTTCACGCCCACACCTGGATTGTGCTTCACAGGCCCAAGGCGGCCTGATCATTCTCTGTGATGACAATTCCAGCCGACGATGCCGTTTCCGGCATAATCGGCTGAGAACTCATGATGGGCGCACTGCCATCAACCGGTCTTCGCGTGGCAAGAGGGTGCGCAACGCTTTCAAGCACCGGTAATGGTTGTCGGAGAGAACCGCATCAGTGGCCTCTGCCAGCGAGGCGCGACTGTCCGGATCGGTGAAGACCTGGCTCAGCTCTTCAATCCGGCGCAACATCTGCAAGCGATCTTCCTCGCCGTTAACATCGCCAGACAGGACCAGCTGCGCGGCGTAGCAGACGCGACGTACCGGCGTGTTGGCTTCTTCGGGATGGATGGCATCGCGCAGGCGCAGGATATTTGCATCCGGAGTTACGATCGACAACCGGCTGCGCCGATCCCCGTTTTCAATTACTGCACCATTCACCAATACCCGCTCTTTCGGGGCAAGTTTCAGGACCAATCCGCTCATATTCAGGACGCTCCGCTGCGAAGGCCACGCATAATGGCCGTGTTGATTTCGACCAGCAGCCGCACGTCCGCTTTGCGGGCCAAGACTTTACTGGTGTGTTGATGGGTAAATTCCCCAAGCGAGAGCAACTGAGCTTTTAGTTCATCCGGGAGTGGGTTCCCTGGACTTGCAACCTCGATTGAAAAGATCGACCAGAGTTTACGGTTATCGGTGAGCGCTGCGGCAAGTTCGGTAAACCCAGGCTTACCTTTCTGTGCGGCCGCAACCATGCGACGTGTTACTCGGGCAATGACTTCATATTCGAGGTTCTTTGCAGTTCGGGTCGGGGCCTTCGCCGCCGAATAGGCGCTCTTCGCCTTTAGAAGGGCATTCACGTGTTATCCTAACATGTAATCTACAGATTCTCTGCGATAGGGGATCTGGGGCGCGCAACAGCGCCCCAGATCAAGCCGTCATTAACGGAACAGCTGCATCAGGGTCTGTGGCGCCTGGTTTGCAATCGACAATGATTGCACCGCCAGCTGCTGCTGGGTTTGCAGCGCCTTCAGCCTTGCAGAGGATTCCTCCATATTCGTGTCGGTCATGGTGCTGACGCCCATTGTCAGGGAGTCGGACAGTTTCGACACAAACATGCCCTGGTCGGACAGACGGTTGGAGTCCGCACCCAGCTGAGCTGCCGCATCAATCGCGTTGCCCAACATAGTTTCGATATCGGTCAGAGCAGTAGCCGCGGTGGCAACGTCGGTAATGGTGGTGATACCGGCTGTGCTGATGTTTGCTGCCGAGTCGATCGAGGTCACAGTGATTGTATCTGCGGTCGGATCCAGTCCACCCAGAACAGTCAGTGCAGTGGTGACCGTATCATCGAGCAGGTTGGCCCCGTTGAATTCAGCAGAGTCGATGATCGATTCGATCTGCGCCGCCTTCTTGGCAATGCTGTCCTGAATCTTAGCATGGTCAACGTTTTCCGAGTTCGCGGAAATCGCCAGCTGCTTCATCTCGGTCAGAGTTTCAACGATCTGCTCGGCACCGGACAGAGCAACAGCAACAGTTGCCTCACCAACGCCCAGGGATTCCTGTACCGACTTGTAGCCGGCGATGTCGGAGTCCATGGTCTTGGAGATCGCCCAAACGGCCGCGTTGTCTTTGGCCGAACCGATACGCTTACCGGTCGAAATCTGGCTCTGCGTTTCGTCAAGGCTGTTGTTCACGGACTGCAGGGTCTGCAGTGCAACCATTGCGCCGTTGTTAGTCAGAATGCTGGACATAGCATGTATTCCTTTGATTAGAGGCGTTTTGACCTCTGGTTTCCCTGCCCCGAAGGGCGCTCTCTGACGTCTTTCTGACTATGCGTTCCGCCGTCCGGCTTCCGCGCCACCCTCTTTGGAAGGTGCAAAGTGACATTGGCCTACTATGTGCTAAAGGAGTGCTAATGCCGGAAATTCCATTGCTAGAATTTTCCCTAAATTGGGCTGGTTATGCCCGTTTTTCCAAGCTGGGTGTGCCCCCGGTCGCAAAGCGGGTTTTCCGCCCCGACTGATCGTAGACATCCAGCCCCTTGCGCACACGACGGAGTTCGGCCATCCGGGCAGCCACCGCCCGAATACCTTCCATCGCGCTATCGAGCAGTACCTGATTGCGCGAAACCTTGCCCTGGACATGCTCCAGAGCCTCGCGCTCCAGATCGGCTGTCATATTCAGCGTCGTGATGATTGCCTCTTTTTTTGCAAGCAGCGGCTCCAGCGCCTGCAGATTGCCACTGACCAATGCCGCGCGTTCGGCATCAAGCAGGGAATCGAGTTCCTCAATCAGTTGTTGCGGTGTCTGATCAGTCATTGGTCTGTGCCTCTTTCAATGCGTGATAAAGTGATTCTGCCAGGCCGATACCGCCTGCTTTGGAGATCTGCTCCGCCTGTGCGCGCACAAGAAAACTGGAAAACTGATCTTCGCCCGCGCCGCCGCCCATGGTTTCGCGGCTTTCGCCAAGGCCTGCGGATTTCAACATTTCTGTAAGAAAGGTCGCCTCAAGTTCCTGAGCTGCTTTGCGCAGCGGGTCTTGTGGCGGTTTGATCGCTTGGGGGCGCTGTAGCGCCGGTAGTTGAGCAATCTGTTCCATGATGTACCTCATTCTGAGACGTCGAAATTGCTTCGATTTTTTCTATTTTGGCGGATGATCGGTTAAAATTGCCGTAACCGATTGGCGTTAAGGTGCATGGATCGAGATAGAATGTCTGGAAGCCAATGTTTATCAACGCACTTACGACTCCCACCTCTGGTGGAGCGCAGGGATCGGAGAAGATCCAGCAAGGCGAATCGGCAAAATCGCGTAAAGGCGCAAGCTTTGACGCGGTTATGGCAGAGACTGCAAAATCTTCGGATAGCGCAGAAACCGCGGTGACCGAGGTTGAGGAACTCGCAGAACAGCAGACCTCAGCGTCCGGCGCTTCGGAAAAAGCGAATCAAACCGTACAGGATGGTGACGCAGAGGCGCCCATCGACGAAGCCCGGCAAGATACGTCGAGCGAAGAACAGATTTCTGAAGACCCCAAAATCGTGATGGTTCAGCCGGAAACGACAGCTGAACAGCATGAGGTGCCCAGCGCGCATCCTGCGCCGGTGGCGATCGGCCAGAGCGGCAATCAGACCGATGGATCATCTGATCCCGATGCCGAAAGCGGCAAGCAGGCGATGCAATCCGAAAGAACGGTTGACGGCGCGTCGGATGATAAGGCTGCTAACCTTAAAGCAGCCTCGGATGCTGCAAAAACTGCCGGATCCGCTGCGATGATCCAACAATCTGAAGCTGGGGCACAGGCGGTGGGTGATCCCCGCAACGGAGGGCTTCAAGGGGCGCAGTCTGAGACAGCCAGCATGCCGGAACGCGCCGCGGCAGAGGCGAATCAAAAGCTTGCGCTTAAGGGCGATCCGACGAGCGCCGAAGCCAAGGCGGATCGACAATTGACCGGTGATCACCGCACAGCGACGCCCGAGGTGCCTGGCACCGGTGCAGGGTTGAACCGCCAGCCTGCAGGCACTGATGCCCTTGCGCAGTCCACAGCACGTACTCAGGCGGAGCAAAAAACCGCGCAGTCGCTGGCTGCAACGGCACCGCAGTCTGAAGCGGCAAAGGAGACGGTTAAACCCCCTTCGGCGCAGCAGACCCAGCCCGTCGAGCAACAGCGGACGGCAACACCGATACCGGTAGAGGCAGCACCGCCGCCCGTACGAGAGAAATTTGAAGCCCGGCGCGCCGCGTCTGAGCAGGTACAGCAGAACACAGCCGCTCAGACCGCTGCACATATCCCGCAGGGCACCTATTCGACGGCCCGCTTCGGCCTTGGTGCCGGGACCCTGACTGCCGCGATGCCCAGCGCCAACGCCACTTCGGCGCTAGCGCTTGATTCGCTGACCTCAGCAGAGGCCGGAGGGGCCAAGGTCACAGGCGGCAGCACAGGAATGGAACTACCAGGCCTGGCGCAATTGCTGACCGAGGCAACCGTGAGCCCGGGAACCGTTCACAAGCCGGAAACCCCTCGTCTGATTGCGAATCAGATGGCCGAAGCCCTCGCGATGAAAGGGGATCGCAACGTTGACGTTGCTCTAAATCCCAAGGAGCTGGGGCATGTGAATATGCGTGTTTCAGTCACGGATACCGGCGTCAGCGTCATGATCCAGACCGAACGCGCCGAAACCGGCGATCTGATGCGCCGCCATATCAACGAACTGGCGGATGAATTCCGGCGCATGGGATTTGAGGATATCTCGTTCCAGTTCTCAGGCGGTGAGACCTCCAATCAGGGCGGTGGCCATGACGCCTCCCATACCCCAGCGGGTCGATCCGCAGGGCGTGGCGACGAAGAGATGGCCGATCTCCCCGTAGAACCGATGACACAATCACTCAACCTCGGTGAGGTTGGGCTTGATATGAGGATGTAAGACGATGACAACTGTATCGGGTGCTGCGGCACCGCAACAGCAACAGGCAGCGACCGCCGCGCCGGAACCGAAAAAAGCCACCGGAATTGCCTCTGACTTTGAGACGTTTCTGAAGATGCTCACGGCGCAGGCGCGATATCAGGACCCTTTGGAACCCATTGATTCGACAGAGTACTCTGCGCAGCTGGCACAGTTTTCCATGGTCGAGCAGCAGGTTCAGGGCAATGAGGTTCTGGAAGGTATCCAGGCCCAATTGGGTCTCGCCAATATGGCAGCTATGTCGGGCTGGGTCGGTATGGAAACACGGTCTGCGGCGCCTGCCTATTTTGACGGGACCAATCCTGTCACCGTGTCGCCCAATCCAGCCCAGATCGCGGACACTGTTCACCTGGTGGTCAAGGATGATAGCGGCAAGGAAGTTCAGCGGATCAGCCTACCGGTCACTGCCGAGCCGTATCAGTGGCAGGGTATTGACGATGACGGGTACGCGTTTGATGCTGGCAGCTATAGTTTCACGCTGGAAAGCCAGAAAAACGGTGAAATCGTTCTCTCCGATACTGCTGAGACCTATACAAGGGTGAAAGAAACTCAGATGCGGGGCAACGAAGTGGCCTTGATCCTTGAGGGCGGCTCGGCGATTTTGGCGTCATCGGTGACAGCATTGCGTGAACCTACGGCACCTGCAGTCTGACGCATAATGGCACCGAAGACCTGGACTGTGTGGTAACACAGACCATAGCGACGGAGCCTGACCTGCAACACCATCGGACACAGTTCGAAACACGTTTTCTTGCGCATCTCGCTGGCCTCGGCCTGAGCGACGCTGCGCCATGTCCGCTGCTGGGCGGTCGCTCCAACCGGGTCTGGCGGTTGGGCGGTATTGTTGTGAAGCTCTATGGCAGAGGCAATGCCAACCCGCTGTTTGCCAATGATCCCTCACGCGAGCAGGCGGCACTCAGCGCGCTTTACCGCACTGGCATGGTGCCGTCTCCGCTGGCCGCGGGTCAGTTCGAAGGGCGCGACTGGCTGGCCTATCAACACTCGCCCGGGGTGACCTGGTCATCCGGTACCACCCATGTGGCAGAACTGCTGGGACGTCTGCACACACAGCCTGTCATTCCAGATCTACCAAACGGCATATCCGGCAGCGCAGAGATTGCCGCCCAGACCCGCACCATTCTGGGCCATTGTCGCATGGGCAATGACCTGTTGCGAATTGCACCCACGAGACCTGTCGCACCGCTTGGCGTCCCTAGCCTCATCCACGGGGATCCGGTTCCTGGCAACATAGTGACCTGCGATGGGCAGCTGACATTGATCGACTGGCAATGCCCACAGATCGGGGATCCGGCGGAGGACATCGCGCTATTCCTGTCTCCGGCAATGCAGCAGGTCTATCGCGGTGCACCGTTATCGGCAGTTGAGGAGGCGGCATTCCTGGCGGCCTACCCTGATCCGCAGGTCGTGGCGCGCTACCTGGAGCTGAAACCCTGGTTCCACTGGCGTATGGTGGCCTATTGCCGGTGGCGCGACGAACGCGACGGTGAGGCGGACAGCCGCGCCTATCGGCTGGAACGGGCAGCTCTGGACGCGTGCCTCGCAGCCGCCTGAGGGGCTTTGCGGGAGCCATTTCGCAACAACACCGTCAATCCCAAATTCATTGTTTCCAAATAGCTTACATGGCATATTGTGCGGAATGTCGCTGGCGGTGATGCGGTCGGGTTGACGACAGTCCGACACGGCACCTTTGCAACCGGGGATGGAAGCAGTCTTGAGCCTTTGGGAGTCTTATCGCATGCGGCTGCGGCGGAAACGCCGGATCCTGCGTGCCATGCGCAAGTCCCGCGAATTGTCAGCGGTTCAGGATCAGACCGATCAGATCCGGCCCGGTGACATACTGCTGGTGACAACCCTGCGCAATGAACAGATCCGGCTGCCATATTTCCTCGATTACTATCGCAAACTGGGCGTCAATCATTTCCTCGTCGTAGACAATGGATCGGTCGACGGCACGCGCGAATATCTGCAAGGCCAGCCCGATGTCTCGGTCTGGCACACAGTGGCCAGTTACAAGCGTGCCGGTTTCGGCATTGATTGGATGAACCATCTGAAACGTCGCTACGCCCATGGTCACTGGGTGCTGGTCGTCGACCCGGATGAGCTGTTCATCTACCCGTTCTGCGACAGTCGTCCGCTGCGGGCACTGACCGACTGGCTCGACAATTCTGCGATCCGTAGTTTCTCGGCCATGCTGATTGACGTCTATCCAAAAGGGAAACTGGATGCCGTTCCCTATCGCGCCGGACAGGATCCGCTCGAAATCGCCAATTGGTTCGACAGCGGCAACTACTCGATCAAGCGCAATCCGATCTATGGCAACCTGTGGATCCAGGGAGGGCCGCGGGCGCGTGTGTTTTTTGCCGATCAACCAAAGAAAGCACCGGCGCTGAACAAGATCCCGCTGGTGAAATGGGATCGCCGCTATACCTATGTCAGCTCGACCCATGCCCTGCTGCCACGCGGCCTCAATCAGGTCTATGAAACGGATGGTGGTGAAAAGGCCAGCGGCGCCTTGCTGCACACAAAATTCCTCCACACGTTTGTGACCAAAGCCGAGGAAGAGATGCTGCGTGAACAGCATTATGCGGGATCGGCCGAATACAAAGCCTACGCCAAGGCCATAGAGGATCAGCCAGAACTCTGGTGCAAGTGGAGCGAGAAATATATCAACTGGCGCCAGCTGGAGATCCTTGGCCTGATGTCCAAGGGCAACTGGGCATGAGCACGGTTGGCATCGTCTTGCTGGTCCATACGGCACTGGACCGGGCCGAACAGGTCGCGCGCCATTGGGTCGCGGGCGGGTGCCCCGTTGTTCTGCACGTTGATAAGAAGGTCCCTCAGGCAACATTTTCTGCCTTCAAGGCCGCATTTGCAGGTGATCCAATGGTGCGGTTTTCGCGGCGGCATCGCTGCGAATGGGGGACCTGGGGCATCGTCGCAGCCTCTCAATCCGCATCCGAGCTGATGCTGGCAAAATATCCCTCGGTGCGACATGTGTTTCTTGCTTCGGGGTCCTGCCTGCCGCTGCGCCCGGTGTCTGACCTGGTGGACTATCTTGCCGCCCGGCCCCGCACCGACTTCATCGAAAGCGCGACCACTGCCGATGTGCCATGGATTGTTGGCGGGCTAGATGTGGAACGGTTCACGCTGCGCTTTCCCTTCTCGTGGAAGAAACGCCGATACCTTTTTGACAAATATGTCTCGCTTCAGCGCAAGCTGGGCATCAAGCGCAGGATCCCCGACGGGCTGGTGCCTCATATGGGCAGTCAGTGGTGGTGCCTGACGCGGCAGACACTCTCAGCGATTCTGGAAGACCCAGACCGGCCGCGCTACGACCGGTATTTTCGCAAGGTCTGGATCCCGGATGAGAGTTATTACCAAACCCTCGTTCGACTCTATTCCAGCAATATCGAAAGCCGGTCACTGACCCTGTCCAAGTTCGATTTTCAGGGCAAGCCGCATAATTTCTACGACGACCATCTGCAACTGCTGCGTCGGTCCGACTGCTTTGTCGCGCGGAAAATCTGGCCTCATGCGGATCGGCTCTATTCGACGTTTCTGGGCGATCAGCCGGATCTGATGAAAACCTCGGAACCCAATCCGGGCAAGATAGACCGGATTTTCTCCAAGGCGGTTGAGCGGCGCACCCGCGGTCGTCCCGGCCTTTATATGCAAAGCCGCCTTCCGGCCAACGGGCTGGAGAATGGCATCACCTGCAACCCCTACTCGATGTTTCAGGGTTTTACAGAGCTGTTCGAGAATTTTGAGGAGTGGTTGACCCAGGTCACCGGCGCAAAGGTTCATGGGCATCTTTTTGCCCCCGAGCGGGTGGAATTTGCTGACCGCCAGACGCTGATGAACGGCGGTCTGAGCGACAGTGCCAAGCTACGGGATTATCATCCCAAGGGGTTTCTGACCAATCTGATCTGGAACACCCGTGGTGAACGGCAATGTTTCCAGTTTGGACCGCAGGACAATCAGAGTATCAATTGGCTGGTAGCGCGCGACCCCAATGCACAGGTTTCGGTGATTTCCGGTGCCTGGGCGGTGCCCCTGTTCCGGTCCAACAGGAATTTCTCCGACCTGCGACGTGAAGCGGCACGATTGCAGCAGATCGAGGCGAAACATATCGAAATTCTCCGCTCCAAATACGTAAAGGCGCGTGTGCGGATCTGGTCGATGGCCGAATTTGTCGAATCTCCGATGGAGCCCCTACAAACCATTCTGGATGAATTCGGAGCACAGGCGCAGCGCCATCTGACGACGGCGCCAAGGATGGTGGATCTGGCGGGATTTGGTCAGTTTCTGCAAAATCT
The DNA here is from genome assembly GCF_048056175.1 of Phaeobacter sp. JH20_29. Lineage (NCBI taxonomy): Bacteria > Pseudomonadati > Pseudomonadota > Alphaproteobacteria > Rhodobacterales > Roseobacteraceae > Phaeobacter > Phaeobacter sp. JH20_29. The sequence goes on from NZ_JAYMWO010000005.1 coordinate 261,073, forward strand.
AAAGAACCAGGGGATGCACCCTTATCTGATGGGCGATTTCCCGGCGGAACAGGGGCCGTTGAACATGCCGAAGACGCCGCGCAAACCCTATTTGGTGCAATAGCGAACCATGACCCAAGACTTTGACTACTTTGTTGTGTTTGCGGAGATGCGGACCGGGTCCAATTTTCTCGAAGCCAATCTGAACGCTCTTGAGGGCGTCACCTGTCACGGCGAGGCCTTTAACCCCTATTTTATCAGCTATCCCAACCGCGAGACGACGCTGGGCTGGACACAAGCACAGCGCGACAGTGACGTTCTGGGATTTCTGTCGCAGATCCGCGACGCCGAGGGCGCGTTGAACGGTTTTCGCTACTTCCACGACCATGACCCGCGCGTTCTGGACGCGCTGCTTGACGATCCACGTTGTGCCAAAATCATCCTGACTCGGAACCCGGCAGACAGCTATGTCTCGCATAAGATCGCGCGCAGTACCGGCCAGTGGAAATTGACAAACGTGAAACGCCGCAAGGACGGGCTGGCGACGGTCGATGCGGAGGAATTTGCCCATCACGTTGCCGAGCTGCAGGGTTTTCAGCTTACATTGCTGAACCGGCTGCAAAGGTCTGGCCAGACAGCCTTTTATCTGGCCTATGAGGATCTTCAGGATCTGGAAGTGATCAACGGTCTGGCAAAGTGGCTGGGTGTCGATGCCCGGCTGGCGCAGCTTGACGATAGTCTCAAACCGCAAAACCCCGCTGCGCTGGAAGAGAAGGTCGCCAATCCTTCGGAGCTTGACCGTGCGATGGCGCGGCTGGATCGTTTCAACCTCTCTCGGACCCCGAATTTCGAACCGCGGCGCGGCCCGGCAGTGCCTGATTACATCGCGGGGCAGCAGCTGCCGCTATTGTATCTGCCGATCAGCGGTGGTCCGACGGATGTCATACGCAGCTGGATGGCCGGGCAGGAACCAGACGGCGATGGCGCCTTGATTGAGGGGATGAACCAAAAGCAGCTGCGGCAATGGAAGCGCGGCCATCCCGGGTTCCGCAGTCTCACCGTTCTGCGTCATCCGGCGGCCCGGCTGCATCATGTCTTTTGCACGCGCATTCTCGGGTCAGAGACAGGAACATTGCGCCAGATCCGTAATCTGCTGCGCAAACAGTTCAAGGTTCCGCTGCCCAAGGACCCTGCACATGGATCCTATACCCGCGAACAGCATCGAACGGCTTTTGCAGGTTTTGTCGAGGTGATTGGTGCCAATCTTTCAGGGCAGACCGGGTTTCGCACCGATGCCTGCTGGGCCACTCAGGCGCAGACAATTGCGGGGTTTTCAGCTGTTCAATCGCCAGATCTGATCCTACGCGAAGAGGATCTGGCCACGACTTTGCCTGACCTTGCCCGGTGGCTTGGCCAATCCAAAGCCAGCGCCCCGGACGCACCCGGGGTCGACCAGCCGTATAGTCTTCAGGATATTTATGACGACACGCTGGAGGCACAGATCGCAACTGTTTACCAGCGCGATTACATATTGTTCGGGTTTGACGCCTGGGCGCGCTGACACGCCCGCCCGCGCGTGTGCAACGTCAGGCCGCCTGAACCGACTGATCCTCGGTCAGGATGGTATGAAGCGTCGCCGGGTCAGGGTTGGCCCGCAGCTTGGTGCAAAAGCTCTGTTCACGAAGCGTGCGCGATACCAGTGCCAGCGCTTTGAGATGTTCAACGCCGGCATCCTCCGGTGCAAAGAGCGCGAAGGCGATATCAATCGGCTGGCGATCCACCGCACCAAATTCCAGCGGTGTCTCCAGCAGCAGGAATACACTGACAACCTTGTCCAGACCATCAAGGCGCGCGTGTGGCAGGGCAACACCGTGCCCCACACCGGTGGGGCCAAGGCTTTCGCGATCCAGCAAAGCCTCGACCGTTGGTTGCGCCGGGAGCCCGTAGGCGAGTTGAGCAACATCTGAAATTTCTTGAAACAGACGCTTCTTGCTGGATGCAGCGCCAAAGACACGTACGGCCTCAGGCTTCAGGATGTTAGAGATCTGCATACTTCAATAGCTCCGCTCAACTCACGTAAAACGCCGTGACAGGTTACGGATCGATCCACCCGATATTCCCGTCTTCACGACGATAGACGACGTTCAGGCCGTCCTTGCCTTCTTTGCGAAACACCAGAACCGGGGCGCCTGCCAGTTCCATTTGCATCACGGCCTCACCAACCGAAAGGGATGGAATTTGTGTTTCCATCTCGGCGACGATGATAGGCTGCAATGATTCTGGTTCAGACTCGGTGCCGGCGTCTTCAGAGGCGAGGATATAAGAGCTTGCGCCGAAGAGTTCAACCGGCTCGCTCCGATCACGGTGATGGTCCTTCAGCCGACGCTTGTAGCGGCGCAGCTGCTTCTCCATCTTTTCGCAGCAATCCTCAAATGCGGCATAGATTTCAGTGGCATGCGCTTTTGCTTGCGCGGTCAGACCAGTGGACAGGTGCACGGTCGTTTCACAAACATATTCATGCGCAGACCGCGAGAAGACGACATTAGCGTCCGTCGGGCGTTCAGCATATTTCGCGACCGCCACGCCAAGCTCCGATTGCACATGGGACTGCAACGCTTCGCCAATGTCGATCTGTTTTCCGCTGATTTGGTAACGCATGTGATCTCCTTCACAAATAGACCCCCAAAACCCAACTCGGGCCAAGCCCGGCTGCTCTCGCTTCAGTTCTGAAAGTGGGATTTAGGCAAGACAGTCGATTGCATTCGTCTGGGCCTTGTTAACAAGGCTGGAGCGAGGACAGCATCGGACTGCGGGTTTGCCATGAGTCAATTCGATGACAACCAGGCGAGAGAGTCAATGCAAATCGGCGTCAAACGGTTACCCATTTATGAGTAGGCGGCGGGTTTCCACCTGTTCTCAAATGGTTGACGACGCGCTGCTGTCAACGGCGTGCGGCAAGGCGCCGACCGGGCATGTCACTGTGCAGCTGGACCGTGTCAGTAGGGATCAAGAGATCCGAAAATTGTCCCCGAGATAGACGCGGCGCACATTTTCGTTTTCGACCACTTCGGACGGTGTGCCGGACATCAGCACCTTGCCATCATGCAGGATATAGGCGCGGTCCACGATCTCCAGTGTTTCGCGGACATTGTGGTCGGTGATCAGCACGCCGATACCGCGTTTTTTCAGATCACCAACCAGATGGCGAATATCCCCGACCGAGATCGGGTCGACCCCGGCAAAAGGTTCATCAAGAAGCAGATATTTCGGATCCGCAGCCAGACAGCGGGCGATTTCGACGCGGCGACGCTCACCACCAGACAGCGCCAGCGCCGGCGCCCGGCGCAGATGCTCAATCGAGAAGTCAGACAGCAGTTCTTCCAGACGCTCGCGGCGTTTGTGGGCGTGTTTCACCGCAATATCGAGCACGGAGGAGATATTATCTTCCACCGACAGGCCGCGAAAGATCGACATTTCCTGCGGCAGGTAGCCAATGCCCATGCGCGCGCGACGGTACATCGGCAGCGTGGTTGCATTCTGCCCATCGATGGTAACCGAGCCAGCCTCAGGGAATACCAGACCAGCAATCGCGTAGAAGCTGGTGGTTTTACCTGAGCCGTTCGGCCCAAGCAGTGCAACGACCTCACCCCGGTCCAATGACATGGAGACATCGCGGATGACGACCTTCTTGCTGTAGGATTTACGCAGCTTTTCGATGCGCAGACCTGAGCTGCCGTCGGTGACTGTCAATGCGGGCGCGGCCATCAGTCGCCGCCGCCGTTCAGAATGGTTTTCACCCGGCCAGACAGGCTGGCGGTGCCAGTAGTCAGATTCACAACAAGGCGATTGGACGTCAGCGTCCCGGTGGACTGACTGAGCAATACATTGCCCGTCATCACCACGGTTCCGGAGTCGATGGTGTATTCGGCTCTCTCCGCCTCTGCCGCGTCGGGACCGTTTACAAGGATGACATTGCCGGTGGCTTCCAGCCGTTCGACGCCTGTTTTGCCAGTTTCGTCCTGCTTGTAGATCACCAGAACGTTGTCGGCCGACAATCGCATAACACCCTGCACGATCACAACGTCGCCAACAAACCGAGCTGACCCGTCAGCCTGATTCACGTCCAATGTCTCTGCGGTGACTTCCACCGGTTGCGACGGATCAGCCTTGATCGAGCCGAATGCGATGGACGCGGACTGCGCCGACACCCCCGTTGAGAACAGGGCGACCGGCAGGCAGAACATCAATACACGCAGATACAACACAGGTTATCTTTCTGATTGTTGCGGGTCATATAGCAGCTTGACCCCTTTGTTGAAAACCATATGTACCGGCCCGCCCTCGGTTTTTGTATCTATCTGCATGGCGCCTGCGGTCAGATCGCCCATCGCGCCACTGGCCTGAACGGGTCCTGGGCTGTCCGCCTGCACGCCATTGAGAGCGGCGTTTAATTCCTGCGTGATGACCCGCAAACCGTCGCTCGACAGGATTTCAACATCGCCGCGAAAGTTTGCCATATTCTTATCCGGGCGCAAGGCGCCTGTGTCCGAACTCAGCAGGAAGCGGCCGCCACTGGTCATCCTGATCTCGGCTTCGAGGTTCACTGCGGTTGCTGGCGCGTCTGGGCCACCCGGGCGAGCCAGGGCGGCGGTTACCATGATTTCATCACCCTGCGCGGTGGTTCCCGAAAAGAACGGCGCGGTGATCTGCTGTCCGCGGGTGCGATCCTTCAGATCTTCTTGGGCGAAGGGGATCACCGCATCTGTTTCGACGCCGCGTGAAATCAGGAACATGGTCGACATCAGCGCCAGGGCCATCAGCGGCAGCAAGACCTTCAGATAGGCCACAAGGCGGGAATAGCCATCCATGGTTCGCCGCGTCCCCCCTCAGCCAAGCCCGACGCGCAGGCAATCGTGGATATGCAGCAGTCCGACGGCCTTTGCCGTCTCTGCATCGGGATCGACGACAAACAGGCAGGTAATCTTGCGGTCATTCATGATTGCGACGGCTTCTTCCGCAAGCGAGCCGGGAGCAATGGTGGTCGGGTTGTGAGTCATGACATCGGCGGCGGATTTTTCCAGCAGCCCGTCCATATGCCGCCGCAAATCGCCATCGGTTATGATGCCCTGCAGCACACCGCCCGCATCAGTGACACCAGCAACGCCAAATCCTTTCTGGCTGATTTCGATCAGCGCATCGGGCATTGGGGTTTCGGTGCTGACCAGCGGCAAGGCCGCCCCGTCGTGCATCAGGTCGTCAACCTTCGACAGTCGTGCGCCCAGCTTGCCACCGGGGTGGAAGGCGCGGAAATTTTCGGGTCGGAAATCCCTGTGCTTCATCAAGGCGATGGCCAGCGCATCGCCCATCGCCAGAGTGAGCGTCGTCGAAATCGAGGGCACCATGCCAAAACCGCAGGCCTCGCCCATGGCGGGGATTTGCAGATGCACATCGGCCTCTTTCATCAGGGTGCTGTCCATCCGGCTGGACAGTCCGATCAGCGGGATGCCAAAGCGACGCGTGAACGAAAGCAGATTTGCCAGCTCAGGCGCTTCACCAGAGTTGGAAATCGCCAGCACCACATCACCTTTGGACAGCATGCCGAGGTCGCCGTGGCTGGCTTCGGCGGGGTGGACGAAATAAGCGGGCGTCCCGGTAGATGCCAGGGTCGCGGCGATCTTGTGCCCGATATGACCGGATTTACCGATACCGCTGACGATGATCCGCCCTTCGGCCTGAAGCACGAGGTCTACGGCCTCGGCAAAACGTTCATCCAGACTGTCCGCCAGCGCATCCAGAGCACGGGCTTCGTCGGTGATCACCTGTCGCGCGGTGGCGAGGAATGTCTCTGCGCTGCTCATGAGTGTGCAAAGATATCGGTTTCGGGCCAGCCGGCGAGATCCAGCTTGGCACGCATCGGCAGAAAATCGAAACAGGCCTGCGCCATTTCGCTGCGACCTTCCCGATCCAGACGCTTGTCCAGCGCCGCGCGCAGCCGGTGCAGATACAGGACATCGGACGCGGCATAGTCGAGCTGCGCATCGGTCAGTTGCGGCGCCCCCCAGTCGCTCATCTGCTGTTGCTTGGAAATATCGACACCGATCAGGTCCTGAGTCAGGTTCTTCAACCCGTGGCGATCCGTGTAAGTGCGGACCAGGCGGCTGGCAATCTTGGTGCAATACACCGGTGCCGCCAGCACTCCAAACGCGTGATACATGGCCGCAATATCAAAGCGGCCGAAATGGAACAGTTTCAGCACGTTGGGATCCTTGAGCATCCGGCAGAGATTGGGGGCTTCGGACTGCCCCTTGGAGACCTGCACGATATGCGCATTGCCGTCACCGCCTGACATCTGAATAACGCAAAGCCGGTCCCGATGCGGGTTGAGACCCATCGTCTCGCAGTCGATCGCAACGACTGGCCCGAGATCAAGCCCGTCGGGCAGGTCGTTCTGGTAAAGGTGATTGGCCAAGAGACGCGATCCTTTGTCTGGCAGGTACAACGGGTTTGGCCCCGAGATAGGGGTTTCGGCAGGCAAACTCAACTCTGGCACCGGCAATTGGCTCCGCTTTGGCGTGGAGCAGGTCCAATGCAACAGGGGGTCTGGCAGATATCTGCGGTCTTTTGATTGATCGCGGCTATAGATCGGCCACCGATATTAAGTCGGGCGATCCTGCCGCGATGATCTTTTGCCGGTGGTGGTATGGTGCCGCTGAAGGGACTCGAACCCCCGACCCCATCATTACGAATGACGTGCTCTACCATCTGAGCTACAGCGGCGACCAGCGCGGGTCAGGGCCCGCAGCGGTCTGTGCGGCGCGCTTTAGCATTGGCGCGCCGCTTGGAAAAGATCTATTTCGCGCCTTGGAATTTCCCCTTGGGCTCTTCGGAAGCGTCGGATGCTGGGCTGTCTGGATCCGGTACCGCCGCCGGATCGTCACTTTCCAGCAATTCGACCTCGGGGATGTCACTTGTATCAGGTCCGGCGGCCCCTTCCGGCGTGCCTGTGATCAAGGGCAGCACCTGCGCACCAGTGGCGCCGACAATCTCGGGGGCCTCGGGGCGGCGCCAGCTAAGTGTGTCGAAGCTAGAACAGTTTTCACAGACCGGCGCCCATTCCGCGTGGATATGATTGCAGGTATCACAGACCCACTGTGGTCCGCGTGGCGCATTCAACGCCCGTGCCAGCCAGCCTTGGATTACCGCGTCCGAGGCACCCTCGCCCTTCTCGATGGCCGCCATCAAGGTCAGCGCCCGTGCATCGGGATTTCGTTCGACCAAATCGCCCAGCGCACGACGGGCCTCTGGAAAATCCTCGGCGACGATATGCAGCTCGGCCATCACCAGCCGGGTTTCATCATGCTGCGGCGCCAGCCGCGACAGTTGAGCAAAGCGTTTCACCCGCTCCGCCGCGGTTTCATTCGGCTCGACCTCGGCAAAGGCATGTGCCAGATCCGGGTGCGGCTGCGCTTCCCAGGCTTTTTTGAGAACCCGGATGGCGTAGCGCTTCTTGTCGCGCGCCAGATAGGCACGGGCCGCCATGGCCGCCGCGGGGACCAGATCCGGCGAAAGCCGGTTGGCCTCGATCGCCTGTTCCTGCTGTTCGACGGTCGCCCCGTCTTCGACAATCGCGCGAGAGGCGGACAGGGCCAGCACCGCATCGCGGCGCTTGTAGACGTCACGCGGCAGGGTGCCGGTCTTCAACTTCGTCGTTAGCGTCTTGCGCGCACCAGCCCAATCCTGCGCCCGCGCCTGAAGTGTCAGCAGCGTATCCTGCACCTCTTCATGTTTGGGCCGCAGAGCAAGCGCCTTCTCGGCCAGTTGACGCGCCGTATCGGTATCCCCTTCGGAGAGCTTCTGTTTCATGATGCCGCGCACCCCGACAAAGCGAGTGGACTGGTTGCTCACCAGCCGCTTATAGGCCTCCGCTGCCTTCTTGGTGTCGCCTGCCAGTTCCGCAGCCTGCGCTGTCAGCAGGTCCGTCAGCTCCGGCTTTTCAAGATATTTCTCCGCGCGCGCAGCCTTGGCCATTGCCAACCGCCCTTCGCCAGAAGCCAGCGCCATCAACCCGTCGGATAGCGCCTGATAGCCCTTGCGCTCGCGCCCCTTGTCGAAATAGCGCGAAATCGCGGTTTCATCGCCATTAAGGAACCGTAGCGTCGCCAGAAGAAGTGAGAGAAGTTTGAATGCAACCCAAACGGCAAAAACCAGAACTGCAAGCGCAATGACCGACTGCAATGCGCTCAGGGTGTATTCGGTGCCGGCGACCGTGATCTGAACGCCGCCAGCGGTTTCCGTCAGCAATGTGGCACCAAAGGCGAGCACCGCCACGATGGCGACGAAAACGAGAATCTTCAACAATGACCAGAGCATGGCAGCTTCCTTATTTGGCGTTCAGGCTTTGGGCCAGTTCATTCACGGCAGCAACCGCCGAGAGGCGCGCGCGTGCAGCAGCCTGCCAATCAGCGAGCGGCGCAAGCGCGGTTTCGGGCAGGGCCTCAAGTTCCATCAGTGCGTCCTGCAGATTGCCATTCTGGACAGCCGCCTCGGCACGGGACAGAACGGCATCAGGATCATCCCCTTCGCGCGGTGCGACCGAACGTGCCCCAAGCTGACGCCGCATATAGGCGGCGATACCGCCGGTTCCCTTGGCTTCCTGACGTGCCGCAGCCAGCGCCTCACGTGCAGCCGGGGCAAACCCATCGCGCAGGCTGGAGCGGGTACTGACGCCAGCCTCTGCAGAGCCTGCCAGCGCCTCTGGCGGCGTCACACCAACCGCCCGCAGCTCATCCAGCAGACCGCTGAAGCTTGTCCCCGCATCAAGCGCCGAGCGCAGCCGCGCGACAATTGTTTGCGCACTGGCGATTCGGGCGGCCTCGGCGCTGGCTGCATCCATTGCACGCGCCTCATCGACCATTTTTTCGACCTCGGCCCGCTGTGCAGCCAAGCTGTCCTGGAGCTTGTTCAGTTCCGCCTCAAAGGCAGCAACAGCCTCTGGGCTAGCCGCGTCCGTGATCGGACGGCTTTCCAGCGCATCAACGCGGATCGCCAGACTATCCAGCGCGTCCGCGAGACCGGTATCACCTGCGGCGGTCACTCCGGATTTCAGCGCGGCCACCTCCTGCTTCAGCGTATCCAGCTGTTCCGCCAGCGGTGCAATATTCAGATCGGCAGCGGTGGCGGCAATCCGGTCTTCCAGCTCGGAAATCCTTGTGTTCAGGCGCTCCTGAAGCTCCTCCAGAGCCGTGGCATCGACCGAAGGGGCGGTGCGCCACGACGGGGGCAGGAAGCCGTCCAGCACATTCGACTGCCCGGCCACAAACCCAAGCCCAGCCGCCACGACCCCTCCCAGAACCGCTGCGCCAAAACCGCCGCGTCTCTCTACGATACGCTCAACCTCGGGCGCCGGTGGGGTGAAGGGGGGCAGATCATCTGCACTGCGCTCCGTAGCGGCGGTCTCCGCAGTCGAGGCTTCGGCCAGCTCGGCAGTTTCTGCCTGCTGCGGGTCAAGTTGATCGCGCTGATCATCAGAGACAGCTCCGGTTTCAGCATTTACCGGCTCGCTTGGCTGCACGTCTTCGGCCTCTGAATCCACCTCGGATTTGGTGTCCTCAGCTTGCGTCGCTTCGACCAGCTCGGACGGATCGTCGCCAGCTGCGGTTTCGTCGATGTCCAGCTTGGAGACAGACGTCTGGCCCCTCTCGGCCCGCATCTCATCGGATGTTTTCTTGTCAGCCACGCCGACATCCCCCTCGATTCTAAAAATCTCATAACATCAACTCGGCAATAAACTTACTGTGCCGATGGTCCACCCTCAACCCGCGCCAGACCAGCTGCGGCATCACGCACCAATGCGCACATATCCTTCGCCGTTGGAGATTTACATATCTGTAAGTCTTTGCATTTCAATACGTTCAAAGGCTCGGCCACTGCTTTGCTGAAGGCGATCAGATGGAGCTCTGCGCGATATGGTGCCAATTTGACGAATTGCAGCGCAGTCCGCGGTGAAAAAAGCGGCACGATCAGCGAGGCTTGCGCATCCAGCGCCGCACGGGCCTGATCGTCGTAGCGCAGCAGAACCTGATCGTAGATCACATGTTCCTGGCAGTTGATACCCGCCTGACAAAGCCGCTTTGCGATATCACCGCGACTGTGGACACCGCGAAGATGAACGAGTGGGGTTTCGGGTGATAACTCTGTCACCGTCCGGACCAGCTGATCGGCATCCTGCCCGCAGCATTTCGCCTGCCACCCTTTTGCTCTGGCGACGTCGGTCGTGCGGTCTCCGATACAATAGGCCCGCTGATCTGACTGAGGCTTAGGGGCAAACCGGACTGCATTGGCGGAAGAAAAAACCACATCCCTAGTATAGAGATTGGTTGCGGGCGAAGTCAGTTGCACATCAACGGGCCGCGCATCAAGCAATGGTGCGTAGATCACCTGCATCGTCGAGCGGGTGGATGCCGGAAGATCCGCAACGAACCGTTCCGCCGCCGCGCGGGGGCGTGTCATCAATAGGCCGACCATCACACGCCCCTCGGGATTGTTCGCCACTGCCATAGGTGGTAGCCCCAGCGGGGATATGATGCAACGGTAACGCCATGACACGAGACCTCACCCTGCTGGGATTGGAAAGCAGCTGCGATGATACGGCGGCAGCGGTAGTGCGCCATCCGGGACACGGCCCGGCGGAGGTGCTGTCTTCCATCGTTTTCGGCCAGACCGAGCTTCACAGTGCCTTTGGAGGCGTTGTACCGGAGATCGCGGCCCGCGCTCATGCTGAAAAACTTGATCATTGCGTTCGTGATGCGCTGGCTGCCGCCGACCTGAGATTGTCGGATATGGATGCCATCGCGGTCACCGCAGGTCCCGGGCTGATTGGCGGCGTCATCTCCGGGGTCATGTGCGCAAAGGGGTTGGCCGCCGCGAGCGGGCTGCCGCTGATTGGCGTGAACCATCTTGCCGGTCATGCGCTGACTCCACGGCTGACCGATGCGGTCCCTTACCCCTATCTGATGCTTCTGGTGTCCGGCGGCCATTGTCAGTACCTGATCGTTCGTGGGCCTGCCGATTTCAGACGGCTTGGCGGCACCATTGACGACGCTCCGGGTGAGGCTTTCGATAAAACCGCCCGCCTTCTGGGTCTGCCGCAACCGGGTGGCCCATCCGTACAGGCTGAGGCGGAGACCGGTGATCCTCGTCGTTTCCGCTTCCCCCGCCCTTTGCTGGATCGTCCAGATTGTAACCTGTCCTTCTCCGGCCTCAAGACGGCGCTGATGCGGATGCGCGATCAGGTTATGGCCGAAAAAGGCGGTCTGACACGTCAGGATCGGGCCGATCTCTGCGCCGGATTTCAGGCAGCTGTCACCGATGTTCTGGCCGAGAAGACGCGCCGGGCGATCCGGCTCTACCTCGAGGAGATCCCCGACACGCGCACGGTTGCCGTTGCCGGAGGTGTCGCGGCCAATACCTCCATTAGAGCCGCGTTAGAGACAGTTTGTGCCGAGTTCGACGCCCGGTTCGTAGCCCCGCCGCTGGCACTTTGTACCGACAATGCCGCGATGATTGCCTATGCCGGACTGGAACGGTTTCGCAATGGCGAGCGCGACGGCATGGACCTTGCCGCGCGACCACGCTGGCCACTGGACCAAAGCAGCCCTGCCATGTTGGGCAGCGGCAAGAAAGGAGCAAAGGCATGAGTGTTTCCGTGCTCGGATCCGGTGCCTTTGGCACTGCTCTGGCGATATCGCTGGTAGCCAACGGGCCGGTCACCCTCTGGGCGCGCGACGCCGACCAGGCGCTGCAGATGCAGGAAACCCGCCGCAACAGTCGGCGCCTGCCAGATGCTGCGCTGCCGGACAAGCTGACGGTGACAGACGATCTGGAACGCGCCGCACAGGCCGAAACGGTGCTGCTTGCGGTGCCAATGCAGACGCTGCGCGGGTTCATAACCGCTCACGCCGCTTTGCTGCGCGACCGCAGGCTTGTGGCCTGCTGCAAAGGGATGGAGCTCAAAACCGGGCTTGGTCCATTGGCGGTGATCCGTGACTGCCTGCCCGAGGCCCGAACGGCGTTGCTGACCGGCCCCAGTTTCGCCGCTGACATCGCACGGGGCCTGCCAACGGCCCTTACGCTGGCCTGTGGCAACGCAGAGACCGGGAGGGAATTACAACAACAGCTGACCACCAAGACCCTACGGCTCTATCGCACCACAGATACGATTGGCGCAGAGATTGGCGGTGCGCTGAAAAATGTTATCGCAATTGCCTGCGGCGCCGTGATTGGTGCCGGTCTGGGCGATAGCGCCCGCGCCGCGCTGATGACCCGGGGATATGCCGAGATGCAGCGTATGGCGCTGGCCACAGGGGCCCGCCCCGAGACACTGGCCGGTCTCTCCGGTTTTGGCGATCTGACGCTCACATGCAGCTCTGATCTGTCGCGAAACTACCGCCTGGGGCTTGCCATCGGCCGCGGCGAGGCTTTCGATCCAAATATCACAGTCGAAGGCGCCGCCACGGCACGCGCGGTCCATGCCGCGGCCACGGCGCGGCAACTGGACATGCCTATCACCGCTATCGTCGTCGCCCTGCTCGATCAGCGCTTGACGATTGCCGATGCCACCGCTCAACTGCTTTCAAGACCACTAAAAGAGGAATGACATGCTGATTGCCCTGATCGCGCGCGATAAACCTGATCATTTGCAGACCCGGATGGACAACCGTGCCGCGCATCTGGCCTATATCGAGGAGACCGGCGTTGTTGCGCAGGCGGGACCGCTACTGGATCAAGACGGCGGCATGGTCGGCTCGCTGATCATCCTTGATGTCGAGGACATGGCTGCGGGCCAGGCTTGGGCGGATAGCGACCCCTATGCAAAGGCCGGACTGTTTGAAGCGGTTGAGCTGATCACCTGGAAAAAGGTCGTCGGCTGATGGCCTATTGGCTGTTCAAATCCGAACCCTCCACCTGGGGCTGGGCTGATCAGCTAGCCAAAGGTGACGCGGGTGAGGAGTGGGACGGCGTCCGCAACTACCAGGCGCGCAACTTCATGCGCGACATGGAAATCGGCGACCTCGGGTTCTTTTATCACTCGATGAAGGAGAAATCTGTGGTCGGGATCGTCGAAATCTGTGCCGAGGCCCACCCAGACAGCACCACGGATGACCCGCGCTGGGAATGCGTCAATATCAAAGCGGTGCGCAGCTTCTCTAAACCGGTGACACTTGATCAGATAAAAGCCGATCCGCGGCTTGAAAACATGGTTCTGGTCAAGAACTCCCGCCTCTCGGTACAACCTGTCACCGCTGAAGAATGGGCCCATATCTGCGCGTTGGGGGAGACAGATCCCGGTTGATCTGACAGAATTCTCAGGCTGGCGCTAGTATCAGGGAGAGTGCAATGGAAATACTGAATGTTATCGCAGCCGCGATTGCCGGCTTTGTTCTGGGCGCGGTCTGGTATGGCGTGCTGGCTGAGCCTTGGATGCAGGCGGCAAAGGTGCCTCGCGATGAAAACGGCAAACCGACAGGTGGGCAAACACCGGCGGTTTTTGTTGCTACCTTTGTGCTTCAGCTCATTGTTGCGGGCATGATGCGCCATGTCTTTGCCCTGTCGGGGATTGATACCGTGGGCGGTGGCCTCGTCGGCGGGCTGGGCGTAGGGCTGTTTTTCATCACCCCATGGATCATGATCAATAACCTCTACGCTGTCAGACCGCTGCGCCTGTCAATGATTGATGGCGGCTACGCTACGCTGGCCTGCGGTGCGATTGGTATCGTGCTGACGTTGTTCTGACGCCCTTCGCTGGCGAAACGCTATGCACAAAAAAGGGAAGATCCGATCATATGACAGGATCTTCCCTTTCACCCCACGTGCTCCAATTCCACCACACGTGTTCGTAAATCTGTGATCCTGGCCATCCTGACCGGTATCTAGAAGATAGGCCGACCAGCGGTGATTCCGCAAAGGCAATACAGGTAAAATGCAATACATGTACAACCGGGGCATGTTCCGTGTCGCCGTGATGTCGGTTAATCCCGGTGTCTCCACGAACCAATGACAGAACGACTTAGAAGAAGCCGCCCCACCATACATCATGATATACGAAAAGCGCCCGCCGGGGGCTTCCGACGGGCGATCCTCAGCGGTCTTCAGGCAATCTGATCAGCCGTAGACGGATTCTTTTCCGAAGTGCTTGGTCAGCATATAGTAGACGACTGCGCGGTATTTGTTCCGCTCAGACTTCCCGTAGGTCTCGATCACGCTATCGATTGCAGACATCAGCTCGGGCCCATCGGACAGGCCCAATTTCTTGATCAGGAAGTTATTTTTGACGGTCTCCAGCTCTGCCGGCTGGCTGGAGGCTACGGTGGATGCGTCGGCGTCATAGATGGCCGGACCACAGCCGATGGTGACCTTGGTGAGCAGGTCCATATCCGGATCCATGCCACATTTGGTTTTCAGATCACTTGCATATTGCTCGATCAGATCGTCGCGTTTTCCCAAAACTCTCTCTCCCATGTTACTCAGCGGAACTACTGGTATCGCCAGGCACTGCGCCTGATCAGTTCTTATTCCAGCAGCTTAGTCGCAGAACGGAACAGGGCAACCGGGAATTTCGGCGGTAACCTCTCATTTCTGTGCGAAACGACGAACAATCGCCGAACACGACAGAAATGGCGCCCCTCGGATGAGGGGCGCCAAAGCCATCTCACAACACCTCAATCAGGTGCCGATTCAATGTGGCAGAGTCGCGTTATACGCGGTCACCGATGAGACGATCATCCTGCAGCGGCTTGATCATGTTTTCGTCGATCTCCGGCATCGAGCGCAGAGCCGCCTCGGTACGTGTGCTCAGCTTCAGCTGACCGTTGCGGGTGAAATCCATGTCGGACAACGGCACGGCAACGGTGTATTCATTCAGGCCAAGGAAACCGCCGACGCCGATCACACCTGCGATCTTACCGTCCTGTTCGATCACATAGTCGATCTCACCGACATTCTCGCCGGTCGCGGAGAAGACGTTTTTGCCGACCAGATCAGCGACGGTCATCTCATCCAGTGGCGGCAGAGGTTCACCAGCGGCATCCGAGGCATCATATTCCCCGCGCGGGATGGTGGTGGAAGCGTCAGAGCTTACATTGACGTTTTCATCGCCATCCGCCGGAGTTTGGCCGTTCACGGTCTCAACGCCGCTATCTACCTTGTATTCACCACGCGGAACGGTGGTGCCTTCGGTGGTGTCGAGCGACACGCTGCCGGTTGTTTCCTGGCCACCAACAGTTTCGATCTGGGTGTCGGCCTTGCTTTCGCCACGCGGCACCGAGGTGCCAGCCTGCGCAATACCAGCGCCAGCCATCAGGGCAGCAGCAGTCACACCAGCAAGAATACGGGTTTTGGTTTTCAGTTCGGTCATGTCGTTTTCTCCTTCGTTTGAAGTACGGAAATCAAACGTCATGCCGCTCGAATACGTTCCCGGATTTTTCCGGAATCTCGACATTAAATTATTGGAACTTTTGAGCGCGAAACAACGTTGTCGCGCGCGGTGCGTGCTAGGTCAGACCTATTAAAAGGCAAATAAAAATCAGTTACATAAAAGAAAACACCCCACCGAAGGCGGGGTGTTCTGTACGTTTACTTCATTCCGAAAATCAGAAGGAAGATAGGATCAGTAGCGATAGTGCTCAGGCTTGAACGGGCCCTCGGGTTTGACGCCGATATAGGCCGCTTGTTCGGGGGCCAGTTTCGACAGTTTCACACCGATCCGGTCCAGGTGCAGACGAGCAACTTTTTCGTCCAGGTGCTTGGGCAGGATGTAGACATCGTTCTTGTAGGCCTCACCACGGGTCCACAGCTCGATCTGCGCCAGCACCTGGTTGGTGAAGGAGGCCGACATCACGAAAGACGGGTGGCCCGTCGCGTTGCCAAGGTTCAAGAGGCGGCCTTCGGAGAGCAGGATCAGACGGTTGCCCGAGGGCATCTCGATCATGTCGACCTGTTCCTTGATGTTGGTCCACTTGTGGTTTTTGAGGTTGGCGACCTGGATCTCGTTGTCGAAGTGGCCAATATTGCCAACAATCGCCATATCCTTCATCTCGCGCATATGCTCGATGCGGATGACATCCTTGTTGCCGGTGGTGGTGATGAAGATGTCGGCGCTGTCCACTACATCTTCCAGCAGGACCACTTCGAAACCGTCCATCGCGGCCTGCAGGGCGCAGATCGGGTCCACTTCGGTGACCTTAACCCGGGCACCGGCGCCGCGCAGGGAGGCAGCTGAGCCCTTGCCCACATCGCCGTAACCGCAAACTACGGCGACCTTGCCTGCCATCATCGTATCGGTGGCACGACGGATACCATCGACCAGCGATTCCTTGCAGCCGTATTTGTTGTCGAACTTCGACTTGGTGACCGAATCGTTCACGTTGATCGCCGGGAAGGGCAGCTGCCCTTCTTTCACCAGCTCGTAAAGACGGTGAACGCCGGTGGTGGTTTCCTCGGAAACGCCTTTGATCGCCTCACGGGTTTTGGTGAACCAGCCCGGGCTTTCGGCCATACGCTTTTTGATCTGGTTGAAGATCGCTTCTTCCTCTTCGGAGGTCGGAACTTCGATCAGATTGGTTTCGCCAGCCTCTACGCGCGCGCCAAGCAGCACGTAAAGCGTTGCATCGCCACCATCATCCAGAATGAGGTTTGCGCCTTCAGGGAACTGGAACGAGCGATCCAGATAATCCCAATGTTCTACAAGGGTCTGGCCCTTGATCGCAAAGACAGGCGTGCCGCCTGCCGCGATTGCGGCCGCAGCGTGGTCCTGGGTCGAGAAGATGTTGCAGGAGGCCCAGCGCACATCCGCGCCCAGCGCCACCAGCGTTTCGATCAGAACCGCAGTCTGGATGGTCATGTGAAGCGACCCGACAATCCGGGCCCCTTTCAGCGGCTTGCTGTCGCCATATTCGTCACGCAGGGCCATCAGCCCCGGCATTTCGGTCTCAGCGATGTCGAGTTCCTTGCGGCCAAACTCGGCCAGCGCGATGTCCTTGACGATATAATCCCCGGCCATTGCGTGCTCCATTCCGGTTACATTTTGTCTACCGCAGCAGGTAACACCGCAATGGTTTATAAGCAACGAAGATGCCCGAAAGCGCCGGGGCGCAGCGACCGGAGGTCGTGCGCCCCGACCTTCCCAACGGTCCGGGGGGACAGGTCAGCTGGGGGTGCCTTGCGGCCTGGGGTCTTCCGTCAATTGAAAAAACCCGGTGCCGGAGGCCACCACACAGCTCAACCCGTTGGGATGGGAAACCAGCACGGTGAAAGTGCCGGTTGTTGCTGAAGCCCAGAATTCGATCACGGTGGAAACGGGCTGGCTGGCTTGCAGCCCGCCAGCAGTCAACCGCTCGGCGTATGAGGATTGCAAACGATCCACCAGGTGATCGCGGGGACTGCAGCCAGCGGCAAGCACCGGCGGCGCAGTCGCAAGCATCCCAAAGATAAGCGAGGTGCAGGCAAGACGTTTAAACATGACAATCTCCTTTCGCATGTGCCAAAGCGACGAAAGAGGCTTGCCAAGGGGGCAAGAGCCCCTGTCGTACCTATAAATATGGGGCCAGAACCGGCCGGTATCAAATCCCGGCCGGTCAACTGTTCGTGGTGTCCATGTGTGCTCAGCAGGTGATCCTGCCACCACATAGGCTCGAGAACACCGTTGGCGGCCTGCCTTAGGCGCCGTGCCGGCAATTGCGCTGCACGCACTCACCGGCTAGTCAGAACCCACCGCCAAAGGAAGAGACTGACCATGCCCCCCAAACCTCCGCGCGCCTGGCAAAGGATGCTCTCCGGTCGCCGCCTTGACCTGCTTGATCCGACTCCGGTCGATGTCGAAATCGAGGATATTGCCCATGGGCTGGCCTTTGTGGCGCGCTGGAATGGCCAGACCATTGGTGATTTTGCCTATTCCGTGGCAGAGCATTCGCTTCTGGTGGAGACGATCTACGGTCGCCTGAACACGAAGGCGCCGGTGCGATGGAAGCTGGCGGCCCTGCTGCACGACGCGCCGGAATATGTCATCGGAGACATGATTTCGCCAGTAAAGAATGCCGTTGGCCCAAGTTACGGCGAATTGGACCAGCGGTTGACGACGGCGATTCATATCCGCTTTGGTCTGCCTGCCGTATTACCTAAAACGGTCAAGGCCCAGATCAAGAAAGCAGATCGGATCAGCGCCTGGATGGAAGCAATCGAGATCGCCGGATTTTCCCGCAGCGAAGCCGACCGCCTGTTTGGAAAGCCGGATCAAGCGCTTATGGAAGGGCTTTCCATCCGCCTGCGACCACCAGTCGAGGTCCGCAAAGATTACATCACCCGGCACGCCGATCTTTTGGCACTGCTCTGATCCCAAGAAAAAGCCTCTCCCGATCTGGAGAGGCTTTCGCTTCACTTGGGGCTGCGTTTGGCGAGAATTCGCTGCAGCGTGCGCCGGTGCATGTTCAGCCGTCGCGCGGTTTCCGATACATTCCGGTCGCATAGTTCATAGACCCGCTGAATATGCTCCCACCGCACACGATCCGCACTCATTGGATTTTCCGGCGGCGGCGGCAGCTCTTCTTCATTGGCGAGCAGCGCGTTCATGATGTCCGACGCATCAGCAGGTTTTGACAGGTAATCCGTCGCACCAATCTTCACCGCTGCAACGGCTGTCGCAATGGCACCATATCCAGTCAGAACAACCACTCGGCTGTCGGGGCGGCGCTCTCGCAGGATCTCCACCACATCAAGCCCGTTGCCGTCCTCTAGCCGCAGATCGACCACCGCAAAGGCTGGAGGGCGGGCTGTGGCTATGGCGCTGCCTGCTGCGACAGATCCTGCTGTCTCCACCTCAAAGCCACGTTTTTCCATGGCCTTGGCCAAGCGCCGCAGAAAGGGCTCGTCATCATCGACCAGCAAGAGCGTCTTGTCCGGTCCTATTTCCTGCATAGCAGCTTCGCCCATGCTGTCGGTCTCCCCCGCAATGTTATCAGGTCGTGAGGCTTGATATTACGTCTCGCCTCCGAAACGTCAAACCTTCATCAGGATTACAGGTTTTCCAGAAAGCAGCCGACCTTGTCAGCAACCTGTTCCGGTGTCTCGTCACGGCGAAAGAACTCCACAAATCCCTGCTCGGGCAAAACCAGATAGGAAAAGGTCGAGTGATCAACAAGATAGTAGTCTTCGTCGCCGTCATGTTTCTTGTAGTAGGTCTTGTAGGCGCGGCTGGCGGCCTTAACCTGTTCGTGTGATCCCGTCAGACCAATCATCCGTTCATGCAGATTGGCGGCAAAATCACCCACCACCTCAGGTGTGTCGCGATCCGGGTCGATGGAGATGAACACCGGTGTCACGTCCTGTCCACGCTCATCCAGCAGATCGATGACCTCGGCATTGCGGGCAACATCCAGAGGGCAGACATCAGGGCAAAACGTATAGCCGAAATAGACCAGCGACGGCTTGGTGATCACATCCTTATCCGTCACCGTCTCACCCTTGGCGTTCAGCAGCTCAAACGGTCCGCCGATTGTATCGGACCCTCCTGCGATCTGACTGGCGCGGCATTCGGCGAAGTCATCACCCGCGCCGCCTCCGCGTGTGGCAAACCAGGCTCCCCCTACCAGGGCAGCAACAACAACGGCAGCAAGGATGGCATAGAGACGGGTCATGAGATCACACTTTGCGCAAGAATTAGATGGGTCATCAGGCTGCGCCAGACCTACCAAGAATCTCAGGCGATGCAACGGGCGGAGCGAAGCAGCCGCCGCGCATCGGCCAGAAGTGGTCCAGCGATCCTGCACGAGGGTCGACCTATCGCAGGCCTTACCCCAATGACCAGACGGACAAATCAGCGCAGCCGCGGGCGATCCCGGCGACAGTCACCGTATAAGGAGGCCATCGCCAAAGCAGATCAATTGTCTGTCTGCGCCAGGAATGCGAGGATACTGCGACAGTCTGGTTTCGTCTTGTTCCAGAGCAGGCCATATGTCAGCCAGATCCCGACCGGAGCCAAACAAAATGGCCCCATCCCCTCGGCACGGAGTGCGGTATGAGCGCGACAAATATTGACCTGCTGAGCGGGCAGGAACGGAGCCACTGGATTCGCCTGCGCACGTTGATCCTGCTGCGCTGGGTGGCGATAGCTGGTCAGGTCTCTGCCATCACCGTGGCACAGCAGCTCTATAATCTGCAGCTGGAGCTCGTGCTTTGCTATATCGCGATTGGTGTTTCGGTTCTGGGCAACCTCATTGCGATCATTCTGTTCCCGCAGAACAAACGCCTCTCGGAATTCGAGAACTTCCTGATGGTTCTCTTTGACCTCCTGCAGCTGAACTTCCTGCTCTATCTGACCGGTGGATTGAACAACCCCTTCGCGCTGCTGGTGCTGGGGCCGGTGACGATTTCCGCCTCGATGATGCGGCTGCGCTCGACCCTGATTATCGGTGCCACCGCGATCATCCTGGTAACACTGCTTGCGGAATTTCATCTGCCGCTGCGCACGCCGCAGGGGTTTGTGCTACGGGTGCCGGATATCTTTGTCTTTGGCAACTGGACTGCCATCGTGATCGCGGTCTTGTTCATTGGCGCCTATTCCTACCGGATTAGTGCAGAGATCCGCTCTATGTCGGATGCGCTGGCCGCGACCCAGATGGCCCTGTCGCGCGAACAGAAGCTTACCGATCTGGGCGGCGTTGTGGCCGCTGCGGCCCATGAGTTGGGCACACCGCTGGCCACGATCAAACTGGCCAGCGCAGAGTTGATCGACGAATTGGATGACTGGCCCGACCTGCGCGAAGATGCCGCTCTGATCCGTGAACAGGCGGACCGGTGTCGCGATATTCTCAGAGGCATGGGGCGCGCGGGCAAGGATGATCTGCATCTGCGCCAGGCCCCGCTTTCCACCGTGATAAACGAGGCGGCAGAACCGCATATGTACCGGGGCAAAACCGTGATCTTCGAGGAAGCCCCGGAAAGCGATGGCGATCCCCAGCATCCGACCATCCTGCGCCAGCCGGAAATCATTCACGGCCTGCGCAATCTCGTGCAGAACGCGGTGGATTTTGCCCGAACAACAGTCTGGATCGATGCCAGCTGGAACGATGAGACGATTACCCTGCGCATCAGCGACGATGGTCGGGGCTACCCGTCACATCTGCTGGGCCGGATCGGCGACCCCTTCGTGCGGCGGCGTCGTAGCGACAGCGACCGGCGCCAGCGTCCCGAGTATGAGGGCATGGGTCTGGGACTGTTCATCGCCAAGACATTGCTGGAACGCAGCGGCGCTCAGCTGATTTTCGCAAATGGATCCGATCCCAATCAGACCTTGACCCGTGATCCGGAACGTTGTGGCGCATTGGTGCAGGTCAGCTGGCCCCGAAGCAAGATTGACGCTCTGACGGGCGAAAATGCCGTTCCCATCGGGGAAAATAAACGTATAGAAATTTAACTATTCACTTTTAGGCAACCAATTAAACTTCATTTAACCATTATCGGGAAACATCGGTCGGGAGAGTAAAACACTTGTGGGTAACGGACATCATGCAGCAGATCCTATCGACCGACTGGCTTGTATTGGCAACGCTTTGTGCGGCTACGGCCGCAGCAGCTGTCTGGTGGCTGTCTCCGAACCCCAAACCCAAGGGCTTTGAGCAGGATCTGCTGCAGGGCGATGGGCGCTCTGATGCGGTGTTTCTCTTTGATGACACGACGCTGATCGGCTGGTCCTCCGGCGCGCGCCGGTTCGTGGGCGAACAGGCGGAGAGCTTCAGCTGGGCCAACCTGCGAGAACAATTGGCCCGCAGCTATCCGGGCCTGCCGCAGTCTCCCGGCTTTCTGAAGGATGTCGGACCGCTGGTGCTCTCGGGTACGGCAAATGCCGAAAGCCGCGAGGCGCTCTGCGAATGGATTGATGGTGTCACCCGGGTACAGCTTCGCAGCACGACATCCGAGGAGCATAATCACAGCATCGACCAGGAGCTTACGACCCTGCGTTCAGCCGTGCATCAGGCGCCCTACCCTGTCTGGCTGCAATCCGATGACGGTGCGGTTACCTGGTCCAATCTTGCCTATGACGATCTCAGCCAGAAGCTCCGTGGCCGCAACGTCGATTTCTCGGAACCGCTGTTCACCAATCTTGATGACCCGATGGCCAGCGGCAAACCTGAACGGATTTCGATCCCCATGCCCGAGAGCAAGAAGAAGCTCTGGTACAATATCTCGACCACCGAAACCGAAGCCGGCTGGTTGTGCCACGCGGTGGATGTGAATGCGGTTGTTGACGCCGAAATCGCCCAGCGCAACTTCGTCCAGACATTGGCAAAGACGTTTGCCCAGCTTTCTATCGGTCTTGCGATTTTTGACCGGAATCGTCAGCTGGTACTGTTCAATCCGGTGCTGATCGACCTGACCGCCCTGCCCGCCAATTTCCTCAGCTCGCGGCCGAATCTGCTGACCTTCTTTGACCGGCTGCGCGATCAACGCATGATGCCGGAACCCAAGAATTACTCCAGCTGGCGCCATCAGATGGCCGACCTTCTGGAAGCTGCGGCCGAGGGCCGCTATCAGGAAACATGGTCGCTGCCATCGGGGTCAGTCTACTCCGTCTCTGGCCGCCCGCACCCGGATGGGGCGATTGCCTTCCTGTTTGAGGATATCACCGCCGAGATCACCCTGACCCGCCAGTTCCGTTCCGAGCTTGAAATGGGTCAGTCGATCATGGACCAGATGGACGAAGCCATCGCCGTTTTTGCAAATGACGGTACCATGACCTTCTCCAACGCCGCCTATCACGATCTGTGGCAGATGGATCCCGACGGCAGCTTTGCCAAAATCACCATCATGGACTCCAGTCGGGTATGGCAGGACATGTGCGCCGCAACACCGGCCTGGGGAGAAGTTCGCGATTTCGTTGCAGGTAGCGACAGCCGCACCCCCTGGTGGGCAAACGTGCAGCTGCGCAACGGCACCCCGCTGATCTGCAAGGTGACCGCCATCCAGAACGGGGCAACCATGGTCAGCTTCCGCTCCCCGGACCCGGCACCGGCTCCGGTGGACCAACAGCGGTTTGCGATTACCAAGCAGGAAAAATAGCGCTGTAGGCAGCCCTTCGATCAGCAGGAAAGCCCGGTTCGATACCGGGCTTTTTCGATCCGGCTTGCAGCCTTGCGCGCGTGGCGGCATTGTCGCCCCATGACAACCCAGACGCTCGTAATCCCTCTCGCCTCACCCGACCACACCGCCGTGCTTGCCGCCCGTATTGGTGCCCAGCTGCAGGGTGGCGATTGCCTGCTGCTGGAAGGCGTCATCGGCGCCGGTAAAACCCATTTTGCCCGCAGCCTGATCCAATCTCAGATGATCGTGCCCGAGGATGTCCCCTCGCCCACATTCACTCTGGTTCAGACCTATGAGCTGCCCGGCGGAGAGCTGTGGCATGCCGATCTTTACCGTCTGTCAGCCCTCGATGAAATCGAAGAGCTGGGTCTGATTGCGGCTTTTGAAACAGCTATTTGCCTTATTGAATGGCCGGACCGCCTAGAGGAACTCACGCCAAGCGACGCGCTGCATGTTTCGTTGGCGCTGGACCCAGACCATGACGATGCCCGCACCGCCACCCTGCGATGGAGCGATCCGCGCTGGGACACCCTGATGAAGCAGATTTCCACATGACCGACCGAAACCATCTCATCTCAACCTTTCTGAGTGATACCCCCTGGCAGGACTGGACGCGCGAGCCGCTGGCCGGCGACGCGTCCAACCGGCGCTATGAACGGCTGCGCCATCACGATGGCACCTCTGTTGTGCTGATGGATGCCCCGCCTGATCAGGGCGAGGATGTTGCTCCATTTGTGGAGATTGCGACCTACCTGCGCGACCAGGGACTGAGCGCACCGGAGATTCTGGCCGAAGACCGCACAAACGGGTTCCTGATCATCGAAGATCTGGGCGATGCTCTCTTTGCGCGTGTGATGCGCGATGATCCGGCACAGGAACGCGCGCTATATGAGGCCGCTACCGATGTTCTGATCGCCCTGCATGACGCCCCGATGCCAGAGCTGGAGCCGCTGGGACCCAGACTGATGGCAGAACTCTCCGGCCTCGCGTTTGAAAAATACCGGGATGTGATCCGTGAGGAGACGTCGGCTGAGCATCTTGCCCGCTTCACCGACCAGTTCGAGGATATCCTGCGCCGCACGATCAAAGGTGACGTTGTTTTGGTTCAGCGGGACTATCACGCGGAAAACCTGATCTGGCTGCCCGAGCGCACCGGCGTCGCAAAAGTCGGATTGCTGGATTTCCAGGCCGCCCGTGCGGGTCATCGGGCCTATGATCTCGTGTCTCTGTTACAGGACGCCCGCAGAGATGTGCCTGCCGCCATCGAGATGCAGATGATGGATCGCTACGTCACCGCGACCGGTGTCGACGAAGGCAGCTTTCGCGCGGCGTATACCGTGCTGGGTGTGCAGCGAAATATGCGCATTCTGGGTGTTTTTGCGCGTTTGGGCAGGGATTATGGCAAACCGCAATACGTCGATCTGATCCCGCGTGTGTGGGATCATTTTCATCGGGGCCTCGACCACCCGGCAATGGCACCGCTGGCGGAGTTCCTGCATCGTGAAATGCCGGTGCCCACCCCTGAGGTCCTCGACCGGTTGCGCGGCTGATGGCAGACCCCAGATATCCTGTCATGATCTTCGCCGCGGGCTTTGGCACCCGGATGCGCCATCTGACCGCAGATCAGCCAAAACCGATGATCCCGGTCGCTGGCCGTCCTTTGATCGATCGCGCTCTGGACATGGCACGAGAGGTTGCACCGACTGTGATAGTGGCCAACAGCCACTATAAGGGCGACATTCTGGCCCGCCACCTTGCCGACAGTGAAGTGGTGATCAGCCCCGAACAGCCACAAATCCTTGATACCGGGGGTGGACTGCAACAGGCCTTGCCGCTGCTCGGCGCACCGGACGGGCCGGTCTATACCGTGAATCCCGATGTGGTCTGGCGCGGGCCAAACCCGTTGCACCTGCTAAGAGCTGCCTGGAATCCGGAACGCATGGACGCGCTGCTGGCCTGTATTCCCATTGCTCGTACCATAGGGCGCATCGGTGTTGGCGACTTTCATACCGATGGTGACGGGCGCCTGCAGCGGGGCGGCGATCTGGTCTATGGCGGCGTACAACTTCTGCGCACCAACCGATTGGCAGAGATCGAAGAAACCGTCTTCTCACTGAACACACTTTGGGATCTGATGGCACAGGAGGACCGCCTGTTTGCGCTGGAATATCCCGGTCATTGGTGCGATGTCGGCACCCCCGAGGGGATCCCCCTGGCCGAGGAACTGATAGCCCAAGATGAGATTTGAGCCGCAAGACACGCCACGCCTCTTTGCCGTTCCCTGCGGCGTCGATTTCCCGCGCGCCCTTGTTGAGGGGCTAATCACACGCAGCCGAGCCGCACCACCGGAAGCGCTGGCGAAGGTGGAGCTGATCGTCAACACCTCCCGTATGGCGCGCCGGGTGCGGGATCTGTTTGACCAAGGGCCAGCGCTGTTGCTGCCCAAGATTTCTCTGCTCACGGATCTTGATATGCGCGCGACGCTGCGTGGTCTGCCGCCAGCATTGCCGCCGCTGCGGCGGCGACTTGAGCTGTCGCAGCTCATCGCCAAATTGCTGGATGCCCAGCCGGATCTGGCTGCGCGATCCTCGCTTTACGATCTCTCCGACAGTCTGGCAGCACTGTTCGACGAAATGCAGGGCGAAGGGGTCAGCCCTGACACCATTCGATCACTCGATGTCTCCGATATGTCGGGCCATTGGGCGCGTGCGCAGCAGTTCATCGCTATCGCAGATGAATTCGCAGAAACCCATGCAAACGCGATGGACGCGCAGGCCCGCCAGCGGCAGGTTGTGCTGGATCTGATCGAAGACTGGCAGGAGCAGCCGCCCGAACACCCTATCATCCTCGCAGGTTCCACCGGATCGCGCGGCACCACACTGATGCTGATGGAGGCCATTGCGCGGCTGCCGCAGGGCGCCGTGATCCTGCCAGGATTTGATGACCAGCAGCCCCGGCATGTCTGGGAGCATCTTGATGACCCGCTGATGTCCGAGGATCATCCGCAATATCGGTTCTTCAAGATCATGCGCGATCTGGACATGACTGCGGATGATGTTCTCCCATGGGTCGCAACATCACCAGCCTCCGTTGCCCGTAACAGATTGGTATCCTTGGCGTTGCGCCCAGCGCCGGTCACCGATGCCTGGATGCGCGAAGGACCGGAACTGCGCGACATCGACCGGGCCACCGCCGAGATGACCCTGGTCGAAGCGCCCAACCCGCGTGCGGAGGCACTGGCGATCGCGCTACGCCTGCGCCAAGCCGCCGAGGGTGGTCAGACCGCCGCCCTCATCACACCGGATCGTATGTTGACCAGACAGGTGGCCGCAGCGCTGGATCGCTGGGATATTCTGCCGGATGATTCCGCCGGTCAGCCCTTGCAACTGTCGCCGCCGGGCCGTTTTCTGCGCCATATTGCCGAGCTATTCTGTAAACCGCTTACCTGCGATGCGCTGCTGACCCTGCTGAAGCATCCTCTCTGCCACGATGGGGCAGGGCGCGGCGATCACCTGCGCCACACCCGCGAGTTGGAACTGCGCCTGCGCCGCTACGGACCTCCCTTCCCGGATGCCGACAGCTTTGCCGCATTTGAAGTCGGGCGCGACCTGATGCCGGGATGGACCGGTTGGCTGTCCCGGTGCTTTGCCGACAAACCCATCAGCGGAACGCAGCCACTGTCCCGGTGGGTCGATACCCTGCGGCAGCTGGCAGAGGCGGTAAGTCTGGGCAGTCAGGACGCTGCAAGCGGTGGCCTGTGGGACAAGAAAGCCGGCCGCAAGGCGCTGGAAATCATGGACAACCTGCGCGCCGAGGCTGGATATGGCGGCGAAATGACAGCTCGGGACTTTGCCGATCTCCTGCGGGCGCTGCTGTCGCAAGGTGAGGTCCGCGACCGGGATGCACCCTATGGCTCCATCCTGATCTGGGGCACGCTGGAGGCACGGGTGCAGGGCGCCGATCTGGTGATCCTCGGTGGCCTCAATGAAGGCAGCTGGCCGGAGGCAGCCACCCCCGATCCCTGGCTCAACCGCCAGCTTCGCCATCAGGCGGGCCTACTGCTTCCTGAGCGGCGTATCGGACTGTCAGCCCATGATTTTCAACAGGCGGTCGCCGCCCCTCAGGTCTGGATGACCCGCTCCGAACGGTCAGATGAGGCGGATACGGTGCCGTCGCGCTGGCTCAACCGTATGACCAATCTGTTGTCCGGGCTGCCGGGGCAGGGCGGCCCGGCGGCACTGGCGGAGATGCGGGCACGCGGGCAGGAATGGCTCGGCTGGGCCGACGCGCTTGAGGCACCGGTACCGATGGATCCCGCAAAACGTCCAGCACCGCGCCCACCCGTTGCTGCCCGCCCGCGGCGCCTGACCATCACTGAAATCCCTCGGCTGATCCGCGATCCATACGCGATATATGCCAAGCATGTGCTGAAGCTGCGCCCACTCGATCCATTGGTACAGGAACCCGACGCCCTGCTGCGCGGCATCGTTCTGCACAAGATCCTGGAAGATTTCATCAAGGCCACTGTTGCCGACCCAAGCCAGTTGACGGTGCCAAATTTTCTCGCAATCGCCGCCTCTCATCTGGAAGCCAAGGTGCCCTGGGCCATCGCGCGCAGCCTCTGGCTGGCCCGGCTGGAACGTATCGCTGACGATTTCATTAATGGTGAGCGCCAGCGGCAGGCCAACGCACGCCCCTCCGGGTTCGAGGTATCTGGTGCGGTACGGGTGGCACCGTTTGATTTTGAAATTGCTGGCACAGCAGATCGGATTGATGTGGATGAACGTGGAGGCCTGCATCTTTTTGACTATAAGACCGGCGATCCACCATCCGAGAACCAACAGAAAGCGTTCGAGAAACAGCTGCTGATTGAAGCTGCGATGGCGGAACGCGGCGCCTTTGATCGCTATGGTGAGGGCAGGGTGGAGCGCGCCATATTCCTTGGTCTCAAAAGCCCTCTGAAAGAGGTCGCAGCCCCGCTTCTGGACGAACCTCCCGGCAAAGTTTGGGAGGAACTGAGCAAGTTGATCGGTGCATATTTTAAGCCTGATCAAGGATATAGCAGCCGTCGCATGGTGTTTCAGGACACTCAGACCGGCGATTATGACCATCTGGCGCGCTATGGCGAATGGGACCGAAGCGCAACGCCGGAACCGGAGATTCTGACATGACCGCCCGCGATGCCGCCTCCGAAGCGCAGTTCCGGGCCGCCCGCCCGGACGCCTCAACCTGGCTGGCTGCAAACGCCGGATCAGGCAAGACCAAGGTGCTGACCGACCGGGTGGCGCGCCTGTTGCTGCGCGGCGTGCAACCCCAGCATATCCTCTGTCTGACCTATACCAAAGCCGCCGCCAGCGAGATGCAGAACCGGCTGTTCAAGCGGCTTGGTGAATGGGCCATGCTCGGCGATGAGGCGTTGACCACGGCGCTTACGGAGCTGGGTGCGCAGGATGTAATCTCTGCGGAGGGAATGGCGCAGGCCCGCACCCTGTTCGCGCGCGCAATCGAGACACCCGGTGGACTGAAGATCCAGACAATCCACTCCTTCTGCGCCTCATTGCTGCGGCGTTTTCCGCTGGAGGCAGGCGTCAGTCCGCAGTTTTCAGAGATGGATGACCGCGCGGCAGTGCTGCTGCGGGCCGAGGTTGTGGAGGCGATCGCAGAAAGCGCCGATCGGTTTGAGGCTGATCTGATTGGTAAGCTGGCCCGGCAAGTGACAGACAGCGATTTCGAGACTCTGACCGCTGCCATATGCCAACGCCGGTCTGATTTTGATGCGCCGCTCGATCGAGCGGGGCTTTTGACGCTGTTTGATCTGCCTGAAGGATTTGACACTGGTGCGTTGGAAGACGGCGTGTTTCTCGGGGGTGAAGGGGATCTTCTGGCGCGAACCTGCACCATGCTGGAGCAAGGCAGCAGCACGGATATCAAGGCAGCAGCCAAGCTGCGCAAGATAACGGAGCCAACCTGTGCGGACCTGCCGATTCTTGAGTCAGTTTTTCTGACGGGGGCGGCAGCCAAAGCGCCCTTCAGTGCCAAGATCGACGCCTTTCCCACTAAGAAGCTGCGCGAAAACAACGTTGCGCTGATGGATCAGCTGGAACCGCTGATGCGACGTGTCGAGGCCGCACGCGCCCAGCGTCTTGCCTTGGCTGCGGTCGAGAAATCGCTGGTTTTGCACGATTTTGCTGCTGTATTCCTGCCTGAATATGATCGCCGCAAACAGCTGCGCGGCTGGCTGGATTTCGACGATCTGATCCTGAAGGCCCGGCAGCTGTTGAATGATCCGGCTGTTGCGGCCTGGGTTCTTTACCGATTGGACGGCGGGATTGACCACATCCTCGTCGATGAGGCTCAGGACACCAGCCCGGTGCAATGGGATGTCATCGAAAAACTGGCCCAAGAGTTCACCGCCGGCGAGGGCGCACGATCCGACGTTGAGCGAACCATTTTTGTTGTCGGTGACAAGAAACAATCAATCTACTCATTCCAGGGGGCCGATCCAGACGCCTTTGACCGAATGCAGGCTGAGTTTGCCGACCGGCTAGCGGAAACAGGCAGCGCATTGCAGAATGCAGCGCTGGAGTTCTCTTTTCGCTCCTCCGCAGCGATCCTGGGGCTGGTCGATCTGGTGTTCAAGGACAGCCCTGGCGCAGGTTTTCACCGTGACGCGCTGCACCGCGCGTTCAAATCAGAACTGCCAGGACGGGTCGACCTCTGGCCCGTCGTCGACAAGATCGACACAGAGGAAGAGCGTGACTGGACCGATCCGGTAGATCGCCCCGGCGCCCGCCACCACACGGTCATTCTGGCCGAGCAGATCGCCAATACCATCAAGGAGATGATCGACAACAAGGTCACGCTACCCGAGGATGGCCCTGAGCGCAGCAGCTTTCAGCGCCGCCCTGTACAAGCAGGTGACTTTCTCATTCTGGTGCAGCGCCGGTCCGAAATATTTTCTGAGATCATCCGTGCCTGCAAAAAGGCTGAACTGCCTATTGCCGGTGCCGACCGACTGAAAATCGGGGCCGAGCTGGCGGTAAAGGATCTGGCCGCTTTGCTGTCATTTCTCGCCACGCCAGAGGATTCGCTGTCACTGGCCGCCGCCCTCAAATCACCTTTGTTTGGTTGGAACGAACAGGCCCTGTTCGATCTGGCTCACCGTCGTGAGGGCGGCAGCTACCTCTGGACCGCTCTGCGCGACCGGGCGGCGGAATATCCAGACACGATGGCAATTTTGGACGACCTGCGCGGCCAGACCGATTTTCTGCGCCCTTATGACCTGATCGAACGTATCCTGACGCGCCACGGTGGTCGTCAGCGCCTGCTCGGCCGATTGGGGCCCGAGGCGGAGGATGGCATCAACGCCCTGCTCAGCCAGGCGCTCGCCTACGAGCGCACCGATATCCCGAGCCTCACCGGGTTTCTGGTTTGGATGCAGGCCGATGATCTGGAAATCAAACGCCAGATGGGGGCGGCGGGCAATATGATCCGGGTGATGTCAGTGCATGGATCCAAGGGGCTGGAAGCGCCGATCGTGATCCTGCCCGACACAGCCAAACGCAAACCGCCACGCGACGATGAAATCATGCGCGCCGAGGCCGGGCCGATGTGGAAACTGCCCAGCGCCCTGATGCCGCAAGTGATGCACGGCGCCCGTGAAGCGGCGCAGGACAAGGCCAGAAACGAACGGCTGCGACTGCTCTATGTGGCGCTGACACGGGCCGAAAAATGGCTGATCGTCGCCGCTGCCGGCGAGCTGTCCAAAGACGGTGACAGCTGGTACCAGATGGTTGAACGCGCGTTGAGAGAGGCAGGTGCCAGCCCTTATCAGACCAGCTATGGTGAGGGGCTGCGCCTGCAACACGGCGATTGGGACGGGCTGCCGTTTCATTCTGCAGCGCCGGTCGTCCCTCTCCAGCCGCAGCTGCCGGATGTGTTCCGACATGCACCCCCCCCTTACACGCCGCCCGTGCCAACGCTAAGCCCATCGAATCTCGGCGGAGCGAAGGCCTTACCGGGCGATCTGGGACAGGATGAAGAAGCGGCCAAGGCGCGCGGCAGCCGACTCCACAGATTGCTGGAACATCTGCCCGGCACCGGCAAGGAGATGTGGCCGCAACTGGCTGAGACGCTGCTGGCAGGTCACGAAGACACCGCTGAACTATTGGCTGAGGCGACGCGGGTCCTGACCACACCGGAATTGCAGGAGATCTTTGCCCCGGATACCCTGGCAGAGGTCGCCGTATCAGCGGATCTGGATGGTCGCAGGATCCACGGCGTGATTGATCGGCTGATTGTCACCCCAAAACGTGTGCTGGCAATTGATTTCAAATCGAATGCCACTGTGCCGAGCCGTCCTGAGACCTGCCCGGAGGGGCTGTTGCGGCAGATGGGGGCCTACGCCCATGCTCTGGCCACGCTCTATCCGGATCGGCAGATCGAGACGGCTTTGCTCTGGACCCGCACTGCGTCGCTGATGGCCTTGCCACACGATATTGTGTCATCCGCCCTTAAGCGCCGCGAGATACCTTGACGATCCGTTAAGCCGTTCATAGGTTCACAGCCGAACTGCCACACTCTTAGGGAGACATGCCCATGTCCACCGTCGCCGTAACCGATGCCACTTTTGACGCCGAAGTGAAAAATTCCGAAGTCCCCGTTGTGGTGGATTTCTGGGCCGAATGGTGCGGTCCCTGCAAACAAATCGGCCCCGCTCTGGAAGAGCTGGCCGCTGAGTATGGCGACAAGGTGAAGATCGCCAAGGTCGATGTAGACAGCAACCCGAACTCCGCAGCGGCCATGGGCGTGCGCGGTATTCCTGCGCTGTTCATCTTCAAGGACGGTCAGGTCGTGTCCAACCGCTCAGGTGCGGCCCCCAAGGCTGCTTTGCAGAGCTGGATCGACGAGTCGATCTAAGACCGCCGGTAGGCCGAAGAGATCAGAGGCGTCCCATCGGGGCGCCTTTTTTATGGTTAGGTTTCAACCCAATGGACAGGAGCCGCATCATGGCTGAAACACGGGTACTGGTCGAATTTGGCATGGGCACGTCGCTGCGGCGAAATGACTATACCGAGGCCGCCAAACGAGCAATCAGAGACGCGCTCTGGCATAACTCCGTCAATGTTGCGGAGCTATTCGATTTCCCTAAGGAAGCAATGCGAATCCGCGCTGAAATCGGCGTGCAGAACCCTGAGGCCGTAGATCGGGCGGCGCTTTGTGAGATCTTTCCTTATGGTACACCAGACATCCACGTGAGCGAGGGAGGGCTTGATATTGACAAGCCGGGCGGCGGCCAGACCGTCATCGCCAACGCCGCCATCATCGTTTCATTTGATATGGAGCCGATTGCATGACTGAGAAACGCATTATTCTGGAGATGGGAACCGGCAACGATCTCTACGGGCAGGACTACACCAAAGCCGCCCGGCGCGCCGTGCAGGACGCGCTGCACCACTCATCAATCACGCTATTTGCCAAATTGGGCATTGATCATGCCGAAATGCGTGTCGAGGTTACCATCGGCGTTCAGGAACCGGATAAGGTAGATTGCGATCTGGTGGCAGGCGATCTGCCCCGCGGGCGTACGACAGTGCGCGCCGTACAGGGAGGGCTGGATGTGGTCGATGATGCCGATGGCGGCAAACATGTTATTGCAACCGCCGCTATTGAGGCTTGGCTCCCGGATCAGGCAGGGCGCTACCGGCTACGCTCCTGATGTCCTAGCGATCCTACGCAAAAGAAAAAGCCGCCCTGGAAGGAGCGGCCAAATCATCTTTGTGACTGAGGATGGGCGTCCTCAGATCTTTGCGATATCCGCGCGGGTCAGACCGATGTCTTCCAGCTGCGTATCGGTCAGCGCGGACAGAGCCTTGCGGGTGTCACGTGCTTCTTTCCAAGCCACGATCGAAGACTTGGCGTTGTAGACTGCGTCCACCAGGCGGAGTACGGTGACTGCTCCGAGCGGCGCATGGATGTTTGCGGTGGTAGCCATTTGCGCATTCCTTATGAGAACCAGCCGACACCGTGTCGGTTGTGAGCCTCATGTAGGGTGGCCTGCCGAGTCCCACAATTGCCGGTTCGACAGCTCCGAATTGCAGTTTTTGCATAGCATGAATTTCGGGCGCTTTGCCCGGATAAAGGCAACTCTCCCAGCGCGTTCCAGTCGTGACGAACACCTGTTCCATTTCACCTGAACAGAATACCCGCATCAGGGCGCAAATTGTCGGCTCTGCGATGATCATCAGATGACCACTTGTGAAAACCGTCCGGTCGGTCGTTGCAAGAAGATCATAGCCAGGGCGCGGGCAGGGCGCCTATTCGCTTGATCCCCGGCACCCGCAGCGGATAGCACCCGGTTGAGGTACAAAAGACCAGTGCCCATATAGGCCTGGAAACAAGGAGAACACGATGGCAGACGATCAATTCCCGGGCTGGCACGGTACGACAATCATCGGCGTGAAGAAGGATGGCGAGGTCGTCATTGCCGGCGACGGGCAAGTTTCCCTTGGGCAGACCGTGATCAAGGGAACGGCGCGCAAGGTCCGCCGCCTGTCGCCCGGAGGTTTCGATGTCGTCGCGGGTTTTGCCGGCTCCACTGCCGATGCCTTCACCTTGCTTGAGCGGCTTGAAGCCAAGCTTGAGGCCACCCCCGGTCAACTCGCACGTGCCAGCGTGGAATTGGCCAAGGACTGGCGCACCGACAAATATCTCCAGAAATTGGAAGCGATGCTGATCGTGACCGACGGGGCAGATATGTTTGTGATCACCGGCGCCGGGGACGTGCTGGAGCCAGAACATGATGTTGCCGCCATCGGATCGGGTGGAAATTTCGCGCTGGCCGCTGCCCGCGGCATGATGGACAGTGACCGCAACGCCGAAGCCGTGGCCCGTGACGCAATGGCCATCGCGGCTGATATCTGCGTTTACACCAATGGACGTCTGACAGTCGAACGGATCAGCCAGAAGGACTGATATGAGCCATATCGATCAAAACGACATTCGGGCTGCGGTTGGTGCCGGCCTTCTGAGCGAGGCGCAGGCCGCCTCGCTTATGGCGCTGGCCCACAGCAGACGCGGTGCGCGTGAAAATCTGGCACCGGGTGATGAGCCGTTTGAGCTGTTCAAAGGGTTCAATGAGATCTTCATCGTGATCGGTTTGATCATTCTGTCGACGGGCTGGGCCGCTGTTACCGGTATTTCCATGGCCGAAGGGTTGGGCGGGCTGGTTGAGAAAGCCACCATGTCCTCCATCATCGGCGCGGTCGTGCTTTGGCTGCTGAGCGAGTATTTCATCCGCCGTCGTCGCATGGTGGCGCCGGCGATTGCACTGTCGATCCTCTGGACGCTGAATGCAGGCGTCGGACTTACGGCTGAATTTTCGCAGGTGTTCATGGTCATGCAAGGTGACTATGGCAGCCTGCCCTTGCCCCTCGGGCTGACAACGGTTGCCATCGCGGTCTACTGGCTGCGCTTTCGGGTCCCTTTTGCCATGGCTCTGATCGCTCTTGGTGTCTTTGCGCTGGCCCTGATGCTGGCCGCAAATCAGTCGGGCAGCCTGACGGGCATTGGCGATCTCTTCCTGCTTTCTGCGTCGGGCCCGTTTGCCTGGGTGACATTGCTGGTTGGTCTCGCTGTGTTTGCCGTCGCAATGATGTTTGACCTGAGCGACCCGCATCGGGTCACACGACGCTCTGCGCAGGGCTTCTGGCTGCATGTTGTTGCGGCGCCGGCGCTGGTTAATACGATCGCGCTCAGCCTGCTTAACAGCGGCACCTCCGAGGCCAATCTGGCGCTGATGGCAGTGCTGTTTGCATTTGCCGTGGTCGCGATCATCATTGACCGGCGCTCATTTCTGATTGCGGCCATCGGCTATAGCGTCACCCTCGCGGCGACAGTGTTTGACGGCGATGGCGCTGCGACCACCATTCTCGTGCTGGGCCTGTTCCTGGTGATCCTCGGCGCGTTCTGGGCGCGGATCCGGGCCCTGCTGATCTCCCCCCTCTCACGGGTGCTGCCGCTTGACCGGCTGCCGCCCGCCCACTGAAACGGACCCCTCATGACTGATCTCACCCCTCGCGAAATCGTTTCCGAACTTGATCGCTTTATCATCGGCCAGACCGATGCAAAGCGTGCCGTAGCCGTCGCGCTGCGCAATCGCTGGCGTCGCAAGCAGCTGGGCGATGATCTTCGGGATGAAGTCTATCCCAAGAACATCCTGATGATCGGGCCCACCGGCGTCGGCAAAACGGAGATTTCCCGTCGTCTGGCCAAACTGGCCCGCGCGCCGTTTATCAAGGTCGAGGCGACAAAGTTCACCGAGGTCGGTTACGTCGGCCGCGACGTAGAGCAGATCATCCGTGATCTGGTGGATATCGCCATTGTTCAGACCCGCGAACACATGCGTGAGGACGTCAAGGCCAAGGCCCGCCAAGCGGCGGAGGAGCGAGTCATCCAGGCCATCGCCGGCGAGGATGCCCGCGACGCCACCCGCGAGATGTTCCGTAAAAAGCTTAAAGCCGGCGAGCTGGATGATACTGTCATCGAACTGGATGTCGCCGACAGCTCGAACCCGATGGGTTCCATGTTCGAAATCCCCGGTCAGCCCGGTGGCAACATGGGGATGATGAACCTTGGCGATCTGTTCGGCAAAGCTATGGGTGGTCGGACGACCCGCAAGAAAATGACCGTCGCAGACAGCTACGACATCCTGATTGGTGAGGAAGCGGACAAGCTGCTTGACGACGAAACCCTCACCAAGGCGGCGCTGGAGTCCGTTGAACAGAACGGGATCGTCTTCCTGGATGAGATCGACAAGGTCTGCGCACGTCAGGATGCGAGGGGCGGCGATGTCAGCCGCGAAGGTGTGCAACGTGACCTGCTGCCGCTGATCGAGGGAACGACCGTTTCGACCAAACACGGCCCGGTGAAGACCGACCATATCCTGTTCATTGCCTCCGGTGCGTTTCACATCGCGAAACCCTCCGACCTGCTGCCAGAATTGCAGGGGCGACTGCCAATCCGCGTGAACCTGCGTGCCCTGAGCGAGAAAGACTTCGTCCGCATTCTGACCGAAACCGACAATGCGCTCACTCTGCAATATACGGCGCTTCTGGGGACAGAGGATGTCAACGTGAGCTTCACCGACGATGGCATCGCATCACTCGCCAAGATCGCGGCCGAGGTGAATCAGACGGTCGAGAACATCGGGGCGCGGCGACTCTATACCGTGATCGAACGTGTCTTCGAGGAGCTGTCTTTCAGCGCGCCGGATCGGTCGGGTGAAACGGTCGTTGTAGATGCTGCTTTTGTCCGCAAGAACCTCGGTGAATTGACCAAATCGGCTGATGTCAGCCGCTATGTGCTTTAACGGTCGTCAGGGCATCTGCCCGATCTGTGGACATAGCGGCAGGCCGCCAGTAGCCTGCCGCTATTGTTAATAGATGGCCCCTCGCATGAATTTTTCACGAGTCCTGTTCAGCATCAGCATGGTTCTGATCGTGGCAGCAGGCTGCACCGACAGATCCTTTACCCCAACTGTGCCGGAAGCCTTGGAAATCGGCAAAGCCAAGACCATTTTTGGCGCAACGACACGTCGGCCCCTTCCAAATGGAACCTATGGCGCGGAGCGATCCGATACGCTGCGCCTACTGGAACTGACGGTCTCAATCCCGCCGAACCATTCACCGGGACAGCTGGATTTTGCCTATGCTGAACCCGATCCCGAAACGCAATTCACCATGGCGGGCCGGGAAGAGGTTGCCGATATGGCGGAACTGAACAATCGCGTCTCGCGGGAGCTGGATAACTACCCGGTTGGGGAGCGTGATATCACCGTATTTGTGCATGGGTTCAACTCCACCCAGGCTGAAACGGCGTTCCGGGCTGCCCAGCTGAGCAACGATATCAATATCCCCGGCGCCACGATCATCTATTCCTGGCCCAGCCAAGGAAACCCGCTGGGTTACGCCTATGATGGCGATAGCGTGTTGTTTGCACGTGACGGGTTGGAGCAGCTCCTGCGCAATCTGAAGCCCGGTGCGTCAAACCGCGTCGTTCTGGTCGCCCATTCCATGGGATCGCAGCTGGTGATGGAAACCATGCGCCAGATGGAAATCAAAACACCAGGCTGGAGCAGCAAGAACCTCGGCGCGGTGATCCTGATGTCCCCGGATCTTGACGTTGAGGTTTTCCGCAGTCAGATGCGCCGCATTGACCCGGTTCCACAGCCCTTCGTCGTCATGGTTTCGCGCAAGGATAACGTATTGAACCTGTCGCAGCGACTGCGCGGAACACATAACCGCGGTCGGCTTGGCAATCTGAAATCACTGGACGATGTCTCTGAGTTGCCGATCGAAGTGGTCGACACCACCGCCTATGCCGATACGGCGGAATCCGGGCATTTCGTAGCCGCGACCTCGCCGGCAGTGCTGTCGATCTTGAATTCAGCCCGCCAGACCGCAGCAGCCTTTGACCGTGACGCCGTGTCGATTCAGCGGCTGTTCCCCGGTCGTTTGGTTGTCGAAAAGGAAGACAACGCGGTCGAAATCACGCTTTCGGAAAACTATCAGGCCAATGTGTATCGCGGTGAAGATCGCTGAGGCAGTCCACCAATCAGCGATGTCGCCGAAGATAGATGTAATAGGCACCGCCACCACCATGGCTGACATGGGCCGGGGTCACCTGAAGTACGACCTGCGACAGTGGCGGCAGTGACAGCCACTGCGGTACCTGATGACGCAGGACGCCACGCGGAACAGGCATCGGTCCGGGTTCATCTCGATCTTTGCCTTTTCCGGTGATCACCAGAACCAGCCGCTTGCCCGCAGAATGGGCTGACAGGACAAACCGAACCAGCGCAGGGTGGGCTGCATCGACCCGCATTCCATGCAAGTCCAGCTTCCCCTCCGGTTTCAGCTTGCCACGTTTCATCTTGCGGTAGGCTTTGCCATCCATCTGCATCGGCGCAGAAATCAGCCCCCTTGTCACACTGGGCTTAAGATCATGTCTGGTCGGCTGGGATGTGGCTTTGGAACCCAGTTCAAACAGCTCTGGCGTGAACCTCTCCTGCGGTGGCAGAGGCGATTTGCTCGGCCTGGGCTTGGGCAGGGGAGCGGTGGCTGGCGCAGTACGTGTTTTAGGGTGCAGCCGCTCGGCCTGACGCGCCACCCGGTGCCAGAGGTCTATTTCTTCGGAGGTCAGTTTGCGGCGGCTCATCAGAAATCCCCCGGCAATAGCGCATAGGCTCGCTGGATCGGAAGCAGCACCACCATGCGACCGGGATCGCGTAGCTTGCCAGCTTCGATCCCCGCCTCATCCCCGCTGCCAAAGAACACATCGGCCCGCTGCGCGCCCTTTATCGCGGAGCCGGTGTCCTGCGCAATCATCAAGCGCCGCATAGGTTTAGCACCATCCTTTTCCAGCCAGACCGGTGCCCCCAGTGGCGTATATTTCGGATCAACAGCCAGGCTGCGCAAGGTGGTCACCGACCGGTTCATCGCGCCCAGCGGGCCGGCAGAGGCTGGAATACGGCTCACCTCACGGAAGAACACATAGGAGGGGTTGTGCATCAGCAAATCCTCGCCGGCGAGCGGATTGCGCCGCACCCAGCGTTTGATCACCGCAGCGCTGACCTGATGGATATTATAAATCCCACGGCGAACCAATTCGGTGCCAATGGATCGATATTCATGACCATTGGCGCCGCCATAGCCAACCCGGATCGAGGAGCCATCCGACAGGCGAATTCGGCCGGATCCTTGGATTTGAAGAAAAAACAGCTCGACCGGATCATCGACCCAGGCGATCTCCAGCCCGCGCCCTTCCATGATGCCGCTTGTCAGAAGTTCGCGCCGTGTCAGCCATTGGCTGGAGTTGCGCGCCTCCGGCGGCTGCCGGTAGACCGGATACCGATACCGGGAGCTGGGCCTGCGCGCGCCTGACAGCTCAGGTTCGAAGTAACCGGTAAACAACGCCGGCGTGCCATCCTCGATCAGGACAGGGCGAAAAAGCAGCTGAAAGAACCCGCGCGCAGATTGCGGATCCTGTTCACGCGCAAGCGCACAAAGCGCGCGCCAATCCGGATCGTCCAGATCCCGGCAGGTCTGCAGGAAGGCGCCGAGCGCCTCCTCATGATCGTCCTCCGCCCAGCCTTCTAACTGAGCAAAGGACAACATTGTATAGGTCGTTTCTGCCTGCCCGCCCTGCGGGAACAAATATGCGCCAGCCCCAAGGGCCAGCGCACAGAGTGCCCGCCGGAGCCCGTGCATCATGCGTCCGTGGCGACCAGATGCCAGTTCGGATCCGCACTGCCCATGGTGCGGCCAAAGACCCAGGTGTCCTTCTGGCGTTTCAGGGCCTTGGGATCGCCCTCGACGATATCACCGCCACGGTCCCGCACGACGGAGGTCAGTTCCGCGACAAACCTCATGGTGATTTCTGCATTGCCTGTAGCCGGATCAAAGCTGGTATCGGTCAAGGTCGTTTCACGCACGCCGACAAATTCCGCCTCGATGGTCAGACCTTGATCTTCGCGGTGCGAAACAGCGGTGACAAAGCTCTCAAAGACATCGGGCGCGAGGAACGGTTCGATTTCGTCCAGATCCCCTCGTTCAAACGCCATCAGGATCATCTCGTAGGCACCGCGAGCACCCTGCACAAAATCCCGTACCTCAAAGGACGGTTCGGCTTTCTTCATTGCGGCAAGGTCTTTGGCCTGCGAACTATCCTCAGGGACATAGTCAATGATGTCATGGTCCGGCCCACCTTCGATTACCTCGAGCTCGGGACGGCGGCTCTGGCGATCTGACTGAGGCAGGGCCGGCTTTTCGAACCCTTCACGGGTGCCAAGAACGCTCTTCAGGCGCAGGATCAAAAACACGGCAATACCGGCCAAAACCAACAGCTGAATCACGGGCGACTCCATAACAACCTCTACGGTAGATGTTCATGCTTCGTTTGAAACTAAAGCGTTCCAACCTTATGTAGGTGACGGGTCGGCGCAAGTCCACCGTCCCGCGCAAGTTCTGAGGAAACCCCGCATGTATCTTTTTCTGGCCTTCCTGATGGTTCCGATCATCGAAATCGCACTTTTTATTCAGGTCGGTGGCGCGATTGGCCTGTGGCCCACGCTGGCCATTGTGGTCCTGACTGCGGTTTTGGGAACCTGGCTGGTGCGAACGCAGGGTAGGCTGGCATTGGGCCAATTGCGCACGTCTTTTGAACGGTTGAATGACCCCACGGAACCTCTCGCGCATGGTGCGATGATCCTCGTTGCCGGCGCGCTGTTGCTGACACCTGGATTTTTCACTGATGCAGTCGGCTTTGCATTGCTTGTCCCGCAGATCCGTATGGCCGTCTACCGGTACCTGCGTTCCAAAGTGACGGTTGCACGGTTCCAAATGGGTCCTGGGAGCATGCAGGGGCGCAATTACCCCGGCGGTCACTCCTCCGGTAGGCCCGGCGATATCATTGACGGCGACTACGAGGACGTCACTCGGGATAGACCGCGCAATGGCCCGTCCGGTTGGGTCGATGACAAGAGGTGAGCGGCTCGCGTGACACCCCGTTGAGATACGTGCGCCAAGCTGTTAAGCACAGGCGAAACATAGTTTAGGAGTAGCTTCATGGCCGAAAACGGCGCAACAGAAGGCGTGCAGCAGCCGCAAGTCCAGATGAATATCCTGGGTCAGTTCATCCGCGATATGTCGTTTGAAAACGTCATGGCGCAAAAAGGCGTCGGCGCCGACGTTCAGCCCGATGTGAGCGTACAGGTTGCGCTTGATGCAAAGAAGCGTCAGGCCGAAAATCAGTATGAAGTCATGACCAAGCTGAACATCGAATCCAAGGACAAGGAGGGCAATGCTGTCCTGTTCGTTCTGGAACTGGAATATGTCGGCATCTTCAACATTGTCGGCGTGCCGGAAGACCAGCTGCATCCGTTCCTGCTGATCGAATGCCCCCGCATGTTATTCCCGTTTCTGCGCCGCATCGTCTCTGACGTGACCCGCGACGGTGGTTTCCCGCCGCTGAACCTCGACAATATCGACTTCGTCGCGATCTATCGCAACGAGTTGGCACGTCGTCAGGCCGACGCAGCTGCCGCCGACAAACCGCAGTAAGCATCATACAGCGGCGTCCTTGGCCCGCTGACAAAAAACGCCGCCGGGAAACCGCGGCG
This sequence comes from Phaeobacter sp. JH20_29, assembly GCF_048056175.1. Taxonomy (NCBI): domain Bacteria; kingdom Pseudomonadati; phylum Pseudomonadota; class Alphaproteobacteria; order Rhodobacterales; family Roseobacteraceae; genus Phaeobacter; species Phaeobacter sp. JH20_29. Next base: position 302,357 of record NZ_JAYMWO010000005.1, read on the forward strand.
TTTTTTGGCTGGCAGTCGCGCGGGCGCGGGGGGTCAGCTGCCGGAGCTGTTCCACAGTGCTCCGTCACCCATCTTCGCAACAAACGCGTCATGCGCCTCCTGTTCTTCTGCGGTAAGTCGTGCGGGCAGGGGTGTCGGCCTTGCCGTAGGGCGCCAGTCCTCTGTGATCACAGTCCCGCTGCGCGCCTTATCGCTTGATGCTGAAAGGCCGAAATCGGGCTGCCGACCACCAATCAGTTCAAGATAGACATCTGCCAGAATCTCGGAGTCGAGCAGCGCGCCATGCAACGTACGATTGCTGTTGTCGATATTGAACCGACGGCAGAGCGCATCCAGTGTCGCCGGCGACCCAGGAAAGCGCTTGCGCGCTATGGCAAGCGTGTCAATTGCCTGATCCATCGGCAGTTTTGGCAGGCCCATCCAGTCCAGCTCGGCATTCAGGAATTTCATGTCGAATGCGGCGTTGTGGATGACCATTTTGGAATCCCGCACGAAATCCAGAAATTTCTGCCCGACTTTCGAAAATACCGGTTTGTCGCGCAATGTCGCCGCACCGGGCCCGGGTTGTTGTGGCGGTTCAAGAAGATCCGGCCCAATGCCGTGCACCTTGAACGCGTCCTGCGGCATGGAACGTTCGGGGTTGATATAGACATGAAAGGTTTCGCCCGTTGGCATGTGATTGAGCAACTCAACCGCACCGATCTCGACGATGCGGTCGCCAGAAAACGGATCAAATCCTGTTGTCTCGGTATCAAGGACGATTTCACGCATCTGCAACCTGCTTTCTGATCTGGGCAAGGATGGCGCGCACCTGATCGCGCGCATGGTCGGGCGTATCGGTCTGGATCAGAAAATCCGACCGCGCTTTCTTTTCCTCTATCGGCATTTGTTTCTGAAGGATCTGTTCAAATTGCTCAACCGACATTGTGCCGCGCTCCATGACCCGGCTGCGCTGCGTCTCAGCGTCGATCCACACGCAGGCCACCGCATCCATACCTGCGTCACCCCCGGTTTCAAACAGCAGGGGAATATCGAAGACCAGAACATCATGCGACGACGATGCTCTGAAAGCCTCGCGGTCAGCGGCGACAAGCGGATGCACGATTGCTTCGATGCGGGGCAGGGCGCTTGCATCGCCGGCGATGATCTCACGCAGACGTGCCCGGTCGACCCGTCCGCCGGCGATGGCCGTCGGGAACAGCGCGCCAATCGGCGCAACCGCAGCTCCATCTGCATCGTATAGGCGATGAACGGCTGCGTCGGCATCCCAGACCGCACATCCTTCATCGGCAAAGATCTGCGCGGTTGCGCTCTTTCCCATTCCGATGGATCCGGTTAGCCCCAGTGCAAAGCTCATGCCAACGCGGCCTCACGTGTGGCTTCATCGACCTCCGGTCGTTTGCCAAACCACCGTTCGAACCCTGGTACAGCCTGATGCAACAGCATCCCCAAACCATCTACCGTGGTACAGCCGATATCCTCAGCCCATTGCAGCATTTCCGTCTTCAGCGGAGTATAGACCAGATCGGTCACAACCGTGCCGGGGCGCAGGCCATCCAGCGGCACCCGCAGGCGCGGCTTTCCGATCATTCCCAGTGAGGTCGTATTCACGAGCAGCGCGGCCTGTTCGACGACGTTGCCAACCTGCACCCAATCCACCACCTCGATCCGCGATCCGAACTCACTGCGAAACTGGTCTGCCCGCTCCCGTGTTCGATTGCTGAGCAGGATCTCGGGGACGCCAGCTTCCAACAGGGAGGCAATCACGGCACGGCTGGCGCCGCCAGCGCCAAAGACGACCGCCGGACCTGATGCTGGATCCCAGTCAGGAGCGGATTGATGCAGATTGGTAATGAAGCCATATCCGTCTGTATTATCTGCCAGGATTGACCCATCAGGTCGGAAGATCAACGTATTGGCCGCGCCGATCAATGTCGCACGATCCGTCACCTGATCGGCGATATCCATGATCTTCTCTTTATGAGGAATTGTGACGTTGGCCCCAACAAATCCCATCATCGGCAGGCTGCGCACAACAGTTTCCAGCTGATCGGCTTCAACATGCAGCGGAACATAGTGACCGGCAATGCCATGCGTTCTAAGCCAATGGCCATGGACCAGTGGCGACCGCGAATGCGCCACTGGATTGCCAATCACACCAGCCAGAGGGATGCGTGCGTCGCTCATTGTTCTATCACTCCCTGCAGGGCCAAATAGTTGAGCAGCTCGAGGAGGGGTAACCCAAGAACATTGAAGTAGTCCCCTTCGATCGTGCTGAACAACCGCACCCCTTCTTCCTCAAGTTTATATCCGCCAACAGCATGGCGGATACTGTCCCAGTTACGCGCCACATAACCGCGAAGATAGGCATCCGAGCTGGACCGCATCCGCAATCGCACCTGCCCAACATGCCGCCACATCGGTTGACCATCGCGGTAGATGACCGCAGCGGACAGTAACATATGTCGCTGACCCCGCATTATTTTCAGCTGCGCAAAAGCTTCATCCGAATCTTTTGGTTTTGATAACAATTTTCCATCAAACTCGAGCACCTGATCACAGCCCAATACAAGGGCCCCGGGATACTTGGCACTGACTTTGCGCGCCTTCGCTTCTGCCAGCGTATCGGCGATGTCCCGCGGCTTGGCCTCCTCGGCCAAGAGCGCGGATTTGATGGCCTCCTCGTCGATGCGGGCGGCGGCAACCTCGAAAGGAACGCCGGCCTGTCGCAGGAGCTGGGCGCGAATTTGTGACCCAGAGGCCAGAACGATGTGGGTAGACATGTGGAAAACCCCGTGGGCAAGAGTGTGATGGGCCTTGGACGGTTTGTATGAAATTTCGGCCATTTCGCAAGCCGTGGAGAACCTCAAAATCCCCATTTGCTTGCCGGCAGATTCGCCCTGAGAGGATAGGGATAACTTCCAAATCGTGGATATCTCAGTTGCTCCGATTTCACCCCAAGCTTATCCCCACTTCAAACTTAGCTTACCGGCACAGTATTCCTGTTGTTTTTATGGCCTGCCGGCAAGAGTCATCATGTCGCTGGGGGTAAAGCTGGTAAGTTATCCAGAGCAGGGATAAGCCAGTGGATGAGTCAGTTATCCACCGTATTTCAGGTGCACTACTAAAACATCATCCTTTTAAAATACTTATATTTTAAGGGGAGAGAGGGAACCGAGAGGCCGACCATGGATCTGAGCGATCTACTGTTTGAAATTTACCCCTACGCCAAATCGCTGCACATCATGGCCGTGATCAGCTGGATGGCTGGTCTCTTCTATCTACCGCGTCTTTTTGTCTATCACGTGGAACAGGCAGAGAAGGTGCCAGAGAGCCTTCCGATCTTTGTCATGATGGAGGAGAAGCTGCTTCGTATCATCATGCGGCCCGCCATGTACGTCAGCTGGGCAGCAGGCCTCGTAATGGTGTTTACGCCGGGGTTGGTGGACTGGAGCGTTATCTGGCCCTGGAGCAAGGGCCTGAGCGTTCTGGGGATGACCTGGTTCCATCACTGGCTGTTGTTCCGTCACCGGGACTTCGCAAACGGGCAGAACACCCGAACCGGTCGCAGCTATAGAATGATGAATGAGGTCCCGACGCTGCTGATGGTGGTCATCGTCATATCAGTCATTTTCAAGTTCTGAGCGGGGGTTTGACTCAAACGGCAACACCCCTTATGTATGCGCCTTAACGGGCCCGTCCGGGCACTCGTGTCTTCCTTATACCTATGACACCGCTCCCCAGTTAACAGTGGGAGAATAAAGGCCGTATATATATGACCGTTCAATCCCTGAACCTTTCCGATCTGAAGGCAAAAAGCCCCAAGGATCTTCTGTCCATGGCTGAAGAGCTTGAGATCGAAAACGCCTCCACGATGCGCAAGGGCGAGATGATGTTCCAGATCCTGCGTGAACGCGCAGATGAAGGCTGGGAAATCGCCGGCGATGGCGTGCTTGAGGTACTGCAAGACGGCTTTGGTTTTCTGCGCTCTCCTGAAGCGAATTACCTGCCGGGTCCTGATGACATTTATGTCTCGCCTGACATGATCCGTCAGTATGCGTTGCGGACGGGCGATACCGTTGAGGGTCAGATTAAGTCGCCGCTGGAAAACGAGCGCTATTTTGCGCTGACAAATGTTACTAAGATCAACTTTGAAGATCCCGAAAAAGCGCGCCACAAGATCGCCTTTGACAACCTGACGCCGCTCTATCCTGATGAACGGCTGAAGATGGAGATCGAAGACCCAACCATCAAGGACCGGTCTGCCCGTGTGATCGATCTGGTTTCGCCGATCGGTAAAGGTCAGCGTTCTCTTATCGTGGCACCGCCGCGGACCGGTAAAACGGTGATCCTGCAGAACATCGCGCATTCCATCGCGAAGAATCATCCTGAGTGTTACCTGATCGTTCTGCTGATCGACGAACGTCCGGAAGAAGTCACGGATATGCAGCGGTCGGTGAAAGGTGAGGTTGTCTCCTCAACCTTCGACGAACCAGCGACCCGGCATGTTGCCGTATCCGAGATGGTGATTGAAAAAGCGAAGCGTCTTGTTGAGCATAAACGAGATGTAGTTATTCTTCTGGACTCCATCACAAGACTTGGTAGGGCCTTTAACACTGTGGTGCCATCGTCTGGTAAGGTTCTGACCGGTGGTGTCGATGCAAACGCCCTGCAGCGCCCGAAACGATTCTTTGGTGCGGCGCGGAATATCGAAGAAGGCGGTTCGCTTACCATCATCGCCACCGCATTGATTGACACCGGCAGCCGTATGGACGAGGTGATCTTTGAAGAATTCAAAGGTACCGGTAACTCGGAAATCGTCCTTGATCGTAAGATTGCGGACAAACGCGTCTTCCCGGCAATTGATATTCTCAAGTCGGGTACTCGGAAAGAAGACCTCCTCGTTGATAAGGGTGACCTGGCCAAGACATTTGTCCTTCGCCGTATCCTCAACCCGATGGGGACCACTGACGCAATCGAGTTTCTGTTGTCTAAGTTGAAGCAAACAAAGACAAATTCTGAATTCTTCGACTCAATGAACACCTAATACCCGGGCCGGCACGAAAGGAAGGTTCCGATGGACACGATCTTTGCGCTGGCCTCCGCTCAGGGGAAGGCCGGCGTTTCGGTTATTCGATTGTCAGGTCCTCAGGCGATCAACACCGCTTCTGTTATCAGTGGCGGTGCTTTGCCGTGTCCTGGGCGTAGTCTGCGGGTGATTTCCGATCAGGCTGGCGCTCGGATTGATGAGGCATTGATCCTGACATTTGCCGGCCCCAACAGCTTTACCGGTGAGGATACGGTTGAATTCCAGGTACATGGTAGTACAGCTGTTGTAACCGCGATGCTTGAGCTTCTGGGTATGTTCGATGATGTGCGCCTTGCGGATCCGGGCGAGTTCACTCGGCGTGCGCTCGAAAATGGTAAGCTTGACCTTTCTCAAGTTGAAGCGCTGGCGGATCTTATCGAGGCTGAGACGGATGCTCAGCGTGTCCAGGCGCAAGCCGTTCTCGCCGGCGGCTTGGCAGACCTGGCCGAGCGGTGGCGCAAGGATCTCATTCGCGCAGCCTCACTTATTGAAGTGACTATTGATTTCGCTGATGAAGATGTCCCTGTCGATGTAACCGCCGAGGTTGCGGCGCTGCTCGCCGGTGTAGCTGCTGATTTGCAGCCGCAGATTTCAGGTGTTCAGATTGCTGAACGTATTCGGAATGGATTCGAAGTTGCCATTGTCGGCGCGCCGAATGTCGGAAAATCGACTTTGCTCAATGCGCTCGCCGGCCGTGAGGCGGCTATTACTTCTGAATATGCGGGTACGACGCGTGATGTGATCGAGGTCCGGATGGATCTGGCGGGTCTCCCTGTGACGCTACTCGACACCGCCGGCTTGCGGGAGACTGACGACCATGTTGAAGGGATCGGTATCAAACTTGCAAAGAAGCGCGCTCAAGAAGCAGACCTTCGCGTGTTTCTGACCGACGATCCTGCTGCTATTGATATCGACGTCGAGCCTGACGATATTGTGGTGGTTCCAAAAGCCGACCTGGCCGAAGAACATCAGGATGTGCTGGCGATATCTGGAAAAACCGGGCAGGGCGTCGAGGCTTTGATAGTGGCTATCACTGATATCCTACAGAACAGGGCCGGAAAAGCTGGTATTGCAACGCGTGCGCGTCACAAGGAAGCGATGCGAACCGCATCTGATCGTCTAAACTCGGCACAGATGATCTTAGCCGGTGGACCTGAATACTATGATGTCGCAGCGGAGGATATCCGGTCTGCTATCCGTGCTTTGGAGATGCTTGTGGGACGGGTCGGTGTTGAGAACCTACTGGACGAAATATTCTCAAGTTTCTGCTTGGGGAAATGAGGAGTGTTTCACGTGAAACATCCAGATTATGATGTGATTGTTGTTGGCGGTGGTCATGCCGGCACGGAGGCTGCACATGCAGCAGCCCGCATGGGTGTGAGGACCGCACTCGTGACCCTGACGAAGGAGGGCATCGGTGTGATGTCCTGTAATCCCGCCATTGGCGGATTGGGGAAGGGGCATCTTGTCCGAGAGATAGACGCCCTTGATGGCGTCATGGGGCGTGTTGCAGATAAGGCCGGTATCCAGTTTCGACTGCTGAATAGACGTAAAGGCCCTGCAGTTCAGGGACCGAGAGCGCAATCCGATCGTAAGATCTACCGCCGGCAAATGCTCGCCGAAACTCAGGATCAGTCCAATCTGGATATCGTCATCGGTGAGGTTGTCGACTTTCTTATGACCGGTGACCGCATTCAGGGTGTGCGTCTCGCCGATGATAGTGAAATATTCAGCCGGGCCGTGATCCTGACTTCAGGCACGTTTTTAAGAGGCGTCATTCATATCGGGGACGTCTCCAGGCCCGGCGGCCGAATGGGTGATAAGCCCTCAGTGCGGCTTGCAGAGCGGCTGGACAGTTTTGATCTTCGCCTGGGAAGATTGAAAACCGGCACTCCGCCGCGACTGGATGGTCGGACAATCGCTTGGGATAGACTTGAAGGCCAACCTGGAGATGAAGATCCCACTCTGTTCAGCTTCCTGAGTAAGTCAATTTCAGCGCCTCAAGTGGTGTGTGGGATCACGCACACCAATGAAAACACACATGATATCATCCGGGATAATCTTGCCAGATCTGCGATGTATGGTGGCCATATTGAAGGGGTAGGGCCCAGATATTGCCCATCCATCGAAGATAAAATTGTGCGCTTTGCCGATAAGACAAGCCATCAGATCTTTCTTGAGCCGGAAGGTGCGGATGATCATACCGTTTATCCAAACGGCATCTCAACGAGCCTGCCGGTGGATGTCCAAGAGCGCTACGTGCGCTCGATAGTCGGATTGGAAAAAACCGAAATACTCCAGCCAGGATATGCAATTGAGTATGACTATGTCGATCCTCGCGCGCTTGGGTTGGATCTGGCGCTGAAATCGCATCAAGGCTTGTATCTAGCCGGCCAGATCAATGGCACGACGGGTTATGAGGAAGCTGCAGCTCAAGGGTTAGTGGCTGGTCTGAACGCGGCGCGCTATGCAAAAGGAAACGATCCGGTCACATTCAGTCGCTCTGAAAGCTATATAGGCGTGATGATCGATGATCTGACAACCAATGGCGTAACTGAGCCCTATCGCATGTTCACATCGCGGGCTGAGTTTCGCCTTTCACTTCGCGCCGATAATGCTGATCAACGGCTGACAGGTATTGGCATCGAGTTGGGTTGCGTGGGAGAACGCCGTCACGCTGCCTTCTCCAAAAAAATGGAGAAGCTTGAGGCTGCGCGGGATGTGATGGATAGCCGTCAATTCACGCCAAAGGAGATCAACGAGGCCGGCGTTACTGTGAACCAGGACGGGAACCGGCGAACTGCCACGGATGTGCTGGCGTTCCCGAATGTCGTTTTTGAAGATATCCTGCGCTTGCTTCCCGAGTTGGAGCAGTGCGAGGAGCCTATTCGCCGACAGATCGAGCGGGACGCACTCTATGCGAATTATATCCTCCGTCAGAAGCGCGAGATCGAGGCGATGAAGCGCGACGAAGGATATCTTATTCCCGCTGATTTTACCTATGATTTCGAAGGGCTTTCGAAAGAGTTGCGCGGAAAGTTGGAGCGATCAAGGCCTGAAACCCTCGCGCAGGCTGGTCGGGTGGATGGCATGACACCAGCTGCGCTTGCTTTGATCCTTGCCAGGCTCCGGCGTGGCAGTACTGTGACCCAGGGTAGGACCGCCTGAGATGATTGAAATGCAAATTGGAAAGTCATATGTTTCACGTGAAACATATGATCGCCTTAAGCATTATGAAAGTTTAGTAAAAAAGTGGTCTCCCAAGATCAATCTCGTAGCAAAATCCACTCTGGACAGTGTTTGGGACCGGCATATCGTCGACTCTATCCAGATTTGTGAGCTGACTGAGTTTCCGAAGACTTGGGTCGATATCGGCAGCGGCGGCGGCTTTCCTGGGGTGGTTGTGGCGATCATTGCAGCGGAGCGGGCGCCTGATTGTTCGATCACGCTGATTGAAAGCGATCAAAGGAAATGCGCCTTTCTGCGCACGGCTATTAGGGAATGCGGCGCGACGGCAAAAGTGGTTTCTGAGAGAATTGAAAAGGTTCCATCAATCGGCGCCGATGTCATGTCTGCCCGCGCTCTGGCTGATCTGACGACTCTTCTTGGTTTTGCCGAACATCATCTTCATCCCGGTGGAATTGCTTTGCTTTCCAAAGGAGTGCAATGGAAAAAAGAAGTGGATAACGCGAGGAGCCAATGGCAATTCGACCTGAAATCTACTAGTAGTTGGACTGAACCCGAGGCGGTTATACTAGAAATCAGGGGAGTGACGCGTGTCTGATTTGTCCCGGCCGGCTGGGCCTCGTATTATTGCAGTCGCCAACCAAAAGGGCGGAGTTGGCAAAACCACGACAGCAATCAATTTGGCGGCGGCCTTGGTAGAAACCGGCTACAGGGTTTTGGTGGTCGATCTTGATCCGCAAGGAAACGCATCTACAGGTTTAGGTATCGAAGCAGCTGACCGAACCCATACGACATATGATCTTCTCGTTGATGATGTCGCATTGAGCGATGTCATTCGAGAGACTGAGATCGAAGATCTTTGCATTATTCCTGCTACCGTCGACCTGAGTTCGGCTGATATCGAGCTTTTCACCAATGAAAAGCGCAGCTTCCTTCTGCACGATGCACTTCGTCAGCCGGCAATGGATGAATACGACTGGGATTATATCCTGATCGACTGCCCACCATCGCTGAACCTATTGACGGTTAATGCTATGGTGGCTTCGGATTCGGTTCTCGTTCCTTTGCAGAGTGAGTTCTTTGCTCTGGAAGGGGTGTCTCAGCTGATGTTGACCATCCGTGAGGTGCGTCAAACCGCCAATCCCAATCTTCGTATTGAGGGGATTGTCCTTACCATGTTTGATCGCCGGAATAATCTGTCTCAGCAGGTTGAGCAAGACGCTCGCGGTCATTTGGGGGAGTTGGTATTCGAAACGAAGATCCCTCGTAACGTACGTGTCAGTGAGGCGCCGTCTTATGCGCTGCCGGTGCTGAACTACGACACAAACTCGCTTGGGGCGAATGCGTATCGCGCCCTTGCAGAAGAACTGATTGCGAGACATCAGAAACTCGCAGCCTGACCACAGCTGGAGGCGCAGTAATGTCAGAAAAGAAAAACAAACCCAGAGGATTGGGAAGAGGCTTGTCAGCTCTAATGGCGGATGTGAACCCGGAACCTGTTAGCACAGAAAAACAGGCAATCAGAAGCACCGAAGTCATGGTGCCGATCGAAAAAGTAATCGCGAACCCGGATCAGCCGCGTCGCCAGTTCCTACAGGAGGATTTGGACGATCTGACGGCGTCAATCAGGGAAAAGGGCGTACTGCAGCCGCTGATCGTGCGCCCGCGCCCAGGCGGTCAATACGAGATTGTTGCCGGCGAACGTCGTTGGCGTGCCGCGCAAGGCGCTCAGCTGCACGAGGTCCCAGTTATTATTCGGGATTACTCGGATGTCGAGATGATGGAAGTCGCCATTATCGAAAACATTCAGCGGTCCGACCTGAATGCGATGGAAGAGGCGCAGAGCTATAAACAGCTTATGGATAAATTTGGCCATACCCAGGAGAAAATGGCCGAGGCATTAGGGAAGAGCCGTAGTCACATTGCAAATCTCGTCCGGCTGTTGCATTTGCCGGATGATGTTCAGACCTTGGTTCAGGAGCGCCGCCTTTCGGCCGGTCATGCTCGTGCTCTGATCACCTCAGACAACGCGTCAGAGCTCGCCAAGAAAATCGTCAAGGGTGGTCTGTCGGTTCGCGCAACTGAGGCTCTGGTGAAGAAGGATGCAGCGGGTCTTCAGGCTGCGACCTCTCGCTCGGCGAAGAAGTCTGCAGAGAAGGATGCCGATACCCGTGCGTTGGAAGCTGATCTATCAGCTGCCTTGCGTATGAAGGTGTCGATTGACCATCGTGCTGGTGGCGAGAGCGGGGTTGTATCTATCAGCTACGCGTCTCTGGATGAGTTGGATGATCTTTGCGGACGTCTCAGCCGTTAGGGCGCGTCCAAATAAAGACCATCACTGCGCTTAGGACAATGGCCTGGATGATCAGGACATGTGAAGGGGCAGACAGTAGAATGGATAGGCTAAAAACGGCGGCAACCGATAGGGTTGCCGCTTTTTTTGCGGCCGGGCGAATCGCTCCTCTTTCGTGCCAGTCCTGAATCATGGGGCCGAATAAGCGGTGACTGATGATCCAGTCATGCAGGCGTTCGGAGGAGTTGGCAAAGAAGAAGCTTGCAAGAAGAAGGAAGGGGACTGTCGGCAGAAGTGGGAGGGCAACACCCAGTAGCGCCAGGCCAACACAGAGCATTCCGAGCGTGGCGTATAGAACCCTCATTCGATCACTCCACCAACAGTTCGCGGAGGACCGCATTCAAGACTGCACGACCGGAATCGGTTGCCCGCAGACGGTTGCCCGAAATCTCGATCATACCGATATCTGCCAAGTCGGAGATACGGTCAGCAGGAAGTGATCGGCCGGAGATTTCCTGAAAACGATCACTATCTAGCCCCTCGACAAGCCGCATGCCCATCATCATGTATTCGGCGCTAGACTCTTCTGATGTCAATTGCGTGCGGCTGGTCTCACCAGTTGTGCGTTCGGCTGCATTGAGCCAGGCACCGGGTTGAAGATAGGTTTCAGTAGCATATCGCTGACCTCCAATGGTGAGGCGTCCATGGGCGCCCGGACCGATACCAAGGTAATCACCATACCGCCAATAGATCAGATTGTGTCGGGACTCGGCACCGGGGCGCGCATGATTGGAGATTTCATAAGCGGGCAATCCATGATTGTCGCAGATTTCTTGTGTCGCTAGATACATGTCTGCTGCGTTGTCATCACTGGGAAGGTCCCGCAGCTTGCCCTTGGCATAGCGATCCCCAAAGGCAGTGCCTTCCTCAATTGTCAGCTGGTAGAGAGACAGGTGATCAATGGCCATCGACAGGGCCTGATCAAGCTCCTGTCGCCAGTCGGTGAGTGTTTGGCCCTGTCGGGCATAGATCAGATCGAAACTGACTCGGTCAAAGCAGTTTCGAGCCACATCAAACGCCTTCTGCGCCTCGGCGACGTTGTGCAAACGCCCCAAGCGGCGTAGGTCATCGTCGTTAAGTGACTGAATACCCATAGAAATCCGATTGACCCCGGCATCTCGGTAGCCAGCAAAGCGACCGGCTTCGACCGAGGTCGGATTTGCCTCAAGCGATATCTCTATGTCATTGGAAAACGGCCATATTTCACGCGCCGTTTCGATGATGGAGGCGACAGTACCCGGATGCATCAGCGACGGCGTACCGCCTCCGAAGAAGATAGTGTTCAATACACGACCAGAAAGCTCTGGAGCAGCGCGCAGCATCTCTGCGCGATAGGCGGCGGCCCATCTGGTTTGGTCAATCTGCGCCGTGACATGGCTGTTGAAATCGCAGTAGGGGCATTTGGCCTGGCAGAACGGCCAGTGGATATAAAGCCCAAAACCCCCGTTGCGCCAATCATCCACCGAAACAAGCCTCGACGAATTTGGCAACGGCCTGGCCGCGGTGGCTGATCTTGTTCTTGGCCCAGCGATCCATTTCGGCGCAGGTCTGACCATGACCATCAGGTTGGAACATTGGGTCGTAGCCAAAGCCGTCCTTGCCCCGAATGGGCCAGACGAGTTGTCCGGGCATCACACCTTCAAAGACCTCATCATGACCATCTGGCCAGGCCAGAACCAAAGTGCAGCGGAATTGGGCGAGCCGCGGGTGGGGGGCTTGTTTCGCTTCCAGTTCATTATGGGCGCGCGTCATTGCCATCATGAAATCGCGTCCGTCACCGGTTTCTGCCCAGTCGGCAGTATACACTCCGGGGGCGCCGTCGAGCGCATCAATGGTGATACCCGAGTCATCGGACAGGGCGGGTAGGCCGGTCGCCTTTGCGGCGGCATGGGCCTTGATCCGCGCATTTCCGACAAAGGTATCTTCTGTCTCGGCCGGCTCGGGCAGGTCCATTTCGCCGGCACCAATTACCGTGACGCCAAACGGCTGGAGGAGATGCTTCATCTCCTCCAGCTTGCCTTTGTTGTGTGTGGCGACAAGCAGGCGGTCGCCGGCAAACTTGCGTGTCATGCGCAGGCTGCCTTTTGCATCTCGGCCAGTTCAGCGGTGCCTTTGGTCGCCAAATCCATCAGGGTGTTCAATTGCTCACGGCTGAACATGGATCCTTCGGCGGACATCTGGACTTCGATCAACTGGCCCGATCCAGTCATGATGAAATTGCCATCCACGCCGGCTTCGGAATCCTCCGGGTAGTCGAGATCCAGGACAGGTTGGCCTGCATAGATACCGCAGGAAACGGCCGCGACGGGATCAACAAGCGGGTCTATCTTGACCTCACCTGTCTTCATCAGTTTGTTCACTGCAAGCCGCAATGCCACCCAACCACCGGTGATCGACGCACAGCGCGTGCCGCCGTCTGCCTGGAGGACATCGCAGTCGATGCTGATCTGCCGTTCGCCAAGCGCGACTCGGTCAACACCTGCGCGCAGGGCACGACCGATGAGGCGCTGGATTTCGACAGTGCGGCCACCCTGTTTGCCCATTGCGGCTTCACGGCGCATACGGGTGTTCGTGGCACGGGGCAGCATCCCATATTCTGCGGTGACCCAGCCCAACCCGGTGCCTTTGATAAAGGGCGGAACGCGGTCCTCGATGGTTGCGGTACACAGCACATGGGTGTCGCCCATTTTGATCAGGCAGGACCCTTCGGCGTGTTTGGTGAAGCCTGTTTCGATGGAAACGGCGCGCATTTGGTTCAAGTCTCGTCCAGAGGGTCGCATGGGTCATCCTTTGTTTGCTTACCAATCGGGATAGCGCCCGCAGGGTTGACGATGCAAGCATGATTGACCTTTTGATGCTGCGCTCTTTAATGACAAGGGTAGGGGCGGGCAAAGCCTTGCGCAGAAACGGCAGCGACCACACATAGAGTGCGATGAACAGCAGTAGTGACATTCTGAAGGATATGAACGACCGGTCGCGGGACGTGTTCCGCGCTGTTGTGGAATCCTATCTTGAGACGGGAGACCCGGTTGGCAGCCGTACCCTGACGCGCTCCCTGAACGAGAAGGTAAGCGCCGCCACGGTGCGTAACGTAATGCAGGATCTGGAGCATCTGGGGTTGCTGAACAGTCCGCACACCAGTGCCGGGCGGGTGCCAACACAGGTCGGTTTGCGGATGTTTGTTGATGGTCTGTTGGAGGTCGGTGATCTCAATAATCAGGATCGTCAAAAAATTGATGAAACCATGGGTACGAATTCCGGGACCGGGTCCGCAGGTCTTGCAGGTATGTTGGATCGTGTCGGCTCCGCGCTGTCAGGCGTGACACGGGGAGCATCTCTGGTGCTGACGCCCAAGCACGAGGCAGAGATCCGGCACATCGAATTCGTCACCCTGGCCCATGATCGCGCTCTGGTCGTGCTGGTGTTCTCAGACGGCCACGTGGAAAATCGTCTGTTCACGCCACCGCCGGGGCAAACGCCAAGTTCGATGCGGGAGGCGGCAAATTTTCTGAACGCTTTGATCGAAGGGCGCACATTGGGCGATGTGCGCGGTTCGATACAGGAAGAGATCAAGGCCCGTCAGCAGCAGATCGACGTTCTGGCCCGTGAAATGATCGAAAGCGGTCTGGCGGCTTGGGAAGATGAGGGCAGCGATACGGCGCGACTGATTGTGCGCGGCCGGGCGAATCTGCTGTCGGAAGGGGGGGCGGCTGAGGAGCTGGACCGGATCCGAAACCTGTTTGATGACCTCGAACGGAAGCGCGATATCGAGGAGTTTCTCCAGCTGACCGAGGATGGCGAAGGTGTGCGCATTTTTATCGGTTCGGAGAACAAACTTTTTTCACTTTCGGGTTCCTCTTTGGTGGTGTCTCCCTATATGAACGCGGATCGAAAGATCATTGGTGCGGTGGGTGTCATTGGCCCGACCCGCCTGAATTACGGCCGGATCGTGCCGATTGTGGACTATACGGCGCAACTGGTCGGGAAGCTTCTTTCCGACCGGACTTAGAGGTGAAATATGGCAGAGCCCAAGAACGACGATTTTTTGGACGACATCACAGAAGCCGAAGCGGAAGAGCTCTCTGCGCAGACTGAAGAATATGATGATGCTGCACTGGAATTGGACAGCCTGCGTGCCGAACGGGATGAACTGAAAGACCGTTTCATGCGCGCGCTGGCGGATGCGGAAAACGCCCGCAAGCGCGGCGACAAGGCGCGTCGCGAAGCTGAGCAATACGGTGGGTCCAAACTGGCACGTGACATGCTGCCGGTATACGACAACATGAAACGCGCGATTGAAGCGGCGACCGATGAGCAGCGTGAAGTTTCTGCAGCGCTGATCGAAGGCGTCGAACTCACCATGCGGGCGCTGCTCGGCGTGTTTGAAAAACATGGTATGCAGGTGATCGCGCCGGAAGTGGGCGATAGATTTGACCCGCAGGTGCATGAAGCCATGTTCGAAGCTCCGGTTCCGGGAACCAAAGCCGGCGATATCATTCAGGTATCTGCCGAGGGGTTCATGCTGCACGACCGTCTTCTGCGCCCGGCGCAGGTTGGCGTGTCTTCGACACCGGCAGGTTGATACCGGCGGTCGTAGGCGGGCCTATGGCCCGTGCCTGCGGCGCGAGTATTTTTGGAAAGATGACAAGCGGCCCTTGGTGATCCAAGCTGGCCGCTTTTCTATGTCAGCTCGCGGCCTCCTTCAGGCGGTAGAGTGCCTCCAGCGCCTCTCTTGGTGAGAGATCGTCAGGGTGGATGTCACCCAGGAGCTGTTCCAATTGTGACGGGCCTGCCGGAGCTTTCGGTTGCGGAGGCGGGGCGGCTGCAAACAGCGGCAAATCGTCGATCTGAATTTTGCCGGCGCCACTGCGGCTGCCTTCCTCCAGCATGTCGAGCACATCGCGGGCCCGGGTGACAACGCTTGCCGGGAGCCCTGCGAGCTGGGCCACCTGTACCCCGTAGGAGCGATCTGCTGCGCCTTTCTTCACTTCGTGAAGGAAGATCACATCGCCTTCCCATTCCTTGACTGAAACCGTGGCATTCTCGACGCCAGGCAATTTGCCGGCGAGCTGGGTCAGCTCGTGATAATGGGTGGCAAACAGCGCCCGGGCTCGGTTGACCTCATGCAGGTGTTCCAGTGTTGCCCAGGCAATCGAGAGGCCGTCATAGGTTGCGGTGCCGCGTCCGATTTCATCGAGGATCACCAGCGCCCGGTCATCCGCCTGATTGAGGATTGCTGCGGTTTCGACCATTTCCACCATAAAGGTTGACCGGCCCCGTGCGAGATCGTCAGAGGCACCGACACGGCTGAACAATTGGCTGATCAGCCCGATATGAGCGCTGTCGGCGGGTACATAGCTGCCGATTTGCGCGAGTATGGCGATCAAGGCATTCTGGCGCAGAAAGGTTGATTTGCCGGCCATATTCGGGCCGGTCAGCAACCAGATCGCGGCACCACCGTTGGCCGTGAGTGCACAGTCATTTGCCACAAATGAAGTTCCACCCTGCTGGCGCAGGGCCTGCTCCACAACTGGGTGCCGTCCACCGGTGATGTCAAAGGCTCGGGAGTTATCAACCGATGGTCGTTGCCAGTTCTCACCTAGGGCCAGATCGGCAAGCGCTGTAACAAGATCCAGTTCCGCCAACCCGCGCGCGGCAGCATTCAATCTCGCGGCATGGTCGAGAATAGCGCAGGAAAGCCTTGTATAGAGCCGTTTCTCTATTTCCAAGGCGAGGTTGCCCGCGTTCAGGATGCGTGTTTCGATCTCACTGAGTTCGACAGTGGTGAAACGCACCTGGTTGGCGGTGGTCTGACGATGAATATATGTCTCTGACAATGGGGCAGAGAGCATTTTCTCGGCATGGGTTGCCGTGGTTTCAATGAAGTAGCCCAGCACATTATTGTGCTTGATCTTCAACGAGGTGATACCGGTGTGGTCCGAGTATTTCTTTTGCAGGGCCGCAATGACGGACCGCCCTTCGTCGCGCAGGGTGCGGGCTTCGTCCAGATCGCTGTCGTAGCCTTCGGCAATGAAACCGCCGTCGCGCGCCAAAAGTGGCGGTTCTGCGATCAGCGCTGCGTCAAGGAGGGGGAGGAGATCATCAAACCCGGTCAGGCCAGCGAGTGCCTGCTGCAACAGCTCAGGCATCTCCATCGTCGCGCATAGATTGGAAATCGCCTCCGCCTGGATCAGCGTATTGCGTACGGCGGCGAGGTCTCGGGGGCCGCCACGCTCAAGCGCAAGGCGGGAGAGTGCCCGATCAAGATCAGGTGTTTTGCGCAGGGTGGCCCGCAGAGATTGGGCCAGCTGCGTTTGCTCGACGATGAAGTCCAGAGACGCCAACCGCGCTCTGATTACATCGAGATTGCGGGAGGGGCTGGACAGCCGTTGTTCGAGCAGACGCCCACCGGCGGGCGTCACCGTGCGATCAACCACTGAAAGCAACGAGCCGCTTCGCCCCCCGGTCATCGAGCGGGTGAGTTCCAGGCTGCGGCGGGTTGCGGCGTCAATCTGCACGACGCGGTCTTCGGCTTCCTGTACCGGTGGCTGGAGAAGGGGCAATTTGCCCTTCTGGGTGATATCAAGATAGTCGATAACCGCGCCCATCGCCGAAATCTCGGCGCGGCTGAAGGTGCCGTATGCCTCGAGCGTCGAGACCTTGAACAGATCGCAGATACGTTTCTCAGCAGCGCTGCTGTCGAAGCTGGACTTGGCCAATGGGGTCACGGGGATCTGGTGGTCGTCAGCTATGGGACGCAGATGATCCAGCGCTGGGCCATCAGCCACAATCAGTTCGGAAGGGGCCAGACGCGCCAGTTCGGGCGATAGTCGCACGGCCGCGACGGGCATCACGTGAAATGCACCCGTCGAGATATCGGCCCAGGCAAGCGCCGCCTGGTCGCGCAATTCGCAATAGGCGGTCAGAAAGTTATGACGACGCGCCTCCAGCAGGGAATCCTCGGTGATGGTGCCGGGTGTGACCAGTCGCACCACATCGCGTTTCACAACGGATTTGGACCCGCGTTTCTTGGCCTCTGCGGGGCTTTCGAGCTGTTCACCGACCGCCACGCGAAAGCCTTTGCGGATCAGCGTCAACAGGTATCCCTCCGCCGCATGGACGGGCACGCCGCACATCGGGATATCCTCGCCTTCGTGTTTACCGCGTTTGGTCAGCGCAATGTCGAGCGCTTCGGCAGCGTTTACGGCATCGTCGAAGAACATCTCGTAGAAATCACCCATGCGGTAGAACAGGAGGGCATCCGGGTACTGCGCCTTGATGTCGAGGTATTGGGCCATCATCGGCGTGACTGTGGACAAAGTTCGGCTCCGTAAAATGGGGGATTTGGTTGGCGCGACCTTACAAATCAGGCGACTGCGACGAAAGGTGAAAACGCAACTTCGTTGAGATGATGCGCGTGCTGAGCTATGACGCTTGGGACAGTGAGAGGACACCCAAAGCCAATGCCCAAAGCCAAGATTACCAACGAAGAGGCGCTTGCCTTCCATCTGGAACCGACACCCGGAAAATGGGAGATCAACGCAACGGTCCCGATGACCACGCAGCGCGATTTGTCGCTGGCTTACTCGCCCGGTGTAGCTGTGCCCTGCGAGGCGATCGCCGCGAACCCGGAGACGGCTTATGATTATACGAACAAGGGCAACCTTGTGGCCGTGATCTCCAACGGGACCGCGGTGCTGGGTTTGGGAAATCTGGGTGCGCTTGGATCCAAACCGGTAATGGAGGGCAAGTCGGTCCTGTTCAAACGATTTGCGGATGTGAATTCCATCGACATCGAGTTGGACACCGAGGATCCGGATGAGTTCATCAAGGCGGTGCGCCTGATGGGGCCGACGTTTGGCGGGATCAATCTTGAGGATATCAAGGCGCCGGAGTGTTTCATTATCGAGCAGAAGCTCAAGGAAGAGATGGATATCCCGGTCTTCCATGATGATCAGCACGGCACCGCTGTGATCTGCGCGGCCGGCCTGATCAATGCACTGCATATCTCTGGCAAGAAAATCGAGGATGTGAAGATCGTCCTCAATGGTGCCGGAGCTGCCGGCATTGCCTGTATCGAGCTCCTGAAAGCTATGGGCGCGCGGCATGAGAACTGTATCGTCTGTGATACCAAGGGCGTGATTTATCAGGGGCGCACCGAAGGTATGAACCAGTGGAAGTCGGCCCACGCCGTCAAGACGGAACTGCGCTCCCTTGAAGAGGCCATGAAGGACGCGGATGTGTTCCTTGGCGTTTCTGTCAAAGGGGCGGTGACACAGGACATGGTAAAATCCATGGCCGACAATCCGGTGATTTTTGCGATGGCAAACCCGGATCCGGAGATTACACCGGAAGAAGCCCATGAAGTGCGCGTTGATGCTATCGTCGCCACAGGCCGATCAGACTACCCCAATCAGGTGAACAACGTGCTGGGGTTCCCATATCTGTTCCGCGGCGCACTGGATATTCATGCGCGCGCCATCAACGACGAGATGAAAATTGCCTGCGCCCATGCTCTGGCAGGTCTTGCGCGTGAGGATGTGCCGGATGAGGTGGCGCTGGCCTATGGGAAATCGCTGTCCTTTGGCCGTGACTACATCATCCCGACTCCCTTTGATCCGCGTTTGATCCATCGCATTCCGCCAGCAGTTGCCAAGGCTGGTATGGACACTGGTGTCGCGCGTCGGCCGATCATAGATATGGATGCCTATGAGCACGGCCTGCGTGGTCGGATGGATCCGACTCAGTCGATCCTTCGCGGATTGAACGCGCGTGCACGCGCAGCGCAATCGCGGATGATCTTTGCCGAAGGTGACGATCCCCGCGTCTTGCGTGCGGCGGTGATGTATCAACGCTCCGGCTTTGGTAAGGCGCTGGTTGTTGGACGCCCCGATGATGTGCGTAGCAAGCTGGAAACAGCCGGGCTGGGGGATGCGGTTCGTGAGTTGGAAATCGTGAACGCGGCCAATACTCAGCATTTCGAAACCTATAAGGACTTTCTTTATGAGCGGCTGAATCGCAAGGGGTTTGACCGTAAGGATGTTCACCGGCTGGTTGGCCGTGATCGCCATGTGTTCTCGGCCCTGATGCTTGCGCACGGGCATGGTGACGGCTTGGTCACCGGGGCGACGCGGAAGTCGGCGCATGTGCTGGACCAGATCAATCATGTGTTTGATGCGGATGCGACAAATGGATCGGCTGGTGTAACCGCACTGCTGCACAAGGGTCGTATCGTTCTGATCGGTGATACATTGGTGCATGAATGGCCGGATGAGAATGATCTCGCCAATATCGCCGAACATGCGGCCGGGGTGGCCCGTCATATGGGCCTGGAGCCACGGGTTGCGTTTGTGAGCTTCTCGACCTTTGGCTATCCGGTCTCCGAACGGGCCGAGAAAATGCACATCGCGCCGGCAGTTCTGGACAAGCGCGGCGTTGATTTTGAGTACGAAGGCGAAATGACGGTCGACGTGGCGCTGAACGCCAAGGCACAGGAGGCATATCCGTTCCAGCGTCTCACTGGTCCGGCCAATATCCTGATCGTGCCTGCGCGGCACTCTGCGTCGATCTCGGTCAAGTTGATGCAGGAAATGGGGGGCGCTACAGTTGTTGGTCCAATCCTGTCCGGTGTTGATAAACCGATCCAGATCTGCTCCACCACGTCGACTGCAAACGACATTCTGAACATGGCGGTTCTGGCTGCCTGCAACATCGGGTGATTTCATGGCGATCTGGAATTTGGGCTCAATCAACGCCGACATGATCTATGCGCTGCCTCACATGCCAGCTGCGGGGGAAACTCTTGCGGCGGAGGGGCTGGAGCAGTTCCTGGGCGGAAAGGGAGCAAATATGTCTGTGGCCGCCGCGCGCGCAGGCAGTCATGTCTGCCATCTTGGCGCGGTCGGACCGGACGGGGCCTGGGCCGTCACGCGGTTGTTGGAATATGGCGTCGACACGCGCCATATTGCGCAGCTGGAGGTGCCGACCGGCCATGCAATCATCGCGGTTGATCCGTCGGGCGAGAACCAGATTATCCTGTTTCCCGGGGCCAACCGTCAGATCGGCGAAGATCAGGTCGGCTCTGCGCTGTCAGAGGCGAGTGCGGGCGACATATTGGTGATGCAGAACGAGACCAACATGCAGGCCGAGGCTGCACGAATGGGTCGCGATCTTGGCCTGAAGGTTGCCTATGCCGCCGCGCCTTTTGATGCAGAGGCAGTCCAGGCGGTCCTGCCGTATCTCGACTATCTGTTCCTGAACGAGGTCGAAGCTGAACAGCTGCGTGAAGCGACCGGCAAGACGCCCGAAGCGCTGGGCGTGTCAGATGTTATCGTGACTCTGGGGGCCAAGGGCGCGCGCCATTATGCGTGCGAGAGTGGTGAAACCCACGATGTTGCAGCGCATTCGGTTGTTCCGGTCGACACAACGGGTGCCGGGGATACCTTCACGGGGTATGTGCTCTCGGGATTGGACCGTGGCATGCCGATGGCGCAGGCCTTGGCGCAGGCCAGTCGCGCAGCTGCATTGATGGTCACCCGCAAAGGCACCGCCGATGTGATCCCCGACCTGAAAGAGGTGCAAGACGCAAGTTTCTGACGACATCAATCAGTCAATATGAAAAAGGCGCGTGTTCCACCGCGCCTTTTTCGTGCAGTTATCCATGGTGCCGCACCTAGTGCTGCTTGGCAAAAGGCGCTGCGGCCCCCCATAGCTGCAATACCCTTGCATCGCGACCACAGGCCTGCCGATATCGCTTATACGCCTCCGATTGACGTTTGGGACCAAATCGCGTGAGCACCAGCCGGTTCCCTTTGTAATAATCCTGATGGTAGGCATCGGCGGGATAGAATGCCGTTGCAGGCAGGATCGGTGTGACGATGGCCTGACCGAGTTCTGCTTGCGCCTTGGCCTTGGCAGCCTCTGCGGCAGATTTCTGATCTGATCCAGAGACGAATATGGCCGTTCTGTAGCTGTCGCCGCGGTCGCAGAACTGACCACCGGCATCTGTCGGATCAACTGACCTCAGGAACATGGACAGCAACTGATGGCGCGTAACTTTTTGGGGGTCAAACCGGATTTGAACCGCTTCGTAGTGACCGGTGCCGCCGGCGGTGACCTGTTTGTACGTAGGTGATGGCACGCTGCCGCCCGTGAAGCCGGATACTGCCGAGAGAACACCTGGAACGCTTTCAAAATCGCTTTCCACGCACCAGAAGCAGCCACCCGCCACGGTCAGGGTTTCGACGTTCTGGGCATGGGCCTGATGACCTTTCAAGGCCACGGCCAGCACCATGAACAAGGTCAGTACGATTGGTCTAAGGGATTTGGTCGAACGCATCATGGCCTCCATCGTTGCTCTACTGTGGCTCGGGGCTCTTTCGGGCTCAATCACATGACATGGTTTGTCACGGCTTGGTGACGGGAAGTTACCGCTTGGAAATGGGATCCAATGCTTCTAGCGTGCGCCTCGCAGGAGGAGCAGATGACCAAGAAAATGAGTACGCACCAAGCGGAAGAAGATCAGCGCAACGAAGAGATCCTGATCTATCTGAACGGCGAGATTGTTCCGAAAGCTGACGCCAAGGTCAGCGTCTATGACAGCGGTTTCATGCTGGGTGACGGCGTTTGGGAGGGGCTGCGCCTCTATGATGGGACCTGGGCCTTCATGGATGAGCATCTGGACCGCCTGTTCGAGGCTGCAAAGGCGATTGATCTGGATATCGGCATGTCCCCTGATCAGGTCAAACAGGTCGTGCTGGACACGCAGAAAGCCAATGGTATGACCACAGATGCCCATGCGCGGCTGATGGTGACACGCGGCGTGAAAACTCGGCCTTTTCAACATCCCTCGCTGTCGCAGCAGGGACCGACCTTCACCATCATCATGGAGCATTCGCGCCCTCACCTGCCGCGCCCGATCCGGCTGGCAACCGTGCCACATCTGCGCGGACTGCCGATGACGCAGGATCCGAAGCTGAATTCGCATTCCAAGCTCAACTGCATCTTGGCCTGTATCGCAGCCGAGAAGGCGGGCGCCGACGAAGGGCTGATGCTGGACGTGAACGGCTTTGTGAACACGACGAACGCCTGCAATTTCTTTATCGTGCGCAAAGGTGAAGTTTGGACCTCGACCGGTGACTACTGCATGAACGGGATCACCCGACAGAAGGTGATCGACCTGTGCCGCGCCAACGACATCCCTGTCTTTGAGCGCAACTATTCACTGGTGGATACCTACGGCGCGGAAGAGGCTTTCCTGACCGGAACCTTTGGTGCGCAGACGCCCGTGGGCGAGATTGATGGTCGCCAGATCGGTGAGGGTGCCATGGGGCCTGTGACCGAGCGGATCCGCTCGCTCTACAAGGATCTCATCGCGCGGGAGTGCGCCTGATGCGGATTGCGATGTGGTCAGGGCCGCGCAATCTGTCGACGGCGATGATGTATGCCTTTGGCAATCGCGGCGATTGTGCTGTGGTGGATGAACCTTTTTATGCGGCGTATCTGGCGAAAACGGGACTGGAGCACCCAATGCGCGCCGAGATCCTGGAGAGCCAGCCACAGGAGCCGGCAGCGGTCGTGGATTTGTTGCTGGGGCCGGTCCCGGCTGCAAAACCGTTTTTCTATCAGAAGCACATGACGCAGCATATGATCGAGGGCATACCCCGTGACTGGATGCGTGAGGTCACAAATGTGTTTCTGATCCGCCATCCGGCGCGGGTCATTGCCTCCTACGCGGAGAAACGGGAAAATCCGACGTTGGATGACATAGGGTTTCGCCAGCAGGCGGAATTGCTCGATCTGGTCCAGAGTTGGGGTCAGAGTCCGGTGGTTCTGGACAGCAACGATATTCGCAGAGATCCCGCGCAGATGCTGGAACGGCTCTGTGACAGGATCGAGATGCCGTTTTCCCCGAAGATGCTGTCATGGCCCATGGGCGGACACAAGGATGACGGCATCTGGGCGGCACATTGGTATGGATCTGTCTGGCAGTCGACGAAATTCGCAGGACCAGAAGGACCGTTGCCCGAGGTTCCGGATGAACTGCAACCGGTTCTGCAAGCGGCATTGCCCTATTACGAGCAGCTGCAAACGACAAAGATCTGACGGAAGGGAACGAGGGGGGCGCTGCCCCCTCGCGCCTGCGGCGCTTCACCCCCGGAGTATTTTTTGGAAAGTTGACAGGCCGCAGGGCTGCGTCGTGATCAGCCGATCAGCTTGCCCAGTTTCATTGCCACCCCCATATCACCTGAAATTTTCAGTTTGCCCATCATCACGCCGGTCATCGGGTTCAGTTTTCCGGTGAGCAGCTTCTTCAGGTTTTCGGTACTGATGCGGATGGTGCAGTCGGTGTCACGGTTTTCTGTCGTGGCATCGCCATCTGCGAGAACGATGACGCCATCGTCGCCGCAATCGAATTTCAACGAACCGTCAAAGTTTTTCCCGGTCAGCCCGGCGCGGATACCATCCGCCAGCGGTTGAAGTGCCATCGTCTCCCCCTCGGTATCTTTGCGCCAAGGGTTAGGCATCCGTCTGTCAGCAGGCAAGGGTGACCAAAGGGGAGGTTACGTCAGCTTTCAAGACAGGCTGCTACGGGTGACCGGGCAGGGGGTTCCGTCGAAAAACGTCTCTAATACTTGTGAATACACATCTGATGCGCCAGGAACGGCAGCAAAGAGCGTCATTGATGAGCAGAGTTTCCTGGCGTCAGTTTCGCCGAGGATGGACGCGGCGCTGCGGTCTTTGTGGGTGAGCAGCAGCTCGCTCGCCTCGGTCAACCGTGCGTTCAGGACCGGATGGGCCAGATACGCGGTGGCCTCCGTCAGATCCTCGATCCCGTAGAGCTGCGCCATATGGGACTGGCCAAGGTCAGCAAGCTGGGGAAAGACGAACCACATCCAGTGGCTCGTCTTTTTACCGGCGGAGAGTTCGGCGCGGACATCGTTCCAAACGGTGTCCTGCGCCTCGACGAACATCTCCATCTCTTCGGTCAGATCGTCGTCTATATCATCTTCGATATCGACGCGGTCGCTCATTTCTTCAACCGGCGCTCGCGAGAGGCGAGAAGTTTCAGCCGCAGCGCGTTGAGCTGGATGAAGCCTGCTGCGTCCTTCTGATCATAGGCACCTGCGTCTTCCTCGAAGGTGACATGTGCTTCGGAGTAGAGCGAGTGATCTGACCAGCGGCCTACGGTGGATACAGAACCTTTGTACAGTTTCACACGTACGGTGCCGGTGACATGTTCCTGGCTGCGGTCGATGGCGGCTTGCAGCATTTCGCGCTCGGGCGAGTACCAGAAACCATTGTAGATCAGCTCGGCATATTGCGGCATCAGCTGGTCTTTCAGGTGCATTGCGCCCCGGTCCATCGTGATGGACTCAATGCCGCGGTGGGCTTCGAGCAGGATGGTGCCGCCCGGTGTCTCATAGATGCCGCGGGATTTCATGCCAACAAACCGGCCTTCGACCAGATCGAGACGACCGATGCCGTGCTTGCCGCCGTATTCGTTCAGTTTGGTGAGAATGGTCGCGGGTGACATTGCCTTGCCGTTGATGCTGACGGCGTCACCTTTTTCAAAGCCGATCTCGATGAATTCAGCTTCATTCGGAGCATCCTCCGGGTGGACGGTGCGCTGATAGACATAGTCAGGCGCTGCCACGGCGGGGTCTTCCAGCACCTTGCCTTCGGAGGAGGTGTGCAGAAGGTTCGCATCCACGGAGAAGGGGGCTTCGCCACGTTTGTCCTTGGCCACAGGGATCTGGTGCGCCTCTGCGAATTCTAGCAGACGGGTGCGCGAGGTCAGATCCCATTCGCGCCAGGGGGCGATCACCTTGATATCAGGGTTCAGCGCATAGGCCGCCAGTTCGAACCGGACCTGATCGTTGCCCTTGCCGGTGGCGCCATGAGCAACCGCATCGGCGCCGGTTGCCTCGGCGATCTCGACCAGACGCTTGGAGATCAGCGGGCGCGCGATGGAGGTGCCCAGCAGGTAGAGGCCTTCGTAGACGGCATTGGCGCGGAACATCGGGAAGACGAAGTCCCGCACGAATTCTTCCCGTACGTCTTCGATGTAGATGTTCTCTGGTTTGATGCCCAGCAGCTCTGCCTTCTGGCGGGCAGGTTCCAGTTCCTCACCCTGGCCGAGATCGGCGGTGAAGGTCACAACCTCACAACCGTATTCGGTCTGCAGCCATTTCAGAATGATTGACGTATCAAGGCCGCCGGAGTAGGCGAGGACAACTTTCTTGGGCGCGGACATGGGATTTCCTCTTGATCAGAACGCCAGCGGCCTATCCGGTTTTTGACAGAAGAGCAAGGTTTTCCCCATATCGGAACCGGAGTGTCCGCATAGTGGTCGCGTGCGACGATTGAGCAGTATTGGAGTCTGAATAAATGATTGGCTGGAAGCTATTTCTACACTCGGTAAGCATGGTGCAGCGGAACGTCCCGCAGCTGATGCGGATCTTCCTTGTTCCCTCGCTGATTGCCATGGGGATTGCCTATTTGGCCATCGGTGGCTTGCTAGGCGATATTGGGCTTCAGGCGCGCGGGTTTGACGGCAACATGTTCTTTTCAGTTCTCTGGCGCATCGTTGGACTATGGCTTGTGATTGGCTTGATTGGCACGTGGACCGTGGTGGCCTGGCATCGCTACATTCTGCTGGAAGAGCATCCTCGCGGCTGGCTTCCAGCTTTGCATAAGGCGGAGATGGGCAACTATATCTTGGGTCTGATCAAGCTGTTTTTTATCGGAATGCTGTTCTTGTCTGTCCTGGCATTTATTGGGCCGGCCTTGATCCAGAGTCTCGGGATGGTTGGCCAATACCTGTTATTGGCCGCTGGCGCGCTGATCGCGATATTCATGTTCAGGTTTGCATTGGTCCTGCCGGCGGCGGCGCTTGGTAAGCCTATTGGTGTGAGTGAGTCATCGGCACTGACAACCGGCGCATTCGGAACCTTGTTTGTCCTTGGCCTCTGTCTTTTTGGTCTGCAGCTCGTGGCTGAACTGATCCTGTTCCTTGTGGCCGATGCTGTACTGATCGCGATGGTTCTTGAGATAGCGTTCTCTGTCGTGCTTGCGATCTTGAATATCAGTGCTCTCACGACGCTTTACGGCTACTACGTCGAGAAACGTGCGATCTGATCTGCGGTATTCTTCAGTATGCTTTGATCCTGCCCCCTTGTCTTGGGGGCGGGGTTGGGTCACTCAAGTGGCATGAGTGATTTTCAGACCCAGGCCCGGGCCGCCGAACAGGCCATGCGCGCGATTTTCCCTGCCACGCCGCTGCAGCGCAGCACGCTGCTGTCGGAACGGTTCGATGCGGATATCTACCTGAAACGAGAAGATCTGAGCCCGGTGCGGTCCTACAAGATCCGCGGTGCGTTTAATGCAATGCGTAAGCAGCTGGACCAATCGCTGTTTGTCTGTGCGTCAGCTGGAAATCATGCGCAGGGCGTTGCCTTTATGTGCCGCGAGCTGGACAAGCGCGGGGTGATCTTTATGCCAGTGACCACCCCTCAGCAGAAGATCCAGAAGACCCGCATGTTTGGCGGCGACAACGTCGAAATCCATCTGGTTGGCGACTATTTTGACGACACACTGTCGGCAGCTCAGACTTGGTGTGCAACGGAAGGCGGGCATTTTCTGTCACCATTTGATGATGATGATGTCATCGAAGGCCAGAGCTCCATCGCGGTCGAAATCGAGGCTCAGCTGGGCGCCGTTCCCGATCATGTGATCCTGCCGGTGGGCGGTGGTGGCATGTCGTCGGGCGTGGCCCGCTGGTTCGGCGACAAGGTGCATTGTCTTTTTGCAGAACCCTCTGGCGGCGCATGTCTGAGGGCGGCGCTAACTGCTGGACACCCCGTAGCACTGGACCATGTCGACACATTCGTCGATGGCGCCGCAGTTGGCCGCATCGGTGAGCGGCCGTTCGAGGTGCTGAAACATGTGCCCCTGCCGGACGTCCTGTCGATTGCCGAAGATCGGATCTGCACGACCATCCTTGAGATGTTGAACGTCGAAGGTGTGGTTCTGGAACCGGCTGGCGCGCTGGCGATCGAGGCCTTGCGCGATGTACGCTCCTGGATCCGTGGCAAGACGGTGGTCTGTCTCACGTCGGGCGGCAACTTTGACTTCGAGCGGTTGCCAGAAGTGAAGGAACGAGCACAGCGCTATATGGGGTTGAAAAAGTATTTCCTTCTGCGCTTGCCGCAGCGACCCGGGGCACTGAAGGAGTTCCTGGGTATTCTGGGGCCAGAGGATGATATCGCCCGGTTCGAATATATGAAGAAATCAGCGCGCAACTTCGGTTCTGTTTTGATTGGTATAGAAACCAAGCGACCTGAGAATTTCGCTGATCTCTACGTCCGGTTGGATGCTGCCGGCTTTGCCTATACCGACATCACCAGCGATGAAACCCTGGCGCAATTCGTGATCTGAGCAGGTGCTGGCTCAGAGCTTGCTGCTCATGTCGCGCAGGAACTCTTCTTTTGATGCCTCATAGCTGGCGATGATCGTGGCTGTGTCCACATCCTTTGCCTCGCCCTGTGCCGAACGGCGCTCGCCTTCCTGACAGAGGCGGGAGAATTGAGAGAAGCCCAAATTAAGGGCGCTGCCTTTCAGGAAGTGCAGGTCCTGTTCCAAGGTGGTCAGATCCGGGGATCTCAGCTTTTCGATGACGCCTTCGACCTCTTCGAGGAAGATCTCGACAACTTCAGAGAAGTCCTCAGCGCCGACTTCCTCGTGCAGCTCCTTCGCGCGTGACCAATCAATCATCTTTGCAATCCTTGTTTTGATATCGCATTTTACGATTGCTTTACTTATAAACTCGTAAATCACCGTTTAACGCGAGGCTAGATCCATATTTCGCAAACTTCACTTCCTGTTAAGCGAAGAGCGCGATAGTGACTTGCGTTTAAGGTATCTTGCGCCGTTTTTTGTGGGGTTCACTCGGTGTTGCCAGACAGTTCGATCGAAATAAACCAAGAGGTTACGACCAATTCGATCCGCCGTGTCCTGGTGGTCGATGACAGCCGTCTGCAGCGACGAATCCTGGTGGCATCACTGAAGAAATGGGGATTCGACGTCGTCGAAGCTGAAAGCGGCGAGGTCGCGATGGAGATCTGCGAGAGCGATCCGCCAGATCTGATCCTCAGCGACTGGATGATGCCGGGAATGAATGGGCTGGAGTTCTGCCGGGCGTTCCGGGCCAAATCGCAGGATAACTACAGCTATTTCATCCTGCTGACCTCCAAGAGTGAAAAGAACGAGGTGGCGCAGGGGCTGGATGCCGGCGCGGATGATTTTCTGACCAAACCTGTCAGTTCGGACGAGCTGCGCGCCAGAATCTCTGCGGGTGAGCGTATCCTGCGGATGCAGCGAGAACTCTCAGAGAAGAACCGGATCGTCTCGGATACGCTGGATGAATTGCAGCGGGTCTATGATGCTATCGACAAGGATCTGATTCAGGCGCGCAAAATTCAGGAATCGCTGGTTCCAGAACTGTCGCGAAAATTCGGGTCATCCACTGTCAGCCTGCTCTTGAAACCCTGCGGTCATATCGGTGGTGATCTGGTTGGCATGTTTTCACCCGGGGTGAATCGGATTGGCTTTTACTCGGTCGATGTCTCCGGTCATGGCATTACGTCCGCAATGATGACGGCGCGACTTGGCGGCTATTTGTCGTCGACCTATTTCGATCAGAACGTCGGCATGGAGAAGCGATTCAACCGCTTTTACGCCCTTCGCCAACCTGAAGAAGTTGCAAGCCTGCTGAATGCCCGGCTGATCGCCGACACCGGGATCGAAGAGTATTTTACTATGGCCTATTGCATCGTCGATCTGCGCAGCGGCGTGTTGAAGATGGTGCAGGCCGGCCATCCGCACCCATTGCTGATCCGCAAGGATGGCAGCACAGAGTTCATCGGGAAGGGCGGCGTTCCTGTGGGGCTGGTGCCAGATATCACCTATTCCCAAGAAGATGTGGTGATGGAGAAGGGCGACAGGCTGCTGCTGTATTCGGACGGTTTTACTGAGGCGCGCTTGGAGAATGGCGAGATGCTTGAGGCCGAGGGATTGGTGGATCTGATCGGCAAGTGCAACTCGGATCAGACCGGCCAGGAATTCCTCGACGATCTCTACTGGAACCTGACACAGGTGATGTCGTCGCAATACGGTTTGGAGGATGATGTATCCGCCACCCTATTCGAATATGAAGGCCCGTAAGCTGAGCCTTCACCGGGTCGCTCGCCAATCTTCGGCCGATTTCTAGCTTTGTCCCATCCATCGCGCGATATATCCGGCAAAGTGGCGATCACCGGCATTACCGAGCATCTCTTGCGCGACATCCGCTCGCATCCAGAGCGCTTCATGCAGTGGTTCGCTCGGGTCTGAGATCTGCCGGGCCGGGCGCGCAATATAGATATGGCAGAGTTTCTCAGCCCATAGATCATACTCCGGCATATAGGCAAATCGGCGGAATGCCCCCAGCTTGCGGGGGGAGGAAATGGTCCAGCCGGTCTCCTCCATCACCTCGCGGTGCAATGCAGGAATAGGTGATTCGCCCGGATCTATGCCGCCTCCGGGCAGCTGAATATCCGGGCCTGGATCCTGCTGGCAGGTCACCAGAAGCTTGCCATTTCGCGGCAAGAGAGCGTAGACGCCGGGCCTGCGCCGGTATCTTTTCGATTTATCCGGCGTATCGCCAAAACGTCTGATCACGGCGCTGACCTCTTCACTCTGATGGTGTAAACCCTATATAGGCCCGATATGCCAATCCACGGCGCGTAAGGAAACCCCATGACACTTGTATCGAAAATCGCGTGGGACGATACCGTCCTGCCCTTCCAGCTTGACGTATCGGACATGCGCGGCCGCGTTGCGCGGCTGGACGGTGTGTTGGATGGTATTCTGAAGCAGCATAATTACCCACCTGTCGTCGAGGCGCTGGTGGCCGAGATGGCATTGCTGACGGCTTTGATTGGTCAGACAGTCAAATTGCAATGGAAACTGTCCTTGCAGGTGCAGTCCAAAGGTGCGGTGAGGATGATCGCGACCGACTACTATGCCCCCCAGGCAGAAGGCGAGCCGGCCCGTATCCGCGCCTATGCCAGCTATGATGAAACACGGCTGACGGATGGCGCCCCCTTTGATCAGGTGGGTGAAGGGTATTTTGCGATTCTTGTCGATCAGGGTGAAGGGATGAAACCCTATCAGGGGATCACCCCTCTGGCGGGCGGATCGCTGGCCACCTGTGCCGAAGCCTATTTCGCCCAGTCCGAGCAGCTGCCAACGCGGTTCTCGCTCAGCTTTGGCCGTTCCGCCGAGCCTGGTGTGCCGGAGCACTGGCGGGCCGGGGGGATTATGCTGCAGCAGATGCCAAAGGCGTCTCCCTTTGTTGCCGATGGTACCGGCTCTGGCGATACGCTGGTGGCTGAAGATCTGGTGAACGGCGAAGAGGGCGAGAACTGGAACCGTGTGATGCACCTGCTTGCGACCGTCGAAGACATGGAGCTGATCGGCCCATCGGTAACGCCGACAGATCTGCTCCTGCGATTGTTTCACGAGGAACAACCGCGGGTTTTCGATGCCCAACAAGTCAAATTCGGATGTACCTGTTCCACCGAGCGGGTACGCGCAAGCCTGTCGATCTACTCCGCCAAGGACATCGCAACGATGACCACTGACCAAGGCCGCGTGACAGCCGATTGCCAGTTCTGTGGCGCCCATTATGATCTTGATCCGGCGACGCTGGGGTTTGAGGCCGATAAAACGGATGAGGCAGAGGGCGATAGTGCCTGATCTGCGAGAAAAGCTGACCGCTGCGCTGGGCGCTGAGGGGGGAGGGTCATCCGATTTTGATCTGAACCCGGACGTCGTTCTACCTGTTGATCGTAAATTGCGACCGGCAGGCGTTCTGGTGGCGATCAGCATCGCTGAGGGCGTGCCGCAGGTCATCCTGACAAAACGCTCATCGGCGTTGAAACATCATCCCGGCCAGATCGCTTTTGCCGGTGGGAAGCAGGACGCAGGTGATGCAAGCGTGACCGATGCCGCCCTGCGTGAAGCATGGGAAGAGATCGGGCTGCCGCGTGATCTTCCGCAGATTGTCGGTCACCTACCTGCGCATGAAACTGTCACCGGGTTCATGGTGACGCCGGTGGTGGCCCTGATTGATCAGACCTTTGATATCAAGGCCGAAGCTGGCGAGGTTGCCGAGGTTTTCAGTGTCCCACTCTCACATCTCTGCGATCCGTCTCGCTATCAGATCCAGTCGCGTCGCTGGCGTGGGGTGCGGCGAAACTACTTCGCTGTTCCATACGGTCCCTATTACATCTGGGGCGCAACCGCGCGGATGCTGCGCGGCCTCGCCGACCGGATGCAGTCATGAGATATCTGACCGCGCCCTGGCTCGATGATCCGGCTGTCCAGCGCGTCTGCGAGGCGCTGACCGAGGGCGGTGCGGAGGTCTATTTCGTCGGCGGATGTGTGCGAAATGCGCTATTGGGCGCGCCGGTTTCAGATCTCGACCTGTCCACTAACGCGCTGCCGCAACAGGTTATCGAACTGGCCGACAAGGCCGGCATCAAAGCCATACCAACAGGTATCGATCACGGCACTGTAACACTGGTGCATCGCGGTACGCCCTATGAGATCACCACCTTTCGTCGTGACGTTGCTACCGACGGTCGTCGCGCTCTCGTCGCATTTGCGGATCGTATCGAGGAGGATGCGGCGCGACGCGACTTTACCATGAATGCGCTTTACGCTCGCCCGGATGGGGAACTGGTTGATCCCCTGAACGGTCTTCCGGATCTGCGCGCGGGGATTGTGCGGTTCATCGGCATTGCCGAACACCGCATTCGCGAGGACTATCTGCGCTCGCTTCGGTACTTCAGATTCCACGCCTGGTACGGAGATGTGGATGCTGGGTTTGATCCGGACGCTCTGTCGGCGATCGCGAGCAACCTGGATGGCATCGCAACCCTATCGCGTGAGCGCGTCGGGAGTGAGATCCTGAAGCTTCTTGCAGCCCCCGATCCGGCGCCGGCGATTGCGATTATGCGGCAAATCGGATTGCTCGCATTGATTCTGCCGGGCAGCGATGATCGCGCCCTGGCACCGTTGATCCATCTGGAAGAGGGGTCCGCCGCCGATCCCATTCGCCGTCTTGCAGCGCTCGGCGGTAGCGCTCCGGGCGAGGTTCTGAGGTTGAGCAAATCTCAGGCCGCCGAGATACGCTTGCTTCGCAAAGAGGTTGAAGGAACCCAAAGTCCGGCTGCCCTTACCTATTATCATGGGGCGGCCATCGCCCGCAGCGTGATCCTGTTGCGATCTGCCCTGCTTGAGATGCCGATTTCGCCTGATTTAGAGACTGAAATCAATCTTGGCGCGTCCGCCGTATTCCCCGTGTCGGCGCAGGATCTGATGCCTGAACTCCAGGGGCCTGCTCTTGGCGCGGAGCTCAACTCCTTGCGTGATAAATGGATCAGATCCGGGTTTGCCCTGACGCGGAAAGAGCTGCTGGGACTGGCCTGAAGCGCACGTGCCGATTGTCGTGCGTCGCCCACCGCGTCAAAAGGGGTGACAGAGTGGAATTTTTTTCCTACCCATATGGGACCATCTTATGACGGGAGGAATACGCATGTATCACGGGATCTGGCGCAATTAACGCCTGACCTGTCCGACGTTTGTCGGAGGGGCCATGGCGATGGCCTTTGTTCGCATGACTATTCCATATGCTCAATTGTTGGAGCACCCGCATGTTTCGTTTCTTCGAAAACCTTATCGACCCCTATTGTGATTACCCGGAAACCGACACTCCGCCACGGCGACTTTGGCCGTTCCTGAAAGATTATTCGCAGCCCTTCAAAAAGGTCTTTGCGGCCACCGCGTTTATGTCGGTCATCGTCGCAGCCGTTGAAATCGGTCTGATCCATTACATGGGACGGGTTGTGGACCTGTTGTCCGGTGAACCGGCCGATGTCTGGCAGGCTCACGGGACAGAGTTGATCCTGCTGGCTGTATTTATCCTGACCATTCGGCCGCTGCTGCAGCTAGTGGATGTGCTGTTGCTGAATAACGCTATCCTTCCAAACTTCGGAACTTTGATCCGCTGGCGTTCACATAAGCATGTATTGCGGCAATCCGTTGGCTGGTTTGAGAATGATTTTGCCGGGCGGATCGCAAACCGGATCATGCAGACACCGCCTGCCGCTGGTGAGGTGGTGTTTCAGGTCTTTGATGCGATCACATTCGCATTGGCCTATCTGGCTGGCGCGGCTCTCTTGCTGTGGTTGGCGGACATGCGACTGATGATGCCCCTGCTGGTGTGGTTTGCGCTTTATGCGATGCTGATCCGCTGGACAGTGCGCCGGGTCGGGCCAGCCAGCCAAGCCGCCTCCGACGCCCGATCCACGGTGACCGGTCGGGTTGTTGACAGCTATTCCAACATTCATTCGGTCAAGATGTTCGCCCATCACGATACCGAACTGACCTATGCCAAAGAGGCGATTGAGCGTACGCGCAAGACGTTCCAGGCGGAGATGCGGCTCTATACAATCATGGATGCCGCATTGGTGACGCTGAATGGCCTGCTGATCGTTGGGGTGGTCGGTTGGGCGATCCTGCTGTGGATGCAGGGGCAGGCTTCAGTCGGGGTTGTTGCCTCTGCTACGGCGCTGACCCTGCGTCTCAATGCTATGACCGGGTGGATCATGTGGGCGCTGACCACGTTTTTCCGGCAGCTTGGTGTCGTGGCCGAGGGGATGGAAACCATTGCCCAGCCGATTGATCTGGTGGATGCAGCTGATGCCAAGCCGCTTGATTTACGCGATGGGGAGATGGAGCTCCGGCAGCTGTCCCATCATTACGGGCGCGGCTCTGGCGGTCTGGATCAGGTCAGTCTGACCATTCGTCCGGGAGAGAAAATCGGCCTGATCGGGCGGTCTGGTGCCGGGAAATCGACCTTGGTGAAACTGCTGTTGCGGTTCTACGATCCCGAGGGCGGGCAGATCCTGATCGACGGGCAAGATATCCGTACCGTCACACAGGACAGTCTGCGCGCCCAGATTGGGATGGTGCAGCAGGACAGTGCCCTATTGCACCGATCGGTGCGAGACAACCTGCTCTATGGTCGGCCTGACGCCAGCGAGGCCGAGATGATCGAGGCCGCAAAGCAAGCGCGGGCGCATGAGTTCATCCTTGACCTAGAGGATCCCGAAGGCCGCAGGGGCTACGACGCGCATGTCGGTGAACGGGGCGTGAAGCTCTCAGGCGGGCAACGTCAGCGAGTGACACTGGCTCGGGTAATCCTGAAGGATGCACCTATCTTGATTCTGGATGAGGCGACATCGGCGCTGGACTCAGAGGTTGAGGCCGAAATCCAGCAAACGCTATACGGGATGATGCAAGGCAAGACGGTGATAGCGATTGCCCACCGTCTGTCCACCATCGCCCAGATGGACCGTATTCTGGTTCTGGATGACGGTCGTATTGTCGAGGAGGGCACCCATGACGTGCTTTTGCGGTCAGAGGGCCTATATGCCCAGTTCTGGGCGCGGCAATCCGGCGGCTTCCTGAACATTGAGGCAGCAGAATGAAACTGGGCAATCTGATCGACGCATTTCAACCGGCCGACGGCGCCCCACCAGATCAGTTGGGGCGCTTTTTGCGATGGTGTCTGTCCGGCGCCTGGCCAATGCTCACGGTGGCTGCGGTCTTTTCGGCGCTCGCGGGGGGAATGGAGGCGGTCACGGCTTATATTCTGGGTCTGGTGATAGATACGGCGATAGCCAGCGGGCCGGACCGGTTCTTCTCGGCAGGTAATCTGGTGATACTTGCCGGTGCGTTGGGTTTCTTCCTGTTGTTGCGGCCGATCCTTTTTGGCCTCTCTGCGGCGTCCAACGCAATTATTGTGCAGCCGAACGTCAATCCGCTGGTGCTGTCCCGTCTCAATCGTTGGACAATGGGGCAATCGGTGCGTTTCTTCGATGATGATTTTGCAGGTCGCATCGCACAGAAGCAGATGCAGACTGCCAATGCGGTGACGTCGGTCGCGGTTGAGGTGATCAATGTCGTCGCCTTCGCGCTGGCATCACTGCTTGGCGCGCTGGCATTGCTAGGGGCGATTGACTGGCGGATCACTGGATTGTTCGTGGTTTGGCTGGTCGGGTATTTTGCCACAATCCGTTGGTTTCTGCCGCGCATCAGAAAGCGGTCTGCGGCCCGGGCTGGCGCGCGGGCTATGGTTACCGGGCAGGTGGTCGATACGATCACCAACATCAAAACGGTGAAGCTGTTCGCCCATGCCGATTTTGAAGAACGGACGGCACAGGATTCGATGGCCGATTTCCGTAACAAGGCGCTTCATTTCGGCTATCTGTCGGCGACCTTCCGGTTCTGTCTGATGACTCTGGCAGGAGTGCTGCCTGTCCTGCTGATTGGTGCTACGCTTGTGTTGTGGCGGGACGGGATGGCGACCGAAGGTGATATCGTTGCGGCGGGCGCGGTGTCGGTGAGGATCGCGCAGATGACGGGCTGGGTCAGCTTTACGCTGATGGCGATCTACTCCAACATTGGCGAAATCGAAAACGGCATGAAGACGCTAACGCGTCCTGACCGGGTTGAGGATCAAGACACCGCCAAGACGCTGCGGACCAAAGGTGGACGCATTGAATTCCGAAATGTCGGCTTTGCCTATGGGCGCGATGTCGGCGGTATTCAGGATGTTTCCCTGACAATTGAACCGGGTGAAAAACTGGGGATTGTCGGGGCTTCCGGCGCGGGGAAATCCACGCTCGTGTCGCTTCTGTTGCGGCTCTACGATGGGGAAAAAGGCCAAATCCTGATCGATGGGACAAACGTTTCAGAGGTGACGCAGAACTCGCTGCGCAGCCAGATCGGCATGGTCACGCAGGAAACCGCAATGTTCAATCGCTCGGCGCGCGACAATATCCTTTACGGTCGGCCGGACGCCAGCGAACTGGAGCTTATTGCCGCCGCTAAAAAGGCGGAGGCTCATGAATTCATTCTTGACCTGGAGGATGCACAGGGCCGCAGCGGCTATGATGCCCATCTCGGCGAACGGGGTGTGAAACTGTCCGGCGGCCAGCGTCAGCGGATCGCGCTGGCCCGAGCCATCCTGAAGGATGCACCCATTCTGGTACTGGATGAGGCGACCTCGGCGCTCGACTCCGAGGTGGAGGCGGCGATTCAGTCGGCGCTGGAGCGGGTCATGCAGGGCAAGACGGTTCTGGCCATCGCACACCGCCTGTCGACGCTGAGTGAAATGGATCGGATCATCGTCATGGATCAAGGTCGGATTGCGGAGGTGGGCACCCATGATGCACTGCTGAAGCAAGGCGGTCTTTACGCGAAGTTCTGGTCGCGGCAATCCGGCGGCTTCATTCGGACCGAAGGCGATGATGATGAGGTCGATCCGATCACTCGACGATCGTGGGATGCGGCGGAATAGGAAGTACTGAGCGCCCGCACAAAAGTCGTTCACACGCAGACTGCGCATTTTTCTTTTGCGCGGGCCAGTCGCAGGGTATGCAGCGGCCATGACACATGCAGCTAGAACCACAGCCACAATCATTCGTCTTGGCCATCAGGGGGACGGAGTCGCCGAGGGCCCGCTTTTTGCGCCGCGCACCCTGCCGGGAGAGACCGTCAGCGGTATTCGCGACGGGCACCAGCTCACGGATATCCGCATCGAGAACCCGTCAGAGGCACGCGTCCAGGCGCCTTGTCGGCATTATAAATCCTGTGGTGGCTGTCAGCTGCAACATGCGACAGATGATTTTGTCGCGGGCTGGAAGGTCGATATTGTGCGCAATGCGCTGGCTGCCCAGGGGATTGAGACGGCGTTTCGCCCGATCCACACCTCACCGCCACAATCGCGCCGTCGCGCCACGCTGTCAGTGCGCCGCACCAAGAAAGGGGCGATGGCTGGATTCCATGGCCGCGCGTCCGGGGTGATTACCGAGATACCCGATTGCCAGTTGCTGGCACCACAGCTTCTGGCTGCTGTGCCGATGGCGGAGGCACTGGCCATGGCTGGCGCCAGCCGCAAGGCACCGCTTTCGGTGACGGTGACCCTCTCGGAGGTTGGCGTTGATGTACTGGTGACCAACGGCAAGCCGCTGGATGGCGCGCTTCGGATCGCGTTGGCGCAGGTGGTCGACGCGCATCGTATTGCAAGGCTGACCTGGGAGGACGAGCTGATCGGTATGGAACAGCCGCCAACTCAACCCTTTGGTCCGGCACATGTCTGCCCGCCGCCGGGTGCCTTTCTACAGGCTACCCGTGATGGCGAGGCGGCCTTGCTCGCGGCGGTCGAGGAGGTTGTCGCGGGGGCAAAACGTCTCGTCGACCTATTTGCCGGCTGCGGGACTTTTTCGCTGCCACTGGCGAAAAACGCTGAGGTCCACGCTGTCGAGGGTGAAAGCGCCATGTTGCGCGCATTGGATGCCGGTTGGCGGCAGGCCAAAGGCTTGAAGAAAGTCACCACCGAGACCCGCGATCTGTTTCGCAACCCGTTGCTGCCGGAGGATCTGAATCCGTTTGGAACGGAGTTTGACGCTGCAGTGATTGACCCGCCGCGCGCTGGTGCTGAGGCCCAGGCCACTCAGCTGGTTGCAGCACGTACGAAACGGGTTGCCTATGTTTCCTGCAATCCTGTCACCTTTGCCCGTGATGCGAAGATTTTGACCGATGGCGGCTATCGGCTGGATTGGGTACAGGTGGTCGATCAATTCCGCTGGTCCTCGCATACGGAACTCGCGGCCAGCTTTTCCTACGTGGGGTAGAACCGGTGAGCATCAGTGCAAAACAAACCCTGAACCAGCGGCTTAGCGATCTTATCGCCAGTGATCGTTTTGGCAACTTCATCACTGTGGTGATTCTGATCAATGCCGTGACGCTGGGAATGGAGACATCTGATACGATCATGTCCCGGTTCGGGACGATCGTTCTGTTTGTCGATCAGCTGTGCCTGGGGATTTTTGTCGTTGAACTGCTGGCAAAACTCTGGGTACAGCGGCTGCGGTTTTTCCTGCGCGGCTGGAACATCTTTGACTTTGTGATCGTTAGCATCGCCTTTCTTCCTGGGGCGCAGGGGATGTCCGTCCTGCGGGCGCTGCGCATATTGCGGGTGTTGCGCGTCATCTCCGTTGCGCCGCGGCTGCGCCGGGTGGTTGAGGGTTTCATTACTGCGCTACCGGGCATGGGCTCAGTCTTCCTGCTGATGGCGATCATCTTCTACATCGGCTCCGTCATCGCGACGAAACTCTTCGCGGACAGTTTCCCGGAATGGTTCGGTAATCTCGCGCTGAGCGCATATTCCCTGTTCCAGATCATGACTTTGGAAAGCTGGTCCATGGGCATCGTACGCCCTGTCATGGAAATCTATCCCTATGCCTGGGCGTTCTTTGTGCCGTTTATCATGGTCACCACCTTTGCGGTTGTGAACCTCTTGGTCGGCCTGATCGTGAATTCGATGCAGGATGCCCATCACGAGGAAGAAGGCGAACGCACGGACGCTTATCGGGATCTGGTTCTGGCTCGGCTGGAGGCAATCGAGCAGCAAATCGCGACGCTGCAACCGCCGCACGAGAAGAAGTGATTTTGAATTTTCCACCGAAGATAGTAGTTGGAAAATGAGGCAAATCAGGCAGAGACCTAGAATAATGGATAGACGTACATTCGGATTGGGCGCCGCGGCGACCCTTGGGCTGGCGGGCTGCAGCTCCGGCCCTAGCAAATTCCGCAGTTATAATGGCCCCGAGGTAACCTCGGTTGTTGTCAATAAAGGCGCCCGCAAGGTCTATCTTCTGCACAATGAGGATATTCTGCGCGAATATGAAATGGAGCTGGGTTTCGCACCGCAGGGCCACAAGCAGATCGAGGGCGATGGCAAAACTCCCGAAGGCACCTATCTGATCGACCGGCGCAATCCCAACAGTCGTTATCACCTCTCCATCGGGATCTCTTACCCCAACGCACAGGACCGGGCAAAGGCAGCGGCGATGGGCAAGAAACCGGGTGGCGAGATTTTCATTCACGGTGAGCCAAACAACCCCAAGGAACGCAAACGCGCTGCGCGGGTGGATGACTGGACTGCGGGCTGCATTGCGGTCAGCAACGATGAGATCGAAGAGATCTATGCGATGGTGCGCGACGGTACGTTGATTACCCTGCGTCCCTGATCGTCTGCACTGTAACCGTGCCAGCGCTGATCGTCTCGTGATAGAAAAGGCCCGATTGCCATGCAGCGATCGGGCCTTCTTCGTTCAGGTAAAGATTGGATCGGCGCGCTTAGCTACCCATGACCAGGGTCCACCAGATCTTGCCATTGGATTCCTGGAACCAGGAGAAGCCCATGGTGCGCGCTTTGGCGTCCATGATGACCGAACGGGTGGCCGGTTGTTCCATCCAGGCTGTAAGCGTCTGCAACTCGGTCTCATATGTTTCCGAAATCGTCTCGCCGATCATTGTGCCGGTGAAACCAGTGCGGGCAACGCGGTCGAGCGGGGAAGAGCCGTCGGAGCCAAAATGCCACGGACGGTTCTGGACCGACATGTCGCGCGAATGGGTTGCGGCCGCAGCGGTCAGCTGGGGGTTCAGCTGGACAAGCGGCTTGCCTGCCGCTTCGCGAAGGGCGTTGACCGAGTCGAGCATCCGCAGCTGAACTTTGTCGGCGTTACGGATCCGGTACACGCTGCCGCCTGTGCTGCCATCAGGTGCAGGGGCACAGGCTGCGACAAGGGTCATCAGCCCGGCGATAAGGATCAGAAATACACGTGTCATACTACACCTTGCTTCGTTGACTGGGGCTGCAATAGCCCGGCTGTGACATAGGCGCAAACATGTCAGCGGTGAATTGACCGTCGCGGGATTGTTTGATTTGCGACTGAGGCATTCGCGCCATAAGATACGGCATAACGAATGCATATCTCCGCAGTTTGGAAAAGTCATGACCCGCAGCCCCTTCGAATCCTTCTCTAGACGGCAATTTCTCGCCGGTTCCGTTTCTGTCGGCGCATCACTGGTTGGCGGCGGTCTTGCCAGCGACGTCTGGGCACAGGATGCCACGGACACGACCGCGGAGGGTTTTGACCCGCTGCGCCCGCCGCCGGAGCCGGAGGCGCCGGTTCAGCGTAACATCTCGGCGTTCCGGTCCAAGGACTGGCGGCCCTATTTCGACAATCTGCGCAACGGAGCCGTGCTGGTGGATATCGACAGCCGCGCCCTGCATTTCTGGTCGGAAGACCAGAGCACCTACAAGCTATATCCCTCGTCCGTGCCGCTCTCCGATGATCTGACGCGCCGCGGCCGGACCCAGATTATCCGCAAGGTCGATGGGCCTGGCTGGGCGCCGACTCCGAACATGCGCAAGCGCAACCCGGAGTGGCCTGCCTATATCCCGCCGGGGCCGGACAATCCGCTTGGAACCCATGCTTTGTATCTCAGCTGGAAGTATTACCGAATCCACGGCACGCATGACACGCGCAAGATCGGGCGCAGGTCTTCAAACGGCTGTATCGGCCTTTATAACGAGCATATTTCGCAGCTGTTTGCGCTCACGAAAGTGGGCACTCAAGTGTTGCTAATTTGACGACATCGGCCCATTCCAGAGGCCGAATCATGCAACAAGCAATTGCAATGTCGCGATTTTGCTGATTAGAAAAATATTACGAGGTAAGTCTTGGGCGCGTGGTTCGGGTGGACTGAACTGCGCATATTTTTGGAGGTTAACATGAAAAAACTCGTTATCGCTGCTGCTCTGACTGCTGCTGCTTCGACCGCTTCCGCGGGCAACCTGGCTGAGCCGATTGTTGAGGCGCCGGTTATTGTTGAGCAGACCGAAAGCTCCTCCAGCGGCATCCTTCTGCCGCTGCTGCTGCTGGTTCTGGTTGGCGCAGCTGTTGCAAGCAACTAATTGCTTGTCTCAGAACGGTAAGAAAGGCGGTGGATTTTCCACCGCCTTTTTTCATGTCTCCCGACCTGACATGGGCCGGGGAATGCAATTTTGGTTCAGGGCGGCTCAACCGTCGTGAACTTCGGACAGAATGCTGTTCATCGATGCGAGAATCACCTCGATTCCCTCTGCATCAATCGTCAGCGGGGGGCGAATTTTCAGAATGTTGTCCTTTGGCCCTTCGCTACCGATCAGGATGCGATGATCGCGCATGCGGTTCTTCACATAGGCGCAGATATCCGTCGCTTCTGATCCGTCGTTGCGGATCAGTTCGACACCGATAAATAATCCCATGCCGCGCACATCCCCGATCGACTGATAACGGGATTGCAGTTCGCGCAGGCCTTCGATCAGTTCGGCCCCACGCACCCGCGCATTCTCCTGTAACCCTTCCTCATCGACGATATTCAGCACTTCGGTACCGATGCGGCACGACAGGGTGGAACCGCCAAAGGTCGAGAAGAACTCAGGCCCCTGTGCAAAGCTGTCCGCGATGGCGCGGGTTGTTACCAGCACACCCAGGGGATGGCCGTTGCCGATTGGTTTACCGAGTACCACGATATCGGGGCTGGCCTCTTGGTGTTCAAAGCCAAAGTAGTAGTCACCAAGGCGTCCTAGACCGGTTTGAACCTCATCGGCGATACAGATACCACCTGCGGCGCGGATCTTGTCATATACGGCGGGCAGATAGCCCTTTGGCGGAATGATCTGACCGCCGACAGAAGGGAAGGTCTCGGCAATGAAGCCAGCCACCCCATGACCGCTTGCACGCAGTTTTTCGATGGCCGGATCCACTAGGTCCGCGTATTTCTGCGCGCGGTCTGCGTCATCACGCCGGTAAGATCCGCGATAGTCATCGGCAACTTCGACCAACTGCACCCAGTCAGACGGGCCCACACCACCCTTTGCGTTGAACTTATAGGCGGAAACGTCAATCACGCCAGTGGTGTTGCCGTGATAGCCATGATCGGGCGTTACCATCCCCTTGGCACCTGTGTGCGCCCGTGCGAGGCGCAGGGCCAGCTCATTCGCTTCGGTGCCGGAATTGACGAAGAAGCAGACCTCCAGATGGTCGGGCATCTTTGACAGCACCTTTTCCGCAAAGGCGGTTTGTGCCGGGTGCAGATACCGGGTGTTGGAGTTCATGCGTTTCAGCTGATCGGCAGCAACCGCCTGAACGCGGGGATGCGCGTGGCCTACATGCGGCACGTTGTTATAGGCATCGAGATAGGGGCGGCCCATTTCGTCAAACAGATGATGTTTCCACCCACGCAGCAGCATGACCGGATCGCTGTAGGTCAGGCTGAGATTGCTGCCGAAATGTGCCTTTCGATCCGCCAGAACCCGGCGCTTGTCAGTCGGTTCATATCCGGTTTTCTCCGCAGGCAGATTCAGTAACGGTGCAGGGTTTGGGCAAAGTGCGTTCCACAGCAAGAGGTCGTCAGGATCCGCCACTCCGGGCCAGTCTGCCTCAATTCCCTTGGTCGATAGCGCCAGCTGGAAATGCACATGTGGAGCCCAGCCGCCGTTTTCAGTTGCATCTCCGAGCTGGCAGAACGGCGCGCCCTTGGCGACCCGGTCGCCAACCGAAAGCTGAGTACAGCAGTCAGGGTCAAGATGACCGTAGAGCGTATAAAATTCTTCTCCGGTGTCGGTATGGTGTTTCAGGATGACAACACCGCCGTAGTCCAGATGAGCATCGCGGTTCTCCACCGCCACGACCTCACCCTCCAGGGGGGCGTAGAGCGTCTGACCGGCCGGGGCAAAAACATCCACTGCGAGATGGACGGTACGCCGGTCGCTGGCTTTATACGCGCCTTTGCGGAAGGCTGGGGCAGTATAGATCAGCCGTGGTTCGTTGTAATATCCAAGCCACCAGTCGGCACCGTTTTCGCCGGAAAACTCTCGCCCGACTTCGGCAGCCTCGGCCAGCGGCATATCAAAAGGGTTCTGCGGCCAGGTCGATGTCTCGACCGAGAGAGACCCCATCGGCAGACCCGTCAAATCGCGTCCCATCAGCGGAGCGAACTCACCGGAATATTTCTCTAGATAGGCAATTACCCGGTCGGCACCATCGACCACCGAAAGGCCGCAGGTCGCTCTCAGCCGGGACGAAATCAGGGCCGGATGCTCACTTGGCTGCTCCAGAAAACGCCATGCAGGACCCTGCGATATGGTCACATAGGGGTCATCGGGATTGTCTTTGGCCACCAGTGTGGAATTGACGACGCTGACGGCCAGACGCATCCGCAGCAGAGGCCAGAGAAGATCTAGTTCGGTTTCGGTCAACGGATTGACGGCGTGGTAGCCTTCTATCAGCGCGGACAGGGCAGCCTGCGGTCGGGGATTATCCAGCACGATATACGCAGCTGCAATGGCCAGATCACAGATTCGCGGCGCAGCACACATGTCGCCAAGGTCGATCAGACCGCCGACATGGCGTGGTTGGCATAGCGTGCCAGTAACGAGAATGTTGTAGTCATTGGCGTCATTATGAATCGCCTGTTTCGGCAGGGAGCCAAGCACCGGCTTCAGCTCTGTGAAATCGGCGCAGATCGCAGCAATCAGGCTACGGCGTTTGCTGTCTGCGATGCAGTCGAGATCGCTTGCCACCCAGTCGGCAGACATCAGATCCCATTTGAAATCACGTAGCAGCGCGGGATGGTCAAAGGTTTTGAGCGCGCGGGTGATGCTTCCAAGCGCGGCACCGATTTCCCTGATGAGAACGGATGATTTCGGCGCGCTTTTGGCATAGCAGCGGCCCGGCAGCTGAGTTTGCAGCCAGACCAGGCGCTCAACCCCGGTTTCGTCTGCAAGATCGAGGCAGAGCGCACCATCGGCGGTTGCCACGGCGCGTGGACATGGCAGATCCGGGTCAGTTTGATGGAGATGCGCCAGCGCAGCGATTTGCATCTCGACGAGATCAGGGGCGCAACCGGGGCGCATGACCTTTAGAATATAGCCCTGCCCATCCTCGGCGAGTGCACGAAAGTTCAGGTCATATTCCCCGTCCAACCGTGACAGGTCAGCGGTGATGCCCCAGTGATTATTCAGGGCATCGGCCCAATGCAATTCGGCCAGGTTCAATGCGGTCATGAGAGGTCCCTGTTCAAATATCCTCAGCCCCGTTGGCCGGGGCGTTTTGGTTATTTGGACCGGGGAGTGGCGATTAGTCCAGCCACCCTTTCAAATTGCGTTGGATAACGCCGGACAGCGCGTCAATGTGCTCGGCGTCATCGTTCAGGCAAGGGATATAGAGAAATTCCTCTCCGCCCGCGTGCTCAAAGCTTTCGCGAATTTCCTCGTTGATTTCCTCAAGCGTCTCAATGCAGTCCGCCGAGAAGGCGGGGGCGATCACCG
The DNA here is from genome assembly GCF_048056175.1 of Phaeobacter sp. JH20_29. Taxonomy (NCBI): domain Bacteria; kingdom Pseudomonadati; phylum Pseudomonadota; class Alphaproteobacteria; order Rhodobacterales; family Roseobacteraceae; genus Phaeobacter; species Phaeobacter sp. JH20_29. Next base: position 347,324 of record NZ_JAYMWO010000005.1, read on the forward strand.
CGATGTTTTTCTTGCCTTCTTTGGCGAGGGTGGCGACGTGATCCACGGTATAGGGCTTCAGCCATTCTTCGGGGCCAAACACCGACTGAAACGTGGTGGTGATTTCGGTATCGGTCCACCCCAGACGTTCTTTCAGGAGGCGCGTCGTTTTCTGGCACTGACAATGGTAGGGATCGCCCTGCATCAGATAGCGCTTGGGCATCCCATGATAGGATACAACCAGAATTTCGGGTTTTTTCTCGGCGGTGGCATAAGCTTTCTCCACCGAACGCGCAAGGGCGTCGATATATGCCGGATCGTCAAAATAGGGTGCGACGGTGCGTGCGGCGGGCTGCCAGGTTTCTTCCATCAGGGCGCGGAAAAATTGGTCGTTGGCGGTGGCCGAGGTGGCCCCGGCATATTGCGGATAAAGCGGGACGAAGAGGATTTTCTGACAGCCGGCCTCAACCATTGCCCGCACTTTGGATTTGGTTGAGGGATTGCCGTAGCGCATACAGAAATCCACCATGACCTCTTTGCCATACCGCTCCTGCAGCGCTTCCGACATCGCGGCGGTCTGCTCCTTGGTGATGGTCATCAGGGGGCTTTCGCCCTTGTCATGGTTCCAGATGGACTTATACGCCGCTCCCGAGGAAAACGGCCGTTTGGCCAAAATGATCAGTTGCAACAGCGGCTGCCATTTCCAGGCAGGATAGTCGATCACACGCTTGTCCGAGAGAAACTCGCTCAGATACCGGCGCATCGGCCAGTAGCTATAGTCATCGGGGGTGCCCAGATTGGCCAACAGTACGCCGACCTTCGCCGGGGCGATCTTGGGGTGGTCTGCCGGCGCATGAGCGGGGCAGGTGGCGGGGGCAGTGGCGTCCAGCATCTATCAGGGTCCTGTGCGGTAAACGGTCAGCGGATCGTTGGTCCGCCCTAGCTATATGAAGATACGGCGGAAATGACCAATTGGATCATTCCACCAGAGCCATAGGATAGACCTATGGCTGGTTCTGTCTACTTTGGCAGCGGTGTTTCCGGCACCTTCAGCGCATCCGCCAGTCGCGCCTTTGCCGATCCGGGGCGCAGCGGTTTTTGCTGGGTGTCGGACGGGGACCAGCCGGTCAGGCAAATCAGTTCAAAGGTTGCAGGCAAAAGACCGTCCTCCGTTGCGTAGCTGGACCGGTAGATATCCGCAGTGTCAGCGAACAATTTGCGCGTGGTTGCGGTCTTTTGCCTCTGTGTCATGGCATTGGTTTCGCCCATGCCGCGCAGTTCGTGCATCAGGTGCCACAGGTCGCGGTACTTTGCGGTCAGAGGCACAACATCCGCCACCGGAAGCGCAAATCCGGCCCGTTGCAACAGCGCACCCAGATCGCGCACTTCGCCCATCGGGGCCACGCGGGGCGACAGCCCGCCGGAAAGGCGGGTTTCGGCGGTGGCCAGGGCGCTGCGCAATTCATGCAGGGTCTGGCCGCCCAGCATCACGACCAGCAGCAAGCCGTCTTCGGTCAGGGCCCGGTGACATTGGATCAATTGTCCGACCGGATCATTGGCCCAGTGCAGTGACATGGCATGGACCACAAGATCATGGGCACCAACCGCCAGATCCAATGTTTCGTCATCCGCGACATGTTTGGCATCGGGCAGACAACTGTCCCAGCCTTGCGCAAAAGGCGCCACCAGCGCTGGGCGCGTAAAGCTCCTGTTAACCATGGAGAGCCGATCCTCAATCTCATCGCGTGCGATGTCGTGCAGGAACAGGGCTTCGGGGGTCAGGCGGCTGCGATGGGCGGCGAGTGCGCTGCGGTCAAAGAGCTGCGGGCGGGGCGTCGTGGCTTTGGTCATGAGGGCTATTTAGGATGTTGAAGGCGCGGATACAAACGGCTGTTTCGCTGATCTACCCGCCACGCTGTCTGGCCTGCGGTGAGTGGGTCGACAGCGATTTCGGACTTTGTGGCCCCTGCTGGCGCGAGACACCGTTCATACATGGAACCTGTTGCCATGGATGTGGAGTCCCTTTGATCGGGGAGGAGGACGGGTTTCGCCTCGAATGTGATGAGTGTATGGATCACCCACGGCCCTGGCAGGAAGGACGCGCCGCGCTGACCTATGAGGGCACGGCCCGGCGGCTGGTACTGGCCCTGAAACACGGGGATCGAACTGAAATCGCCCGGCCTGCAGGGCGCTGGTTGGGGCGGGCGGCTGCCAGTTTGCTTGTGGATGATCCCTTGGTGGCGCCGGTGCCGCTACACTGGTCGCGGTTTCTGCGCCGCCGCTATAATCAATCTGATCTGCTGGCCCGACAAATGTCCCGAGACGCTGGCTTGGACTACTGCCCGGACCTGTTGCGGCGCGTTCGCCGTACACCTTCGCTTGAAGGGCAGGGCCGCTGCGAGCGCTACGCAACGTTGGCGCGGTCGATTTCGGCGCATCCGAAACATGCCGCACAGATTGACGGGCGTATCGTCTTGCTGGTCGATGATGTGATGACCAGTGGTGCCACGCTTGCGGCCTGTAGCGAGGCTTGCCTTGATGCAGGCGCAAGCGCGGTCCGTATCGCCGTGCTTGCAAGGGTCACGCAGTCGTGATCTGAACGCGCTGGGGCTGGCAATTCTATCATGGACTGCCCAAGTTCAGGGCCAAGCCACTGAATATTTTCAAACGGAGACCCGAATGAAACCGGTCGAAATCTACACTTCCCCGCTCTGCGGGTTTTGCCATGCCGCAAAACGCCTGCTGACCCAGAAAGGCGTAAGCTTCGACGAAATCGACGTCTTGGCTAATCCTGATCGCAAGGTCGAAATGATCGAGCGTGCCAATGGTGGGCGTACCGTTCCGCAGATTTTTGTCGGCGAGACCCATGTCGGTGGATGCGATGATCTTTATGCACTGGATCGGTCCGGCAAGCTGGATCCGCTGCTGGCAACCTGAGGCGCGGTGATTAAGATCGGTGACCATCGGAGGATATAACAGATGCGTGCGGCCTTGCTTCAACTGACATCAAGCGACCAGCCAGCTGAAAATCTGGTGATGGTGCAGGAGATGATTGCCGAGGCCGCTGCCGCTGGCGCCGGTTTTGTACTGACACCAGAAGTGACAAACTGCCTTTCTGGAAGTCGCAGCCACCAGACGTCGGTCCTCCATCATGAAGCGGATGATCCGACGTTGGCGGCCCTGCGCAGAACTGCCGAGGAGCGCGGTCTCTGGCTGTCTCTCGGATCCCTCGCGTTGAAGACGACGGATGCTGATGGACGGTTTGCCAATCGCCAGTTTCTGATCGATCCAGCCGGTGAGATTGTTGCGCGCTATGACAAGATCCACATGTTCGATGTGGATGTCACGCCTGAAGAAACTTACCGCGAGTCGGATGGATACCGCCCGGGCCGTCAGGCTGTGGTTGCACAGACTCCATTTGCAGCCCTGGGAATGACCATATGTTACGACGTACGCTTCCCCTATCTGCATCGGCGTCTGGCCAAAGCAGGGGCTCAGGTGCTGCTGGCGCCCGCAGCCTTTTCGCCTGTTACCGGTGCGGCCCATTGGCACGCATTGCTTCAGGCGCGTGCAATCGAGACGGGCTGCTATGTGCTGGCGGCTGCTCAGACGGGCACCCATCCGGCAACCAAGGGAAAGTCGCGACGCACCTATGGCCATTCTCTGGTGGTGTCACCCTGGGGGGAAATTCTGGCCGATGGCGGCGTTGAGCAAGGGGTCACCTACATTGATCTTGACCTTGAAAAAGTGGCACAAGCGCGTCGACAGGTTCCTTCCCTGTTTCATGACCGAGAATTCGACGGCCCCTGATGGACGATACCAATTCCCTTGCGGTTTCGCTGTTCAGCGAAATTCTGATGGCAGATCAGCTGGCGCGGACCCGGCTGGGACAAGTGCTGCCTAAGGGAATGGAACTGTCGCATTTCTCGGTATTGAACCATCTCGCACGTACCGGAGTTGAGCGGTCGCCCGCTCAGCTGGCCAAGGCGTTTCACGTGACCCGTGGGGCGATGACCAATACATTGAGCAAGCTGGAAGCGGCGGGCTACGTTCATATCCGCCCAGACTGGGATGATGCGCGACGCAAAATGGTCGCGATCAGCCCGGCGGGACGACAGGCGCGCGACGCCGCATTGGCCAGCATTGTTCCGATGATCCGCGAAGTGGTTGAGGAACTGGGGGGTGACCGGGTCAAATCCGCGCTGCCGATCCTGCGAGAGTTCCGCATTAAGCTGGGAAGTCGCGACTGATTGGCGACTAGGGGCGCAGGGCCCCAATCCTGCAAAACGGAAAAGGACGTCTGCGAACAGACGTCCTTGGTGCCCCCCGTCAGGCTGGTCCGTGAGTGGTAGGCTTAACGACAGGGCGACCCGGAACAAGGGCCTCTGTGCATTCACTCGGTGACAGGTCAGGAACATCTGACCCTATCCATGGTCTACCACGTAGAAGGTAGCGGCCCAACGACGCAGAAGGATGATTGCCTATCCTAAAGTATAGGGACAGGGCTTTTGCCTCCGCGCTTAGCGAGGCTTTGTGCTGGCTGTCACGTAATTTACACTCAAATCACGGTCCGAGAGCGACCAGCTCCAGAAGATCGGATTGAACACAAAACCCTTCCGATCGACAGGCGTCAGCCCCGCCTTTGAGAGCAGCTCGAACAGCTCGTCTGGTGTAATGAACTTCGACCATTCATGTGTCCCGCGCGGCAGCCATCGCATGACAACCTCGGCGCCTAAAATGGCCATCGCGTAGCTTTTGGGATTGCGGTTGATGGTTGAACAGATTTGCAGACCACCGGGCCTGAGCAGCTGCTGCGTGGCAGTTAGATAGCTGAGCGGATCGGCAACATGTTCGACCACCTCCATGTTGAGAACCACGTCGAACTGCTCGCCCGCCTCTGCCAGCGCCTCGGCCGTGGTGTGGCGATAGTCGATGTCCAGACCGGATTGCTGGGCGTGAACCTGAGCGACCGGAATATTGCCCGCTGCGGCGTCGGCGCCGACGACATCGGCACCCAGACGGGCCATTGGTTCGCTGAGAAGCCCGCCACCGCAGCCGATGTCCAGAATGCGCAGTCCGGAAAAGGGCGCCTGATCGGATAGGTTGCGATTAAATTCACCAGCGATTTGCCGGGTGATGTAGTCCAGCCGACAGGGGTTCAGCATGTGCAATGGTTTGAATTTTCCAGTGGGATCCCACCATTCGGCGGCCATGGCCTCAAATTTTGCGATCTCGGACGGGTCTACCGTGGATTGAGGCGCTTGCATTCCTGTCTCCGTGTGTTCTTTTATCATTCAGGACTAAGTTAGGTCAGTAATGGACAAATACCCGTATCAAAAGCGCGCAGTGCAGTATTTGTACCCGCCCATTGAACCCTTTGATCAGCGGATGGTCGATGTGGGGCAGGGCCACCATATCTATATGGAGCAGAGCGGTAATCCGGACGGTATCCCTGTGGTGGTCTGTCACGGAGGCCCGGGTGGCGGGAGCAGCCCGGCCATGCGGCGGTATTTCGACCCTGACCACTACCGGATTGTATTATTCGATCAGCGCGGTTGCGGACGGTCGCGGCCGCACGCCTCCTGCGCTGACAATACTACCTGGCATCTGGTCGCGGATATGGAAATCATCCGCCGACTTCTGGGGCTGTCGCGGTGGATGGTGTTCGGCGGGAGCTGGGGGGCAACTTTGTCGCTGATCTATGCCCAGACCCATCCCGAGCGGGTGCGCCATCTGATCCTGCGCGGCGTCTTCCTGATGACCAAGTCAGAGCTGGACTGGTTCTACGGTGGTGGTGCTGGCCGTTTCTGGCCGGAGACCTGGTCGCGTTTTGTCTCGATGATCCCCGATGGTGAGCGGGGCGATCTGATCGCCGCCTATAACAGACGGCTGTTTTCCGGCGATATGGCTGAGGAGATCCTGTTCGGCCGGGCTTGGTCGGCATGGGAGAACGCGTTGGCCTCGATCCATTCCAACGGCACATCGGGCGAAAGCCCGGGCGACTACGCGCGCGCCTTTGCACGACTGGAGAATCACTATTTCATCAATGGCGGGTTTCTCGACTACGATGGTCAGATCTTTGCCAATATGGGGCGCATATCGCATATTCCCGGCATCATCGTGCAGGGGCGGTATGATATGATTTGTCCGCCGACCTCCGCCTGGCGATTGAAAGAGCTGTGGCCAAATGCCGAGTTGAAGATGGTGCGCAATGCGGGCCATGCTCTGTCCGAACCGGGAATCAGCGCCGAGCTGGTGCGCGCAATGGACCAGATTGCAGAGGAGCAGGAGCCATGACACGGATCGACAGGCGTGCGCTGTTCACATCTGGCGCCGCGGCTGCCCTGCTGGCTGCAACCGGGGCCGCGCTGGCTGATACGCCGCGGCAGGGCGGGATCCTTCGTCTCGCGGTACCGCGAGACGGTGGGCTGATGGATCAGGTCGCTCGTGGGGCCGTGTTTGACACCTTGCTGGAAATTGGCCCTGACGGCTCCTTGCGGCCTGAGCTGGCCAGTCGCTGGAGCAGCAGCCCCGATGCGCGGGTCTGGCAGTTCGATATTCGGGCAGATGTGACGTTTCACGATGGAACACCGGTGCGGGCGGCGGATGTGACGGCGAGCCTGCTGGGCAGCGATATCGGCGATGGCGCTGCTCAAATCGACATACTCTCGCCCGGTAGCATCCAGATTGTGCTGGGCGCGTCCAATCCGCATCTCCCTTATTTATTGGCCGATGGCCGGTTTGCGATTGCCGCCGGCGGGGAAACCTCAGGCGACCTCTCAGCGGCAAACGGGACCGGGTGCTACAGGGTGGAGCGCGCGCGCGCTGGGCGCGACTTCCGCGCGGCGCGGGTGCGGGGGCACTACAAATCCGGTCAGGCCGGTTGGGTCGATACGGTTGAGTTGATCGTGATTCCCGATGCCGCCGTGCGGGCTGAGGCGCTGCGGGATGGATATGTCGATGTCGCAGCCCTGCCAGCACCCGAAGGTCTCGTCTCGCGCGGCAGTTTTCACTACCATCCATCCGTTGATGACATGGCGCTGGCAGCCCGGCGGGATGTTGGTATGCCTCGGACGATAGGCACTCGGTCGGCTTTGGACGATGGTCGAATTGCGGAACGCTGGTGGCGCCTCTGATCTGCACGATTTGCAAGCCTGGGTCCGCACAGAACATGGGTCAGGGGAACTGCCTCTTGCAGTTTGGCCTGATCCGGCGTATATGCCTTTCGTAACAGCGGCGCGTCGGGTTTGACCCTCAGCTCCACCGGAAAGTTCAACGGGCCGCGCGCCCGTTTTTTTGTGCCCGAATCACAGATCTGGAATTCGTATGACCAATGACCTGATAGCCAAGGCAGCCATCGACCGTCGGCTTGCCGAGATCATCACCCCGGTGATTGAAGATCTCGGTTTTGAGCTGGTGCGTATTCGGCTGATGTCTGGCAAGACGACCACCCTGCAGATCATGGCCGACAAGCCTGAAGGCGGCATCGAGGTGGATGGCTGCGCTGAGATCTCCAACGCGGTCAGTGCGACGCTGGACGTGGAGGATCCGATCCTTGACAGCTACGCGCTTGAGGTCTCCAGCCCCGGTATCGACCGGCCGCTGACCCGTCTCAAAGACTTCGATATGTTCGAGGGCTATGAGGCCAAGATCGAGACCAGCGAGCTGATCGACGGCCGCCGCCGTTTCAAGGGCGAGCTGGCCGGTGTTGAGGATGACGAGGTTCTGATCAATATCGAAGAACATGGCGAGACTGTTACCATCGGCTTGAAATTCGACTGGTTGAGCGATGCCAAACTGGTTCTTACCGATGATCTGATCAAAGAAATGCTGCGTCAGCGCAAGGCTGCCGGCACCCTGAACGAAGACGCATTCGACGAAATCGAGGCCGATGGGTCCGAAGAGGAGAAAAAGTAATGGCTATCACATCAGCAAACCAGTTGGAGCTTCTGCAGACCGCAGAAGCCGTGGCGCGCGAAAAGATGATCGACCCCGGTTTGGTTGTCGATGCGATGGAAGAGAGCCTGGCGCGGGCCGCCAAGAGCCGCTACGGCAGCGAGATGGACATTCGTGTGTCCATTGACCGCAAGACTGGCCGTGCGACCTTTACCCGCGTGCGGACCGTGGTCGAAGATGACGCGCTGGAAAACTACCAGGCGGAAATGACTGTTGAGCAGGCCAAGCAGTATATGGCCGATCCTTCGGTTGGCGATGTCTTCGTCGAGGAAGTGCCTCCTGTCGAGATGGGCCGGATCGCTGCCCAGTCCGCCAAGCAGGTGATCCTGCAGAAGGTGCGCGAAGCTGAGCGTGATCGTCAGTACGAAGAGTTCAAGGATCGTGCCGGCACCATCATCAACGGCCTGGTCAAACGTGAAGAATACGGCAACGTCATCGTTGACGTGGGTGCGGGTGAGGCGATCCTGCGCCGGAACGAGAAAATCGGCCGCGAGAGCTACCGCCCGAATGACCGGATTCGCTGCTATATCAAGGATGTGCGCCGCGAGCCGCGTGGCCCTCAAATCTTCCTGTCGCGGACCGCGCCGGAGTTCATGGCTGAGCTGTTCAAGATGGAAGTGCCTGAAATCTATGATGGCGTTATTGAGATCAAGGCGGTTGCCCGTGATCCGGGTTCGCGCGCAAAGATTGCTGTGATCAGCTATGATGGCTCCATTGATCCGGTTGGCGCCTGTGTCGGTATGCGCGGTTCGCGCGTTCAGGCCGTGGTCAACGAACTGCAGGGTGAAAAGATCGACATCATCCCGTGGAACGAAGATCAGCCGACCTTCCTTGTGAACGCGCTGCAGCCTGCGGAAGTGTCCAAGGTTGTTCTGGACGAAGAAGCGGGCAAGATCGAGGTTGTGGTCCCCGAAGAGCAGCTGTCGCTGGCAATCGGCCGTCGTGGTCAGAACGTGCGTCTGGCATCGCAGCTGACTGCGCTTGATATCGACATCATGACCGAGGAAGAGGAATCGGCCCGCCGCCAGAAGGAATTCGAGGCGCGCACCAAGCTGTTCATGGAAACCCTGGATCTGGACGAATTCTTTGCCCAGCTGCTGGTCTCCGAAGGCTTTACCAACCTCGAAGAAGTTGCCTATGTCGAGCTGGATGAGCTGCTGGTTATTGACGGTGTCGACGAGGGCACCGCTCAGGAGCTTCAGGCGCGTGCGGCTGACTACCTGGAAGCGCAGGCGAAAGCGGCGATTGATGCAGCCCGGGCATTGGGTGCCGAGGACAGCCTGATTGACTTTGATGGTCTGACGCCCCAAATGATTGAGGCACTGGCCAAGGATGGCATCAAGACGCTTGAAGATTTTGCTACCTGCGCTGACTGGGAGCTGGCCGGCGGTTGGACCACCAACAAGGGTGAGCGCGTCAAGGATGACGGCATTCTGGAACCATTTGATGTGTCGCTGGAAGATGCTCAGACTCTTGTCATGACCGCCCGCGTTCTGCTGGGTTGGGTGGATCCCACCGAACTGGAAGCGGATGCTGAAGACGATGCCGACATCGAAGACGGCGAAGCAGAAGAGGGCGAGGCCTGAACTCAGGCCTCGCAGCGAGGATAGCAATGACACGCGGTGGCAGTGACAAAGACCGGTCCGACGGACCGGAGCGAAAATGTCTGGCAACAGGCGAGATCCAGCCCAAAGAAGGGCTGATCCGCTTTGTTGTTGGCCCCGAAGGTCAGGTTGTTCCTGATGTGATGGGAAAGCTGCCGGGGCGTGGGGTCTATGTGACCTCGACCGAGGTAGCGCTCCAAACTGCGGTAAAGAAGAAACTCTTTGCCCGCGGTTTCAAGGCGCCGGTGACGGTGCCTGACGGGCTGGTGGATGAAATCAAAGGTCAGGTGCTGCGGCGCCTGATCGAGCTGATCAGCCTAGCGCGCAAGTCGGGTGATGCGGTCTCTGGCTATGAGAAGGTCAAAGACTGGCTGGCCAAGGAACACGCCCGCGTATTGATCCAGGCTTCGGATGGATCAGGACGGGGCAAATCAAAATTGAGCACGCCGCACCGTGGGAAATTCATCGGATGCCTCACTGCGGATGAGCTGGGCATGGCCTTTGGGCGCCAAACTGTGATACATGCGGCGCTGGCCTCTGGTGGACTCGGCAAACGTGTTGTAGAGGAAGCGCAACGACTACAAGGTTTGCGCGAAACGGTGGGCGGCAAGGGCCGCACGGAAGGATAAAGAGCTTTATGAGCGATAGTGACGGCAAAAAGACGTTGGGTCTTCGTGGTGGGTCCCGGCCCGGGAATGTGAAACAGAGCTTCAGCCACGGTCGGACCAAGAATGTCGTGGTGGAAACCAAGCGCAAACGCGTTGTGGTCCCCAAGCCGACCGCGGCCAAGGGGGGCTCAGGTGCGACGCCGTCCGGTGACGCATCGCGGCGTCCGGCTGGCATCAGCGATGCAGAGATGGCGCGCCGCCTGAAGGCGTTGCAGGCCGCCAAGGCCCGCGAAGTAGAAGAAGCGCAGCAGCGCGAAGCCGAGGAAAAGGCCCGTGCCGAAGAGCGTGAGCGCCGCCGGGCTGAACAGGAAGCCAAGGAACGTGAACAGCGCGAAGCTGAAGAGCGTGCCCGCCAGAAGGCCGAAGAAGAAGAGCGCAAGCGTGTCGAAGCTGAGGCTGCTGCGCAGCGTGCGGCTACTGATGCCGAAAAGAAAAAGTCGGAACCGGCTGCGGCCCGTCCCGAGCCGGGCCCGTCTTCGCAGCCTCGTAAGGGGGATCGCGAACGTGATGACCGGCAGAACCGCAATGCCAAAGGCCGCAACGAAGGCGGTGGCCGTCGCTCCGGAAAGCTGACACTTGGTCAGGCGACCGGTGGTGAAGGTGGTCGTCAGCGCTCCATGGCGTCGATGAAGCGTAAGCAAGAGCGCGCACGCCAGAAGGCCATGGGTTCGGTCGAACGTGAAAAGGTTATTCGTGACGTCCAGCTGCCCGAGGCGATTGTCGTCTCCGAGCTGGCAAACCGGATGGCCGAGCGCGTCGGCGAGGTTGTCAAATCGCTGATGAACATGGGCATGATGGTCACGCAGAACCAGACCATCGACGCGGATACCGCCGAGCTGATCATCGAAGAGTTCGGCCACAACGTGGTGCGTGTTTCTGATTCGGATGTTGAAGACGTCATCAAAGAGGTCGAGGACAAGGAAGATGACCTTCAGCCGCGTCCTCCTGTTATCACCATCATGGGTCACGTTGACCACGGTAAGACGTCTCTGCTGGATGCGATCCGCGACGCGCGGGTTGTTGCAGGCGAGGCTGGTGGCATTACCCAGCACATCGGTGCCTATCAGGTGAAAACCGAAGGCGGGGCTGTGTTGAGCTTCCTCGACACGCCGGGCCACGCGGCCTTTACCTCTATGCGTTCGCGCGGTGCGCAGGTCACGGATATCGTGGTCCTTGTTGTGGCTGCAGATGATGCTGTGATGCCGCAGACCGTCGAAGCGATCAACCACGCCAAGGCGGCGGGTGTTCCCATGATCGTGGCGATCAACAAGATCGACAAGCCGGCCGCAGACCCGATGAAAGTCCGCACCGATCTACTGCAGCATGAAGTTGTCGTGGAAGCGATGTCTGGTGAAGTACAGGATGTGGAAGTCTCTGCCGTAACTGGTCAGGGTCTGGACGAGCTGCTGGAAGCCATTGCGCTGCAGGCGGAAATCCTCGAACTGAAGGCCAATCCGGATCGCGCAGCTCAAGGTGCCGTGATCGAGGCACAGCTGGACGTGGGTCGCGGACCTGTGGCCACGGTGCTGGTTCAGAATGGCACCCTGCGTCAGGGTGATATCTTTGTTGTCGGTGAGCAGTACGGTAAGGTCCGTGCGCTGATCAACGACAAGGGTGAGCGGGTTCAGGAAGCTGGCCCCTCGGTTCCGGTCGAAGTGCTGGGTCTCAATGGTACACCCGAAGCAGGCGACGTTCTGAACGTCACCGAAACCGAAGCGCAGGCCCGCGAGATCGCCGAGTACCGCGCCCAGGCCGCCAAGGACAAGCGCGCAGCGGCCGGTGCCGCGACCACGCTGGAACAGCTGATGCAGAAGGCCAAGGAGGACGAAAATGTCTCCGAGCTGCCGATCCTGGTTAAAGCTGACGTGCAAGGCTCTGCCGAAGCCATCGTTCAGGCGATGGAGAAGATCGGCAATGACGAAGTGCGTGTTCGCGTGCTGCACTCCGGCGTTGGCGCCATCACCGAGAGCGATATCGGTCTGGCAGAGGCCTCTGGTGCTCCTGTCATGGGCTTCAACGTGCGTGCCAACACATCGGCACGGAACTCGGCAAACCAGAAGGGCGTCGAGATCCGCTACTACTCGGTCATCTATGACCTCGTCGACGATGTGAAGGCGGCGGCGTCCGGCCTGCTGTCAGCTGAGATCCGCGAGAACTTCATCGGCTATGCAGAGATCAAGGATGTCTTCAAGGTATCCAACGTTGGCAAGGTTGCGGGCTGTCTCGTGACCGAAGGTGTGGCGCGCCGCTCCGCTGGCGTCCGCCTGCTGCGTGACAACGTTGTGATCCACGAAGGTACGCTGAAAACTCTCAAACGCTTCAAGGATGAAGTGGCAGAGGTTCAGTCCGGTCAGGAATGCGGCATGGCGTTTGAGAATTACGATGATGTCCGCAAGGGTGATGTGATCGAGATCTTCGAACGTGAAGAAGTGACCCGCACACTCGACTGATCCACGATCATAGCATGAATAAAAAAACCCCGGCCAAACCAGGTCGGGGTTTTTTCGTGGCTGGTTCAGGGAGGAGAAACCAGTCTGCTAAGGAGAGTGTGGGGGATCAGGCGGCGCGGCCGACCGGTTCACCTTCGTAGGTTTTGCTACCGACGCGCACCGAAATCTTGCCATCGGGCAAGCTGCGCACGAATGTGCCTTGGATGAAGATAAATGCACCCTGCTTAATCGTTCTGATCATGATCGCTACCGCCTCTTGCCGTCAGAAATACCGACATTACGCTGCCTGTTGGCTCACAGGGTTAACGAAAAAAGTTAATGATTGATTGATGCACGTGAAGGATACCGCCGCAGGACGCGGCGGCGGCTAAGCCGTTCTGTGCGGGAAACCGGGCAGACCGGAACTAGAGCCAGTCCCGCAGGATCGGGATCAGCGGCACATCGGCCGCCGGCATGGGGTAATCACGCAGGTTCTGCGCGCGGACCCATTTCAGTGTCTGCCCTTCTTTCGCCTGCGGGATACCCTCCCATTTACGACAGGCAAATAGCGGCATCAGCAGGTGAAAATCTTCATAGCTGTGGCTTGCAAAGGTCAGCGGTGCCAGACAGGACGCCCAGGTGTTGATGCCGAGCTCCTCTTCCAGTTCGCGGATCAGCGCCGCCTCGGGCGTTTCACCGGGCTCAACCTTGCCGCCGGGAAATTCCCACAGACCCGCCATCGACTTGCCCTCGGGGCGCTGAGCAAGCAGCACGCGCCCCTCGATATCAATCAGTGCAACCGCAGATACCAGTACGGTCTTCATGACCGGTAGTCCGCGTTGATGGTGATATATTGGTGCGTAAGGTCACAGGTCCAAACAGTGCTCTGCCCCTCTGCCAATCCCAGATCAACCTTGATGACGATCTCCGACTTCTTCATTTCGGCGGCGCCGGCTGCTTCGCGATAGTTTGGCGACACCCAGCCTTTTTCGGCGACCAGTACATCGCCAAAGGAGATGGACAGCTTGTCCCGATCGGCGGCTGCCCCGGATTTGCCGATTGCCATCACGACGCGGCCCCAGTTCGGATCCTCCCCGGCAATGGCCGTTTTGACCAGCGGCGAATTGGCAATCGACAGGCCATGAACCTTGGCGTCGCGGTCATTCATCGCGCCGGTCACCTGGATCTCGACGAATTTGGTCGCGCCCTCACCATCGCGCACCACTTGATGCGACAGGTCCAGCATGACTGCTTCCAGCGCCTCGGCGAATTCAGCATGTCCGGTTACATCAACGCCAGAGGCGCCAGTGGCACAGAGCATCAGACTGTCCGAGGTCGATGTGTCGCTGTCCACGGTGATGCAGTTGAAGGTCCGGTCACAGGTTTGCGACAGAAGCTCCTGCAACGCCGACTGAGGCATCTTCGCATCTGTGAAGATATAGACAAGCATGGTCGCCATGTCGGGGGCGATCATACCTGACCCCTTGGCAATCCCCGCGATAGAGACTGTTTTTCCGTCGATCTCGATTTTCGCGCTGGCCCCTTTGGCAAAGGTGTCCGTTGTCATGATCGCGCCGGCAGCAGCTTCGATGGCGGTGGAGTCCAACCCATCGTTCAGCGCCGCGATCTGGGCGACGATGCGGTCGTGCGGCAGTGGTTCGCCGATGACCCCGGTTGATGCGGTGAACACCCGTGCGGCCGGAACTCCCGTGCTTTCTGCTACACTGCGGGTGATCTCGGCAACCGAGGTTTGACCATAGTGCCCGGTAAAGGCGTTTGAATTGCCGGAGTTCACGAGGATCGCCGCGCCGTGCGCGGTGTCGTTTTCTGCCGAAGCAAGTTTTGCCTGACAGTCCAGAACGGGGGCGGAGCGGGTCGCGGAGCGGGTAAAGACGCCGGCGACGGCCGTTCCGGGTGCCATCACCGCGAGCATAACGTCCGTACGATCCTTGTATCTCACGCCGGCGGCTGCCGATGCGAATCTAACACCGGTGATTTCCGGCAGCTCGGGGAAATGGTCTGGTGCAAGCGGAGAGCGGGGCAGTGCCATTTTCAGTTCCTAACCAGGTCAAGGTTTTTCAGGATTGCGGGGTCTAGATCTTCGATCTCAGGGCGTTCAATCGTTGCCGAGGTGGTCAGGGAGAGTACGCGCTCTTCTACCGCGTCCTGGCGCATCTGCGCTGCAAGCTCTTCGCGGACCTCGTCAAAGGTAGGCGCAGCAGAGGTGCGCCGTTCGTTGAGCTTGATCACATGCCAGCCGAACTGGGTTTGAACCGGTTCGGAGACGTCACCGGTACGCATCGCGAGGACGGCTTCTTCAAATTCCGGGACCATGCGCCCCTTGCCAAACCAGCCGAGCTCCCCACCGTTCGGGCCGGAGGGACCGGTCGACCGTTCGCGCGCTAGAGTGGCAAAATCAGCACCAGCCTCCAGCTCGGCGCGAATTTCGGCTGCATCCTCCTTGGTCTCGACCAGAATATGCGAGGCGTTGAATTCATCACCGCCGGTTCCGTCGGTGTATTTCTCGTCGTAGGCGGCGCGAAGGTCCTGTTCGGAGGCGGCACCCTCCATCACCTTTTCGATGACATCAGCGGCCAGCAGCGAACGGGCTTCGTTCTCTAGGGAGAGTTCGACGTATTTCGGAACCTCGCCATTCAGTTCCTGTTTCAGGCTGGTTTGCTGAATCAGCTGGTCCAGAATTGCGTCATAGAGAACATCATCCGGCAGCTGCTGATACTGCTGCGGCAGCGTCGCGCGGGCGATGATCATGTGACCAATCGTGATCTCTTCGCCATTCACCTTTGCAACCACTGTATTGGCATGTGGTTCGGCCACAGCGGGTATGGGCAGTGTCAAGGCGGCCGTCAGGGCCAGCCCCGACAAATAAGTGAGACCTTTGCGCATTGAATTCTTCCTATTCTCTGGCCACGGCTGGGCGTAGCGTTGACACCGTATTTGCGGGACCTTACATCGCCATGAGGCCTTTGACAGGACCGCTGTTCCATCATTGTTTATGAGTTGCAAGCGGGGCGGGCAAGCCTGCCAACGCCAGGGGCCAATGACAGGACGGTTGGAGAACACATGCTGGGTATCGGAACACTCGCCAAAAAGGTTTTCGGCACGCCGAATGACCGCAAAATCAAGGCGACACGGCCGCTGATTGCCAAGATCAACGCGCTGGAGCCCGAGTTCGAGAAACTCAGCGATCAGGAGTTGCAGGACAAAACCGCCGAGCTGCGCAAGCGCGCCGGTGACGGCGAGAGCCTGGATGACCTTCTGCCCGAGGCTTTTGCCAACGTACGCGAGGCGGCGCGGCGTGCGCTGGGGCTGCGGGCCTTTGATACGCAGCTCATGGGTGGCATCTTTCTGCACCAGGGCAATATTTCCGAGATGAAGACCGGTGAGGGTAAAACCCTCGTTGCGACCTTCCCAGCCTATCTCAATGCGCTGACCGGCAAGGGCGTGCATGTGGTGACGGTGAACGAATACCTCGCCAAGCGCGACAGCGAGTGGATGGGCAAGGTCTTTGCGCAACTCGGCATGACCACCGGCGTGATCTGGTCCGGCCAGCCTGATGCAGAGAAGATGGCTGCCTATCAGAGCGATGTCACTTATGCGACCAACAACGAGCTGGGCTTTGACTACCTGCGCGACAACATGAAGCCGAGCCTCGATCAGGTTTTCCAGAAACACCATAATTTCGCGATTGTGGATGAGGTCGACTCGATCCTGATCGACGAGGCGCGTACGCCGCTGATCATCTCAGGTCCGGCGGAAGATCGCTCGGAACTCTACTCGACCATCGACAAGATGATCCCGCTCCTGAGTGATGATCACTATGAGCTGGACGAAAAAACCCGCGGCGTGACCTTCACCGAGGATGGCAACGAATACCTCGAGCAGCAGTTGATCGCCCATGGCCTGCTGGAAGAGGGAGCGTCACTGTATGATCCTGAGAGCACTACGGTAGTACATCACGTCAACCAGGCGCTGCGGGCGCATAAGCTGTTCCAGCGCGACAAGGACTACATCGTGCGCGATGGCGAGGTGGTGCTGATCGATGAATTCACCGGTCGGATGATGGCCGGTCGCCGCCTTTCCGAGGGTCTGCATCAGGCCATCGAAGCCAAGGAAGAGGTTAAGATTCAGCCCGAGAACACAACGCTGGCCTCCGTGACCTTTCAGAACTACTTCCGCCTCTACAGCAAGCTGTCCGGGATGACCGGCACAGCGATGACCGAGGCCGAGGAATTTGCCGAGATCTACGGTCTGGGTGTGGTCGAGGTTCCAACCAACCGACCAATCGCCCGTAAGGATGAGGACGATCAGGTCTACCGCACGGCTGTCGAGAAATACCGTGCGATGATTGAAGAGACCAAGAAGGCCCATGAAAAGGGCCAGCCTGTTCTTTTGGGCACGACCTCGATCGAAAAATCCGAGCTGCTCAGCCAGATGCTGGAGAAAGAGGGCATCAAGCACAACGTGCTGAACGCCCGTCACCACGAACAGGAAGCCAAGATCGTGGCGGAGGCCGGTCGTCTGGGCGCTGTGACCATCGCTACCAACATGGCCGGCCGCGGGACTGACATTCAGTTGGGCGGTAATGTGGAGCTGAAGGTGCTGGATGCGCTGGACGCCCAGCCCGATGCCGACCCGGTTGCCCTGCGCACCGAGGAAGAGGCCAAACATGCCGCGGAAAAGCAGAGTGTTCTGGACGCAGGTGGCCTGTTCGTGATGGCTTCCGAACGCCACGAGAGCCGCCGGATCGACAACCAGCTGCGCGGTCGCTCCGGTCGCCAGGGCGATCCGGGTCGCACCGTGTTCTACCTCAGCCTTGAAGATGATCTGATGCGCATCTTCGGGTCAGAGCGGCTGGACAAGCTGTTGTCGACCCTTGGCATGAAAGAGGGCGAGGCGATCATTCACCCTTGGGTGAACAAGTCGCTGGAACGCGCCCAGGCAAAGGTCGAAGGCCGCAACTTTGACATGCGTAAGAACGTTCTGAAATTCGACGACGTGATGAATGATCAGCGCAAGGTAATCTTTAACCAGCGTCGCGAAATCATGGCTGCTGAAGATCTGTCCGAAATTGTCGGTGATATGCGTCATGAGGTGATCGACGATCTTCTCGATGTGCATATGCCGGCCAAGACCTATGCCGACCAATGGGACAGCGAGGGCCTGCAGGCGCAGGTCCGCGAGAAACTCGGGCTTGATGTCCCTGTGGTCGACTGGGCTGCCGAAGAAGGCGTCGATGACGAGCAGATCCGTGAACGTCTGGTCGCCGCCAGCGATGCCAAGATGGCAGAAAAGACCGAAGCGTTTGGTGCTGAAACCATGCGCAATATCGAAAAGCAGGTTCTGCTTCAGACCATCGACGCAAAATGGCGCGAACATCTTCTGACGCTGGAACATCTGCGTTCTGTGGTGGGCTTCCGTGGCTACGCGCAGCGTGATCCGCTCAATGAATATAAGAATGAGAGTTTCCAGCTGTTTGAAACCATGCTCGATACGCTGCGTGAAACCGTCACTCAGCAGCTCGCACATGTGCGCCCCATCAGCGAAGAAGAGCAGCGCCAGATGATGATGCAGCTGGCCGCCCAGCAGGCGGAACTGCAAAGGGCCGCTGCTGGCGCTGCGTTGCCGGAGGCACCAGCCGATGGGTTTGTTGAAGACGATCCCTCGACATGGGGCAATCCATCTCGCAATGACAAATGCCCTTGTGGGTCTGGCAAGAAGTTCAAACACTGCCATGGCAGCCTCAGCTGAGGCGCCGGACAGGTGACATAGTCTGGCGAAAACAGTGAAAATTGCATGCTTTCGCCAGATTCTCAGCAAGGGGCGGCCATCAATTGGTCGCCTTTCTGCGTCACGGTTCCTTAACCTTTTTGGGTAAGGAGTCGGTAATGATCAGCAAACGTACAGCCTTGATGAGCGCGGCCACCCTCTGTAGCGCACTGGCGATCGGTCTTGTTATGCAACATGCCGATGGCGGTCCGCAGGCGACAGCAGAAGCCGCGGTTCCTGCGAAGGGGCTTGCGGTTGCGGCCGTAGACAACCTGCCAGACCTCTCGACCGATGGTGCACTTCAGATTGAGGCGATCAGCCTCACTGCGGCCACACCTGCTTCCAGCGGCGAGGGCGAAGCCCGTCAGGCCGGGCGTCATGACCCAGAGACCACCTGCGACATGACAGCAGAAGCCGTCGCCAGCCCGATGGCAGAGGTGCGTCTGACGATCTTGTCCCTTTGCCGTCCCGGAGAGCGGTTGACCATTCATCACAATGGAATGATGTTCTCCAGCCGCCTGGATGATACCGGCGCGCTGACCGTTCAGGTGCCGGCACTTTCCTCTACCGCAGTTTTTATCGTCGAGCCGAAAACAGGCCGTGGTGCAGTGGCGACAACTTCGGTGCCTGATCTAAATCTGGTCAGCCGGGTGGTCCTGCAATGGGCTGGCAATAGCGGCTTTGAACTGCACGCGCGCGAGTTTGGCGCGGGGTACGGCAGCGCTGGTCATGTCTGGCGCGGTGCTGATCTTACAGCTGGCCGGGGGTCGGTCGTGCAGCTTGGCGATGCCTCGCAGCTGGCGCCGCGTTTGGCAGAGATCTACAGCGTTCCACGGCTTGGCGGCGACCGTAGTGGTGTGATCGACCTGACCGTCGAGGCCGAGGTGACCGCGATCAATTGCGGTCGCGACGTCTCGGCGCAGACGCTTGAACTGCGCGATGGAAAGCTGCGTACCCGTGATCTGACACTGGCGATGCCTGATTGTGCCGCTACGGGTGATTTTCTTGTGTTGAATAATTTGCTAGAAACACTGAAAATCGCCGCAAATTAACTAGCGGTTTATTCAGGATTTCTCATGGCTTTGCTTCGTGCGGCGGTAGGCGCCGCACTCTTTCTTGTCGCTGGAATCCTGCCGCTCAATGCGCAGGATGTGACCCTTTCCTCACCTGACGGCGCCGTTGAGATCACCGGGAATATTCTGGGTTTTGATGGTGAATTCTATCGCGTTGATACGAAGTTCGGTGAGCTGACGGTTGATGGGTCCGGCGTCAGCTGTGAGGGGCCCGGTTGCCCGAGCCTGTCTGATTATGTTGCGGAGATTACCCTGTCGGGTTCTTCCACCATGGCAGAGGTTCTGTTACCGGCGCTGATCGAAGGGTTCGCACTCAGAAACGGTTTCCAGACCCGGCGAGATCCGATGCCCGACAATAATTTTGACTATGTGTTACTGCGGGACACAGGTCGAGTCGCCGCCAGGTTCAGCTTTTTTGTCAGCAATACCGACGAAGGGTTTGCCGATCTTCTGGCCAATGAAGCCGATATCGTGATGGCCCTGCGCGAAATCCGCAGCGCGGAGCGTGAGCGCGCGCGTGAGGCCGGAATGGGGGATATGACAGGGTCACAACGCAGTCGCGTTCTGGCGCTGGACGCCATGGTTCCGGTGGTGGCACCGGGGAACCCTGTGCGCTCGATTTCGGTGTCGAATCTCGCGCGCGTTCTATCCGGGGATCTGAAAAACTGGTCTGAGCTGGGTGGGGCTGACGCGCCGATCTCTCTTCATCTGCCCGTCGCGGGCTCTGGCTTGGCTCAGGCGATTTCTGACCGGCTTGAGCCGCCAAATATTGCGGCGCTCGGCAGTCGTCTGCGGCGCCACGACCGTGGCAGCACCTTGGTGCGAGTCGTTGCGACAGATCCCTTTGCCCTTGGGCTGGCGAGCTTTGCCGAAACATCGACCGCACGCGTCCTGACCCTGCGCGGCGCGTGTGGCTTCTCGCTGCGGGCCAATCGCCGGTCAATCAAGACAGAAGACTATCCGCTGACCGCGCCGATGTTTCTATATCTCCCGTCACGACGGTTGCCCAAGCTTGCGCGGGATTTTCTGAGTTATGTTCGCGGTCCCGCAGCGCAGATTGTGATCCGCAGAGCCGGGTTCGTTGATCAGGCACCAGAGAGAATTTCGATGAATGTTCAGGGCGACCGTCTGGCCAATGCCATCAGCGCAGCCGGGCCGGAGGTCTCCCTTGCGGAGTTGCAGAGATTGGTCAGTCGCCTGGACGGTCTGCAGCGGTTGACCACGTCGTTTCGCTTTGAACCGGGATCGACCCGCCCCGATGCGCAATCGCGAAGCAATATCAGTCAGCTCGCCCGGTCCCTGGAGGCTGGGGCCTATGATGCGCGGGAGCTGGTTTTTGTCGGCTTCTCAGATGGCGATGGCCCGGCGAGCGGTAATAAATCCATTGCGTTGAAACGAGCGGAGGCGGTGCGAGATGCGGTCATCGCGGCAGCTGAAACCGCGAATCTCGAGCGAACCGAAATAGCGGTGGCGGCCTTTGGTGAGGCGCTGCCGATGGCCTGTGAAGACCAGCGATGGGGCCGACAGGTCAATCGACGGGTCGAAGTCTGGGTTCGCTAAAAGAGCTTCAGACCGCTAGAGATATCCTTCGGAGCGAAAGCTCAGTTCGCGAGATTTTCCGATGATCAGATGATCATGCAGAACGATATCCAGAGTGGCGAGTGCCCGCGCAACCCGGTCGGTCATCTCGATGTCGCTCTGCGATGGGGTCGGGTCGCCCGACGGGTGATTATGTACCAGGATCAGGGCGCTGGCGCTTATTTCAAGGGCCCGCTTGGCGATCTCTCGCGGGTAGACCGGCACATGATCGACGGTGCCCCTGGCCTGTTCCTCATCCGCGACCAGAGCGTTCTTGCGATCTAGGTAGAGGACACGGAACTGTTCGGTCTCACGATGGGCCATGACGGTATGGCAATAGTCCAGAAGCGCGTCCCAAGAGGACAAGACCGGTCGCTGCATGATTTTGGCGCGGGCCATTCGATGGGCGGCAGCCTCCAGGATCTTAAGATCCGCGACGACAGCCTCGCCGATGCCATTCACCTTCGAGAGACGTTCAGGGGGCGCGGTGATAACCCGGTTGAAATCTCCGAAGGTCTCAAGCAGGAGCCGGGCCAGAGGTTTGACATCGCGGCGCGGAATGGATCGAAAGAGCAGAAGTTCCAGCAACTCATAGTCCGGCATCGCAGCCGCGCCCCCGTCCATAAAACGCTCGCGCAACCGCGCGCGGTGATCCCTGATATAGGAGGGCAGGCGCCGCTCTGGCGGGGAGGCAGGCCCCATCTCTGCGCTGTTGGGGAACAGCGGGAGAGAGACATCCTGAAACGCGGGATCCTTGGCCATAGGCTATGCTGTGGCCATCGTGGTTGAGGAAGGGTTAATGCAAATGGATCACCATGCGGCCAGCCGCAAAACCAACGAAAAAAGCGCCCCATTGGAGCGCTTAATATTGGTTTAGAATGGGGAGGGGATCAGCCCTTCATCCCGTCCCAGAAGCTTTTCACGGAGGAGAAGAAACTCCGGCTTTCCGGGTTGGTGTTGTCCTCGGAGAGATCCTCGAATTCACGCAGCAGTTCCTTCTGCCGGGCGGTGAGGTTCACCGGGGTTTCCACCGCCAGTTCTATGAACATGTCACCGGTTGCACCGCCGCGCAGGGCAGGCATGCCCTTGCCACGCAGGCGCATCTGGCGGCCGGACTGGCTACCTTCCGGGATCTGCACACGGCCACGGCCACCATCAATGGTCGGAACTTCTATGGCGCCGCCCAATGCGGCCTTTGCCATGGATACCGGTACCCGGCAGTATAGGTTGTTTCCATCCCGCTCAAACAGGTCATGTGCGGAGACTTCAACAAAAATATAGAGATCACCGGGAGGACCACCGCGCATACCGGCCTCACCCTCGCCGGCAAGGCGAATGCGGGTGCCGGTTTCCACGCCTGCCGGGATGTTCACCGACAGGGAGCGATCTTTCTCTACACGACCATGGCCCTGGCAGGATTTGCAGGGGTTCTTGATGATCTGGCCAAGGCCGGAGCAGGTGGGGCAGGTGCGCTCCACCGTGAAGAAACCCTGCTGCGCGCGAACCTTGCCCATACCGGAACAGGTCGGGCATGTCGTTGGTTCCACTCCGCCCTCAGCGCCAGTGCCTTCGCAGGATCCACAGGCGACAGCGGTCGGTACGTTGATCGTTTTGTGCATCCCCGCAAAAGCATCCTCAAGCGAGATGCGCAGGTTGTAGCGCAGATCCGAGCCGCGCGCGGCTCGTTGCCGCCCGCCACCCTGGCCGCCGCGTCCACCCATGAAGTCGCCGAACAGATCGTCGAAGACATCTGAGAAGGCAGACGAAAAGTCGCCGCCGCCAAAGCCCTGGCCGCCTTGACCGCCGCGTTGGCCGCCGCCCATGCCGTTTTCAAAGGCGGCGTGACCGTAACGATCATAAGCGGCCTTCTTCTCAGGGTCCTTCAGGACATCGTAGGCCTCATTGGCCTCCTTGAACTTCCCCTCGGCTTCGGGATTGTCCTTGTTCCGGTCGGGGTGCAGCTCTTTGGCCTTCTTGCGAAAGCCTTTCTTGATTTCATCGGCGGTGGCCCCTTTGGACACCCCGAGAACGTCATAGTAATCTCGTTTGGACATCGGAATACCCTTCTTGCCGCAACGAAAGCGGGCCGGCCCGGGGTTCGGACCGGCCCGCTTTGGCCAAAATCAGACCTTAACGCTTGTTGTCGTCCAGATCTTCGAATTCGGCATCGACAATGTCATCATCACCGGGGCCTGAAGCCTCATCCGCGGCGGCGGGTTCATCCGCTGCCTCTTCCTGGCTCGACTTGTAGATCGCTTCGCCCAGCTTCATGGCCGCTTCGGTGACGTTCTGAACGCCAGACTTGATCTTGTCGGCGGTGGATTTCTCGTTTTCGAGGTCATCCTTCAGCGCGGCAATGGCCAGTTCGATCGCTTCGATGGTGGTCGGGTCCACCTTGTCCGCATGCTCTTCCATCGATTTCTCGGTGGAGTGAATCAGGCTTTCGGCCTGGTTCTTCGCTTCGATCAGCTCGCGACGTTCCTTGTCTGCCTCGGCATTGTCCTCGGCATCCTTGACCATTTTTTCGATATCCTCATCGGACAGACCACCGGAGGCCTGGATGGTGATATTCTGCTCTTTACCAGTCGCCTTATCCTTGGCGCCAACGGACACGATGCCGTTTGCGTCGATGTCGAAGGTCACTTCGATCTGCGGCATGCCGCGCGGTGCGGGCGGGATGTCCTCAAGGTTGAACTGGCCGAGCATCTTGTTGTCGGCCGCCATCTCGCGCTCACCCTGGAACACACGAATGGTCACGGCGTTCTGGTTGTCTTCGGCGGTAGAGAACACCTGGCTCTTCTTGGTCGGGATGGTGGTGTTGCGGTCGATCAGTCGGGTGAAGACGCCACCGAGGGTTTCGATACCCAGGGACAGCGGTGTCACGTCGAGCAGAACAACGTCTTTCACGTCGCCTTGCAGAACACCGGCCTGAATGGCGGCGCCCATCGCAACAACCTCATCCGGGTTCACACCCTTGTGGGGGTCTTTGCCGAAGAATTTGCTGACTTCCTCGATCACCTTGGGCATGCGGGTCATACCGCCGACCAGAACAACTTCGTCGACGTCAGATGCCGAGAGACCGGCATCTTTCAGCGCAGCGGCGCAGGGCTTCATCGACGCCTTGATCAGATCGCCAACCAGGCTCTCCAGCTTGGCACGGGTCAGTTTCATGACCAGGTGCAGCGGCTGGCCCGAGGACGGATCCATCGAGATGAACGGCTGGTTGATTTCGGTCTGGCTGGAGGAGGACAGCTCAATCTTGGCTTTTTCAGCGGCTTCTTTCAGACGCTGCAGAGCCATTTTGTCCTTGGTCAGGTCGACGCCGTGCTCTTTCTTGAATTGGTCTGCCAGGTAGTTGACGATGCGCATGTCAAAGTCTTCACCACCAAGGAACGTGTCGCCATTGGTGGATTTCACCTCAAACAGGCCGTCGTCGATTTCAAGAATGGTCACGTCGAAGGTACCGCCACCAAGGTCATAGACCGCGATGGTTTGGGTTTCTTCCTTGTCCAGACCATAGGCCAGGGCCGCTGCTGTTGGTTCGTTGATGATGCGCAGCACTTCGAGACCGGCAATCTTGCCGGCGTCTTTGGTGGCCTGACGCTGGGCGTCGTTGAAATACGCAGGCACGGTGATGACGGCCTGGGTCACTTCTTCACCGAGGTAGGACTCGGCGGTTTCTTTCATCTTGCCCAGGATGAAAGCAGAGATCTGCGACGGGGAGTATTTCTCACCCTTGGCTTCGACCCATGCGTCACCATTGCCGCCGTTGATTACGGCGAAAGGCAGGTTTTTCTTGTCTTTGGCCAGATCGCTGTCATCGAACCGGCGACCAATCAGGCGCTTTACGCCGAATACGGTGTTGTCCGGGTTGGTGACGGCCTGACGTTTGGCAGGCTGGCCCACCAGACGCTCATCGTCGGTGAAGGCTACGATCGACGGCGTGGTACGGGCGCCCTCAGCGTTTTCGATAACGCGAGGCTGCGATCCGTCCATGATGGCCACACAGGAGTTGGTGGTCCCGAGGTCGATTCCGATAACTTTGCTCATTTTCGATCCCTTTTCACTTTCTAAGGCGATTACCCGAGGTCTGAACCCATTTTGGCATTCCGGCCCCGATTCAGTTGCGGTTTGGTCTGCACCTCCCCGCTTCCCGGCGTATATAGGGAGCGCAAATGCCCCCTGCAACCGCCAGATCGTGTCCTGTTTCGCGAATTACTGCGGTTTTTGACAGGGGAGCGGTTAAGAACAGGCTAACGGTGATGATGAAGTTGCGGTTGCGGGGATTTGAGCTGACAAAACCCCTGTTGGATACGGAACGGCAGCGACAGCTGATTGACTGTCTGCGTCCCGTTCTGCGCGCCGCTCCTCTGTTCTCGCCTGAGGTGCCCGGTGGCGGCAAGATGTCGGTGCGAATGACCTCGGCCGGGGTATGCGGCTGGGTGAGTGACAGGGGCGGGTATCGTTATCAGGATCGGCATCCCTCCGGCCAGGGCTGGCCGAAAATCCCGGCAGAAATCCTGGATATCTGGCGGGCCAGCACAGGGCTGGAGCGACAACCGGACTGTTGTTTGATCAACTACTATGGCGAGGGCGCCCGCATGGGTCTGCATCAGGACAAGGATGAGGCGGATTTCTCTTACCCGGTGGTGTCCGTCTCTCTGGGCGATGACGGCCTTCTGCGGATCGGCAATCAATTCCGTGGCGGTAAGACGGAGACCGTCTGGCTGAACTCAGGCGATGTCGTCGTGATGGGGGGCGAGGCGCGGCTGACCTATCATGGGGTTGACCGCATCCGCTTCAAATCCTCGCGTTTGCTGCCAAAGGGTGGTCGCATAAACCTGACACTTCGCGTGGTGACCTGAGCCATTGCGTCAATCCGTCGATCAGCGTTTGGCACCCCAACTGATCGAGGCACGGCGACGGGTGTAAAACTCCCCCATCAGTCCGATCATGATCAGGACGAGCGCCACCCAACCTGCGTATTGCCAGTTGCTGAAATGGGGGTTGTAGTTGATGAACACAAACCCACGCGCCTGATCTATGCAATGAAACAGCGGGTTCCAGTCGAACATCGACAGCATGAAGCTGGGCAGAGTGTTCGCCAGGAACATCTTGCCCGAGGCGATCATATTGGCCCTTTGGTAGATCGTGGAGATGATGCCAACAGTCCCGGGCGACCAAGGTTTCATGACCAGCAGGATCAAACCTACCGCAGCACCGGTTATCCAGGAGAGCAGCACCATGCCAAAGGCCGCAATCGGTTCCTCTATTTCAATCGGGGTGAACGCCACGTGATAGACGAACAGGATGATCAGCATCGACAGCACCTGAATATACAGTGATCCCAGTGCCGCCGACAGAATGGCGACGATCGTGTTCATCGGGGCGTGCTGCATCATAGGGCTGCTTGGTCCCTCTGCTCCGGCGACAGCGGAAACGGCCTTGGTGTGGGTCAGGAACAAAAACACACCCGACATCACATAGAGCAGGAAATCGCCGCGAATGGCCGAACCGCGCAGGCCGAGCAGGGAAAACATCACGTAGAACACGATGACAAACATCACCGCCTGCGTGAGATTGGTCGCCAGAGCCATGAACGCATTATTATGTTTGGAGCGAACGCTGCGGGCCACGGAATGAAAGACAACCTCACCCATGGCGATGAGGCTGCTGAGACGTGACCGTTTGTGGCGTTGCTCGAACATGATGTCGCTTAGCCGGACCTGCTTTAGGTGAAACTCTGCTTATCGTTACCACGGAAATCTTGCTGTTCCGTTTCACCCCGACCATAAGGGGGACAACTGCTGTAATCAACCAAACCCGGTCAGGGAGAGTGTTTGTGACATATGATGAGCTTATTCCGGTAATCCGCCGATTGGCGATCGAAGCCGGAGAGAAGATCATGGAGATCTA
The DNA here is from genome assembly GCF_048056175.1 of Phaeobacter sp. JH20_29. Taxonomy (NCBI): domain Bacteria; kingdom Pseudomonadati; phylum Pseudomonadota; class Alphaproteobacteria; order Rhodobacterales; family Roseobacteraceae; genus Phaeobacter; species Phaeobacter sp. JH20_29. Next base: position 374,314 of record NZ_JAYMWO010000005.1, read on the forward strand.
TAATTCGGATGAATTCGAGGTGAAGGTAAAATCGGATGAAAGCCCGGTAACCGCCGCTGACGAGGCCGCCGATGCGTTGATTTCTGCCGGGTTGCGCGCAGCCTTTCCCGACGTGATGCTGGTGACCGAGGAACAGGCGGAATCGCACAGCAAGAGCGGGCACACCTTTCTGATTGTGGATCCGCTGGACGGAACCAAGGAGTTCATCCACCGCCGCGGTGATTTTACCGTCAATATCGCATTGGTCGAAAACGGTGTGCCGACGCGCGGCGTTGTCTATGCGCCGGCGCGGTCTCGGATGTTCTTCACCTTGGCGGACGGATCAGCGGTTGAGGAAACCGGCGCTTTTGATCCGTCAGCCATGGGAGAGATCAAACCCATTCGTGTTGCAGACAGTGATAATGATGCGCTGATGGTGGTTGCGTCGAAATCGCACCGTGATCAGGCCACCGATGATTACATCAACAAATACGCCGTGAAGGACAGCAAGAGCGCGGGGTCTTCGCTGAAGTTCTGTCTGGTCGCAACAGGCGAAGCCGATCTATATCCGCGGGTGGGGCGGACCATGGAATGGGATACCGCCGCCGGTCATGCGGTCCTCTGCGGTGCCGGTGGTCAAGTGGTACGCTTTGATGATCATTCGCCACTGACCTACGGCAAGGAAGGCTATTCGAATCCTTTCTTTATAGCCTATGCGCCGGGTGTGGAGCTTAAGAAAGCCTGATGTCCGTCCTTATCGTCATTCCCGCCCGCTATGCTTCGACTCGCTATCCTGGTAAGCCGCTTGTTGCTTTGACCGGGTCCAGCGGCGAGAGCCAAACGCTGATCGAACGCTCCTGGCGTGCGGCCATGGCCGTCAATGGCGTAGATCGTGTGGTTGTCGCAACCGACGACGACCGAATTCGCGATGCTGCCACCGGGTTTGGTGCCGAGGTTGTTATGACCTCCGAAAGCTGCGCCAACGGGACGGAGCGTTGCGCCGAAGCGCTGGATAAACTTGGCGGCGGTTATGATATCGTGGTGAACCTGCAAGGGGACGCGCCGCTGACGCCGCATTGGTTTATCGAGGATCTGATTGTCGGCCTGCGCGGCGCGCCTGACAAAGGGTTGGCAACGCCGGTGCTGCGCTGCGACGGCGCGACGCTGAACAGTCTGCTGGCAGACCGTAAGGCCGGTCGTGTTGGCGGCACCACGGCAGTGTTCGGTAGCGACCATAATGCGCTCTACTTCTCCAAGGAGGTGGTGCCCTTTACGTCCGAAACCTATGGTTCCGATCAGGAGACGCCGGTGTTTCACCACGTCGGTGTCTATGCCTATCGCCCGGACGCGCTGAGCGCCTATCCTGGCTGGCCTGTCGGGCCATTGGAAACCCTCGAAGGGCTGGAGCAGCTGCGCTTTCTTGAGAACGGGCGCAAGATTCTCTGCGTGGAGGTTGAAGCACGTGGACGCGAGTTCTGGGAGCTGAACAATCCCGAGGATGTTCCCCGGATTGAGGCGATGATGAAAAAAATGGGTCACAAATAGGCCTGAATTGTCGATAATATGAAACATGATACGGGATGCCGTGAGCGAAATGTGACTGGGGGTATATTTTCTGAATTGCCTACGGAATACTCTGACCGGCCTTTCGAGGTAGGTTTTGCCACCCAAACGGCCCCACTGACGAACCGCATCAGAACGGTTTGAGAAATAGAAACGAGAGTGCGAGATGCGTAGAAAAGTAACGAAGGCAATTTTTCCGGTGGCCGGGCTTGGAACCAGATTCCTGCCGGCAACCAAATCGGTTCCCAAAGAAATCATGACGCTGGTTGACCGCCCGCTGGTCCAATATGCCATTGATGAGGCCCGAGAGGCCGGCATCAAGGAGTTCATCTTTGTCACCTCGCGCGGCAAAGGAGCGCTAGAGGATTATTTCGACCATTCACCCATGCTTGAGCAGGAGCTGCGTAAGAAGGGTAAGGATGATCTGCTGGAAATCCTGAAAGCGACCAATATGGAATCGGGCGCGATTGCCTATATTCGCCAGCATCAGGCGCTGGGCCTTGGTCACGCGGTCTGGTGCGCGCGTCGCCTGATCGCCAATGAACCCTTCGCGGTGATCCTGCCTGATGATGTCATCGCGGCGGAAACCCCCTGCCTGAAGCAGATGGTGGAAGCCTACGAGGAAACCGGCGGCAATATGGTCGCGGCCATGGAGGTTCCGCCAGAACAGACATCGTCCTACGGTGTGCTGGATGTGCGCGACGACATGGGCTCGGTGGTGTCGGTAAATGGCATGGTTGAAAAGCCCAAAGCCGAAGATGCCCCGTCTAATCTGGCGGTTATTGGTCGCTATATCCTGGCGCCATCGGTCTTGCGCAATCTCAATAAGAAGAAACAGGGCGCCGGTGGTGAGATCCAGCTGACCGATGCCATTGCCGAAGATATCGCCGACGATGTACCGGTCTACGGCTATCGTTTCCGTGGTCAGCGCTTTGATTGCGGATCCAAGGCTGGTTTCCTGCAGGCAACCGTCGCCTTTGCGCTGGCACGTGAAGAGCTGCGCGATGATCTGATGTGCTACATCAATGAGATTGCGCAGGTCGACAAGGCGGCGCAGTAAGCCGATCACTTCGCCGAGAGTGGCGGAGATTGTGAACATCTGGAAATTGGGTGGCCGGACAGCACTGTCCGGCCTTTTGATCAGGAAGACGCTGCTTTGACATATATTCTGGTGACTGGTGGAGCGGGTTATATTGGCTCTCATGCCTGCAAGGCACTAAAGGCTGCCGGTTTTACCCCCGTAACCTACGATAATCTGGTGACTGGCTGGCAGGACGCTGTGAAGTTCGGACCCTTTGAAAAGGGGGATCTGGCTGATCGTCTGCGACTGGACGAGGTTTTTGCCAAATATCAACCGGCCGCCGTGATGCACTTCGCCGCGTTGAGCCAGGTTGGTGAAGCCATGAGCGAACCCGGGCGCTACTGGGCCAACAATGTCGGCGGGTCTCTCACGCTGATTGAAGCCGCGGTGGCAGCCGGCTGCCTTGATTTCGTTTTCTCATCAACCTGCGCCACCTATGGGGAGCATGACAATGTGGTGCTGGACGAAAGCACGCCGCAGCTTCCCCTTAATGCCTATGGCGCGTCCAAACGCGCGGTAGAAGACATCCTGCGCGATTTTGGCGCCTCGCATGGGCTGCGGTCGGTGATATTCCGTTACTTCAACGTGGCGGGTGCCGACCCCGAGGCCGAGGTGGGCGAGTTCCACCGCCCCGAGACTCATCTGGTGCCGTTGGTGCTGGATGCGATTGAGGGCAAACGTGACGCGCTGACCATTTTTGGAACCGACTATGACACCCCGGATGGCACCTGCGTGCGTGACTATGTTCACGTCTGCGATCTGGTCGACGCCCATGTGCTGGGCCTGAAATGGCTGAAAGACGGCAAAGGGAGCCAGGTCTTCAACCTGGGGACCGGCACCGGGTTCTCCGTACGGGAAGTCATGGACAAGGCGGAGGCGACAACCGGTCAATCGGTGCCTCACTCTATTGGTCCTCGTCGTGCCGGCGATTGCACCAAGCTGGTGTCGGGTTCGGTGCGGGCGGCTACCCTGCTTGGGTGGGAACCGAAGCGATCGGATCTTGAAACTATGATCGCGGATGCCTGGGGCTGGCACAAAGCCGGCGCTTACGAGCGCTAGGGTGACGGGGCCAGAGCGGGCTCCAGGTACTGTACCGCTGCCGGAAATCTCCCTGGCGGCGGCCTATCGGTTGAGGTGGCAGCGACGTCGGCTGCTTTGGCGCTCTTTCCGGTCCCGGCATCAGCTGACGACGCTGACGGACCGCACTCGCAGTCTACAACGGGATGCAATTCTTGCCATCACAGTGCTGCGCAATGAAGCGACCCGGCTTCCGTTTTTCCTGGCCTTTTATCGCGATCTGGGTGTCGACCATTTTCTGATCGTCGACAATGGCAGCGATGATGGCAGCGCCGCGTATCTTGCCGATCAGCCTGATGTCTCGCTCTGGCATACAGGCGCCAGCTATCGCGATGCTCGGTTTGGTCTCGACTGGGCGACATGGCTTCAGATCCGTTATGGTCACCGCCGCTGGTGTCTCAGTGTTGATGCAGATGAATTGCTGGTGTTTGGCGGTGATGCCCGGCACGGTTTGCGCGGATTGACAGATTGGCTGGACCGTCATGGCAGGGCTGGCTTCGGTGCCTTGATGCTGGATCTTTTTCCCAAGGGGTCAGTGGGAGAGGTGAGTTACGTCCCAGGTGATGATCCCCGCCGAGTATTGCAGTGGTTTGATACCGGGCCATATCGCCGGGTTCGACAGGCGCCGCGCGGCAACCTGTGGGTACAGGGCGGCCTCAGGGAGCGGATGTTTTTTCCTGATGAGCCGCAACGGGGACCTACGCTGAACAAGGTGCCGCTGGTCAAATGGCACCGCAGCTTCGCCTATACGAATTCTACCCATGCAATGCTGCCCAGGCGGTTGAATGCACTATACGATGGGCCAGGTGGGGCAGGTCCGTCCGGGGTTCTGCTGCACAGCAAATTCTTGCCCGAAATCACCAAGAAGGCAGAGATAGAAAAGCGGCGTGGCCAGCATTTCAGCGCGCCAGAATTGTTCGACGGCTATTACAACCAATTGACTGCGGCACCGGATCTCTGGCACAGCGATGCGATCCGATATCAGGGACCGGATCAGTTGGAGGCATTGGGGCTGGCCCGCGCCCCTGATTGGGACGCGGACTGAGCCGCGGCTTAGCTGCGTTCGGCGTTCTGCTCGTCACGACGCTGGCGGACCAACTGATGTTTGGTGACCAGCGAGGCTGTGACAACGCCGACGGTGACAATGCCGATCATGATCGTCGAGAGCGCGTTGATCTCCGGGCTGACACCCAGCCGCACCGCAGAGAAAATCTTGATGGGCAAGGTTGTCGCCGCAGGGCCTGCGGTGAAGGAGGCAATCACCAGGTCGTCCAGCGACAGGGTAAAGGCCAGAAGCCAGCCTGAAATCACTGCGGGCGCGATGATCGGTAGCGTCACGAGGCGGAACGCCTCTGCCTGCGAACAGCCCAGATCCAGCGCGGCTTCCTCCAGCGATCGATCAAAGGTTACCAACCGCGAAGAGACCACGACCGAGACATAGCACATGGCAAAGGTCGTATGCGCGAGCACGATGGTCATAATCCCGCGATCCAGCCCGATCCCGATGAACAGGAGAAGCAGCGAAAGGCCTGTGATTACCTCTGGCATCACCAATGGCGCGTAGATCATGCCGGAAAATAGGGTACGCCCCAGGAACCGCCCGCCGCGCACCAGCACGTAGGCGGCCATGGTGCCAAGGACCGTCGCGATGCTGGAGGAGATAACGGCTACCTTCAGCGTGACCAATGCCGCACTGAGGAATGCCTCGTTGTGCAGCAGTTCACCATACCATTTGACAGAGAACCCGGCCCAGACGGTAACCAGCTTGCTTTCGTTGAAGCTGTAGGCGATCAGGATGACCATCGGGATATACAGAAACGCAAATCCCAGCGTCAGCGAAACGGTGTTGAACCAGCTCAGTCGGGTCATTGTTCCGCCTCCTGTTGTTTCTGCTGGTTGCGCTGGAACAGCACGATCGGCACGATCAGGATCAATAGCAGCACAACTGCCACCGCAGATGCCACTGGCCAGTCACGGTTGGAGAAGAACTCTTCCCACAGAACCTTGCCGATCATCAGCGTGTCCGACCCCCCCAGCAGTGACGGGATCACGAATTCGCCCAGCGTCGGAATAAAGACGAGGAAGCAGCCCGCAATGATGCCGGCGCGCGACAGCGGGATGGTGACCAACCAGAAGGCCTGCGTACGTGAGCAGCCCAGATCCTCGGCAGCCTCGATGAGCGATCCGTCCAGCCGCTCCAGTGCCGAGTATATCGGCAAAATCATGAACGGCAGGTAGGTGTAGACGATGCCGATATAGACCGCGGTATTGGTGTTCAAAATGGTGAGCGGCGTGTCGATGATCCCAAGCCAGATCAGAAACTGGTTCAACAGCCCCTCATTCGACAGGATGCCCATCCAGGCATAAACGCGGATCAGGAAGCTGGTCCAGAAGGGCAGGATCACCAACATCATCAGCGTCGGACGCCATTCAGACGGGGCGCGGGCCATGCCGTAGGCCATGGGGTAGCCGACCAGCAGGGTCAGCACAGTTGAGATCACAGCGATCCGAAGCGAGCTGAGATAGGCTTTCCAATAGAGGTCGTCTTCTGTCAGCCAGACGAAATTCTCAAAATCCAGATCCGCAATAAAGGCGCCGATACCAGTGACCCAGTCGAACTGCGGCATATAAGGCGGGCGCGCGACGGCGGCGTCCGACAGGGCGATCTTGAACACGATGGCAAAGGGCACAAGGAACAGCGCCAGAAGCCAGGCGTAAGGGATGGCAATCAGGATAAAGCGGCGCATCAGTTTGCCAGTAGGACACCGGCAGTGGCTGTCCAGGACAGCCAGACCGGGTCTTCCCAGGTAAAGGCGCGCCGGGCGATACGGCGGGTATTTGCGGTCTGAGCTTTGATCACCGCACCAGATGGCAGTTCGACATGGTAGGTCGAGATATTGCCGAGATATGCTATATCGAGAATACGGCCCTGCACGCTATTGTCGGCCTCGGCGGGACGATCCGCACTGATCGTGACCTTCTCCGGGCGGATCGCCAGATGGCAGGCTTGGCCATCAGAGAATGTCGCCTGGCTTTTCACCGTCAGCGGGGCGGCGCCATCTTTCCAGCTGACCGCATATTCATCGGGGCCCGTGGGCGAAGCGGTGCCGTCGATGATGTTCACATCGCCAATGAAATCAGCCACGTAAAGCGAATTTGGCGTTTCGTAGATACGATCAGGAGTGGCAACCTGGACGATCTGGCCATTGTCCATCACCGCCACGCGGGAGGCGACCGTCATCGCCTCTTCCTGATCGTGGGTGACAATAACAAAGGTGGTGCCAGTCTTTTCCTGAATGTCCATCAGTTCGAACTGGGTGTCCTGGCGCAGCTTCTTGTCGAGCGCGCCGAGAGGTTCATCCAGCAACAGAAGTTTGGGTGCTTTGGCCAGCGATCTTGCCAAGGCCACCCGCTGCCGTTGACCGCCGGAGATCTGGTGCGGCTTACGGCGCGCGAATTTCTCAAGCCGGGTCAGGCGCAGCATTTCCTGTACCCGCTCGGCGATATCATGTTTGGGTTTGTTCTCGCGCTTCAGTCCAAAGGCGATATTGTCCCAGACGCTCAGATGCGGGAATAGCGCATAGGACTGGAACATCATGTTGACCAGACGCTTGTTCGGCGGGACCGGTGCAATATCCTGACCCGACAGGAAAATTTTGCCTTCGGTTGGCGTTTCAAACCCTGCCAGCATCCGCATCATCGTGGTCTTGCCGCAGCCCGAGGGGCCAAGCAAGGCAAAGAACTCTTTCTCGTAGATCCCAAGCGTCAGATCGTCGATCGCGGTGAACTCACCAAAGCGCTTGGTAACATTTTGGAATTGGATCAGGGGCTTAGCCTCTGGATCGTTCCAGGGTTCAAAAACAGGAATAGTCACGCTGGCCCCCAATGTATGACACAAGTGGCGGAACGGGCATGGAACAGCTGCCGACGTTCCCGCAGGAAAAAGCGCGGGGCATATCCGATGCCCCGCGCGTCAATCAATCTCGGGTCAGGTCCCAGATTTGATCTTGGTCCACATACGCGTCGCCGTACGCTGCAATTTGGGCGGATAGGCTTCTTTGATGTAGAGGTTTTTCAGGGTGTCATCGTTCGGATAGATCGCGGGGTCGTTGATCACATCCTCTTCGAGGAACTCCTGGCTCGCCTTGTTGCCATTGGCATAATAGACGTAGTTGGATGCCGCAGCCATGTTCTCGGCTTCCATAATGAAGTTCAGGAACTTGTGAGCCCCGTCGGGGTTCGGGGCGTCCACCGGGATCGCCATCTGGTCGAACCACATCAGTGCGCCTTCCTTGGGCGCGTTGAAGACGATTTCGACACCGTTTTCGGCTTCGTCGGCACGATCGCGCGCCTGCAGGATATCGCCGGACCAGCCAAAGGCCACGCAGATGTCACCATTTGCCAGTGCGTTGATGTACTCTGAGCTGTGGAATTTCTTCACATAGGGGCGGATCGCCATCAGCACGGGTTCGGCCTTGGCAACCACATCGGGGTCCATGCTATTGGGATCTTCACCGATATATTGCAGGGCGGCCGGGATCATCTCGTCCGGGGCATCCAGAATGTAGACGCCACATTCGGCCAGCTTTTCCATGTTGGCAGGGTTGAACACCAGATCGAGCGAGTCGATCGGTGCATCCGCGCCCAGAGCCTCTTCGACCTTTGCGGTGTTTGCGCCGATCCCAGTCGTGCCCCACATGTAGTTGATGGAATAGAGGTTGTCCGGATCATAGCGTGCCGTACGCTCCTTGATCACGTCCCACATGTTACCTGCGTTCGACAACTTGTCGGTATCCAGTTTCTGGAACGCGCCAGCCTGAATCTGACGCGCCAGGAACGAGCCGGTCGGAACGACTACATCGTAACCGGAGCCGCCGGCCAGCATCTTGGTTTCCAGCAACTCGTTGCTGTCGAAGACGTCGTAGATCAGTTCGATGCCGGTCTCGGCTTCGAATTTCTCAAGCAAGGCTTCGTCAATATAGTCGGACCAGTTGTAAACGCGAACTTCTTCGGCGATGGCGGCCGCACTGCTCAGCGCCACGATGGCTGTCAATGTCATCGTCTTGAGTGTCATGAGTATCTCCCTGTGCGTGCCGGTTTCCGTGCCCGGCTGATAAGGATTTGATCAAGTTTTGCCTCATTCGGCAATACTGTTTATGTTTTCACTTGGGGAAACTTGGTGCAAGCTGCCCAAAATTTAGGAGGAATTCAGAAGGTGAACCTGAGCCAACCAGCCGCATCATCCGGCAGTCAGCCCACTGCCAAACTGCCCGCCCATGAAACCGTCTACCAGACCTTGCGCGGGCAAATTCTGTTTGGCGATCTGGCGCCGGGGCAGGCGGTCACCATCCAGGGTCTGGTCGAGTCGTTGGGGGCCGGGATGACCCCGGTACGCGAAGCAATCCGCCGACTGATCTCTGATGGCGCGCTGGTGTTTCAGGGAAATCGCCGTGTGTCTGTGCCGATGTTACGTGAAAGTGACCTGAACGAGCTGATTTATGCAAGAAAAACAATAGAGTGTCAACTTGCTCGGTTGGCAACCACGCGTGTATCTGCGGATGATATCACCGCGCTGGAGGCCATCGACACAGCTCTGGATCAGGCTATTTCGGCAGGAGACGTCACTGGCTATCTGGTGCAGAACTACCGGTTCCACACGCGGCTTTATGCATATGCCGATGCGCCTATCCTGACAGATCTGGCGGATCGGCTTTGGCTGCGCTTCGGTCCATCGTTGCGCGTGGTCTGTGGACGGCTCGGCACGCAGAGCTTTCCCGACCGGCACAAGGACATCCTCGAGGCCCTGCATCGCCAGGACGCAGATCTGGCGGCGCTGGCCATGGAGCGGGACGTCGCTCAGGGGATGGATCAGGTAAGTCAGGGGCTGAATCAGTCGAGCTGATTCGATTGACACGCTAGAATTTGATCATATTCTGGGCGCAATCTCTTCCTTCAGGAGTCTGTCCCATGACTGCGATTACAAATCACCTGCCCACGGCCGAGCTTCAGGCGCTGGATGCGGCCCATCACATGCACCCCTTCACCGCAAACGGTGAGCTGGCGGAAAAAGGCGCGCGGATTATCACGCGCGCCACTGGCGTCACGCTGACAGACAGCGAGGGCAACCAGATACTGGATGCCATGGCCGGCCTGTGGTGTGTCAACATTGGCTATGGGCGGGACGAGTTGGCAGATGTCGCCGCCCGCCAGATGCGCGAGCTGCCGTACTACAACACATTCTTTCAGACCACACATACGCCCGCGATCGCGCTGGCGGCGAAAATCGCCGAACTGGCGCCCGAGGGGCTGAACCATGTGTTCTTCGCCGGGTCTGGTTCAGAAGCCAATGACACCAATATTCGCATGGTCCGCCATTATTGGGCGATGAAGGGCAAGCCGACAAAATCGGTGATCATCAGCCGCAAGAACGGGTATCATGGCTCGTCCGTTGGCAGCGGCAGCCTGGGCGGTATGACTGCGATGCACGAACAGGGCGGCCTGCCGATTCCGGATATCCATCATATCAATCAGCCCAACTGGTGGGCCGAAGGCGGCGATATGGCGGTAGAGGAGTTTGGTCTCGCGCGCGCTCAGGAGCTGGAACAGGCGATTCTTGAGTTGGGCGAAGACCGGGTTGCGGCCTTTATTGCCGAACCGGTTCAGGGCGCCGGCGGTGTCATTGTTCCGCCTGCAACCTACTGGCCCGAAATCCAGCGGATCTGCGACAAATATGAAATCCTGCTGATCGCTGATGAGGTGATCTGCGGCTTCGGGCGTACCGGCAATTGGTTCGGAAGCCAGACCATGGGCATTCGCCCCGATATCATGACGATCGCCAAGGGGCTATCGTCCGGCTATGCGCCGATTGGCGGATCTATTGTCAGCGACGAGATTGCAGCGGTGATTGGATCCGGTGAATTCAATCACGGCTACACCTATTCGGGCCATCCGGTTGCCGCCGCGGTGGCGCTGGAGAACCTGCGCATTCTCGAGGAGGAGAACATCATCGACAATGTGCGTGATGTTGTGGCGCCTTATCTCAAGGAGCAATGGGAGGCGCTCGTCGATCATCCGCTGGTGGGCGAATCCAAGATTGTCGGCATGATGGGATCGATTGCACTGACCCCGAACAAGGCGACGCGCGCGGCCTTTGCCGCTGAAACCGGAACTGTCGGCTACATCTGCCGGGAGCGGTGCTTTGCCAATAATCTGGTGATGCGCCACGTTGGTGATCGGATGATCATCTCGCCGCCGCTGATCATCACACCCGAAGAGATTGATACGCTCATCGCGCGGGCGCGCCAGTCGCTCGATGAATGTTATGCAGCGCTGAAAGAGCGAGACTTGCTGCACAGCGCGTGACGCGGGCTGAAGCTGTTTGACCAAGGCGTCGGTTCCGGTCGGGAGCCGGCGCCTTTGCTATTTCCGCGAATCTTTGTGGCTCGGTTAAAGCTGCTCGGTCAAGTTCGGTTATTTGAGTGTTTCCGGTAACGGACGTTTGCGATCAATCAAGGCGTGTACACATAGAGTTTTTATCTGATTGGCAATCTAAATCCTGTCGCTTTTCGATCCTTGTTCGTCGCAATACGTACCGTTTCCGGCGTTATCGGCCCTAAGGTAAACTACAGAGATGATCCGGACGATCCGGTTGCACACCAACACTCGTGTGTGCTTACATCACGACAGAAGTGCAGAGCTAATCTGCCGAACCAAACCAGGGAGCCTCACTTGGCTGATGCGTCAAACACGAGCGCGTTCGTAGAATTCGAACGCGTGCAGAAGAGTTATGACGGCGAGAACCTCGTTGTCAAAGATCTGAACCTCACCATGCCGAAAGGCGAATTTCTGACCATGTTGGGCCCGTCCGGTTCGGGCAAAACGACCTGCTTGATGATGTTGGCGGGTTTTGAGACAGCGACCCATGGTGATATTCGGCTTGGCGGCGTCTCAATCAACAACATTCCGCCTCATAAACGCGGCATCGGAATGGTGTTCCAGAACTACGCGCTGTTCCCTCACATGACCATTGCCGAAAATCTGAGCTTCCCGCTGGAAGTCCGCAACATGGGCAAGTCCGAGCGTGAGCAGAAGGTGAAGCGCGCGCTTGACATGGTCGAGATGGGCGCCTTTGGCGGCCGCCGTCCGGCCCAGTTGTCCGGTGGTCAGCAGCAGCGTGTTGCCTTGGCGCGTGCGCTTGTGTTTGAACCCGAACTGGTGCTGATGGACGAACCTCTGGGCGCGCTGGACAAGCAGCTGCGCGAGAAGATGCAGTTCGAGATCACCCATCTTGCACATCAGTTGGGCATCACCACCGTTTACGTGACCCACGACCAGACCGAAGCGCTGACCATGTCGGATCGCGTGGCAGTGTTCAACGATGGTCGTATTCAGCAGCTGGCGCCGCCGGATGAGCTGTACGAAGAGCCGGCCAACAGTTTCGTTGCCCAGTTTATCGGTGAGAACAACACGCTGGAAGGCACGGTCAAAGAGGTCAACAATGGCATCGCGCTGGTACAATTGGACGATGGCGAATTGATTGACTGCAAGCCGATCAACGTTTCCAAACCCGGTGAGCGGACCCGCGTGTCGATCCGGCCCGAACGTGTTGAATACAACAAGGACCGGATGCAGGAAGGCGCCCATACGCTCAAGGCTGAAGTGCTTGAGTTTATCTACATGGGCGACATCTTCCGCACCCGTCTGCGCGTCGCCGGAAATGATGAGTTCATCATCAAGACCCGCAACGCACCCGATCAGGTACGGTTGAAGCCCGGCCAGCAGATCGAAATCGGCTGGTTGCCTGAAGATTGCCGCGCGCTGGACGCCTGACGTCCGCGCGCGCCCGAACCTCCGGCAGCGAACGACCGGCGGACAATCCAGATAAATAACGATTTCAACAAGGAGTAGAGTGTCTATGAAACTCACCAAACTGACTGCCCTGGCAGCCACCACGGCACTGTGTGCGCCGATGGCGATGGCTGCTGATATGGCCAACGAGATGACCATCGTGTCCTGGGGCGGCGCCTATCAGGAAAGCCAGCTGAAGGCCTATGTGGTTCCTTATCAGGAAATGCACCCCGATCTGAAAGTGATCTGGGATGAAAGCTCGGCCGAGGCGACCGCAAAAATGCGCGCCATGACCGAAGCGGGCAATGTCACCTGGGATCTGGTCGACGTTGTTGCTTCTGATGCGATGCGTATGTGTGACGAAGGTCTCGCCGCCGAGCTGAACCACGACGAAGATTTGGCTGCGGCGCCCGATGGCACACCCGCAACCGAAGACTTCGGCGATCTGATCGTCAGCGACTGCTTCGTGCCGCAGATCGTTTATTCGACCACCTTCGGGTACCGCATGGACAAGGTTGGTGACACGCCGCCGAGCTCCATCTGCGATGTCTTCGACACTGCGAAATATCCGGGCAAGCGCGCCCTTCAGAAGCGTCCGATCGACAACGTCGAGTGGGCCCTCTACTGCGACGGCGTTGCCAAGGATGAGATCTACGACGTGCTGAGCACCGACGAAGGTGTGGAGCGTGCCCTGGCCAAGCTCGACACAATCAAGGATCAGGTCGTCTGGTGGACTGCTGGTGCGGAAACGCCGCAGCTTCTGGCAGATGGCGAAGTGGTGATGGGCTCGACCTTTAACGGTCGTCTGTTCTCGGCAATTGCTGAGCAGAACCAGCCGATCGAAATGCTCTGGGATATGCAGTCTTTCGACCTGGATGGCTGGATCGTTCCGGCTGACCTGCCCGAAGACCGCAAGGCTCGCGTGATGGACTTCCTGAAGTTCGCAACCGACACCCAGCGTCTGGCAGATCAGGCCAAGTTCATCTCCTATGGTCCGGCGCGCGCCTCCTCTGCGCCGCTGGTTGGCAAACACGCCATTCTGGGTATCGACATGGCACCGCATATGCCGACCGATCCGGCGAACTCCGGCAACGTTCATGTCTATGACTACGAATGGTGGGCAGACAACCGCGACGATCTGGACGCTAAATTCCAGGCGTGGCTCGCCAAGTAATCTGTCCGCGAACAGATACTGACATTATCGGGAAGGGGCTGTGTGCCTGGCGCGCAGCCCTTTCTCCACCAACAAAAAATTCCGACGGGGGCTCCTACCCATGAGCGATACCACCCACACCGGACCGGTCTTGGCCGCCGATGGCACGCCGCTGAAGCGTAGCCTGGCCCGAGCTCTCCGGATGCAGAAAATTCGCGCCCTGATGCTGATCGCGCCGCTTCTGCTGTTTGTTCTTCTGACCTTCATTCTCCCGATTGCCGACATGCTGTTCCGCTCGGTTGAGAATAGGATCGTCTCTGACACCCTGCCCAAGACCGTTGTCGCGCTTCAGGATTGGGATGCAAACTCCGGGCAGGCCCCGGATGAGGCCGTGTTTGCCGCATTGGCTGCCGACCTTCAGGTCGCCGCCGAAGAGAAGACCCATACGCGCGTCGGCTCGCGCCTGAACTACGAAAACCCCGGCATTTCCTCGCTGTTCCGCAAGGCCGGGCGCAAGGTCAAGCGTTGGGATCTGGCTCAGGATGGTCCGTTCAAGGAGCAGTTCTTCAAGATTGACAAGGACTGGACCGACCCGGAGGTCTGGCGCACTATCCAGACCTACTCTGGGGCCTACACCAACGGTTATTTTCTGAATGCGGCCGATTTCCAGAAAGGCGCAGAAGGGGCAGAGCTGCGACCCGAGAACGAGCGGATCTATGGAACATTGTTCCTGCGGACACTGATCATGTCGTTGGCGATTACGGTGAGCTGCATCATACTTGGATATCCGGTGGCCTGGATCCTGGCGAATTTGCCGTCCAGATCCGCAAACCTGCTGATGATCCTGGTGTTGCTGCCGTTCTGGACGTCGCTTCTGGTACGAACATCGGCCTGGAAGGTCATGCTGCAGCAGCAGGGCGTCATCAATGACACGCTGGTCTGGCTGGGACTGGTCGCAGATGATGCGCGCCTTGTGATGATCAATAACCAGTTCGGCACGATCGTGGCGATGACCCACATTCTGTTGCCGTTCATGATCCTGCCGATGTATTCGGTGATGCAGACTATCAATCCGTCCTATCTGCGCGCTGCCAAGTCTCTCGGCGCCACCAACTGGACGGCGTTCTGGCGGGTCTACTTCCCGCAGTCTGTGCCGGGTATCGGTGCGGGTTCGATCCTCGTCTTCATTCTGGCGATTGGCTACTACATCACGCCGGAGCTGGTCGGCGGCACCAAAGGTGTCTTCATCTCGAACCGGATCGCTTTCCACATCTCGCAGTCGCTCAACTGGGGCCTTGCGGCCGCGCTTGGCACTATTCTGCTGGTCGTCGTACTCGCGCTCTACTGGGCCTATGACAAGATTGTCGGTATCGACAACGTGAAACTGGGATAAGACACATGGCTTTGACACCTGTTGAAAACCAAACTCCTGGTTTCGTGGCGATGGTCGCTGCGGCGGCCGGCGCCTTCTTCGGCCTGTTTGTCGGCACTGCGCAGGGCTCTGGCCTTCTCGGGGTACTGATCGGCGCTGCTCTTGTTGGCGGGCTGGGCTTTGTCTTGGCGGGGCTTCGCGATCAGGAGCGGCTGATCCGATGGATCCTGATCGCAGCCTTTGCCATCGCAGGCTTTGTGATGGGCGGGCTGCCCTCGGCCGTCATCGGTATACTGTTCGGTGCCTTTGTCGGCTGGTTCATCTTCTGGCTCTCGACGTCACGCTACCGTGTGCATCTGGCGCCATATCTCACACCTGGCCAGGTGCTTTGGCACTATACGTTTCGGGTGATCTGCGGGGCGGTCTTCGTTTTTCTGATCACGCCGATCCTTGTGGTGATGCCACTGTCGTTCAACGCTCAGGATTTCTTCACCTTCACGCCGGAGATGCTGCAATTCGATCCCGAAGGCTATTCGCTGAAGCACTATCGTGACTTCTTCACCAATGCCGACTGGCAGCAGGCGATGTGGAACTCCATCAAGATCGCACCGATGGCGACCATTCTGTCGGTGGGTTTCGGTACGCTGGCCGCCATTGGCCTCAGCCAGCCGCATGTGCCCTTCCGTCGGGCAATTATGGCGATCCTGATTTCGCCGATGATCGTGCCGCTGATCATCTCGGCTGCCGGGATGTATTTCTTCTACAGCCGGATTGGTCTGCAGGGGACATACTTTGGTGTGGTTCTGGCGCATGCAGCCCTTGGCATTCCGTTTGTGATCATTACCGTGACCGCCACTCTGGTTGGTTTCGACCGGTCTCTGACGCGTGCGGCTGCAAATATGGGGGCCGGTCCGGTCACCACCTTCTTCCGCGTGCAGATGCCGCTGATCCTGCCCGGCGTGATTTCTGGTGGTCTGTTTGCCTTCATCACCTCCTTTGATGAAGTTGTCGTTGTGCTCTTTGTCGGGTCTGCCGGGCAGAAAACCCTGCCCTGGCAGATGTTCACCGGCCTGCGCGAACAGATTTCGCCGACCATTCTGGCGGTTGCGACCATTCTGGTCGTGGTGTCGATCTGCCTGCTGACGGTGGTCGAGATGCTGCGTCGCCGGTCGGAGCGTCTGCGCGGCATGAGCCCGAGCTGATATCAGCGTCATCCAACAAAAAGGCCCCGGTGAGAACCGGGGCCTTTTGCGTTTCAGCGGATGCGGGGATCAGAGGCGTTCGATTGCGAGGGCGATACCCTGGCCGCCACCAATGCACATGGTGATGAGCCCCTTGGAGCCGCCGATCCGCTCCAGCTCGTAAAGTGTCTTCAGCGTGATGATCGCGCCAGTTGCGCCCACCGGATGGCCAAGCGCAATCGCGCCGCCATTCGGGTTTACCTTGGCCGGATCCAGTCCCAATTCCTTGTTCACGGCCAGCGCCTGCGCGGCAAAGGCTTCGTTCGATTCGATCACGTCAAAGTCGCTGGCGGAGAGCCCGGTTTTCTTCAGCAGGTTCTGCACAGCAGGCACCGGACCGATTCCCATCACTTCAGGGCGGACACCTGCATGGGCGTAGCCCAGAATACGGGCCTTGGGCTTCAGGCCAGCTTTCTGGGCAGCCTCAGCTGTGGCCATGACGATTGCGGCGGCACCATCGTTGATGCCGCTTGCGTTGCCAGCAGTGACACGGCCGTCCTTCTTGAACACCGGTTTCAGGCCGCCAAGTGTTTCCATTGTGCTGGCCTTGGGGTGTTCATCCACCTCAAAGGCCACCATGTCACGCTTCACCTTGACCTCGACCGGCGTGATCTGGCTGGCAAAATGCCCGGCCTCGATTGCCGCAGCGGCGCGCGTCTGGCTGGTCAGCGCAAATTCATCCATCTGGGCGCGCGTGATGTCATGCTCATCCGCGACGTTTTCTGCGGTCACCCCCATGTGACCGGTTCCAAAGGGGCAGTTCAAGGCGCCCAGCATCATGTCGAGCGCGCGGGCATCGCCCATTTTCTGCCCCCAGCGGGCGCTAGGTACGATGAAGGGGCTGCGCGACATGTTTTCGGCGCCACCGGTGAGGGCAAATTCCGCGTCGCCCAGCATCAGCGACTGGATGCCGGAGACAATCGCCTGTGCACCTGAGCCGCAGAGGCGGTTCACGTTCATCGCAGGCGTACCGTTCGGAATGTCGGCCTGCATCGCAGCGACACGGCTCAGGTACATGTCGCGCGGTTCGGTATTGATCACATGGCCAAAGACCACATTGCCGATCTGCCCCGGCTCAACGCCGGAACGTTCCATAGCGGCTTTGGATGCCACGGTTGCCAGATCAATTGGGGTGGTGCCCGCCAGCGATCCACCAAAGGTGCCGATGGCGGTACGGGCGCCATCCAGGATCACGATATCGGTCATGGTCTCTCTCCTCATGAGTTTCGCGCCGATTATGCAGATGCAGCATGGCCTGTCCTGCGAAACGTGCCGTCATAACAGTTTAGCCCTGATGCCGCTCCTGTTTGACAAATGGATTTCAAAGGCGCAGAGATTCCGCCATGACGGAAAATGTAGACGATATCCTGACGCTTCTGCCCGCCCGCCTGAAAGAGGCGCGTCGTGCCCAGGGCCTCAGCCTGGAGGCTGTGGCCAATCTCTCCGGTGTCAGCCGCTCCATGGTGAGCCAGATTGAACGCGGCGAGAGCTCACCAACGATTGCGACCCTGTGGAACCTGACGCGTGCGTTACAGGTGGATTTTGCGGGGCTGCTGGACAGTCAAGAGGCACAGGACCGGATCGAAGTCCTGCGCGATGGCGATGTCCCTTCCATTGAAAACATGGGGGAGGGCTGTCTGATCCGCATTCTTTCTCCACCTGAAGACGCCGGCGGCCACGAGGTCTACGATATCCGGCTCAAAGAAGGGGGCGCATTGAACAGCCAGCCTCATGGGCGCGGAACGGTCGAACACCTGACGGTTCTCGACGGGACTGTTGCGCTCTGTTCGGGCAGTGCGACCGAACGGCTGCACGCAGGGGATACCGCCCGCTATGCTGCAGATGTGACGCATTCCATCGCTGCACAGGACGGTCCGGCACGTCTGTTCCTGATCGTGAAGAATGCGTGATTGGCAAGAATAGGCGGACCCTCCATTTTGACGGATTTTTGTCCACTATCTTGAAATCCCCTATTCCGGAAATTTTTCCGCTATGCTAGAACTCCGACTCGAACGAGAAGGAGTTTCCGCATGTCTACTGATTTTCTGACCGACATCTCCAAGACCCTGGAAGAGATCAAAGCTGATGGTCTTTACAAGCGGGAACGAATGATCACCTCCCCTCAGGGGGGTGAGATCAGGGTTGGGGATGCGGCGGTCATCAACCTGTGTGCCAACAATTACCTTGGCCTTGCAGATCACCCCGACCTCATCGCTGCTGCGCGCGGCGCAATGGATGACAAAGGGTTCGGCATGGCTTCCGTTCGCTTCATCTGCGGCACCCAGGACATTCACCGGGAGCTGGAGCAGCGGCTTGCGAAGTTCCTCGGGAAAGATGACGCAATCCTGTTTGCTGCCTGTTTCGACGCCAATGGCGGGCTGTTCGAGCCGCTCTTGGGGCCGGAGGATGCGATCATTTCCGACAGCCTGAACCATGCCTCGATCATCGACGGTATCCGGCTGTGCAAGGCGAAGCGCTACCGCTACTTGAACAGCGATATGAACGATCTGGAGGCCTGGCTGAAACAGGCTCGCGAGGACGGCGCGCGGCATATCATGATCGCCACCGACGGCGTGTTCTCAATGGACGGTTATCTGGCCAAACTACCGGAGATCCGGGCGCTCGCGGACAAATACGATGCCATCGTGATGGTCGATGACTGCCATGCGACCGGCTTCATGGGCGCAACAGGCGCCGGCACGCCGGAGCATTTCGGGGTGGACGTGGATATCGTCACCGGGACATTGGGCAAAGCACTTGGGGGGGCCATCGGCGGTTACATCGCTGGGCCGCAGCCAGTGATCGACCTGCTGCGGCAGCGGGCGCGGCCCTATCTGTTCTCCAATTCGCTGCCGCCATCGATTGTTGCTGCCGGGCTGGAAGCGATCCGGCTGGTGGAGGAAGGGGACGGGCTGCGGGCGCAGCTGTTCGAGAATGCGAAATACTGGCGCGCGGGGCTGGAGAAACTGGGCTTTGACCTGCTGCCGGGTGAGCATCCGATCATCCCGGTGATGCTGGGCGAAGCGCAGCTGGCGCAGGATATGGCGGCGCGTCTGTTCGACGAGGGCGTCTATGTCTCCGGCTTCTTCTTCCCTGTGGTGCCGCGCGGCCAGGCGCGGATCCGCACTCAGATGAATGCGGCGCTGACACGGGATGAGCTGGACCGTGCATTGGCCGCCTTTGGCAAGGTGGGCAAGGAATTGGGGATCCTGTCATGAGCCGTCCGAACACGATGAAGGCGCTGGAAAAGAGCCATCCGCAGGAGGGTCTATGGATGGTGCAGGCGCCGGTGCCGGAGATCGGCCCGGACGAGGTGCTGATCAAGGTGAAGAAGACCGGCATCTGCGGCACCGACATCCACATCTGGAACTGGGATGAATGGGCCGCGCACACCGTGCCGGTGCCGATGATCACCGGCCATGAGTTCGCGGGCGAGATTGTCGAGATCGGCCGCAATGTCACCGATCTGACGGTGGGGCAGCGCTGCTCCGGCGAGGGGCATCTGATCAAGACTGACTCGCGCCAGAGCCGCGCCGGCAAGTTCCACCTGGACCCGGGCACCCGCGGCATCGGGGTGAACGAGCAGGGGGCCTTTGCGCAGTACCTGAAACTGCCGGCATTCAACGTGGTGCCGCTGCCAGATGACATTCCGGATGAGATCGGCGCCATCCTCGACCCGCTCGGCAACGCGGTGCATACCGCGCTGAGCTTTGACCTGCTGGGTGAGGATGTGCTGATCACCGGCGCGGGCCCCATCGGCATCATGGCGGCGGCGGTGGCGAAACATGCCGGCGCGCGGCATGTGGTGATCACCGATATCAACCCGGACCGGCTTGCGCTGGCTGAACATGTGGTGCCGGCGGTGCGTGCGGTGAACGTGGCACAGGAAGACCTGCAGGACGTGGTGCGGGAGCTGGGGTTGAAACAGGGGTTCGACGTTGGGCTGGAGATGTCCGGCAGCCAGGCGGCACTCGACCAGATGGTGGAGGCGCTGGTAATGGGCGGCAAGATTGCACTCCTGGGCATTCCGCCGGGCAAATCGCCGGTCGACTGGTCACGGATCGTGTTCAAGGCGATCACCATCAAAGGCGTCTACGGGCGCGAGATGTTCGAGACCTGGTACAAGATGATCGCAATGCTACAGAACGGGCTGGATGTGAGCCGGGTCATCACCCACCGGTTCAGCGTCAATGATTTCGCCGAAGGCTTTGCGGCGATGAAATCCGGCTCCAGCGGCAAGGTGGTGCTGGACTGGACGTGATGTCGGGAAGAGGGGGCTTTGCCCCCTCGCGCCCCTGGCGCTCACCCCCAGGATATTTGAAGCCAGAAGATGGGCTTATGGGGTGAGGGCCTGTCGGCCTTTGCTGGTGAGCAACCAGACCAGGCCGGATTCGAAAACGGCTGTGCTGAGCGGTTTGCCGAAACCGGCGCCGCTGTCGAGGTTCACACGATTGCCATAATGTGTAGCGCGCTCCACCGGAGTGTGACCGTGAACGATAAGCTTGGGGTGGGGGGCGCGTTCCTGATGAAAGGACTGGCGTATCCAGACCAGATCATTTTCGATCTGGTTTTCCAGCGCAACGCCAGGCCGGATTCCTGCGTGGACGAAAGCGAGATCGCTGGTTTGATGCATGGTCGTCAAACGTTTCAGAAAGGCGACATGGCTGTCGGGGACCGCGGCTCTCGCCTCGGCATGGACGTCGGCAAGACGGGTTCGCTCTAGGAAGGTCACTCCGTAGCTTTCGAGCGTTTCGAGACCACCGATACGGTCGTGCAACCAGTGATAGCCCACCAGCATATGCGGGTCGTGGCGCGGCGTATCCTCCATGAACCAGGCGAACATGCGGTCGTGATTGCCCAATAGGGTTATCCAGTTGCGACCGTCCTTTTGCCCGGTGATCAGGTGATCGATCACCCCCCGGCTGTCGGGGCCGCGATCAATGAAGTCGCCCAGGAAGACCACCGGCGCATCGCGCCCGCCATCAGCCTCGATCAGGTCCAGAGCCTCTTCCAGCATCCCAAGCTGGCCGTGGATATCGCCGATTGCATATATTGGGGCGGTCATGGGACTCTCCTGCGGGATATTCATGGTGCCAAACGAGAAATGCGCCGCCTTCATAGCTCGGCGGCGCATTCATTGAAATTTCAGATAGGCTAGGGATCAGCTGACATCAAACTGCAGCGGCTTGATCTGGTTGAAAAACTCGGTTTCCGCCAAGGCCGCGCGAGCCGCAGCCGGTACCGGTTCATCAACGTAGAGCAGTGCGATCGCCTCACCGCCGGCTTGCGAACGGCCAAGCGTGAAGTTGGCGATATTCACGCCCATATCGCCCAGAATGCGACCGAGGGTACCGATGATCCCGGGCACATCCTCGTTGGTGGTATAGAGCATATGCGCGCCCACCTCTGCGTCGATATTGATGCCCTTGATCTGGATGAAACGAGGTTTGCCATCCGAGAACACCGTCCCGGCCACCGAACGCTCACGCTTGCTGGTCACAACCGTGACCTTGATATAGCCGTCGAAGGCGCCGGATTTGTCCTGATTGGTGGTGGAAATCTGAATGCCACGTTCGCGGGCCACCACGGGCGCGGAGACCATGTTCACATCGGGATTGAGCTTCTTCATGATGCCCGCGACCACCGAGCAGTTCAGTGCCGCTAGGTTCATTTCGGCGGCCACGCCATCATAGAGGATGTTGATGGCCTGAATGGGTTCATCCGTCATCTGACCGATGAAGCCACCGAGATGCCCGGAAAGCGCGACCCATGGGCCCATCACGCGCGCCTCCTTGGCGGTCATCGAAGGCATGTTCAATGCGTTCTCAACCGCGCCGTCGAGCAGGTAATTCGACATCTGTTCGGCAACCTGAAGGGCAACGTTTTCCTGGGCTTCGCTGGTGGCTGCACCGAGATGGGGGGTACAGACTACATTTGGCAGGCCAAACAACGGGTTGGTCATGGCCGGTTCTTCGGAGAAGACATCAAAAGCAGCACCGGCGACATGGCCTGAGGTCAGCAGCTCCGCCAGCGCCGCTTCATCCACCAGACCGCCACGGGCGCAGTTGATGATACGCACGCCTTTCTTGGTTTTGGCCAGGTTCTCCTTGGACAGGATATTCCGGGTCTGGTCGGTCAGCGGCACGTGCAGGGTGATGAAATCGGCGCGGGCGAGCAGCTCGTCCAGGTCAACCTTCTCAACACCCATCTTGTCAGCTTTCTCCTGGCTGAGAAACGGATCATAGGCGACCACTTTCATCTTCAGGCCGCGGGCGCGGTCGCAGACGATACCGCCAATGTTGCCGGCCCCGATCACGCCGAGGGTCTTGTTGGTCAGCTCAACGCCCATGAATTTGGATTTTTCCCATTTGCCGGCATGGGTGGAGGCCGAGGCCTCGGGGATCTGTCGGGCGACGGCGAACATCATGGCGATGGCGTGCTCCGCGGTGGTGATCATGTTGCCAAAGGGCGTGTTCATCACGATCACGCCCTTCTGAGAGGCGGCATCCTTGTCAATATTGTCCGTCCCGATGCCAGCGCGTGCGATCACCTTGAGATTGGTGGCATTGTCGAGGATTTTCTGGGTGACTTTCGTCGCGGAGCGGATCGCGAGACCGTCGTAATCGCCGATGATCGCGGCCAGCTTGTCCTTGTCTTTGCCAAGGTCCGGCTGGAAATCAACATCGATGCCGCGATCACGAAAGATCTGAACAGCAGCTTCAGAGAGTTTGTCGGAGATGAGAACTTTGGGAGCCATGAGTGGGGTCCTTCATGCGGGGGCCGGTCGGGCCGAATGTCTGGGTGAAACGCCTGTGTCGGCGGCAAGTCGTCTGATGCCTGCCCAGTTGGTGCGGGGCAGGCGCTTGGGGGTCAGGCTGCGGCGGATTGAGCCGCGATTTCAGCCTCAAACGCCCATTCAAGCCAGGGCAGCATGGCCTCGATATCAGAGGTTTCGACGGTGCCGCCGCACCAGATGCGCAGACCGGCAGGGGCATCCCGATAGGCGCCTATGTCCAAGGCGACATCTTCGGCTTCGAGACGTTTGGCAACAGCCTTGGCGAAGGCAGCACCATCTGCAATGCGCGCATCGGTGAACTTCAGGCAAACCGATGTATTGGAGCGGGTGGCAGGGTCGGCTGCCAGATTCGCAAGCCATGGCTTGGCGGCGCAGAAATTGAAGATTGCCTGTGCATTGGCGTTGGCGCGGGCCTTTAGCCCGTCAAGGCCGCCGACGGACCGCGCCCAGTCCAGCGCGAGAAGATAATCCTCAACGGCGAGCATCGAGGGAGTGTTGATGGTCGCGCCTTTGAAAATACCGTCTATCAGCTTGCCGCCCTTGGTCAGGCGGAAAATCTTCGGCAGAGGCCAGGCGGGAGTGTAGCTTTCCAGTCGTTCAACCGCGCGGGGGCTGAGGATGATCATGCCGTGCGCCGCTTCGCCGCCCAGCACCTTCTGCCAGGAGAAGGTTGTCACATCCAGTTTGTCCCAAGGCAGATCCTGCGCGAAGGCGGCGGAGGTGGCGTCACAGATTGTGAGGCCCTCGCGATCAGCGGGGATCCAGTCGCCGTTTGGGACGCGCACACCGGAGGTGGTGCCATTCCAGGTGAAAACGACGTCCTTGGTGAAATCGACTGTGGCCAGGTCAACCAGCTCACCATAGTCAGCGGTCTTGACGGTAGCGTCCAGCTTCAGCTGTTTCACCACATCGGTCACCCATCCTGCGCCAAAGCTCTCCCAGGCCAGCATTTCGGTTCCGCGGGCACCCAGCAGGTTCCACATTGCCATCTCGACCGCACCGGTGTCGGAGGCAGGAACGATCCCGATCTGATAGTCCGCCGGTACGCCGAGAATTTCGCGCGTGCCTTCGATCGCGGCCAGCAGCTTGTCCTTGCCGACAGCGGCACGGTGGCTGCGTCCCAGAGGAGCGCCAGCAAGCTTGGTCAGATCAAATGCGGGGGGTTTGGCACAGGGGCCGGAGGAGAAACGCGGATTGGCAGGTCGCGCAGTAGGTTCGTGCACGGTTGCGTGCAACGCCGGTTCTTCAATAGCCATAATGCTATCCTTCCAGATAAGCGCCTCTCGTTGGGGAGAGGTGTCCCGCTGATAGGGCTACTGGCTGAAATCCGGCTGGGCAACAGGGAAAATGACAAATAGCGGCTATATCGGAATCAATAGCGACGCATTCTGACGCCTTTCGGAAACAGATGGCACGCTGGGCGGCGGGCGATGGCAATGTGAGACACCTGCGGCACAGTTGTGAGGGCAGGGTGGAATCGGGGGCTTGGCGATGGATGGCTTGCGGGCGTATGACGGGCGCATCCTTGCCCGATGGAGCTTGCCATGTTTGTCGCCACCCTGCTTTGCAATCCGCAAACCCCCTGCCTTGCACCCGCGCTAACCGAATCGCTGCGCAATGCCTGGGGGGGAGGTGATGTGCAGTGGCTGGCACCGGATATTGCGGCTGAATTCTCTCTGCAGGTGCGGCCGGATAATCACTGGGACGTTTGGGCGGATCTGCAGGATCTCGGCGTGGATCTGGTGATCCAGCCGACAGCGGGGCGCCGGAAGAAGATGCTGCTGGCGGATATGGACTCCACCATGATCCAGCAGGAGTGCATTGACGAACTGGCCGAAGAGGCCGGTGTGGGTGCGCAGGTGAAGGAGATCACGGCGCGGGCCATGAACGGTGAGCTGGATTTCGACGGTGCCCTGCGGGAGCGTGTCGCGCTGCTGAAAGGTTTGCCCGTCGCGGTGATTGATCAGGTTCTGGATCGCCGTATCACGCTGATGCCGGGCGGCCCCACGCTGCTGGCAACGATGAAGGCCGATGGAGCCTATGCCGCCCTGGTGTCTGGTGGTTTTACCGCCTTTACCGAATGCGTTTCGGATCGGTTGGGGTTTGATGAGAACCGGGCAAACACGCTGCTTGTGGCGGATGGCGTCCTCAGCGGTGAGGTCGGTCTGCCGATCCTGGGGCGGGCGGCCAAGGTCGACGCGCTAGAGCAGATCACTGCGCGTCTGGGATTGACCGAGGCGGATGTCATGGCGGTTGGCGATGGTGCGAATGATCTTGGCATGTTGGGGCGTGCCGGGGCGGGTGTAGCACTCCATGCCAAACCATCGGTTGCCGCAGAATGCGACATTCGTATCAACCACGGTGACCTGACGGCGCTTCTTTATATTCAGGGCTATGCCCTGAGCGATTTCAAAGGCTGATATTATGTTCGAGGTTGGGTTTGAAGTCCTGCTGCTGTTGCTGGCAGCAGGGTTTGCGGCTGGGTTCATTGATGCAATAGCCGGTGGCGGCGGGTTGATCACGGTGCCAGTTTTGCTCTTGGCTGGAGCCAACCCAATCACCGCCCTTGCCACCAACAAGATTCAGGGATTGTTCGGGGCGGCCACCGCTGCCCTCAGCTATGCGCGCGGCGGTCACGTCGATTTGCGCGGGCAGGCTGGATCTGCGCTGATTGCAGGTATTGCGTCAATCTGCGGCGCGCTGTTGATTTCGGTGCTGCCGACGACGTGGATCCGGTGGATCCTACCGCTGTTGCTGATCGGAATTGCCGTGTTCTTTGCCACCAAGAAGGGGCTTGATGACAGCGATCGGGCGCGGCGCCTGTCGCCAGCGATATTTGCTGCCACCATCGTGCCGCTCTGCGGTTTCTACGACGGATTGCTGGGGCCGGGTGCTGGCAGCTTCTACATGCTTGGTTTTGTGTCTCTGGCCGGGCTTGGCATCCTGCGTGCGACGGCACATACGAAACTACTGAATTTCGCGTCCAATGCCGGAGCACTGCTGGCCTTTGCTTTTGTTGCGACGCCATGGTGGGGCGTTGGCTTGGCGATGGGTATCGCGCAGATCGCCGGTGCCCGGGTCGGTGCCGGGTTGGCGCAGAAGCAGGGCGCTCGCATGATCAAGCCATTGCTGGTTCTGACCTCAGTTGTTCTGGCGCTGCGGCTGCTGTGGGACATGCTGTGATCTTCTGGACGTCGGCGTCAACGCGGCAAGACGGATCACAACACTGCTGCGATAAAATTTAACCTATCCATTAATTAACCCATGTGTTAATATTGGGTATGACTCCATTACTCAAATCATTCTCCGCCCTCTCTGACGGCACGCGTATGGCCATCATCGAACAGCTGATGGAACACGGAGAACTGCCAGCCGGTGATCTGGTGCGGGGATCGGGCATCACTGCGCCGGCGATCTCGCGCCATCTCAAGGTATTGCGTGAGGCTGGATTGGTGGCGCAGCGCGCCGATGGGACACGCCGATTGTATTCAGCGCGGCCTGAGGGACTGAAGCTGATCGCAGACTGGACCCTGTCGCGGCAATCGTTCTGGCAAAGCAGCCTCGATCGGCTGGAAGCAGCACTAAGGGAGGAAATGGAATGACGGATTTGCGCTTGGAACGCGAATTCCAGGTGTCGCCGGACCGGCTGTTTGCCTGGATCAGCGATACCGAGAAGCTCCTGCAATGGTGGGGACCAGAGGGGCTGACCGTGCCTGAATATACGCTGAATTTCCATCAGGAGGGGCCGTGGTCCACGGTCATGATGAATGCCGATGGAGACCGTTATCATGTCTCAGGTGTGGTCACCCATGTGCGTCCGCCGCAGTCGATCGGATTTACCTGGGCGTGGCACGACGAAGCAGGCGCGCGCGGGCACGAAAGCCATGTCACCCTCACCGTTGAAGCTATTGAGACGGGTGCTCGGCTGATTGTTGATCATCGGGATCTGGACAACTCTGAGATGGCCGAAAACCACCGGGTCGGATGGGAATCGTCTCTGAGAAAACTGGTGTCCAAGCTCCCGTGATTGCGGGCTTGCGACAATGAGAAGCTGTTTTAACCAAGACCTAAATAGGGAAGGAGTACCCAATGCCACAGTTCATTTTTGCATATCACGGCGGCAAGACACCGGAGACACCGGAAGAGGGCGCCAAGGTCATGGATGCCTGGAAAACCTGGATGGGCGGGATGGGCGACGCGCTTGTCGTGCCGGGGAATCCTGTCGGCATGTCAAAGACGGTTCAGAAGTCGGGCGTCGCGGACAACGGTGGTGCCAATCCGCTCTCCGGCTATTCCGTGGTCGAAGCGGTCGACATAGATGCCGCCTGTAAAATGGCCAATGGCTGCCCGATGGTGACCAGCGGTGATGGTTCTGTTGAGGTCGCCGAAATCATTGAAATGTGACCACATATAGCTGTCTTGGAACACGCCTTTGATTGCCCCGGTCCGCGTTCTGCGTGCCGGGGCAATCTTTGGTCAGAACTGCATTTCAGCTGAGGGCCGGATCGAACCACAGTCGATGCCTCGGCGATTGATCAGGGGGGCGTTGCGATATTTCAGTGTTGCCGGATGGTCGGCATCCAGAACGCCGAGCCCCACTAGAATGCTTGCAATTGCGCATTCGCTGGCGCGGGTGGCACCGTCGGTGATCTTCAGCGCCACACCCAGTTTCTGTTCGGGCAGGATGGCGATGAAGACGGCTTCAGCGCCGGTTTTGATCGCGACCTTGCCACCCATCGCACGCATAAGGTTGGTGCAGGCGCGGGTTTCGCCAGCGACCAGTTCGGGATGCGCTGTCATCGCGGCCACCAGCTGCTGCGCGGCATCGGCATCGCGGTCCGAACGGTCAGAGGCGGAGGCAAACCAGGCCATCGCCCGTGCCAGACCCTTCACGGAGGTTGCGAAATTCGGCGCTGAGCACCCGTCGATGCCATAGCCAGGGCTGGATTCGTCGGTCACCTGCTCAAAGGCGCTCCGGCAGGCCTGTTGTACCGGATGGTCGATCTCTACATATTCGGGTCCGGCCCCCAGGTGCTGGGACAGCGTCAGAAAGCCTGCATGCTTGCCGGAGCAGTTATTGTGAACCTGACACGGGCTTGTATCGGTTTTGATCAGCGCGTTTCGCGCCGGAATATCGTCTGGCAGCTGCGGGCCGCAGCGGAAATCATGATCGGTCATGGACAGCTGATCCAGCCAGGCGTTGACGCGGCTGGTGTGGATCTCGGCACCATTGTGCGAAGCACAGGCGAGGGCGAGCTGCTCAGAGGTCAGCCCGTATTTTGCCGCTGCGCCCGATGTGATCAGAGGCAGCGCCTGGATCATCTTGGCGGAACTGCGCGGGTAAATAATCGCGTCGGGATCGCCCCAGCTGCGCACGATCTCTCCCTTGGCGTTACAGACAACGGCATGGCCCAGATGCAGGCTTTCCAAGAGCGGACCGCGCCACACTTCAGTCATCGGTACGGGTTTGGTCATCACAAAACGCCTTTCCTGTTGGCAATTTCCCGCCAAAACGGGCTTTCACACGTGGCGATAGTTACGATAGTGTGTATGAGTACACAAGCGAGGGGATCGGGACCAGACGGCGAAGGTAACGCCGCATGTACCCTGGCTTATTTGAGGTAACGACAGTCTTTGGAGTTGGGACAAATGGCATCAAAACTCGTCCGCTGCGTCGCGGGCCTGTGTCTGGCCGCAATGGCCACCAGCGCATCCGCACAGCAGGCAGAATCTGACAATCGCGTCGCGAGCAATGTCGACTGGAGCGTGTTTCAAGGCGAAAGTCCCAAGGAATGCTGGGGTGTCTCCGCTCCGAAAGAGACCGTAAACACCCGTGACGGCCGCGTGAAAGCCGTGCGTCGTGGCAAGATCCAACTGTTCGTTTTCTATCGGCCAGAAACCGGCGACAAGGGGCAGGTGACTTTCACCGGCGGCTATCCCTTTGCGCCGGGCTCAACCGTGAATCTCGCAGTGGGCGATACCGAATTTGAGCTGTTCACAGAGGGTGAGTGGGCCTGGCCTGCAACGGCTGCGGATGACGCCAAGATCATCACCGCGATGAAACGTGGCGCGCAGGCTGTTCTGACAGCCCGGTCCGCACGTGGGACACAGACCAAGGACACGTTCTCGCTCCTTGGCTTTACCGCCGCGGTCGAGGACGCCGAAAAACGCTGTAACTGATTGCGCTCGGCGGTCGCCCCCAGAGCGTCGCGCACGTGCGAGGAGACCCGGCCTGCATCCGGGTTTTGAGCTGTCGAACGGGTCGGAGGTGTTTTGCCCGGCCCGATAACATCTGTCATGACACCCTAGGAGTTCCACATCATGCGGCGCCACATCGTCACACTCGCCCTGGCATTGCCGTTGCCGGTTCTGGCGGATCCTGCAATGGAATGCAGCGGTGCTGTTTCTCAGGTTGACCTGCGCAGCTGCCTTGAGGCGGATGAAACCCGCGCCAATATGGCTCTTTCACAGGCGTTTGATTATGCCCGCAATACGATGGCCGAACTTGATGATACCACCGGACGACCTGCCGCAATCCCTGCACTGGAGGCGGGGCAGGCATCCTGGGAGACGTTCCGTGACGAGCATTGCGCGTTTGTCGGGGAGACCTTTGCCGGCGGTTCGGGAACCGGTATCGCGGTTCTATCCTGTCGTATTGGCCTGACACGGGATCGGGTCGACGCGCTGATGGATTACGCCCGGTAAGAGAGTGCCGAAGCAAAATCGGGAGGATTCCTTTTGATCTTTGGCAAGAATCCTATATAGAGCCGCATCCACCCAAACAGACCGAGTCTTTTTGCCATGACCGCCAATGCGCCGATCACCCAGGACGTCCTGACCCTGCCTCGCAAGATGCCTGAGGGCGGCAAGATCAATCTAGTAGGTCTGACCCGCGACCAGTTGCGGGAAACACTGATCGCACATGGTACGCCGGAAAAGCAGGCCAAAATGCGGGTCGGGCAGATCTGGCAGTGGATCTATCAATGGGGCAAGCGCGACTTTGCGGAGATGACGAATCTCGCAAAGGCTTATCGCGCGCAGCTGGACGAGCATTTTGAAATCGCGATTCCCGAGGTGGTGAGCAAACAGGTCTCTACCGATGGCACACGCAAGTATCTGGTGCGTATCGCTGGCGGCCATGAGGTCGAGGTGGTCTACATCCCTGAGGAAGGGCGCGGTACACTGTGTATTTCCTCGCAGGTGGGCTGCACCCTGACCTGTTCGTTCTGCCATACCGGCACGCAGAAACTGGTCCGTAACCTGACGGCGGCCGAGATCGTTGGCCAAATCATGATGGCGCGTGACGATCTGGACGAATGGCCGGTTCCCGGCGCGCCCAAGGATGAGACGCGCTTGCTGTCGAATATCGTGCTGATGGGGATGGGAGAGCCGCTCTACAACTTTGACAACGTGCGCGACGCGATGAAGATCGCGATGGACCCCGAGGGGATCAGCCTGTCTCGGCGTCGCATTACCTTGTCAACTTCCGGTGTGGTGCCGGAAATCGCGCGCACGGCCGAGGAAATCGGCTGCCTGCTGGCTGTGTCCTTTCATGCGACCACCGATGAGGTGCGCGACAAACTGGTACCGATCAACAAACGCTGGAATATCGAAGCACTACTGGACGCTCTCCGCGCCTATCCGCGCCTGACCAATTCGGAGCGGATCACTTTTGAATATGTGATGTTGAACGGCGTGAATGACAGCGACGAAGACGCCCATCGTCTGGTTGAGCTGATTGATGGGATCCCGGCGAAGGTCAATCTGATCCCATTCAATGAATGGCCAGGTTCGCCCTATACGCGTTCGTCAAACAACCGGATTCACGCCTTTGCCAACATTATTTATCAGGCCGGCTATGCCTCTCCGATCCGTACACCACGGGGCGAGGACATTCTGGCGGCCTGTGGTCAGTTGAAATCGGCTACCGAGCGTGCGCGCAAGAGCCGTAAACAGATTGAGGCCGAGGCGGGGCTAAACCCCTGACCTCGACCTCCAGGCAGGTCCCCGGCTGCCTCAACTGAATATGAAATCCGCTCCCGTGAGGGTGTCGGTGTAGTTGGTCAATTCCACTTCGAACCAATTGGAATAGGAGATGGTGGTGCTGCCGTTGTCTTCGACGATGTCGAGCTGGTCGAGACTGCCGATCCAGAGGCCAGACACGTCAATCACATCTGCGCCACGGCCAAAGTCGGTGATCCGGTTGACGTCATAGGCATCTGCCTGATCAAAGACAAAAGTATCCGCACCGGAGCCGCCGGTCAGCGTATCGCTGCCATCGCCGCCGACCAGCGTGTCACGCCCGACCCCGCCCAGCAGTTGATCGTCGCCGGATCCGCCATGGAGCAGGTCGTGCCCACGCTTGCCGTGGAGGATGTCGCTATCGCTACCGCCGGAATAGGCATCATCAGTGGTGCCGCCTATCAAGAGATCTGCACCACTGCCGCCGAACAGCCGGTCTTCGCCCAAGCCCCCGATTATGGTATCGCTACCACCGGCACCGCGCAGGGTATCATCTGCCTCGCGCCCCTGAACATGGTCATTACCACCTCTGGCGTTGATCGTGGTGTTCTGGTCGGTGCCGATCACCGTTTCCGCCGCATTTGTGCTTCGGATGATAATGGGATCACTGCCACCGCCGAGGATCTGCCAACCTGCGAAGCTGTCGCTGCTTCCATAAACGTGCTGCATCGCCTGAATGTCGAACGTACCCAGCTCCGTTACATATGTAGGGCTGTGATTGTATGTCATTACCGTGTTTTCAGGCGTGTCGGCGTGGTGGTCCAGCGTCAGCCCGCCATCATGCGAATGCTGCAAGCCAAGGGCATGGCCAACCTCATGCAAAAGCGTAACATAACCATAGGTACCCTTGGTCATGATGGCTGTGTCGATGGTCAGGTCACCGCGACCGGTGAAGCCATCCCCGGACATCGCAATATTGGCCCAGCCGCCCGCCGTGCTACCGGTCGAGCCAAAGGCATTGATCATGCCTCGGCCTTCGACTTCGATGAAACGCACCCCCGAAATATCTTCGTATTGAGACAGGCTTTCGCGAAACAGATCGCGTTGATCGTCATCAAAGGCCCAATATTCGGTCGCGCCATAGGGGTCGCTCTCAGCCGGATCCGCGAGGCTACCTGTTTCGGTAAAGCTGTAGGTGATGATGGCCTGCGTTCCCAGATCTGCCGGGGAATTCCAACGGAAGTGGTCGCCGTCGAGGTAGTATAGAAGGGCTGAATAATCCGAAACTCGGGGCATGCGACAACTCCACTTGGGTTGTCGTCAATCTGGTCAATGAATGTGGCGCTGATGGGCCGATTCTTGGGGAATTTTTGGGGCGCTCGACGCCGCTACAGATAGAAAGGGCACGAACTGGGCCGGTCGGTACCCCAAGTTTCAGTTCTGTGATGCGCTTGATATTTCTGTTTATTCAGAGGCTTAACCTGATCGCCCTGGCTCCCTCTCGGATGTCGCTCCTAGGGGCTGCGAAAAATGGCGTTTCGGCGCCAAAGCCTCACATTGTGAACAATAGCATTAAATTTGACCGATTCTGATGATTGAGAACTGTCGCGACCGGGGAACAGGAGCGGTCACCGATTGAATCGTCACCAGTTGGTCTGATCTTGCGTTGTCGGCGCGTATTTACTGCTGTGTATACCAAGAATCGCGGTGCTGCCCAGAAATTTCCACAATACGGGTACATTTCCGCCATTCCGACGGAACAGTTTCCAAATTGTAGACAGTCGATGGAAGGGAAAGAGATCATGGCAAGTCATACAGCGGCCGCTGCGCCGATTGAGCCCACCGTATTGGATCTGGTTCGCGAGGAACGTGGCAAGGCGTTGAGCCCGCGTGAATGGAAGTTTCGCCTGCGTGGCTATGGTTATGCGATCAAGGATATCGAAGGCGCGCAAGTTCTGACACGTCTGCCCCACGGCAAGCCTCTGGGTGTTCTGCCGCCTGAATTCGCCTGAGCCATCCCTTTCTAGGGGCGGTTCCCTTCGGCAGGCCCCGCCACGCGCGCTTGGCGGCGCGACGGGGATTCCTGGGTAATCATCCGTTACGACCGGGCAAGCTGTCACGGGGCGGTGCCGGCTCCCAGTTGTCGATGATGTGAATCGCCTCCTCGGCGGTTTCCACGAACCGGAACAGGTCAAGATCTTCCTCCGAGATGGTTCCGGCATCCGCCAGAGCGTCCCAGTTGATGATTTTTTCCCAGAACTCACGGCCAAACAGCAGGAACGGTACGCGTTCCATGCGGCCGGTCTGGATCAGCGTCAGGCTTTCGAACATCTCGTCCAGCGTGCCAAAGCCGCCGGGAAACACGGTAATGGCCCGGGCGCGCATCAGGAAATGCATCTTCCGGATCGCAAAATAGTGGAAGTTAAAGCAGAGTTCCGGCGTGACGAATTCATTTGGTGCCTGCTCATGGGGCAGCACGATATTCAGCCCGACAGAGGCGCCGCCGGCGTCAACTGCGCCGCGATTGCCTGCTTCCATCACTCCAGGTCCGCCACCGGTCACGATGACATCTTTCCTGCCACCTGTGGTCATTGATTTCTCGGTCATGAGCTTAGCGAACTTGCGAGCTTCATCATAGAAATGGGACAGGTCCCGAAGCGTCTGCGTGCGCGCTTGCGCCTTGTCTTTTGGCGCCGGGATACGTGCACCACCGAACATGACGATGGTGCTTTCGATACCATGCTCATCCAGCATCAACTGCGGTTTCAGCAGCTCAAGCTGCAACCGAACCGGGCGCAGCTCCTCGCGACAGAGAAAATCTTCGTCTGCAAAGGCCAGCCGGTATGCCGGAGATTCGGTCTGCGGTGTCGATGGCATATGCTCGGCGCGATCCCTGTCAGAATGTGCATCCCGGAATCGGCTATGGCGATCGTCATTCATTGCAAACCTGCTATGTTATTTCAAAAAATACGGAGTTCTATTTCTACCGCTTTGGCGGGCGTGACGCTAGCCCGGATCCATCGCCTTGATATGAAGGTGATCCGGGGTGAAGCCCATCGAAGATGCAAGGAGGGCTTGCACAAGCTGGCACAGGGCTTACGGTCAGCGCGCCGACGGGAAAAGAGGACTGCTCATGCATTGGACACAAGATATTGGCGCCGCTGAAACGCGGATCCGCCCTTATATTCAGCGCACACCGATATTGGAAACCGTCGGCTTCGGCTTCGACCATCCGATCATGATGAAGCTGGAGCATATGCAGCACACCGGCAGCTTCAAGGCGCGTGGTGCCTTCAACACGCTTTTGGGCGGATCGGTGCCGGAGGCTGGGCTGGTGGCTGCATCCGGCGGCAATCATGGCGCGGCGGTCGCCTACGCTGCCAAGAGGCTCGGCTTTCGCGCGCGTGTATATGTTCCGGAAATGGCTGGCCCGGCAAAGATCGCATTGATCAGAGCCTGCGGCGCGGATCTCGAGGTTGTTCTGGGCGCCTATGCCAATGCCCTTGAGAAAGCGCAGGCCTACGAGCAGCGGACTGGTGCAATGCAGGTCCATGCCTATGACGCACCGGCAACGGTTATCGGGCAGGGTACCTGCTTTGCGGAATGGGACGCACAGGGGCTCGTGGCTGACACGCTATTGATTGCGGTGGGCGGAGGCGGGCTTATAGCGGGCGCCATGGCCTGGTACGGCGGATCGAAGAAGATCGTGGCGGTTGAGCCGGAAACCAGTTCGGCCTTAAATAGCGCGCTTGCCGCAGGCAAGCCCGTCGATGTTGAGGTTTCAGGCGTGGCTGCAAATGCTCTCGGCGCGCGGCGGATCGGCAATATCTGCTACGAGCTGGCTGAGGCTCAATCACATGCGGTGACCTCGGTGACGGTGCCCGACGATGCAATCACCGCGGCCCAGACGGCGCTGTGGCAGGAACGCCGCCTGCTGGTGGAGCCGGCAGGGGCAACCGCATTGGCTGCTCTGACCAGCGGCATCTACCAGCCGGCAGCAGGTGAGCGGGTTGCGGTGCTGCTCTGCGGTGGCAATATCGCCAATGATCCAGTTGGAGGCACCTCATGATCCTGCATAGCGCTGGGCCGGGATCTGTGATCGAGCCCCGACGTCGGAGCGACGCTGCATGAGCGCTACGATCTCCGACCGAATTTACCACGCGCTGAGCGAACGGATCGTGACCGGCGCTCTGCCTGCCGGCGAAAAGCTGCGTCAGGACCATATTGCACGCGAGTTCAACGCCAGCCACGTTCCGGTGCGCGAGGCCCTGTTGAGACTGGAGGCGCACGGACTTGCCCAGTCGATTCCACGGCGTGGCATGCGGGTGACAGCATTGGATCCTTCGGAAATACGCGAAGTCATCGAAATGCGCGTCTCGCTCGAGCTGCTGGCCTTGCAAAACGCCTTTGCCCATCTGGGACCCTCGGAGCTGGAAGCGGCAGACACCGCAAGACTCGCCTGCGATGCCGCAACAGACATGGCCGATTGGGAGCAAAAGAACCGCGCCTTTCACCGGGTCATCTTGTCGCCCTGTGCAATGCCGCGTTTGTTGGCGACAATTGACGACCTGCATATTGCCTCGGCTCGTCATCTTTTTGCCAATTGGAAACACCGCTGGAGCCAACGTGTCGACACCGATCATGCGCTGATCGTGCAGGCCATGCGACGTCGGGATGTAACCACCGCCTGCGATATTCTACGCCGCCATCTGCGGCGGGTCCGCTAGAACCACGCCGCTGCCGCCACGATTGGCCGCTGCGGGTGGGGATATTGACGCAATCCGCACATGACCCCGGAGTAAAATGAGGTTATGTAGCGGCGAAACCAACCACACGCCGGAGAAACCCCAGATGTCCAACGCCCAGCTGGAAACCGCAATCGAGGCCGCTTGGGAGGCCCGTGACACCATCACATCCGCCACCACAGGTGAGCAGCGCGAGGCTATCGAAGACACGTTGAACGCCCTGGATTCGGGTAAACTGCGCGTGGCCGAGCGCCAGGACAACGGGGATTGGCATGTCAATCAATGGGCCAAGAAAGCCGTTCTTCTGGGCTTCCGCATCAAGGATATGGAAGAGCAATCCGGCGGCCCCCAGGGTTCTGGGTGGTGGGACAAGGTCGATAGCAAGTTCAAAGGGTGGCGCGCATCCGAATGGAAAGAGGCGGGATTCCGGGCCGTTCCCAACTGCGTTGTTCGCAAATCGGCCTATATCGCCCCCGGCGTGGTCCTGATGCCATCCTTCGTGAACCTTGGTGCCTATGTCGACGAAGGCACGATGGTCGACACCTGGGCAACCGTTGGCTCCTGCGCTCAGATCGGCAAGAATGTGCATCTTTCCGGTGGTGTCGGTATTGGCGGTGTGTTGGAGCCGATGCAGGCAGGCCCGACCATCATTGAAGACAATTGCTTTATTGGCGCGCGCTCCGAAGTGGTTGAAGGCTGCATCGTGCGTGAAGGATCTGTCCTTGGAATGGGTGTGTTCATCGGCCAATCAACCAAGATCGTGGACCGCGAGACCGGTGAAGTCATGTATGGCGAAGTGCCGCCTTATTCGGTGGTGGTCGCCGGCTCCATGCCCTCAAAAAATGGCGTCAACCTCTACTGTGCGGTGATCGTGAAACGGGTAGACGAAAGAACCCGATCCAAGACCGGGATCAACGAGCTGCTGCGCGACTGATCCCATCCCTGCAGTTCGAGCGCATGGAACGCGCCCCACAGGGCGCGTTTTTATTTGTGCTAATTGCCGGGGCCTTGCCCCGGACCCCAGAGTATTCTTGGAAAGATGACAGGTAGGCCGAGCTGTCACTTTTCTCCAAATACTCTGGGGTGAGGCCGTTAGGCCGAGGGGCAGAGCCCCATTGGCGTTAGAGGATACCGGGCAGGTTCAGCCCGTGTTCGCGCGCGCAGTCCTTGGCAATGTCATAGCCTGCATCCGCATGGCGCATGACGCCGGTGGCCGGGTCGTTCCACAGCACCCGTCCGATACGGCGGTCTGCGTCCTCGGTGCCGTCGCAGCAGATCACCACGCCGGAATGCTGCGAGAAGCCCATGCCAACGCCGCCGCCGTGGTGCAGCGACACCCAGGTGGCGCCGGAAGCGGTGTTCAGTAGAGCGTTCAAGAGCGGCCAGTCGGACACCGCGTCGGAGCCGTCCATCATCGCCTCGGTCTCGCGGTTCGGGGAGGCCACGGAACCCGAATCCAGATGGTCGCGGCCAATGACGACGGGCGCCGACAGCTCGCCGTTGCGGACCATCTCGTTGAAGGCGAGGCCCGCCTTGTGGCGGTCGCCGAGGCCGATCCAGCAGATCCGTGCGGGCAGGCCCTGGAAGGCAATCCGCTCCTGCGCCATGTCCAGCCAGCGGTGCAGCCCCTCGTTCTCGGGGAACAGCTCCTTCATCTTGGCGTCGGTTTTCCTGATATCCTCCGGATCGCCCGAGAGTGCGGCCCAGCGGAACGGGCCGATGCCGCGGCAGAACAGCGGGCGGATGTAGGCGGGCACGAAGCCGGGGAAGTCAAAGGCGTTTTCCAGCCCCTCCTCCAGCGCCATCTGGCGGATGTTGTTGCCGTAGTCGACGGTGGGAACGCCCATCGCGTGGAAATCGCACATCGCCTTGACCTGCACGCGCATACTGGCGCGGGCGGCCTTTTCAACCGCTTTCTTGTCCGTTTCGCGGCGCTCTTTCCACTCACCCATGGTCCAGCCCAGCGGCAGGTAGCCGTTGACCGGGTCGTGGGCAGAGGTCTGGTCGGTCACGATATCGGGACGGATGCCGCCTGCTTCGGCGCGCTTCACCAGCTCCGGGAAGATCTCAGCCGCGTTGCCCAGAAGGCCCACGGATTTCGCCTCGCCCGCAGCGGTCCAGCGCTCGATCATCTCCAGCGCCTCGTCCAGGGTCTCGGCCTTCTCGTCCAGGTATTTGGTGCGCAGGCGGAAGTCGATGCTGTCGGGGTTGCACTCCACCGCCAGGCAGCAGGCACCGGCAAACACGGCTGCCAGCGGCTGCGCGCCGCCCATGCCGCCCAGGCCGCCGGTCAGGATCCACTTGCCCTTGAGGTCGCCGCCGTAGTGCTGGCGGCCGGCCTCGGCAAAGGTTTCATAGGTGCCCTGCACGATCCCTTGCGTGCCGATATAGATCCACGAACCAGCGGTCATCTGGCCGTACATCATCAGGCCCTTCTTATCGAGCTCGTTGAAGTGGTCCCAGTTGGCCCAATGCGGCACCAGGTTGGAGTTGGCGATCAGCACCCGCGGCGCATCCTTGTGGGTCTGGAACACGCCCACCGGCTTGCCGGACTGCACCATCAGGGTCTGGTCTTCCTCCAGGTTCTTCAGGGTCTCGACGATCAGGTCGAAATCCTTCCAGGTGCGCGCGGCGCGGCCGATGCCGCCGTAAACCACCAGCTCATGCGGGTTTTCGGCGACGTCGGGGTGCAGGTTGTTCATCATCATCCGCATCGGCGCCTCGGTCATCCAGGACTTGGCGGTGATTTCCGGGCCGGTGGGCGGAAAGATGTCGCGGGTGTTCTTGCGGGGATCGCTCATGCCGAGGGCCTCCAGTTTGTGAGATCAGTCAGAATTCGGGTGAGATGGGCGCGCAGTTGTTCCGCGCGCTCCGGCAGATAGGTCCAGGGCGCCGCCTCTTCGCAGTAGGTGGCCTGCGCCAGCTCCATCTGGATCGCGTGCAGGCCTTCGGCGGGGCGGCCATAGTGGCGGGTGGTCCAGCCGCCCTTGAAGCGCCCGTTCAGAGTGGAGGTATAACCCTCCGCCGCCTCGCAACGGGCCACGGTGAGGGCTTCGATAGACGGATCGCAGGTTTCGCCCATGTTGGTGCCGACGTTGAAATCCGGCAGGCGGCCCTCGAACAGGAAAGGAATATCGCCGCGGATCGAATGGCAGTCATAAAGGATCGCAAAACCGTGGATCGCCTTTACCCGTTCCAGCTCTGCCATCAGCGCCGCGTGATAGGGTGCGTGATAGGCATCGCGGCGGCGCGCGATTTCCGCCTCATCCGGCTCCTGCCCTTCGCGCCAGATCGGCAGCCCGTCAAAATCCGTGAGTGGCACCAAAGTGGTGGTGTTTTGCCCCGGATAGAGACTGGTTCCGGCGGGATCGCGGTTCACGTCGATCACATAGCGGTGGATCGGCGTGCGGACGGTCGTGATGTCTTCTGCCAGCCCAGAATACAGGTCATGGATATGCCAGTCTGTGTCGGCCAGCGCCCTGCCGGTGTCGTTCAGACACTCCCAGATTCCCGCT
Source organism: Phaeobacter sp. JH20_29 (assembly GCF_048056175.1). Lineage (NCBI taxonomy): Bacteria > Pseudomonadati > Pseudomonadota > Alphaproteobacteria > Rhodobacterales > Roseobacteraceae > Phaeobacter > Phaeobacter sp. JH20_29. The sequence continues at coordinate 413,645 of NZ_JAYMWO010000005.1, forward strand.
GGCACATCGGTGCCGGTGTGGGGCAAGCCTAGTACCAGCGGCGAGCTGCCTTGGGTCACTTCGATCATGCCGCCACCTTCACGCCAGCGGCCTCAGCAACCCGGCCTGCGCGGACCATGGCGCTGGCTGATTCAATATCCGGCGCCAGATAGCGGTCCTCTGCCAGCGCGGGGATATGGGCCCGCAGCATTGCCAGCACGTCCTGCAGCCGCGCGGAGGTCTGCAGCGGCGCACGCGCCTCCACCCCTTGCGCAGCACAGAGCATTTCGACGCCCAGGATCACCGACAGATTGGCGTTCATCCGTCCCAGACGCAGCGCGCCATGGGCCGCCATCGACACGTGGTCCTCCTGGTTTGCTGACGTTGGGGTTGAGTCTGTGACGCAAGGATTCGCCAAATGCTTGTTTTCACTCATCAGCGCGGCGGTGGTCACTTCGGCGATCATGAAGCCGGAGTTGAGACCCGGGTCAGGCGTCAGGAACGGCGGCAGGTCGTGGCTGAGGGTCGGGTCCACCATCAAGGCCACCCGGCGCTGCGCGATGGCGCCGATTTCCGCCACGGCGAGCGCGATCTGGTCGGCGGCAAAGCCCACGTATTCGGCATGGAAGTTGCCGCCGGATACGATGCGCCCCTCGTTCACGAGCACCAGCGGATTATCCGTTACGGCGTTGGCCTCGATCTCCAGCGTTTTGGCGGCCATCCGCAGCACGTCCAGCGCCGCGCCCACCACCTGCGGCTGGCAGCGGATGCAGTAAGGATCCTGCACCCGGGTGTCATCCTCGCGGTGGCTTTCGCGGATCTCGGACCCATCCATGATATCGCGCATTTGCTGCGCCACGTCGATCTGCCCGGCATGGCCGCGCAAGGAGTGGATGTCCGCCACCAGCGGCGCGGTGGAGCCCATGATGGCGTCGGTGGTGAGCGAGGCAATCGCCATCGAGGCCTCCGCCATGCGCCAGGCGTCAAACAAACCGGCCAAGGCGCAGGCGGTGGAGAACTGGGTGCCGTTGATCAGCCCCAGGCCTTCCTTGGGACCCAGCACAATAGGCTCTAACCCGGCCTTTTTCAGGGCATCAAGGCTGGACATGCGGGTGCCTTCGAACGTGGCCTCCCCTGCCCCGATCATCGCCGCCACCATATGCGCCAGCGGCGCCAGATCGCCGGAGGCGCCGACGGAGCCCTGCGACGGGATCACCGGCACCACGCCGCGCGCCAGCATCTGTTCGATCTGTTCGATCACCAGCCAGCGCACGCCGGAGGCGCCGCGGCCCATCGACAGCAGTTTCAGCGTCATCATCAGCCGGGTTTTATCTTCCGGCAGTGCCTCCCCTACCCCGCAGCAATGGCTGAGGATCAGGTTGCGCTGCAGGGTGGCGGTTTCTTCCGGCGCGATCTTGGTCGAGGCCAGCTTGCCGAAGCCGGTGTTGATGCCATAGACGGCGTCCTCACCTGCTGCCGCTTCGGCCACCATCTGCGCTGCGGCCTCCACCGGCGCACGCGCCGAGGCATCCAGCTTGGCCGGGGTCAGGTTGCGGTAGATATCTTCCAGCGTGGACAGCGTCACCGTGCCGGGGATCATCTCGATCATTGTTTGCCCTCATAGATACGGGTGTAAAGCGGGTTGAAGCCGATGCGGTAGGCGAGCTCGCCGGGCGTTTCCACGTCCCAGACCGCCAGATCGGCGCGCATACCGGCGGAAATCTCTCCGCAGTCCGTCAGCCCCAGCGCCCGGGCTGCGTTGCGTGTGACGCCTGCCAGCGCCTCCTCCGGGGTCATCCGGAACAGGGTGCAGCCCATGTTCATCGTCAGCAGAAGCGAGGTCAGCGGCGAGGAGCCGGGGTTGCAGTCGGTCGCCAGCGCCATCGGCACGCCGTGGGTCCGGAAGTGCTCAACCGGCGGCATCTGGGTTTCGCGGATGGTATAGAACGCACCCGGCAGGATCACCGCGACGGAGCCGGAGGCGGCCATCGCCCGGGCGTCGTCTTCGGTGGCGTATTCCACGTGATCGACTGACAACGCACCGTACTTTGCCGCCAATGCGGTGCCGCCCTGATGGCTCAGCTGCTCGGCATGCAGTTTCACCGGCAGGCCAAGTTCTTTGGCAACCTTGAACACCCGTTCGATCTGCGCAGGCGCAAAGGCGATGTTTTCGCAGAAGCCGTCGACCGCATCCACCAGCCCCTCCGCAAAAGCGGCGCGCAGGGCGGGGATGCAGACCTGATCAATATAATCATCGTCCCGGCCCTTGTACTCCGCCGGGGTGGCATGGGCGCCAAGGAAGGTGGTTTTCACCGTCACCGGGCGCAGCTCGCCCAGACGGCGGGCGGCGCGCAGCATATTGAGTTCGGTGTCCAGATCCAGCCCGTAGCCGGATTTCACCTCCACCACCGTGGCACCTTCGGCGATCAGGGCATCCAGACGCGGCAGCGCGCCCTGTACCAGCTGCTCCAGCGACGCCTCGCGGGTGGCTGAAACGGTCGAAACGATGCCACCCCCAGCGCGTGCGACCTCTTCATAAGAGGCCCCATTCAGGCGCATTTCGAACTCCAGCGCCCGGTTGCCGCCAAAGACGATATGCGTGTGGCAGTCGACCAGACCCGGTGTGATCAGGCGCCCGCCCATCGAGACACGGTCCCAGTTTTCATAGTCTTCTGGCAGCTGATCCTCTGGGCCGACCCACTGGATGCTGCCGTCTTTCACTGCGACGATACCGTCTCTGATCAGACCGTAGGGGGCGTCCCTATCGGCCATCGTGGCTAGCGTAGCGTCGCAGATCAGATAGGAACGGGGGCTGTTCATGGCATCCTCGCAAAAAGCTTGATGATATGAATGTATGTATATAACATTATTATGTCTATACATAAGAGGGGCAAATGCAGTCAATATTTGCACACCACGCGCGCCTGCCTCAGGGGTGGGTCACTGATCTGCGATTGACGGTTGCGGATGGCCGGATCGTCATGCTTGAACCCGGCGCGGTTGCACAGCCTCAGGATCATTGTGTCATGGCGCTGGTCCCGGCCCTCGCCAATCTGCATTCTCACAGTTTCCAGCGGGCCATGGCGGGCATGACCGAAACGCGCGTCTCGGGGAAAGAGAGTTTCTGGTCATGGCGCAAGCTGATGTATCAATTTGTCGATCACCTGACACCCGAACACTATGAGGCGATTGCTGGACTGGTCTTCATGGAAATGCTGGAGGCGGGTTATGCCTCGGTTGGGGAGTTCCACTATGTGCACCACCAATCCGGGGGACGGCCCTATGCCGCGCTGGGCGAGTTGAGCAATCGCGTCTTTGCGGCGGCGGACCTGACCGGGATCGGACTGACCCATCTGCCGGTTTTATACAGCTATGGCGGGGCAGGGCAGGTGCCTCTTTCCGGGGGTCAGCAGCGGTTTGGCAATGATGTGGCGCGCTATGCGGACCTTCTGTCCGATTGTCGTTCGATGGTGACGAAGAGCCTGCCGTCAGATGCGCGTGTCGGCATTGCGCCGCATTCGCTGCGGGCAACCGCACCACAGGATCTGAAAGAGGTCCTGTCGCTGCGGTCGGGCGCGCCGGTGCATATACATATTGCAGAGCAACCGCAGGAAGTGACCGATATCAGCACTTGGCTGGGAGCGAGACCGGTAGAGTGGTTGCTGGAGAATTGCGGTGTCGGCGCAGATTGGTGCCTTATCCATGCGACCCATATGACAGCGCAGGAAACCCGCGATCTGGCGCAGAGCGGTGCCGTAGCCGGCCTCTGCCCGATTACCGAAGCCAACCTGGGCGACGGTCCCTTCAACGGTGGGGCGTTTCTGAGCCACGGAGGGAACTTCGGTGTCGGATCAGATTCCAACGTGCGGATTTCCCTGTCGGAAGAGCTGCGCATGCTTGAGTATTCGCAGCGGCTGCGGGATCTGGCGCGCAATGTGATGGTACCGCAAGAGGGGTCCGTCGGAACGACCCTATATCTGGGTGCGGCCGAGGGTGGTGCGCAGGCGCTTGGCCGCGAGGCCGGTCGTCTGGAAGTCGGTGCTCTGGCGGATCTGATGGCTTTTGATACGACGCATGTCTCACTATGTGCGCTGCGCCCGGACCAGCTCCTTGATGGTCTTTGCTTCGCTTCCGATGATTCCGTGGTCAGCGATGTCTGGTCTGCAGGGCGTCATGTCGTCAGCGGCGGGCGCCATGCAAAGCGTGATCAGATCATCGCGGCTTATGCCTCAGCGGTTGCTGCGCTCCTTGACGCGCTTTAACAGAAGACACTGCTGCGCGCTGGCTGCCGGAGCAGTGGTCGAGCAGACTGGGGGACAGGTATGGTAGAACGGACAAAAATGGGTTTTCAGGATGTCCGTGACAACGTGCTGAAACGCATTCAGGACCGGGTCTGGGCGCAGGGCGACCTGTTGCCGACAGAGCAGGAACTGGCTGAGGAATTCGGATGTGCCCGCGCCACTGTGAACCGTGCGCTGCGTGAGCTGGCGGAGCGAGGTATCATCGACCGCAAGCGTAAAAGCGGAACGCGGGTGGCAATGTTACCCGTGAAACAAGCCAAGCTGGAGATCACGCTGACGCGGCAGCTGGTCGAGGACCGAAATGCCACCTACCGTTACGCATTGGTCCACCGGAGAGAGGGTCCGGCGCCGGGCTGGCTGGCATCGCAATTGCAACTGGCACCAGCGTCGCCCGTTTTGCACGTGCGCGCCATGCACTATGGCGACAACCAGCCGTTCCAATATGAAGATCGCTGGATCAATATCGCCGCGGTGCCAAAGGTGACAGAGGCCGATTTTAGTGCGGTCGGACCAAATGAATGGCTGCTCGCCGAGGTGCCGTTTTCCACCGCCGAGCTGAGCTTTGGTGCCATTTCTGCGGATGCTGAATTGGCCGAGTATCTTGCCTGTCCGGTTGGCGCGCCACTGTTCCAGATGGAGCGGTCGACCTGGTTTCAGGCCCAGCCGGTCACCTTTGTTCGGATGAGTTTCCATCCCGGCTACCAGATGCGCAGCCGCTATTAGATCGCCCGACCAAGCGGCGATCCGTATTGACCAAACCCATGCCGCAGGGATATGGCGAGCGCATGGAAAAAAAGAAAATCTCCCGTCAGCAGGTCTACACGCTTGTGGTTCAGATCGGTCGCAAGGAAGGTGATGGTCTGCCCGAAGGGGCCACTGGTGCCGCCCTGATGATCTATGCCTCTGGCGTGGATGAGGCTGAAGCCGTGCGTGAAACCGTTGCAATTCTGAAGCAGGCCGATACCGCGCCGCTGGATGTCACCGGCTATGGCACATTGGCCGATCGCGAGGCCGAGGATCACGACATCTCGGATGAGGAACGTGAGCTGATGCAGCGTGCACTGGATGAGAATTCGGTGATCGTTGCGCAGATGACGCCCTTTTTTGACGACGGGCCTGCAACCCTGCACTAGCACGCAGGCCTCGCGTCTGCCGACCAGACTGCCGCCTAAACGGCGACGGGGTGCCGGGCTGTCAGGTCAGGGCGCCTTGCCGAACCACTTTCGATAGATATCGTCGTATTCGCCGTTTTCGCGTAGGGCCAGCAGCGCGCGGTTGATATCTTCCAGATGCTCGGAGCTATCGGGGAGCAGCAAGCCGTAGTCCTCGCGCAGGAATACCTGTCCGACGGCGCGGCCATGCAGACGACCTTCGCCTTCCATGTAGTGGTCCAGAACCGGGGCGTCGAAGACGACAACCCTGGTCTCACCGCTTTCGAAATCCTTCAGCAAGGACGCCAGATCCGAATATCCGCGATAGCTGATGTCACGGCGTTCGAGAAACCGCGCCGCCGTAGAGCCGTCGAGTGTGCCGACGTCCTTGTCATAGAGGTCATTCACTGAGTTGATCGACCCGCTGATCGCCTCGACCGTCATGACGGCTGTGATCTTGGCCACGAAAAGCGACACTACGAACAGGGATGAGACGACGAGGATAACGCCAAATATGCGCCCAATCGGGGTGCGTGGGACGCGTTCCTCAAAGCCGCCGTTGACCACGAGGTTCAGCGCCCACCAGAAGGAGGGGAACCAGGCCTCTTTCAGTGGGCGGTCGAAATAGGGCTGGGCACGTCGCTCCAGGCCCCACATCAGCATCCCGCCCCCCATCAGCAGGACCACAGCGACTGCAATTGCAAGCATCAGGTCGGCGGAAAACAGCACGCGGATCAATGAGGGCGCACGGACATCGGCGGCCGCTACCATGATCCGCAGACCGCTTTCGAAGATCGGGTGGCTGAAGTCCATTTCGGTTTCGCGTGCCGAGGTGATCGAAATATTGGCCGCTGCCATATCCACCTGGCCGCTGCGCACCAGATCCAGCATTTCGCCGAATGTATCTGTCCGCACCAGCTGATAATCCCAGCCCAGCCGGTCGCTCAGGCTGCGCACCAGATCAATGGAAAACCCGGTGTCGCGATCACCCTCTGTCATCGAAAACGGCGGGCGCGTGACCGTGCTGACAGTCAGAGTCTCGGCGGCCGCTGCCAGCCCCCACAGCAGATAGATCAGGACAAATGGAGCAAGAAAACGGCGCAACGGAACGATAGAACCCCATGAGACATCATTCGTTTTGTCCTTAGAATGTCCCACAGGCTCAGGCAAGCGTCGTGGTCAGGCGATGCGTCGTTCTGCCAGAACTGCGGCATCAAAGCTGCGCAGCAACGGGGCCGGGTCCACTGCATGTTCGGGAATCGTATTGCGATCCAGATGCGCCAGTGCGCTGGCGTCATAGGCGGCGCGGTTGCGGCGCAAACGCCCCAGATAAAGGCTCTCGACCGCGGTGCCTGCCGCTATGAAACGCTCATGGCGTGGCAGGATGAGCTGCGCCAGATCGACCAGCGGGAAGGGAGCCTGAGGGTCATCGGTAGGATCGGTATCAGCTTGCGTTACCAGCGCAGTCCCCAGCATCATCGCCGCAGTCAGACGGACGTCTGGACGACCAAAAAGGTAGTCGACATCGGTTCCCGAGACCACCAGTGGCTGCTGCGGCGCCAGCAGCAGGTCATCTGTCAGCCCGAAGAACGGTGCGCGCAGTCGCAGGGGCGTATCATGGCCAATCGCGGGGACGCGGCGATCTAGCCGATGCAGGACCGGAACAGCTTCTCCTTCGGGTGTCAGAACCAGATCTCCGCGTTGCAGCTGCCCCAAGGGTATATTGCCGTCCGGCGTGGCAACCTTGGTGTGTGGCTCCAGCCCGCCCAGTGGTGACATCTGTACGATTTCGCTGCTGAGAGAGGCGGAAAGCAGGCCGCAGGCCTCGGCTGAGGCGGGCAGCGCTGCGAGAAGCGTTCTTGCATCGCCGATGCGCAGCGGTGGCGGCGCCTGCAGGTCGGCCGTTGCGATAGTGCTCCCCGAGGCGGTCATCAGCGCAAGTCGCCCCCAGCGTGCCAGACTATCCCAGGAATAGATCAGACGTGCCGCGTTGCTTTCGCTGCCCGAAGGGTTCGGGGCGAGGATGCGTTGGTCCAGATGGCAGCCGGGCTGGCTGAGCGTCAGGGTGACGCCGCGGCCCAGGTTGCGTTTGAGCCGCAATAGCAGCGGCCAACCTTCGCAATCATCCACCGAACGGTCCAGCAGCAGCAGGTCGCCGCTCGGCCTGGCCTCGTCCAGCGACAGATCCAGACACAGGCTGCCCCGTGTCATCAAAATGTCGTCGGGAGCGTTGAGGCAGGTCTCGCGTTCAGTCACCGCAACCGCGATGGACGCCCGTTCGATGCTGCGTGTTGCCAGCCAGCTCATCCGATCAGCGCGCTGCAAGCGTGGCACGCAGAAGCCGCGCTTCATAGCTGCGCAGGCTGGGACGCGCCGCGGGGCCGTACCCTTTTCCGGTGAGCGGATCCAGCTCCGGGAACAGCGCTTGCAACTCGGCCAGAACGTCAGCGTCGAAATGTCGGCTGGTCTGTGGTCCCGGCAGGAAACTCTCGGTCAACAGGCCTTCACTGATGACCAGCTGATGCTCATCGAACATCACATGCACATAGGTCACCCGACCTCCCGGGCGGCGGGTAATCGACTGATCGTTGATCAGATCTTTTGCTGCGATCAGTACCTCATGGGCGCCAAAGAGCATCTCTGCCATCCCGTCGCTGAGCAAGATGCGGTGCTGTGGCGATACCCAGAGTTCTTCATGATCTCCAAGCGCACCCGCCTTGATACAGATCGGAGCAAACCGCCCCTCGGCCTGAACCTGTCTTGAGCCGATCCAACGTAGCGGCTGCAAGCCGTTGTCGCGCGTCATGACCAGATCGCCGGGCCGCAGGGTCTCGACAGGTTGCAGCCCTTTGTCGGTCAGCAGGCGACTGCCGGTCACAAAGCAGGGGATGCTGGTGGCCTCGACATAGCCAACGTCACTATTGGTGCCGTTGCTGGCTGTATAGGTAAAGGCGAAGTCCTCGACGTCGCCATCGCCGATCAGGGTCAGCGTGCCGTTTGCATTCAGCTGAACCTGCTGGCCGGTGCCAAGGGTAACAACGTCCCCGGCGACAACCGCGACCCCATTGATATGGGTGATCGTCAGCGTGCTTGTGGAGGTGTTGGTGTCATTGGCCAGCACATTGACCACCCGGGATCCATTGGCATCAACACGGGCGAAATCGGTCTGCGCGATCACATCGGTTTGTGCCGAATCGGCAGCGATCAGAAGATTGCTGTCGTAGCTGCCATCCGACACATCGGCGATGCCGATCCGGATGGTGTTTTCCACGCCCGGATCAACCTGCATGGTCAGCGTCATCGTGACGGTCAGACCATCCATTTCGGTGTTGTAGTCGTCGTTGGCGTTGTCGAGATAGATATTGGAGTTCGTATTGGAGTTCACGTTGCCGGGATCGGTATCGCCGTTACCGAACTCCAGGTTGACCATCTCGCCGTTGACCCAGACGCCCACAAAATCCTGAAAGACAGAATCCTGGTATTCCGGGTATTCCTCTGAGGCGAAGACAAATTGAATCGTCATCACCGAGCCATCGGGCACAAACGTGACATCCAGATAGGAGGCGTCGAAGGTCTGCGTGCCAGCGGCGGCATTGAACGTGGGATCTCCGTTGGGGCCGTCGCTTGCGGTGGTCTGATTGGTGGACTGGTTGGCCTCTCCGGTTGAGTTGGTATAGGCGCTGGCCTGCCCGGTGGAGAGGATGATGCCGGTGTCCGACGGCGTCGCACCGGGCGCAATAGAATCACCGTTGGAATAGATAGCCGACGCGCGGGTGTCACCGGTGTAGCTTGCGCTGATCACCTGCACGCCATCGCCAAAGATGGTCTCGGCCATCTGCACCGCAGTGGCGTTTATGTCATATGTCAGCTCGGATGCTGCAACCATTGTCTTGTCCCACCTCTTCACGATGAGGCAGCGCATGGTCTGGAACATGACACCTCCGCAAGGGGTGCCCCTGCGCCGCCTTAGGGCGACGCGATGTCCGATCTGCTCTGTGGCCCCGCTGTTACGGTGGATCCACGGCGATTGATGCTCTGCCTCGAGTCGTATTTTAAGGATTTATTAACACTCTCACCTCCCGCTTGTCCGGTTGGCGCAGACGGGCGTTGGAAATAATGCTGATCTGCGCGGCATTTGCGCCACAAACCGGCGTTTGGATTTAGCCGCTGTGTGGCAGGGGACGTGGATCCGCAGTCTTCTCCCTCTCCGGCAGCAGGAGATTTGCACCGCCGACAGAACCGAGGTAGCCAGAGGTCATGGAAGGGGGCCAGCCATGTCCGGCCCGAGAACCGGAGGACCCAAATGATGCAGCCGCCCGCGCATTCGCCGCTTGACCCGCAACAGCTCACCGCTGACCTGATCCGCTGTGCCTCGGTGACACCGGAGGAGGGCGGCGCGCTTGTCCTTCTCGAGAAAATCCTGACTGCAGCGGGGTTTTCCTGCAGCCGGGTTGATCGCGGCGAGGTCAGCAATCTGTTTGCCCGTTGGGGGCAAAAGGGGCACCCGCGCACCATCGGCTTCAACGGCCATACCGATGTGGTGCCGGTTGGCGATACCGCCGCTTGGACCGTCGATCCCTTTGGCGCAGAGGAGAAAGATGGTTTCATGTACGGGCGGGGGGCGACCGACATGAAGTCTGGTGTGGCGGCATTTGTAGCGGCTGCCGTCGATCTGGTTCAGACCGCGCCACCCGAGGGTGCCATTGTCCTGACCATCACCGGCGATGAAGAGGGTGACGCAGTCGATGGCACCACCGCGTTGCTGGATTACATGGACCGGGCGGGTGAGCAGATGTCGGTTTGCCTCGTGGGGGAGCCGACCTGCCCAAATGAAATGGGCGAAATGATCAAGATCGGTCGTCGCGGCTCGCTGTCAGCGTGGTTCACGGTGACCGGTGTGCAGGGGCATTCGGCCTATCCGCATCGTGCCAAAAACCCGTTGAGTGCAATGGCGCGCCTTATGGATCGTCTCGCCAGTCATGAGCTGGATCAGGGAACCGAACATTTCGACGCCTCCACCCTCGCCGTGGTCACGATCGATACCGGTAATCCTGCGACCAATGTGATTCCGGCAACGGCCCGTTCGACGGTGAACATCCGGTTCAACGACGCCCATTCCGGTGCCGGTCTCAGCGACTGGCTGCGGGCAGAAGCGGATCGCATCGCGGAGGAGTTCGGTGTTGAGATCGGTTTGGAGATCAAGATTTCGGGCGAGAGCTTCATCACTCCGCCCGGCCCGCTGTCGGATCTGGTGAGCACAGCGGTTGAGGCCGAGACCGGGCGCAGACCAGAGCTGTCCACGACGGGCGGCACCTCTGATGCACGTTTTGTGAAACACCATTGCCCGGTTGTCGAGATCGGGCTGGTTGGCAAGACGATGCACCAGGTTGATGAACGTGTGGAGATCGCCCAGATCCATCAGTTGAAATCGATTTATGGCCGTATCCTGCGGGATTACTTCGCCGGGAAGTGACCGGCAGGTGATCTGGCACATGAAGAGCGCGCGCGTCGGACAATGACATCCGGCGCGCGCTTTTCACGATGACCTTGGAGAGCGGGCGTGGTAGCTCAGACCTATGACCCGTATTCCTTCCAAGGCAGAAATCCTCGAGTGGATCTCAGCCCATCCGACCCATAACTCCAAACGCGACATCGCCAAGGCTTTCGGCATCAAAGGCTCCGACAGGATCGACCTGAAAAGGACCCTCAAGGAGCTCGAGGCAGAAGGCCATCTGGAGAAGCGCAAGAAAACCTACCGCGACCCGGAGCGCCTGCCGCCGGTCAGTGTCCTTCAGGTTAAGGCACCGGACAGCGATGGCGATCTTTTTGCGCGTCCGCTGGAATGGCACGGCGAAGGCGTAGAACCCATCGTGCTGGTGATGCCGCGCGCGTCCGACCCTGCGCTGGGCGAGGGGGATCGGATCCTGGCACGGCTAACCCTGGTTCAGGACGCCGAATATCACTATGAGGCACGGCTGATCCGCCGTATTGGCACGAACCCGCGCCGGGTCATCGGGATCTTCCGCAAGGGTGATGAAGGCGGTCGTATCGTGCCTATCGACAAATCGGCATCGACGGAATGGGCAGTCGCGGAAAACGCCACCCATGGTGCGCGCGACGGCGAACTGGTTGAAGCTGAGCAGGCCGGACCGAAATCGCGTCTTGGCCTGCCGCGGGCCCGCGTTGTCGACCGTCTTGGTGATCCGTCAGCGCCCAAGGCGGTCTCGTTGATTGCCATCCATCAGCACGGCATCCCCGACCATTTCCCCGATGAGGTAATTGCGGAGGCCGATGCGGCCAAACCCATGGGGCTGAAGGGGCGCGAGGATCTGCGCGATCTGCCGTTGATCACCATCGACCCGGCGGATGCACGGGACCATGACGACGCCTGCTATGCCCATGCGGATGACGATCCGAAGAATCCCGGTGGCCATGTCATCTGGGTCGCGATTGCCGATGTCGCGGCCTATGTGCGCCCCGAGTCGATGCTGGATCGCGAGGCCCGTAAACGCGGCAATTCCAGCTATTTCCCGGATCGGGTCGTGCCGATGTTGCCTGACCGTCTGTCCGGCGATCTCTGCAGCCTCCACGAAGGGGTGCCGCGCGCCTGTATCGCCGTTCGGATGCAGATTGATGCGCATGGAAACAAGATCGGCCATCGCTTTGTGCGCGGGTTGATGCGGTCTGCGGCATCGCTGCACTACGGGGAAGTGCAGGAGGCCATGGATGGGACGCCGAATGATCGCACGGGCCCCTTCTTAGAGCCTGTTATCAAGCCGCTTTATGCTGCCTACGCAGCCTTGGTCAAAGCGCGCGCAGACCGTCAGCCGCTTGATCTCGACCTACCCGAACGCAAGATTGTTCTGGACGAGAACGGCACGGTCGTCTCGGTTAATTTCCGCGACCGGCTGGATGCGCACAAGCTGATTGAGGAGTTCATGGTGCTTGCCAATGTGGCGGCCGCCGAGACCCTGATCAAGAAGCGTACTCCGCTGTTGTTCCGCGTGCATGAGGAACCGGCACCAGAGAAGCTGGAAGCGCTCCGCGAAACCGCCCGCGCGGCCGGGCTTTCGCTGGCCAAAGGGCAGGTGTTGCAGACCCGTCATCTGAATGCACTGCTGCATGGGGCTGCGGGCACCGATGACGCTGAGTTGATCAACATCTCGACTCTGCGCTCCATGCAGCAGGCCTATTATGCGCCTGAGAACTTTGGGCATTTCGGTCTCGCCCTGCGCAACTATGCGCATTTTACCTCACCGATCCGCCGCTACGCCGACCTTATCGTGCACCGGGCGCTGATTTCAGCCCATGGCTGGGGCGACGACGGTTTGGCGACCTCCGAAATTGAGCGGCTGGAGCAGATCGCCACCCATATCTCCGAGACTGAGCGGCGGTCGATGATGGCGGAACGGGACACCACCGATCGTTATCTGGCGGCCTATCTGGCCGAACGGGTCGGCAATGAATTCGAAGGCCGGATCAGCGGCATCGCGCGCTTTGGCGCTTTTGTGAAACTGGACGAAACCGGGGCTGATGGCCTGGTGCCCGTCCGGTCCATCGGCCGGGAGTTCTTTCACTTTGATGCCGAGGCGGGAACCTTGATGGGCTCCGATACCGGGTTGATCATCGCCATCGGCCAGCGGGTGAAGGTGCGATTGGCACAGGCGACCCCGGTGACCGGTGGGTTGGAGCTTGAACTTCTGTCTATCGACGACAAGCCGATGCCTGCGGGGGGCGGCAGCGGACGCCGCAGCCCGGCCGGGCGCTCGGTGAAACGCAAATCCGCCAAAGCAAAGGCCAAGCGCAGCAAGATCAAGCGCAAGGTGGAGAGAAAGCGCCGCAGCTGACAGCGGCGCGCCCCTTGTTAGGCTCTAGTTGAAACGGTCCGGGTCAACCCGGGTCTCACCGGCTACGGTCGTGGAGGCATGATAGGTCAGCGCGTGACGGATCAACCAGCCGTGGCGCAATGGCTCCACATCTTCGACCCGGTCGAACAATACGCCGCGGGTCCCGTCGAATTTGTCCCAGGCTGGATAGCGACTGGCAAAATTGTCGATCACTCTGCTCTGGCAGTGAACCAGCAGGGCGAATCGCGCGTGCTTCGATGGACCCAGCCGCAGCGGTGTTCCAAGCCCGGAGCGCGCCGCCGCATATGACGGCTGACCCCATTTCAATGTCTCGGCCACCGCCCCGACCTCCGGGGCATTCTCTGCAACCTCAAAGATCAGCTCCCGCAGACGCAACAGGCCTTCGCGCGCGTCCGGGGGGGCTTGATCAAAGACGGCAGCGACTTCGGCGCTGGCAAAGGGGCGTATCATATCCGTTTGGCTCCTTGATGAATGGTCTCTCTGTTTTAGCGGCGCGTGATGACAGAAACTGTCATTAGGGTTAGAGAGTATGAGACATGTCTCGATCTCATCGTCTCTTTCAGCTTATGCAGTTGCTGCGCCAGGGTGCCGGTCCTCATACCGCCGCCGGACTGGCGCAGGATCTGGGAATTTCGGCCCGCAGCGTGCACCGGGACATCGCAACCCTGCGCGAGATGGGGGCGATTATCGACGGAGAGGCAGGCTATGGCTTCACCCTGATCGAAGACAACGCATTGCCGCCCATGGGGTTTCGCGACACTGAATTGGAAGCGCTGGTTCTGGGACTGCGCGAAGTTCAGCAGATCGGCGATCCGGAACTGGCGGATGCCGCCGCCGAGGCCTTGCGAAAGTTGCAGGCCAGATTGCCGGACCGGCAGGCCCACAGGCTGCGCCATGCTGTCCTGTCAGCCTATCGCTTTCAGAGACCGGAGCCGCCGGGTATTGCGCTGGCGGATCTGCGCCGTGCCACATGGGACGAGGTCGAGGTCCTGCTGGACTACTGCGATGCCAAAGGCGCGGTCACCAAGCGGCAGGTGAAACCGCTCGGTCTGGTCTATTTCGATCGCTCCACGGTGCTGATCGCCTGGTGCGGGCTGCGCGATGATGTGCGGGTGTTTCGGGTGGATCGGATTGCCGGGTTCGAGGCGACAAACATCAGCTTTCGCCCGCAACGCGTCCCGATGCTGCGGGATGCGCTGGTCCAGATGCGAGCCGACCGTGTCGCCTGCGAGCCAGTCCAAACAGCAGCCCCGGATCCGCCCGAGGCTTGATCCCGGCAGATCGGCAAACCTCCGCACATCCCTTCAGCGGCGCTTTGTGGGAACCTGCGATGCGGGTAGACTGGCGGCGAGCAGAAAAAAATGAGGTGTAAGATGCGATACGATCTTGGCGCCCGAAGGCAGATACTCCTGAAAACGGCGATGGTTGCGGCATTGATGATGACCGCTGTTGGCGCCCAATCCAGCCCGCCGGCTGCAACCGGACGACAGGTGGTGGAGGGGGCGACGTCGCAGCCGCCGCAGGTTTCCCTAAGACCGATTGCCCGCCCGGTGGCTGTTTCGGCTGTGACGGAGCCGCGATTGCGGCCTCGGACGCGCCCGCTACAGCAGACAACGGCAGCGGAACAGCCCAGCGTTTCGGCCGCCAAGCAGCGCGCCTTTCAGGCCTGGATAACGGCCTTTCATCCCCGGGCAAGGGCCGAGGGGCTGTCGCAGGCCACTTTGGACCGTGCGTTTGCCGATGTTAGTTTTGACCCGGATATTGTGCAGCGGGATGGCAATCAGTCAGAGTTTGTCACTCCTATCTGGACCTACCTTGAGCGCGCGGTTTCCGAGGCGCGGATCGACAACGGCAAGGCGGCGCTGCGCGACCATGCGCAGACGCTGGCACGAATCGAGGCCCGCTATGGCGTCGACAAGGAAGTCGTTGCGGCTGTTTGGGGCATGGAAAGCAACTATGGCCGGTTTCGTGGGGAGCGTGAAATCATCCGTTCGCTCGCCACATTGGCTTTTGACGGGCGGCGCGGGGCCTTCTTTGAGAGCCAGCTGATCGCCGCCTTGAAGATTCTTCAGGCTGGCGATGTCTCCCCGCGTGCCATGACGGGCAGCTGGGCAGGGGCCATGGGGCATACGCAGTTCATGCCGACATCTTATCTGGCCTATGCCGTGGATTTCACCGGGGATGGCAAACGCGATATCTGGTCGGAGGATCCCACAGACGCGCTGGCCTCAACCGCAGCCTATCTCAAGCGGTTTGGCTGGGTAAAAGGTCAGCCATGGGGGCTGGAGGTCCGACTGCCAGCCGGTTTCGACTATGCGCAGGCGGATCGCAAGATCACCAAATCCGCAGAGAGCTGGCGCAGGCTCGGCGTTACCCTTGCAGATGGCAGCCCCTTGCCCGACCATGGCGAGGGAGCGCTGCTGCTGCCCGCAGGCGCGCAGGGCGCGGCCTTCATGGTCTATCGAAATTTCGCGGCCATCGAACGTTACAATGCAGCTGATGCCTATGTTATCGGCGTGGGTCATCTGAGCGACCGGCTGCGGGGCGGTGGTCCGATTCTGGCCAGCTGGCCGCAGGACAGCCGCCCCCTGACCTACAAGGAGCGGCGCGAACTCCAGCAGCGGCTGACAGGGGCGGGATATGGCACCGGCGGCGCGGACGGGCGGATCGGGCCAAAAACCCGCGCCGCCCTGCGCGCCTATCAACTGGCGATGGGTCTGACGCCCGATGGTCACCCCTCGCTCACGGTATTGAATCGGCTGCGCTGACGGCCCTAGCCGAGCGCAGCCGTTGCAAAGGCAATGGCCAGTCCCAGCCCCAATCCGCAAAGACCGGGCACAACCCAGCCGGACGCCCCTTGGCGGCGTCGGCTTCGGTCGTCGTTTTCATGGGTCTGCGCGATCAGCGCCTGTTCGACCAGTGCGGGCAGGCGGGGGCCGAAGCGCGCCATCACCTTGGCGGTGCTCATCAGATCGCCGACCACCGCGCGCGGGCCGATGGATTTTTTGATGTAATCCTCAACCACGGGGCGCGCTGAATTCCAGATATTGATATGCGGATCCAGCGACCGCGCCACGCCTTCCACCACCACCATGGTGCGTTGCAGCAGAATCAGCTCGGTGCGGGTCTCCATGCCAAAACGTTCGGTCACCTCAAACAGGTAGTTGAGCAAGCGACCCATTGAGATATGGGTGGCATCCATGCCAAAAATCGGCTCGCCCACGGCGCGCAACGCACGGGCAAATTCATCGACATCGCGGTCGGCCGGTACGTAACCGGCCTCGAAATGCACCTCGGCCACCCGCTTGTAATCACGCTTGATGAAGCCAAAGAGGATCTCGGCGTAGACGCGGCGGGTGTATTCGTCGATGTGCCCCATGATGCCAAAATCATAGGCGATGATATCGCCATTGGCGGCGACCTTCAGGTTGCCCTGGTGCATGTCGGCATGGAAATAGCCGTCGCGCAACGCATGGCGCAGAAACAGCGAAAGCACGCGCTCCGCCAACACCCGGCGATCGTGGCCAGCGGCATCCAGCGCGGCATTGTCGCCAAGTGGGAGCCCATCGGCCCAGCCCAGTGTCATGACCCGGCGGGCCGAGTGATTCCACAGGATTTCCGGCAGCTGAAATCCGTCGTCATCCTTGGTATTGGCGGCAAATTCCGAGGCTGCCGCGCTTTCCAGTCGCAGGTCCAGCTCACCCTGCACCACGCCGTCGAAATGCTTGATCACATCCATCGGCTTGAGCCGCCGCGCGCCGGGCGCAAACAAATCGGCGATCCGTGCGGCAAAATAGAATGCGTCCACATCCTTGCGGAAGGCGCGTTCGATGCCGGGGCGCAGAACCTTCACCGCCACTTCGCGACCGCTCTCGACGAGCCTTGCGCGATGGACCTGCGCGATGGAGGCAGCCGCAATCGGTTCGCTGAATTCGGAATAGATATGCTCGACCGGCTGGCCCAACTCGTGTTCGACCTGTGCCATGGCTTCGGCTCGGGAAAACGGCGGCAGCTTGTCCTGTAGAACGCGCAGCTGTAGCGCCAGATCGTCACCGACCACATCGGGTCGGGTCGATAGCACCTGACCGAACTTAATGTAGGCAGGCCCCAGCGCGGTCAGCGCTCGGGTGGCGGGCGGCATCGAAGGATCGCCCTTGTAGCCGAGCCATTTGAACGGCCAGCCAAGGGTGCGGGCCAGAATACGCAGCGGTTTCGGCGCCTCGAAAGCATCAAGCACCACGTTCATCGCGCCAGTGCGCTCAAAAGTGGCGCCTGTGCGGATCAGGCGGATAATATTGTGGGGTCCACGCATGGATCAGATCTTCCAGCCGGAGTGCAGCGCAGCGATTCCCAACGACAGGTTGCGGTATTTGGCATTGGCAAAACCAGCCGCGCGCACCATCGACAGAAAGGTCTCCTGATCGGGGAAGTTGCGGATCGATTCGACCAGATACTGGTAGCTGTCATAATCGTTCGCGATCATCTGCCCCATGCGGGGAATCACGTTGAAGGAATAGAGGTCATAGGCCTTTTGCATGGCCGGGTTCGGCAGCTGGCTGAACTCCAGCACCATCAGGCGCCCTCCCGGCTTCAAGACACGGTAGGCTTCATTCAGGGCTTCCTGAGGGCGGGTGACGTTCCGAATGCCAAAGGAGATGGTGTAGACATCAAAGCTATTGTCCTTGAACGGCAGCGCCATGGCATCGCCGGTGACCCAATCCAGGCTATCGGCCATCTGCGCGGCTTCAGCGCGTTTGCGTCCCTCTTCCAGCATCGGGGCTGTCAGATCGAGCACCGTAGAGTGGCCATAGCCTGCGCGCTTCAGAAACCGGAAGGAAATGTCACCGGTCCCGCCGGCAACATCCAGCAGTCGCTGGCCGGGGCGCGGCGACAGCCAGTCCATCATCGCATCTTTCCAGATACGATGAATTCCCATGCTCATGACATCGTTCATAACGTCATATTTTGAGGCGACCGAGTTGAACACGCCCTGCACGCGCCCTGCCTTCTCCGACTCGGGCACGGTTTCGAACCCGAAATGGGTGGTATCTTCAGATCTCTGAGTCATGCGGCTTGCCGTTTGTTGTGTGTCGCCCCAGTTATAGGGCGCTGGAAGGGCGGTACAATGCGGCCCTTCGGCCCCATGTTGGTGCAATGTGTCAGGAGGGATGTAATGCCAGAATTGCCCGAGGTCGAGACGGTGCGCCGCGGATTGTCCCCCGCGATGGAGGGCGCGGTGATCGAAAAGGCCACTGTAAATCGCCCGGATCTGCGCTGGCCCTTCCCGGAGCGTATGGCGGAACGGCTGACAGGCCGCCGCGTCAATGCGCTTCGGCGGCGATCAAAATACATCCTGGCCGACCTCGACAGTGGCGAGACATTGCTGGTGCATCTGGGCATGTCGGGCCGCATGACGGTATCTGGGGATCCCTTGGGACAGTTTGTTCATGATCATCCGCAGGCGCAGAAACATGATCATGTGGTCTTCGATATGGATAATGGGGCGCGCATCACCTTTAACGATCCGCGCCGGTTTGGCGCCATGGACCTGCTGGATACGGCCACGGCGGATGAGCACAAGCTGCTGGCAGTTCTGGGACCGGAACCGCTGGGCAATGCCTTTCACGAGGATCATCTGATTTCTGCCTTCAGGGGGCGCAATACGCCGGTGAAATCGGCGCTGCTGGATCAGGGAATCATCGCGGGTCTCGGCAATATCTATGTCTGCGAGGCGCTTTTCCGCGCGGGAATATCACCGCGGCGCAAGGCCGGGCAGATCGCCGCGCAGCGGGTTGCCACCCTGGTCCCGATCATCAAGGAGGTCCTGGCAGACGCCATCAAAGCGGGCGGATCATCGCTCAAGGATTTCCGACAAGCTGATGGAGAACTTGGATATTTTCAGCACAGCTTTGATGTATACGGCCGCGAGGGAGAGCCCTGCCGACGCGCCGGATGTGACGGGAGCATTGCGCGGCTAGTCCAGTCCGGGCGATCATCCTTCTACTGCGGCAAATGCCAAAGATAGCTTGATCGCGAGGTGTCGCGTGATAATGACTCTTCCCTGAACGGAACAATCGAAAGCGAATACCATGGCCTATGAGACGATCAACGTCGAAGTGCAGGACCACGTTTGCCAAATTAAACTGAACCGGCCCGAAGCGTTGAACGCGCTCAACTCCGAGCTTTTGAGTGAACTTTGCACCGCCCTGGAAGAGGCCGATGCCAGCGACAAGGTGCGCTGCATTATCCTGACCGGATCGGAAAAGGCCTTTGCCGCCGGCGCCGATATCAAGGAGATGTCGGAACAGAGCTTTACCGAGGTTTTCTCGAACAATCTGTTTGCCGATGTGAACGACCGTATCAGCGCGATCCGCAAGCCGATCATCGCAGCTGTGGCCGGCTACGCACTGGGCGGCGGCTGTGAGCTGGCCATGCTCTGCGATTTCATCATTGCGGCAGATACTGCCAAATTCGGTCAGCCCGAGATCAATCTGGGCGTGATCGCCGGCATTGGTGGCACCCAGCGCCTGACTCGTTTTGTGGGCAAATCCAAATCCATGGATATGAACCTGACCGGTCGTTTCATGACCGCCGAGGAGGCAGAGCGCGCCGGGCTTGTCTCTCGCGTGGTGCCCGCCAAGAAACTGCTGGATGAGGCGACGGCCGCTGCCCACAAGATTGCGGAGAAATCCCTGCTGACGGCGATGGCCGTGAAAGAAGCGGTGAACCGCAGCTACGAGCTGCCGCTGAACGAAGGCCTGCTGTTCGAACGTCGTGTGTTCCACTCGATGTTTGCCACCGAAGATCAGAAAGAGGGCATGGCTGCCTTTCTTGAAAAACGCGAAGCCCAGTTCCGCGACAAGTGACCGACAGCATCGAATGAATGAAAACGGCAGGCCCTGGGCCTGCCGTTTTCTTGCTTAACCTTATGCAGAATGACTGCGCGTTTCCGTGCAGATGCGGATATTCCGATGGCCACTCACCAGCGCGGACGAGGTGGCTTGCATTCCGTCGGTTTTGACGCTACTACCCGCCGCCATACATGCGCGTGCAGCCCGCTTGGCTAGAATCACACCGGTGGATCGGATCCGGGTTCGGCTGGCATTGCGCCTATTGAAAACACGAAACCAAAGTTAGGTCCTACACCATGGCAAATTCGCCTCAGGCAAAAAAGCGCGCCCGTCAGAACGAGAAACGCTTTGCTGTCAACAAAGCCCGTCGTTCGCGCATCCGTACCTTCCTTCGCAAAGCTGAAGAAGCTATCGCATCCGGCGACAAAGAGGCAGCCGCCGCAGCCGTGCGCGCAGCTCAGCCCGAGCTGATGCGTGGCGTGACCAAAGGCGTCTACCACAAGAACACAGCAGCGCGGAAAATCTCCCGCCTGACAGCGCGCGTCAAAGCGCTGGGCTAATCGGGTCTTTCGTAGGCGCCTGCTGATTCCATCGCACCCGCGTTCAGCTGCCCCTCGACAAGCCGGAAAAAACACAAAGGCGTCGCGTTCAGCGGCGCCTTTTGCATTTTGGTCACAGCTGGTGCGGTGGTTGCGGGCGCAGGGGATTCTTTGTCCCCAATCCCTGAGTCAACATCATAGTTTCGTTGCTGCCACCCCTCCCGAATTGCTACCACTGTTACAGCGATTCACTCGCTGGGGGGACAGGCTGCTCGCGGTATCCTTGATGGGACTCAAGGAGGCTGATTGTGCTGGTACACAGGTATTTCGATACACCGTGCACCGCGCTCCTGCTGTGTTTCTGGATCTATCCAGACGGCGGGCCTGTTCCAATTGTGTATGTATTTGGTTCGACCATTCGACCGCTGCAAAGCGACTTGCCGGTTGATTTAGACGCGATCCTGAACTTTGCCTTCTGCAAGGCAGTGCTGCCCAAACTATGGGTCAGTACACACATCCGTTGTGCGTGAACGTCGTCTGGGATTGGGCCAGACTGGGGATGAAACAAGAGGCCAAATAAGGGCCGATGCTATTGGGACGCGTGAGGCGCAGAATGACGGAAGATAACTGGGGACGGTTGAGACAGCGTTTGTTGAAAACCGTGGGGCAAAACAACTTTACAACTTGGATCGAACCTCTGGAGTTTACCCGTGTTGATAATGGCGTTGCCATCTTCAACGTGCCGACGAACTTCATGGGCAACTACGTCAGCCAGAACTTTGCTGACCTGATTCTGCATGAGCTGAATATGTCGGGTGAACCGGTCCAGCGCCTGGCTTTCAAGGTTGCGGCCAATACGACGGCGCGACCGGCTGCCACTGCGACCAAGGGCGCTGCCGATGATCTGCCGCTGGACCTGGATGACGAGGCGCTGACCGAACTGCCGCGCGCCCGTGCTGCCACAGGTTACGCTGCCAAGGATCAGGGCGACACGCTGCAGGCTGCGCCTTTGGATCCGCGCTTTACCTTCGACAGCTTTGTCGTCGGCAAGCCGAACGAGCTGGCCCATGCCGCCGCTCGCCGCGTCGCCGATGGCGGTCCTGTTACGTTCAACCCGCTGGTGCTTTATGGTGGTGTTGGTCTGGGTAAAACGCACCTGATGCACGCGATTGCATGGGAGCTGACAGCGCGAAATCCAGAGTTGAATGTGCTCTATTTGTCGGCAGAACAGTTCATGTATCGTTTCGTGCAGGCCCTGCGCGAACGCAAGATGATGGACTTTAAACATCTGTTCCGCTCGGTGGACGTGCTGATGGTCGATGACGTCCAGTTCATCGCCGGCAAGGACAGCACGCAGGAAGAATTCTTCCACACGTTCAACGCGCTGGTTGACCAGAACAAGCAAATCATCATTTCCGCCGACCGCGCCCCGGGTGAGATCAAGGATCTTGAGGATCGTGTCCGGTCGCGTCTGCAATGTGGTCTGGTCGTTGACCTGCATCCGACCGACTACGAGCTGCGTCTGGGCATTCTGCAGTCCAAAGTGGCGCAGCAGATGCAGACCTATCCGGATCTGCGCATCGCCGACGGCGTGCTGGAGTTCCTGGCGCATCGTATCTCGACCAACGTGCGTGTTCTCGAAGGTGCTCTGACACGTCTCTTCGCCTTTGCCTCCCTCGTCGGTCGCGAGATCGACATGGAGCTCACCCAGGATTGTCTGGCCGATGTTCTGCGCGCCTCCGAGCGCAAAATCACGGTCGAAGAGATTCAGCGCAAGGTCTCCGAGTATTACAACATCCGCATGTCCGATATCATCGGCCCCAAGCGTCTGCGTTCCTATGCGCGCCCGCGTCAGGTAGCGATGTATCTGTGCAAGCAGCTGACCAGTCGCAGCCTGCCGGAAATCGGTCGGCGCTTTGGTGGTCGCGATCACACCACGGTCATGCACGGTGTGCGCCGCATCGAAGAGCTGAAGACAATCGACGGCCAGATCGCCGAAGATGTCGAAATGCTGCGCCGCTCTCTGGAGGCGTAAGACACTCCTGTTGTTCTGGCAGATCGCGCGTTGATCATCGCCCCAGGCGGTAAACCCAATAGTCCCGCAATGACCCCGGCCCGTCCGGGGTCTTTTGCCCTCCGGGTCAGGACAGCTGGGCGCGCGCGGCGGCGGGTGAAGCCGGCAAACCATGCCAGAGCGCCACGTTTATCGGGGATAAATCGAGCCCGGGGTCATCCGCCCTTGACGCTGCGGGCAATCCCTTGGACAAATCCATAAAAAGCCTTGTGCCGAAGGGGTAAAGCGTTACGTTGCTTCTCCCGGCCAGACGTTAGAGGACTTAGGGACATGAAGATCAGCATCGAACGCGGCACCCTGTTGAAAGCTGTGGCTCAGGCCCAGTCTGTGGTTGAGCGTCGCAATACCATTCCGATCCTGGCAAATGTGCTGATTGAAGCGGAAGGGGACATCGTTCAGTTCCGTGCCACCGATCTGGATATCGAGGTGGTCGACAAGGCCCCGGCCCAGGTCGAGCGGGCAGGCGCCACCACCGTGGCCGCCACCACGCTGCATGAAATTGTGCGCAAACTGCCGGATGGCGCTCTGGTCACACTCACAGCCGATGCCGCAAGCGGCCGTCTCACGGTTGAGGCAGGCCGATCAAATTTCTCGCTGGCGACGCTGCCGCGTGAAGATTTCCCGGTCATGGCTTCTTCGGAATATCATTCCAATTTCACGGCCAACGCCGCAGTGTTGCGTCGGCTGTTCGACAAGTCGAAATTCGCCATCTCCACCGAGGAAACCCGCTATTATCTGAACGGCGTCTATATGCATGTGGCGGATGGGGTTGAAGGCGGCAAGGCGCTGCGCTGTGTGGCTACCGATGGCCACCGCCTGGCGCGTATCGACGCCAATCTGCCGATGGGGGCAGAGGATATGCCCGGCGTGATCGTACCGCGCAAGACGGTGGGCGAGCTGCGCAAGCTGCTGGATGACGACGAAATGGATATCGCGGTTTCGGTGTCCGAGACCAAGGTCCGGTTTGCCACGCCCAGCATTACCCTGACATCAAAGGTGATCGACGGAACCTTCCCCGATTACACACGCGTCATTCCGGCAGGCAATACGCGCCGTCTGGAAGTGGACGCGGCGGAGTTTGCCCGCGCTGTTGACCGGGTTGCCACGGTTTCCTCCGAGCGGTCGCGTGCGGTGAAGCTGCAACTGGATGAGGATCGGCTGATCCTGTCCGTCAACGCACCGGACAGCGGCGCTGCCGAGGAAGAACTGGCCGTGGCCTATCGCGATGAACGGCTGGAAATCGGGTTCAACGCCAAATACCTGCTGGAGATCGCCAATCAGGTTGATCGTGAAAATGCGGTGTTCATGTTCAACTCCTCCGGCGATCCGACCCTGATGCGCGAAGGCAGCGACGAAAGCGCCGTTTATGTCGTGATGCCGATGCGTGTTTGACGTGGCCGATGGCACGGCCTGCTCTCCTGGCGGCTGAGCCGCCCGCCGCAACGGGCGATTTGAGTATTTTTGGAAAGATGACATCGGATCCCGCCCCATGCTGGCGCTGACTGAGCTGACACTGTCGCACTTCCGCTCGCATCTGCGGGCGGATTTGCATTTGGACGGGCGCCCGGTTGCCATCCATGGCGCCAATGGTGCCGGTAAGACCAATATTCTTGAGGCTGTTTCGCTGTTTTCGCCGGGACGGGGCCTGCGGCGGGCCAGTGCCGCCGATATGGCGCGGCGGCCGGAGGAGCTGGGATGGAAGCTGAAAGGGCAGCTGACCGTTGCGCGCCGGAGCTACGAGGTCGAGACCTGGTCCGAGGGCGGGAAGGCGCGACAGGTCAAGATCGACAACAAATCCGCAAGCCAGATTGACCTCGGCCAGATCTGCCGGGTGGTCTGGCTGATTCCTGCGATGGACCGGTTGTGGATCGAGGCCGCCGAAGGGCGCCGCCGGTTTCTGGACCGGATCGTGCTCAGCTTTGATCCCGGCCACGCCGAGGCGACGCTGCTCTATGAAAAGGCGATGCGTGAACGCAACCGCTTGCTGAAGGAACAGATCCGCGACCCCGCCTGGTACCGGGTTCTGGAAACGCAGATGGCTGAGAGCGGGCATCGCATACATGCAGCGCGCACCGCGGCGGTCGATCGGCTACGTATGGCGCAACAGGCTGCAGAGACGGCTTTTCCTGCGGCGGAACTGGAGTTGATCCAGTCCGACGGCGGTTTGCCGGACAATGCGTCGGATCTGCGCGAGGCGTTTGAGGAAGGGCGGTTCCGTGATCTGGCAGCGGGGCGGACCTTGCTCGGACCTCATCGCACCGATCTGCTGGGCACCTATGAGGCGAAGGCGCTGCCCGCGCGCGAATGTTCGACGGGCGAGCAGAAGGCGTTGCTGGTATCGCTGATCCTCGCCAACGCACGCGCGCTCATTGCGGAAGGCGGCGCGCCTCCTATCCTGCTGCTGGATGAGGTTTCGGCGCATCTGGATGTGGGACGCCGCGCGGCGCTCTATCAGGAAATTGTCCTGCTCGGGGCGCAGGCCTGGATGACTGGCACCGGCCCTGAATTGTTTGAAGAATTTGAGGGGAAGGCGCAGATGCTTACCGTAGAGGAGGGCGCCATGGGCTCCGAGGTGGTGGCGGGATGAGCATCTCTGTCTGGGATTTGATGCTTTATGCGGGTGGGCTATTCGTTCTGTTCCTGACGCCGGGTCCGGTTTGGCTGGCAGTGATTGCACGGGCCATGTCGGGCGGGTTCCAGGCGGTCTGGCCGCTGGCCCTGGGCGTGGCCTGCGGCGATATTCTGTGGCCGCTGGTTGCGGTGGCGGGCGTGTCGTGGATTGTGTCTGAGATTGCCGGGCTGATGGAGCTGCTGCGTTGGGTCGCAAGCGCGATGTTTCTGGTTATGGGGGGTATGTTGTTGCGACATGCAGATGCCCGAATCGAAAGCGACAGCGCCCTGACCCGTCCGGGGCTCTGGGCTGGATTTATCGCCGGCATCGCCGTCATTCTGGGCAACCCAAAGGCGATCCTGTTCTACATGGGTGTCCTGCCGGGGTTCTTTGACCTGCGCGCTGTGACGTGGCTCGATATCCTTGCCATTGTGGTGCTGTCGTTCCTGGTGCCATTGGTGGGGAATCTATGTGTGGCCGCTCTGGTGCACCGGGTGCGCTGGCACATCACATCCCCGCCGACGCTGCGCCGGATCAATATCGTGTCGGGCTGCCTGCTGATCGGTGTCGGCTGTCTTATTCCCTTTGTCTGATCAGTTCCGCCCTGCGTTGCTCACTGCTGTGGGGCCAGCCAGGGTGTGAGATATAGCAGCAGATCCTCGCGGAAGCTGCTGGGCGTATCATGCGCTGCACAGAATGACAGGGCGAGCACATGGTTGAGGAACGCCTGCATCCCCTCGGCCAGGACATTTGCGGGCTGATCCTGGCGCAGGGCGCCGCTGGCTTGCAGCTCTGCCACCCATCCCGACCACAAAGAGATCTGGCGGAAGAAACTCTGGGTGATCACCGCATCGGTTTCGGTGCCGGTGGTGCCTGAGTAGCGCAGCAGCAGATCGAAAATCACCCGATCCTGCGCCACGAACTGAACCACCGGCAACAGACGATCAATCAGCGCGTCCAGAGTGTCGGGGGTAGGGAGGGCTTCGGTTTCGTCGAGCACGGCCATTATGCGCGGGCCGATCAATGCGGCGAGCAGACCGTTCTTGTCGCCGAAATGCGAAAACAGCGTGCCCTTTGCAACGCCGGCCTCAGCCACGACATCCTCAACCCTCAGCCCGCTGTAGCCAGCGGTGAGGATCTGCGCGTCGGCGACCTCCAACAGGCGGGCGCGGGTTTCCAATCGACGTTGCTGCGGAGGGCGGGACATGGCGACCTTTCATAGAATTTGACCGTGGTCATTTTATATATTGACCACGGTCAGTTTTTGAATAAATTGACCTTAGTCAGTTTTAGGATTCAGAGGTTCTCATGTCCACGCGAAAAATCATCATCCTCAATGGCCACCCGGCGCCCAGCTCACTGTCGCAATCGCTCTGCCAGGCCTATCAGGCCGCAGCTGAGGGAGAGGGGCACGCGGTCCGGTATCACGATTTGTCCGCGATGCGCTTCGACATGGACTATGGCCAGGCGGGGTATCAGAATGTGAAACCTCTGGAGCCGGATCTGGCAGCATTTCTGACCGATCTCGAATGGGCCGATCACGTTGTGATGGCGACCCCGATGTGGTGGGGGGCCGTTCCGGCAAAGCTGAAGGGCGTTTTTGACCGGGCGCTATTGCCGGGGCGGGCCTTTGACACGCGAAACGTCAACTTCATGGGCGTACCTGCACCGATGTTGACCGGCAAAACCGCGCGGGTGCTGCTCACTTCGGATACGCCCGCTCTATGGCTGCGGCTGATCTACGGCAATGCCATCAAGCGGATTATCAGCAGTCAGATCCTGGGGTTTGTGGGCATCAAGCCGACCCGGTTCTCTTCCTTTGCCCCGGCCACGGACGCTTCTGAGGGGACCGTAAATTCCTGGCTGCGCAAGGTTGCGTCCCTGGGCGCCAGAGCGGCTTGATTCAACCAAGAAAAAAAGGGGCTTGCGCGTGACATTCCCGGCCAGACTTCGTATAAAATCCTGAAGCAAAGACAGGAAGATGTGAATGTCCGGAAACGAGCAGGCCCCCGCAGAATATGGCGCGGATTCCATCAAGGTTCTCAAAGGGTTGGAGGCGGTTCGCAAACGTCCCGGCATGTATATCGGGGACACCGATGATGGCTCTGGGTTGCACCATATGGTGTATGAGGTCGTCGACAACGGCATCGATGAAGCCCTGGCCGGTCACGCGGACCGAGTGGTTGTGAAAATTCACGCCGATTCCAGTGTTTCGGTGCACGACAACGGGCGCGGTATCCCGGTCGATATTCATGCTGAGGAAGGCGTCTCAGCCGCTGAAGTCATCATGACGCAGCTACATGCCGGTGGTAAGTTTGACAGCAACTCCTACAAGGTGTCTGGCGGCTTGCACGGTGTGGGCGTGTCTGTGGTGAATGCGCTCTCCGATTGGCTGGAGCTGCGTATCTGGCGCAACGGCAAGGAGCATGTCGCCCGGTTTGAGCGTGGCGATACCGCGGAACATCTTAAGGTGGTCGGCGACTGCGGGGATCAGACCGGGACCGAGGTCCGTTTTCTGGCCTCGACAGATACCTTCTCCAACCTGGAATACTCCTTTGAAACGCTGGAAAAGCGCCTGCGCGAACTGGCCTTCCTGAACTCTGGCGTGCGGATCGTCCTGATTGACGAGCGTCCGGCCGAACGGCTGGAAGTGGAGCTGTTCTATGAGGGGGGCGTCAAGGAATTCGTCAAATATCTCGATCGGTCAAAATCCCCTGTTATGGAGGCGCCGATCTATATCACCGGTGACCGGGATGATATTGGGGTCGAGGTCGCCATGTGGTGGAACGACAGCTACCACGAAACCGTGCTGCCGTTTACCAACAACATTCCACAGCGCGATGGTGGGACCCATGTTGCGGGTTTCCGTGGCGCCTTGACCCGGACCATCAACAACTATGCGCAATCCTCCGGCATCGCCAAGAAGGAAAAGGTCTCCTTTACCGGCGATGATGCCCGCGAAGGGCTGACCTGCGTCTTGTCGGTCAAGGTGCCGGATCCGAAATTCTCCAGCCAGACCAAGGACAAGCTGGTCTCCTCAGAAGTGCGGCCCGTGGTTGAAAGCCTCGTCAATGAGAAGCTTGCCGAATGGTTCGAAGAAAACCCAAATCAGGCCAAGCAGATCGTCGGCAAGATCATCGAAGCCGCCCTCGCGCGGGAGGCTGCCCGAAAGGCCCGTGAACTGACACGCCGCAAGACCGCGATGGATGTCAATTATCTGGCAGGCAAGCTCAAGGACTGCTCAGAGAAAGATCCCGCCAAAAGCGAAGTCTTCCTGGTCGAGGGTGACTCAGCCGGCGGTTCCGCCCAGACCGGCCGGGACCGGATGACACAGGCAATTCTGCCCCTCCGCGGCAAGATCCTGAACGTCGAACGCGCACGGTTTGACCGGATGCTGGGCAGTCAGGAAATCGGCAACCTCGTTATGGCGCTTGGTACCGGCATTGGGCGCGATGAATTCAACATCGAGAAACTGCGTTACCACAAGATCGTCATCATGACGGATGCCGACGTTGACGGCGCCCACATCCGCACGCTGCTGCTCACCTTCTTCTATCGTCAGATGCCCGAGTTGATCGAGGGCGGGTATCTCTATATCGCCCAACCGCCGCTCTATAAGGTGTCGCGCGGCAAATCCGAGGTCTATCTCAAGGATCAGGCTGCGCTGGATGAATATCTGATCAATCAGGGTGTCGACGGCGCGGTTCTGAAACTGGGCAGCGGCGAGGAGCTGGTGGGTCAGGATCTGGCCCGTGTGGTTGATGAGGCGCGCCAGCTGAAGCGCGTTCTGGATGCCTTCCCGACGCATTATCCGCGCCATATCCTTGAGCAGGCGGCAGTCGCCGGTGCCTTTGTACCCGGCGCCGTTGATGCCGATCTTCAGGGAGTCGCCGACAAGGTTGCGCAGCGTCTTGACCTGATTGCGCTGGAATATGAACGCGGCTGGCGTGGTCGTATCACTCAGGATAACGGTATTCGCCTGTCGCGTATCCTGCGCGGCGTCGAAGAGCTCAGGACACTGGACGGTCCGATGCTGCGCTCTGGTGAGGCACGGAAAACAGGGAGCTTTACCAACAGCCTGCAAGAGATCTACGGCTCAACTGCCACGCTTGTGCGGCGTGACCGCAGCCAGGCCATCCACGGCCCGCTCGGTCTGCTGAAGGCGATCCTCGATGAGGGTGAAAAAGGTCTGGCGCTACAGCGTTACAAAGGCCTGGGAGAAATGAACCCGGATCAGCTGTGGGAAACCACGCTGGACCCCGACGCGCGCACCCTGTTGCAGGTGCGGGTTGAGGATATGGTCGAAGCGGATGATCTCTTTACCAAGCTGATGGGCGACGTCGTGGAACCTCGCCGCGAATTTATCCAGAAAAACGCGCTCAGCGTGGAAAACCTGGATTTCTGATCGCATGTAGAGATCCGATAGCGCGGCGGGTTTACCCTCGACGCGCGTTCCATTCTTCGGACTTTGATGCCCCGCAGGTCACTGCGGGGCATCTTCCTGTTGACAGGCTGGATGCTCGGGCCGCGCGGTTCACGCTGACAGGAGTGCCCTTTGCACCCTCAGGTCCACCCTGACCGAGGAGCTATTGTTGCGGATATTGAGTGCAGGCAGTTCGCACCTAGCCATTCAGGTTTGCTTTCGACAGGCGCAAGCCGCAGGGGCGTTCATCTTATGATTGCATATCTGAGAGGCTGCGATCATCGCAACACCTCCGCGCCGACGCCTTTCCTGCGGTCAGAGGTCTGCCTATCGCTCGGGGCAGCATGTAGCGGAAGCGATGCGCTTTACTCTCTATATGGGCGGGTTCATCGCAAGTTCTGTGTAAGTTTACCATTCTACCGCAGAATGTTGACGCAGAATCGCTCGAAGGTTAAGAATCGGTTAACAAAACGCGGCTGGACCGCGATTTTCGGAGCAGCCGGGGGTAGTTTGAGCCGATGTTGAGCTTAAAGAAAGACAGTGTAACAAGTTCCGAGGCCGCAGAGGCCGGTGATCGGTCTGCCCGCACGGTCAGGATTGATGGTGTGATTACCTCTAGCAACAGTGCGCTTCGCTCGCCCCAGACGGGAAAAACCCGCAACACGGCAAATATTGCCGCAGTGTCCTCGGTCGCCACGGGTCAGGCCCGATCAGGCGGTGCTGCCAGCTCGACCGCCAAACCGGGCACGCACGGAAACCATGTGGCAAAGCCAAAGGTAAGAGGGCTTGGCACCGGGATGTCCCCGATTGCGAAACTTGGCGCCGCTGCGGCTGTTCTGGCGCTTTTTGCCGTTGGCCTCGCCGTGTTGCAGTTCGGATCTGATGACGTGACAGAGCCTGCGGCTGCCAAGCCGCGTGTCGCCCAGCTGCTGACTCCGCAGGCATTGGCCGGGCTTGATCCCACTGCGACATCTGCCGAACGTGCCGCCGCCGAAGAGCTGCTGACAGCAGCAGTTGAAACGGCTGCCCCCCTCAGCGCCGAGGATGCGTTGGTTGCGCAGATGACTGCCGGGACGTTGGCGGCGCTGCGCCGTGGCAGCCAGACCGCCACTGCCGCACAGCCGGCGGCCCCGGCTCCCGCCGCATCACAGGCGCACACGGCCCTTTATAGTATGGTACTGCGTGCCGTTGGGCAGGGCCAATCGCCCGCCTATATCGACCAGATGGTGAATGATGCCTATCGCAGCCAGTCGATCACGGTCCCCGCAGCTTTGATAGGGGCCGATGGGCGCGTTGACACGGCAACCATCCTGGCGCTGTTCGTCGGCCAGTAATACCGGCGCAAGACGCCCGCGATTCCCGGTTTTCTGCATTGGCCGCAACGGATGCTTTGCAGAGATGCCTGCTTTCAACAAATCACGAGACAAAGAGGCGGCGCCCATCAGTGGCGCGGGACGCCCAGTTAAACCCAAGAGGGACAAGATGAGAAAACACCTGATCGCGGCGCTGTGTAGCGTCGCAGGCCTGCTGGCCAAACCCGTGGCGGCGGAAACCTGCGGCGGCACATATAAGGTGCGCCCCGGCGATAGCCTGTCGCTGATTGCCGACCGGCTTTACAAGGATGTGGGCATGTGGAGCGCAATCCATAGCCGCAATATCGACGCCATCGGCCCGCGCCCAGACGCGATCCGCGTCGGGATGGAACTGACCATGGCCTGCCTGAACGGGCTGCCCACCGGATTGCCCGGCGGCAAAGCGGTGGCGGATGCACAGCCCGTTGTCGCGGCGCCGGTCAGGGTGAAGCCCGGTACCGCCGCCGTGCGCAGCAAGATCAACCTGCTGACCGGCGACGACTATGCGCCTTTTACCTCCAAGACGGCACATAACGGCGGGTTGATCACCGAGGTGGTGAATGCAGCGATGACCGATGCGGCACCTGCGCAGGGGTTTGCGATCCACTGGGTGGATGACTGGGCGTCCCATTTCGACCCACTGCTGTCGAACGCGCTGCTGGACCTCGGCTTTCCCTGGTACCGCCCGGATTGCGATACCATGCCGGAGAGCTATCGCTGCGTGAACTTCCTGTTCTCGGACCCGATGTTCGAAACACTGATGCTGCTGTTCGTGGATAAGTCACGCCCCTTCACCTTTGAGAGTGACGCCGATATCGAGGGCAAGACCCTGTGCCGCCCGGCTGGTTATCTGACCTTCGATCTGGATGGCTATGGTCGCCGCTGGATGGAAGACAAGAAAATCACTCTGAAGCAGCCGCATAAGGTGGCCGACTGCTTCGAGATGGTCGCCCGGGGAGAGGCCGACGCCGTCGCGATCAACGAATTCACCGGGCGCAGCGTGATGAAGGAAAATGACCTGCTGGACCAGTTCGATGTGCTGCCGCTGCCCCTGTCCGTGCTGGGGATCCATGTGGTGGTTCACAAAACCCACCCGCAAGCTGACGATATGCTGTCGATGATCAACACAGGCCTGCGCAATATTCGCGGCAATGGTCAGTATCAGGCCATCATCGAAGACCACATGGCCAGGATCTGGGCCGGCTTCTGAGGGAGGGCGCCATGCTGAGACATCTTTCAACACTGGCGGTCGCATTGGTGATGGCCACAGGGCTTGCGCCCGGCGCGGCCCATGCCATCTGCAACGTCGATTACCGGGTTCAGCCCGGCGATACGCTCTTCTCGATTGCCGAAACCCACTATAATGACCGCAGCCGCTGGACGCTGATTTATTACAGCAACCAGCATGTGCTCGCAGGACCCAGCGTCATCCCGGGCAAGACCCTGCATATCCCTTGCGCGCAGCAGGCCTCAGAACCCGATGCCACACCTCTGCGTAAGGATGATGCCGAAATGAAGCTTCTGACCGGTGGCGGTTTTGCGCCTTTCACCGATCAGGCGCTGCCCGGACAGGGCATGGTCACCGAACTGGTGAACGCGGCGCTGGAGCTGACCCCGGCACCGGTCTCCTATTCCATCACCTGGGAGCAGGACTGGTCAAAGCATCTGTTCCCGATGCTGGATGAAAAGCAGTTCGACATGGGTTTTCCCTGGCTGAAACCGGATTGTTCGGCGACGCCTGACGACAAGCGGTGTGTGAACTTTCATTTTTCGGAACCGCTGATGACCATTCCGATCATGGTATTTGTGCGGGCGGATGCACCTTTTGCCTTCGACAGCGACGCCGACATGCTTGGCAAGAGGCTCTGCCGCCCCGAAGGCTACTACACTCATGATCTGGAACGCAGCGACCGCAAGTGGTTGAGCAGCGGTCAGGTCACTCTTGTGCAGGCGGCTGATCCTGGGGCCTGTTTCCGCAAACTGATGGCGCACGATGTAGATGCCGTCTCGCTGAACCTGTTCCTCGGGGCCAATACGCTGATTGCCGAAGGGCTGCGCGATCAGGTGATCCCGCTGGAGCGTCCACTGTCAGAAGAAGGGCTGCATGTGGTGATCTCGAAACGTCATTGGCGTGGCACCTCCCATCTGTACCGCATCAATGCGGGGCTGAAGGCGCTCAAGGCGGATGGCCGCTTCCAGGAAATCGTTTCACGTCATCTCGAGCTGTTCTGGGCTCAACTGCAATAATCGGCGGATGCTGTCGGCGGGTTATGCCTGCCGCCTCGCAGAGGCCTCCCGCCCGAATTGGAAAGAGCTCCCAATTCCGTTGGGCCAAGCGCCGCGTCCCCTGCCGGGGGCGCGGCGTGCGCATATTGAGGGGACAGCATATTGTGCTGTCCGTGTTCCGCTGGACTGCAAGGACTGTGCCTTTCGACCCGGCTGCGTGGCTCACACATCTGACGCATATAGTAGACACATATGACGAACGGGCTGCGGCAGGCACCGATAGGCAGGGGGATGTCTATCCAGGTGGCTCGATATGTCCGACCCTCATCTGCGCGGCGGACTTACCCCGCGCGGCCATGTACCCTCATCGAGCGGCGCATCACCCCTTACTTCTGGATTTTGCCTCGGGTCCTCCTGAAACCGTCTGAGGTTGACGGTGTTAGGTGTGATTCACGGGTTTTGGGTGTTCTGGGGTGTGGATATGTTGGGTGAGTCTGTGGGTAAGTTGCTTATGGGGGTTTCTGTGGGTGTGGTCTGGCGGTTTTCTGCGGGATTTCAGGTCAGGTCTGCTGACTTTGTTTCCATGTAAGTCATTGTAAAT
>NZ_JAYMWO010000006.1:0-260136 GCF_048056175.1 Phaeobacter sp. JH20_29
ACGTGGGCGTAGTGACGGCCTTCGGTCTCATATTCCACGTGCGCGGTCGAGATGGTGATGCCGCGGGCTTTCTCTTCAGGTGCGCCGTCGATCTGGTCGTAGGCTTTGAAGTCACCGAAATACTTGGTGATCGCTGCGGTCAGCGTGGTCTTGCCGTGGTCAACGTGGCCGATGGTGCCGATGTTGACGTGCGGTTTTGTACGTTCAAACTTTTCCTTAGCCATTCTGTAGGCGCCCTTTTGAATTGGGGGTCGAAACCCGACCCGAATTTCCTCTGCGCGCGCGGCTTATTTGGTTTATAGGTGAAAATCAACCCGTTCCTGTGCGTCCTGTCGCAAATCACTGCCAGATCATGAACCATAGGCCACAGAGTTGCCGCCACAGGGGAATGGCAACAGGGTTCATTGCATCGGGCATGATCGGCCATGTCGGTGTCAGGGGGTCGGCCGGTCAGAGCCTGGCGGAAACGGATCTGGATCCACCGCGCGCGTGAGGCGGAATCAGCCCGCCGCGGCTACCGGTGGTTCTGTCACCCCAGTGGTGCGCGGTTGGTCAACCTGTCCGGAGGTCTGTTCGGGCCCGAACCAGCCCTCTTCCTTGCGCTGCTCGACCAGCCAATCCTCGATCTGGCCCACGGCGTTGCGCGCCAGTCCCCGCATCTGTTCTTCGCGGGTCCGGGCATGACCGGATCCCACCAGGAAACTGTCTGCCGTTGTTGTCTCAAAGACGGTGAATTTCTTGACGACCTTGTTCAGTTTGGCACCTGCGGCGTCGTCCCAAACGGTCACATTGACCGCCAGAACCGATTTCGGGCTGAGCACGAGGGGTACGCCGCCGGGGGCGACAAAATACCCTTCAACGCTGATCCCGAAATGATAGATCTTGTCGCCCTGATACTGGCTGAAGCGGGCATTGACCTCATTGGTGAGGATATCGACCCATTCCTCTTTTGAGACTTTCCGCGACCCCGGCACCATCTGAACCTTGGATGCGATGACGATGTTATGACCCAGCTTGAAGTTCCCGAGTTCCTCCAGCGGTTCGTCCGGCGCAGCGGCGGTACAGGCGGCGACAGCGATCATGGCGGCCAGGAGGGTAAAGATCCGGATCATAGCAGTCTCATTTCAGTTAGAAGACATCCCCAGATAGCCGCGCGGTACGGAACCGGTAAAGCCGTCATGGCCCTACGGTTCCACCGGGTGGCGCTGAGGTCACAGGTGCAGGGCAGCCACATCTGATCCTATCTGAACTTGTAGTTGCGCGGGAACCCGTAGGGCGGCCGTTTGCCGACACCTGCGCGCTTGCCCAACCACTGGCCCAGATCGGTTTCATGACGGGTCTTGCCACCGCCCATTTCCCAGCTGAGACCGTCATCCCAGTTGAACGTGGTGACATCGCTCAAACCGCCATCCAGCTCCAGCGACCCCTGCTTGCCACGGGCCATATTGTATTTCTGCAACCGCACGCCCTTGCCACGGGACAGCTCGGGCATCTCCTCAACCGCGAAGACCAGGAATTTGCCATTCTCAGACACCACTGCAACGTGATCGCCGATCACGGGGATGCAGATCTTGGCACGGTCGTCATCCTTGACGTTCAGCACCTGCTTGCCGCCGCGTGTCTGGGCAACGATATCTTTCTCGGCGCAGATAAAGCCGTTGCCCGCATCCGAGGCGACCAGCAGGCGACCGTCTGGATTGTGGATCAGAATATCGACAATCTCGACCTCATTGGGCAGATCCACCATCAGGCGCAGGGGTTCACCCATGCCGCGCCCGCCGGGCAGGTTGGACGCGGAAATCGTATAAAACCGCCCGTTGGACGCAAAGACCAGAAGCCGGTCCGTGGTTTCGGCATGGAAGATAAAGCGGGGGCCATCGCCATCCTTGAACTTCAATTCCCGGCCCAGGTCGATATGGCCGGTCATGGCACGGATCCAGCCCATCTGCGAGCAGACCACGGTGATCGGTTCGCGGTCGATCATCGCTTGGAGCGGCACATCTTCGACTTCGCCCGCCTCGGCAAAGCGGGTGCGACGCGGACCACCCTCATAGGATTTGCCAAACTGCTTCTTGGTGTCCTTCAGCTGTTCGGCGATGCGGCTCCACTGGAGCTCTTCGGAGGCCAGTAATTCGACCAGACCGGCGCGTTCTTCCTGTAGGGCATCGCGTTCGCGCACCAGTTCGATCTCTTCCAGGCGGCGCAGGCTGCGCAACCGCATGTTCAGGATCGCTTCGGCCTGGACTTCGCTCAGCTCTCCAGGCCCGGCGGCGGGCGAGATATAATCGGCTTCGGTGTAGGCGCGCGGGTGATCCAGCGCCCAGTTCTCGCGCATCAACGCGGCCTTGGGATCATCGTCATAACGGATGATATCAATCACGCGATCCAGATTGAGGAAGGCGATAATGAACCCTTCCAAAACCTCGAGCCGGTGGTCGATCTTGTCCATCCGGTGCTGCGACCGGCG
Organism: Phaeobacter sp. JH20_29; assembly: GCF_048056175.1. NCBI lineage: Bacteria > Pseudomonadati > Pseudomonadota > Alphaproteobacteria > Rhodobacterales > Roseobacteraceae > Phaeobacter > Phaeobacter sp. JH20_29. The sequence goes on from NZ_JAYMWO010000006.1 coordinate 2,468, forward strand.
CTGCAACACGTCGCGACGATGATCAAGGAAGGCGCGCAGCACCTCCTTCATCGAACAGACCTTGGGGGTCACGCCGTCGATCAGCACGTTCATGTTCAGGCTGAAGCGGATTTCCAGATCCGAATTGCGGAACATCATGTTCATCAGCACTTCGGGATCCACATTCTTGGACTTCGGCTCAAGAATGATGCGGATATCCTCGGCTGATTCGTCCCGAACATCGGCCAGGATCGGAATCTTCTTGGTCTGGATCAGCTCGGCGATCTTTTCGATCAGCTTGGATTTCTGGACCTGATAGGGGATTTCGGTAATGACGATCTGCCACTGGCCACGGCCCAGATCCTCAACCTCATGGGTACAGCGCAGACGGAAGGATCCGCGCCCGGTGTTATAGGCCTTGGCGATATTTTCGCGTGGCTCGACAATCACGCCGCCGGTGGGAAAGTCCGGTCCCGGCACGTAGTTCAACAGCGTATCATCACGGGCATCCGGGGTCTTGATCAGATGCAGGCAGGCATCGATCAGTTCGCCGATATTATGCGGCGGGATATTGGTCGCCATGCCCACCGCGATACCGGCCGCACCATTGGCCAGGATATTCGGGAAGGTTGCGGGCAAAACAACCGGTTCGGTCAAACGCCCGTCGTAATTGTCACGGAAATCAACGGCGTTCTCGCTCAGCCCGTCCAGCATCGCCTCGGCTACAAAGGTCATCCGTGCCTCGGTGTAACGAGAGGCCGCCGGGTTATCGCCGTCGATATTGCCGAAGTTGCCCTGCCCGTCGACCAGCGGATAGCGGACGTTGAAATCCTGCGCCAGACGCGCCATCGCGTCGTAGATCGCCGCGTCGCCGTGGGGATGGAAATCACCCATGGTGTCGCCGGAGATCTTGGCCGATTTCAAAAAGCCGCCCGTCGAGGTGAGACGCAGGCGGCTCATCGCGTAGAGAATGCGGCGGTGCACCGGTTTCAGACCATCGCGGGCATCGGGCAGCGCCCGGTGCATGATGGTGCTGAGAGCATAAGTCAGGTACCGCTCGCCAATCGCACGGCGCAGCGGCTCCAGTATTTCTCCGGTTGCGGGGGAATCGGGGGTGTCTTGATCATCTACCAGGTCGGTCATGCTCTGGTGATACTGCCCCCTCCGGTCTTGGTAAAGCGGGGCCGTGCGAAAATGCGGAGTTACCCCCATATATCGACCCCGCCACAACCGGCAGGGTCTGCCCGTCGCCCGACCACCCCCCGTACGACCGACAAAGCTGGCTTGGGGGAGAAAGTCGCCACCTCTCCCCTACTACGACTCGAAAAACTGCTGTAAGATCTAAGTTAAGCCGGAACAATCTGTGCAGCGGGTGCGTATTACCTGCAGCCGAGCGAATGCTCGATAATCATGAATTTGCACAGGTTTTCAGGCTGATCCTGGGGGGGATTTGTATATGTCACGCTTTGTTATCGCATCATTTCTGTTTTTGGGCTGGGGTTTTTACGAAGCCAGTGGCGGCGCTGATTTTGAGCCGCCCAAAGGCCCCTCTGCTGCCATCGACATCGCCAAGGCTGCTTTTGGCAGTGATGTCGACACCAGCGACACCGCAGCGCGCCGCACCGCGGTGACCGCAGAATCGCTGGTCAGCAAGGTGGCCCTGCGCGTGCCACAGACCGCAGCTACAACCTCAATGAACGCAAAATCGCCGCGCCCCTCCGCAGACCCCAATCTGCGTTCGCGTGTCGCGATGGCGCAGATCGCAGCCGTTGGTGAGGGGCTGAGCAACAGTGACGCTGCATTTTCCGTAGCCCAGGCTGCGGCGCCCGCCTCTGCGCGGATACCGGGTTCGGGCGATACGGCAACGGTGCAGCTGGCCTCGCTGTCGGATGGGCTGTCGGGGCAACCCCTGGTTCAGGCCGCGCTCGAAGCGGATGCCGCCGAATTGAACCCGGCCGAACCCGCAGAAGACATTCGCACCATCACTGCAACCCGCGTCAACATGCGGACAGGCCCCGGCACGGTTTACCCGATCCTGGATCGGCTCAGCAACGGCGAGAAAGTCACGGTTGTTGAGGACATTGGCACCGGCTGGCTGCACCTGCGCACCGTAAAAGACGGCAAGGTTGGCTGGATTGCGGCTTCCCTGGTGAGCAAGAAACGCCCATAAAGCGCCGGTACAGGTGACCGCGCGAGGGGTTTTATGCAGAAAACGATCCTGATCACAGGCTGTTCCTCCGGGATCGGTCTGGATGCTGCGCATGGTATGCGCGAACGTGGTTGGACCGTGTTCGCCTCCTGCCGCAAACCGGTCGACTGCGACAGGCTGCGCGCGCAGGGATTTGTCAGCCCGCTGATGGATTATACAGATGCAGAAAGCCTGCGCAGCGGTCTGGCAGAGGTGCTGGAGCGCACCGGCGGCACGCTGGACGTATTGTTCAACAATGGTGCGCACGGGCTGCCCGGCGCTGTTGAGGACGTATCGACCGAAGGGCTGCGCAGCATCTTTGAAAGCAATGTCTTTGGCTGGCACGAGCTGACCCGCAACGTCATCCCGGTGATGCGCGCACAGGGGCATGGGCGGATCGTGCAGAATTCCTCGATCCTCGGTTTTGTGAGCTTCCCCTGGCGCGGCGCCTATGTGGCGACCAAACACGCTATCGAAGGGCTGACCGATACCATGCGGGTTGAGCTGCGCGACAGCGGCATCAAGGTCGTTCTGATCGAGCCCGGCCCTGTGACGTCGAAGATCCGCGAAAAGGCCATTCCCCATTTCGAGAAATACGTCGATTGGGAGAACTCCGCCCTGCGCGACCGCTATGAGGCCAGCCTCCTGAAGCGGCTCTATGAAAGCAATGGACCAGACAGGTTCGAACTCCCGGCATCCTCAGTCACGGCCAAACTGATCCATGCCTGCGAGAGCCGACGGCCACGTCCGCGTTACTATGTCACCGTGCCGACCCATATCGGAGGTGTGCTAAAACGCATCCTGACCACACGCGCGATTGACCGTATCCTCGCGCGGCTTAGATAGCTGATGCGCGGCGGGCCCTGCCATGAAGGCAGCGGCTGTCGCGGCAAGAAACAAGGAATATGAGAAGATGGGCGATCCGCTCTACATCCTGGCGATTGCTGCGATCGCCGCAACCGTCATCGTGCTGGTAATCGGCATTGGTGGGTTCGGCGCCGGCGGCGCCTTCAATGCCAGAAATGCCAACAAGATGATGCGCCTGCGCATCCTGTTTCAGTTCCTCGCCGTGGTTTTCATCCTCGGATATGTCTATCTTCGCGCTCAGGGAGGTCAGTAAATCATGGTCGTATTGAACAAGATCTACACCCGTACCGGCGACAAGGGCGACACCGCTCTTGGCAATGGAGACCGCGTTGCCAAACATTCCGCGCGGGTCAATGCCTATGGCACCTCGGACGAGCTGAACGCCTTTGTCGGGGTGGCGCGACAGGAGGCCGACGGCGAGATGGACGCGGCGCTGGCGCGTATTCAGAATGACCTGTTTGACCTGGGCGCGGACCTCTGCCGACCTGAAATGGACAAAGATGCCAATGCCGAATACCCGCCACTGCGTGTTGCCGATGCACAGGTTGCGCGTCTGGAGGCGGAAATTGATGTCATGAACGCCAATCTCGCGCCTCTGCGCAGCTTTGTGCTGCCCGGTGGCGCAGCTCTCTCCGCACATCTCCATGTATGTCGTACCGTGGCGCGCCGCGCCGAACGTCTGGCAACCGAGCTTGCCACGCAGGAGGACATCAATCCGGCAGCGGTGAAATATCTCAACCGGCTGTCCGACTGGTTCTTTGTTGCGTCGCGTGCCGCCAATGACAACGGCGCGCGCGATGTGCTCTGGGTGCCCGGCGCCAATCGGTAAGCGCCGCAATGACAATACCCCACGCGCCCGGCCGAGCGGCGCGTGGCAGAGCTGGTCGGTGATCGCATAGCGCTGCGGCAACCTGTCCCATCGAGATCAAGCACCGGTATAGCTGCCGCTGCGGCAGTGCAGCATTATCGGCGAAACATTCCTGCAAAACTGCTGATGCAAACCGTCAGACGCGACGTCGGAGGGCGGTAACGTGACGATTTTGCCCTGTTGCGGCGCAATCTAAGCCGCTATCAACATCGCGAGAGCATGGAGGAGAGTCGCCCCGGCGGCTTACCGTTTGTTAAGGAGAGAACGCAAAATGAAGGTACTTGTGCCTGTCAAGCGCGTGATTGACTACAACGTGAAGGTCCGCGTCAAAGCGGACGGCAGCGGTGTCGATCTCGCCAACGTCAAAATGTCGATGAACCCGTTTGACGAAATCGCCGTCGAAGAGGCGATCCGCCTCAAGGAAGCCGGCAAAGCTGATGAGATCGTCGTTGTCTCCATCGGTGTGAAGCAGGCGCAGGAAACCCTGCGGACCGCGCTCGCCATGGGTGCCGACCGCGCGATCCTGGTTGTTGCAGCAGATGACGTGCATACCGACATCGAGCCGCTGGCCGTTGCCAAAATCCTCGCCAAAGTGGTCGAGGAAGAGCAGCCCGGCCTGGTTCTGGCAGGCAAGCAGGCGATCGACAACGACATGAATGCCACCGGTCAGATGCTGTCGGCGCTTCTGGGCTGGTCGCAGGGCACCTTTGCCTCTGAGCTGGACATTGATGGCGATAGCGCCGTTGTGACCCGCGAAGTGGACGGCGGCCTGCAGACCATCAAAGTGAAGATGCCCGCCATCGTCACCGTTGACCTGCGCCTGAACGAGCCGCGTTACGCTTCGCTGCCGAACATCATGAAGGCCAAGAAGAAGCCGCTGGACGAGAAAACCGCCGCCGACTACGGCGTCGATGTCTCCCCGCGTCTGGAAATCATCTCCACCACCGAACCCGCAGCCCGTGCCGCAGGCATCATCGTGGGCTCCGTGGATGAGTTGGTCGGTAAACTCAAAGAAGCGGGGGCTGTGTAATGGCTGTTCTTCTCCTTGCCGAAGTGACCGATGGCGCCCTGGCGCTGGACGCAACCGCAAAAGCCGTGACCGCGGCAAGCAAGCTGGGCGACGTGACCGTTCTGGCCGCTGGCGCCTCTGCGGCAGCAGCCGGTGCAGAAGCCGCCAAGATTGCAGGCGTGTCGAAGGTTCTGGTTGCTGAAGACGCCTCGCTCGGCCACCGTCTGGCGGAACCGACTGCTGCGCTGATCGCCTCGCTGGCATCCGACTATGAGCACATCGTGGCGCCTGCGACCACTGACGCCAAGAACGTCCTGCCCCGCGTTGCAGCCCTGCTGGACGTGATGGTCATTTCGGACGTATCCGGTGTTGTCGATGGCGACACATTCGAGCGTCCGATCTACGCAGGCAACGCGGTTCAGACCGTAAAGTCGCGCGACGCCAAAAAGGTGATCTCGTTCCGGACATCCACCTTCGACGCGGCTGGTGACGGCGGCTCCGCCTCCGTTGACACCATTTCCGCTGCCGAAAACCCCGGCCTGTCCGAATGGGTCGAGGACAAAGTCGCCGCCAGCGATCGCCCCGAGCTGACCTCGGCCGGTGTTGTTGTGTCCGGTGGTCGTGGTGTTGGGTCCGAAGAGGACTTCAAACTGATCGAAAACCTGGCCGACAAGCTGGGTGCGGCGGTTGGCGCCTCCCGCGCGGCCGTGGATTCGGGCTATGCACCGAACGACTGGCAGGTGGGTCAAACCGGCAAGGTCGTGGCGCCTGAGCTTTATGTTGCGGTTGGGATCTCCGGCGCAATTCAGCACCTGGCAGGCATGAAGGACTCCAAGATCATCGTTGCGATCAACAAGGACGAAGAGGCTCCGATCTTCCAGGTTGCCGATTACGGCCTGGTGGCCGACCTGTTCCAGGCCGTACCCGAGCTGATCGAAAAACTGTAAGCGCATCGCTTAAACATGTGAAAAGCCCGGGACATCTGTCGCGGGCTTTTTTTGTTTCCAACAACCTTTCGGGTCGCGATCAGTTCCTGAGGCGGGGTTGCAGATACTGCGCCACCTGCGCCGCAATTCTAACATGCTCCTTCGGGCCGACCATTCGCTGGGCCGACGGCAGGTCAAGCTGTCCGTAGAACATGCCGTCAATGTCTGCGGCATCCCGCGCGGTATGGACAGGGATCTCAACAACCCCGAGCACACGCGCACGCAGTGCATCCACCATCGGCCGGTCAACCAGCGCAGGCTCATGCCCAAACAGGACCTGATGATCGACGTCGTAATGGATCCAGAGCAAAGTCACCTCCCCATTGAGCGCCGCGATCAGCTCTCCCATACGGTCAACCCAGGTCTCTTGCAGATGATCACGAACGGTTTCGTAACGGGTTCTGCAACAAGATCGGAGCGCGCTCAGCAGGTGCTTGTTAAAGTGATACTCCGTGAAATCCATTTCCGGATACAGATCCCGCAGCGGCTCATGAGCGCATAAGAACCTGTCATTGCGCCGGGGATGAACCTTGTAATAGCCGTTGGAGATATTCTGTGCCCCCAGCACCTGGACAAGAGATGCTTCGGCCTTGCGGGCAATATCCAGAATATCCGGATCGCTCAAAAAGCTGTCGACCCCGGCATTCACGCTGCCAAGGTTTACGCAGGGGCGCTGTAGAATCGTTTCTGCTTCGGCCACGAAGGGACGTTCGACAAAGCGTCCAAAGACCTCTGTGCCGCCGATAAATGCCAAATATGGTTCAGTCAGATTACGCGCCGGCCCGCGGACCAATAATTTCGAACCCGCATAGCTGCAAGGCTCGCCCGCAAGCGCTGTCGCGCTCTTGAGTTCATAGCTCATAATACCCACCAAATTTCACCCGAGACTCACTTAATCCGAGATCCGTTGACGAATTGCTAATGCTCAACTTTGCCTAAAAACCCGGCCAATCGGCCTTGTGCCGCCCACGGACCCGCCAGTATGATCCGCCGGAAAACTCCCAAGAGGCATGAGCGATGGACATCCAGAAAATAGGCGTGATTGGTGCAGGCCAGATGGGCAATGGCATCGCACATGTGATGGCGCTGGCAGGCTATGATGTTGTTTTGAATGACATAAGCCAACAGGCCTTGGACAGTGCCGTGAATGCGGTGAAGAAGAACCTGACCCGGCAGGCCAGCAAGGGCAAGATTGAGCAGGCGGATGTTGACGCTGCACTAGGGCGCATTTCGACAACGCTAACGCTGGCGGATGTCGGCAAGACTGATCTGGTCATCGAAGCGGCGACAGAACGCGAAACGGTGAAGCAGGCCATTTTCGAGGATCTGCTGCCGCATCTGCTGCCGCACACGATTCTCACCTCCAACACCTCGTCGATCTCGATCACCCGACTGGCCAGCCGGACCGACCGGCCGGAGCGTTTCATGGGGTTTCACTTCATGAACCCGGTGCCGGTCATGCAGCTGGTCGAACTGATCCGCGGCATCGCCACAGATGAGGCCACTTTCTCGGCCTGTCACGCGGTGGTGGAAAAACTGGGCAAGACCGCAGCAAGCGCGGAGGATTTCCCCGCCTTTATCGTCAATCGGATCCTGATGCCGATGATCAATGAGGCGGTCTACACCCTGTATGAAGGCGTGGGATCCGTGAAATCCATTGATGAGTCGATGAAGCTGGGCGCCAATCATCCGATGGGACCATTGGAGCTGGCTGATTTCATCGGTCTGGATACCTGTCTTGCCATCATGAATGTACTGCATGATGGTCTGGCGGACACCAAATACCGCCCCTGCCCGCTGCTGACGAAATATGTCGAAGCAGGCTGGCTGGGCCGGAAAACGCAACGCGGGTTCTATGATTACCGGGGCGAGATCCCAGTGCCGACGCGATAGGCGGATATCTCAGAAAGGGGGCGCTGCCCCCTTCGCAGGCGAAACCGTCTGCCAGACGGTTTCCGGGAAGCCTGCTCATCCCACGGGGATATTTCCAGCCAGAAGATGACGCGCGGCGGCTCTAGCCCTGCTTGCCGAGCGACAGCGTATGTTCGCGCAGCCAAGCCATAAAGCCGCGCGGATCGCTCTGCAGCTTTTCCATCTGCGCATCGCTAAGGGGTTCACCGACAACCGGGCTCTGCGGCTTGTTGCAGGATCGCACGATCTCATGCAGCAACAACCCCTGACGCAGGATCGGCGAGACCTGATTGGCGATCTGGTACCAGCGAGAATTGCTGCCCGGAAAAAAGATGGGCACCACACGCGCGCCGGAGCGGCGAATGAGCTGGGCGGTGAACACGTTCCATTCCCGCTCGATTGCGGGGCCGAACCAGCTGTCCGAGGACATCACCACACCGGAGGGAAACAGCGCGACCACGCCCCCCTCTTTCAGATGCGCCATCGTTTTGGCCCGCATTTCGACCATCTTGCTTTGTGCTTCGGGGTCATGGGGAAACGGGACCGGAATCATAAAAGAGGTTGCCGCCTCGTCCAGGCCGGTCAGCACGGAGCGGGTCAGGATGCGATAATCCTGACGCACCCTGCCAATGAGATCCGCAAAGATCATCCCATCGACCATCCCATGCGGGTGATTTGCAACCACCACCACCGGCCCCTCTCGCGGGATGCGCAGGATTTGCTCCTGCGGTGTTTCCAGATCGATTCCCATGACATTGAGGGCACCGCGCCAGAATTTCTGGCCCCGGTATTCGGCGTTGCTGCGCTCGAACCGGCGCACCATCCTGAGGATCGTCAGCTTGCCCGTGCACCATTCGATGGCGCGGATCGCAAGAGACGTCCAGCGGTCGTCAAAGGAATTGGCATAGGTGAGAGTCCGGCGGTCATAGATCTCGCCGGTCTCTTCGGTCCCTGGCGTCGCGCCAGCGTCGCGATCATGCGCAGTATCCGCCAAGTGCCTTGTCCTGTTCCGTAGCTTTGAATGAGCCTCAGTAGCCTTCGCCGAACTTGTCAGCAACAAGCGTGTCCAACGCCGAGGCAAGCGCCTCTGCATCCGGGCCCGAGGTCTCGATGTCAATAGTCGTTCCTTTTGAGGCTGCCAACATCAAAAGCCCCATGATGCTGTCCCCGGAGGCCGACAGCCCGTCCCGCGAGACTTCGGCCGTGGCATCAAAGCCCTCGACCACCTCGACCAGCTTCGCTGAGGCGCGCGCGTGCAGTCCTTTTTCATTGACGATTTTCAGCGTTTTACGAACCATTTAGTGCGCTTGCTCCCCTTCGGGGTTGATATTTTGGGCGTTAATGTACTTGCGGCCCGCCTCCATGGCATGCCTGACCGCATCCGCAACAGGCAGATGGCGGGATTTTGCCAGTTTGATGAGCATCGGCAGATTGGCCCCGTAGAGGATCCGGCGATCTGGTGGCGTACAGGCCAAGAGGCTGAGGTTCGACGGAGAACCGCCAAACAGGTCCGTGACCACAACAACACCGCCGCCGCTATCGACGGCATCGGCAGCACGGCAGATCTCGCGCTGCTTCTCATCCCGGTCGTCTTCTGGGCCTATGCTGATCGCCTCCAGGCAGACCTGAGGACCCACAACATGTTCCACGGCGGCCAGATATTCTCTGGCCAGCCCCCCATGTGCAACGATCACGATTCCGATCAAGCCGGTCCCTCACTTCTGTCGCTGGCCGTGCAGCTCGCGGTGTCTAATTGACACCTGCTGCCCGTTTTCCGCAAGGTCCTTGGCCAGGGTTTCTGCCATCGTGACCGAGCGGTGCTGCCCTCCGGTGCATCCAAATGCTATAGAGAGATGCGATTTACCCTCTTCTCGATACGCAGGCAACAGCAAGCGGATCAGATCAAGCACCCGGTCAAAGAACGGCTGATAGCGGCTGTCCTCCTGAACATAGCTCTGCACCTTCGGATCCCTCCCGTCTAGGCTTCGCAAGTCTTTCTCCCAATAGGGATTGCGCAGGAACCGGCAGTCGAACACCATATCAATGCTGCGTGGCACGCCGCGTTTGTAGGAAAAGCTCTGCAAGGAAACCGCCAGCGCCCGCCCTTCGGGGGCAAAGCGGCGTTCGATATCCGCCTTCAGCTGGTGGATGTTCATCTCCGAGGTATCAAGCAACAGGTCGGAACGGTCGCGGATCGGCAGCATCAGATCAATCTCGCGAAGCACCCCGACCTCAGGATCCTCGGCCGGGGCGAGCGGATGCCGGCGCCGGGTCTCCGAGTAGCGTCGCAGCAGGACATCGGGGTCGGCATCGAGGTAGAGCACGGTCAGATGTAGATCCCGGCGCGCAGCCAGCATGTCGATAACATCGAGCAAGGCGGCGGGGGAGAAATCCCGGTTGCGACTGTCCAGACCCAGCGCCATCGGTCGGGTCAGGCTGTTGGTCTCCACCAGACCGGGCAGCAGGCGCAAAGGCAGATTGTCAATCGCCTCAAAACCGAGGTCCTCCAGCACGTTGATGGCCGTGGTGCGCCCGGCACCGGACGGGCCTGTCACCAGAACGATCGGCACCGCCGTTGGATCAGGGACAGCATCCGGGTCAGGCATCGGGATTCAAGGCTCCGTGTTTGAGAAACTGCAGCAGCGCAGGGGCGAAATGCGGGCCGTCGACACGACGCAGCTGGCGGATTGGCCGGTTGAGGATCGTGGTTTCAATCTGGGGCGGCAGACGTTCGGTTTCAACATGATCCAGATCGACGACACCGGCCAAATGCGCCTGGTCTGCTGCCCGGGCGAACAGCAGGCCCAACCCGCGCGCCTCGATCATATTGCGCAATGGTTCCGGCGCGCTGACCACCAGAGCGTCATCGCTGGCAGTTATGATCACCTGATCATCCGCGATCAGCTCCGCCCCGAGCGCCATCATTTGCAGGGCCAGTGTCGATTTTCCACTGCCGGAGCCGCCCGTGATCAACAGACCCTGCCCCGCCACCGCGACACAGCTGGCGTGAAGCCGACAGGTCGGCGTCGCAGCCATGGGTCAGACCGGGAGGCCGACGACAAACCGAGCCCCCAGAGGTTCCGAGGTGATGTCAGCTTCGGTCGGGCGGATATTCTCGGCCCAGATCACACCACCGTGTGCTTCGACGATCTGTTTGGAAATCGCCAGGCCAAGGCCCGAGTTATTGCCAAAATGCTCAACGGGCCGTTGTGAATAGAAGCGTTTGAACACCTTGCTCAGGGCCTGATCGGGGATGCCGGGACCGGTATCTTCAACCACGACCAGAACGCGGTTGTCGCGACGGCGCGCCCAGACGCGGATGGCATCGCCGTCCTCGCAGAAGGAAATCGCGTTGGTGATCAGGTTGACGAAGACCTGCGCCAGCCGGGCCTCCAGCCCCTGAATTGTTATCGGTGTCTTTGGCAGGTCGGTGATATAGTCGATCCCCTTGCCGCGCGCATCCTCGCCAAGGAATTGATTGAGGTTGCCAAGCATATGGAGGAGATCAAAGCTCTCCTCCTCCTCTTTCACCAGCTCAGCGTCCAGCCGCGAGGCATTGGAGATATCGCTGACCAACCGGTCCAGACGCCGCACGTCGTGTTCGATGACATCCAGCAACTTATCACGCTGATCTTCGCGTTTGACCATCCGTAGCGTACCGACCGCCGATTGCAGGCTGGCCAGCGGGTTCTTGATCTCATGAGCCACATCTGCGGCAAACTGTTCATTGCTGTCGATGCGATTATAGAGCGCCTTGACCATACCACGCAGGGCGCGGCTGAGACGGCCAATTTCATCCGGGCGGGCGCTCAGATCGGGAATGCGAATGCGCCCAGGCTTTGATTTTCGGGAGTCGCCATCGCGACCCAGCTCTGCGGCTTCTGCGAGGTCTGCGAGCGGGTTTGCGATCGTTGAGGCCAGCACCAAGCTCAACCCGATGGATACCACCAGCGCAACCACAAACATCTGCAGGACGCGCTCCTGCTCGCCGCGAACCAATGCGTCGATTTCGCCGGTTGGTGAGGCCAGCGTGACAACGCCGATCGCTTCTCCCTGAAACAGGATCGGCGTGGCAGCGGAGAAGACCGTGCCGCCGCTGGTATCAACAACGGCCTTTACCTCTGTCCCGCCGACCAGCGCCTGTTGCACCATAGCGCGCAGCTGGTCCTCAAGAGGCTGGGCCGGGCTCTCCGGCGTGTCCGACTTCAACAGTCCGCCCACAAAGGACCAAACAGCCGCCAGAGCATCGCTGATCAGGGTTGCTGATGGGCTGGCGTCATTGAGAAGGTCCAGCGCGCCGCCCTGTTCGACCCCCTTGGTCTGGGCAATCAGCGTCCCTGCGGTGTCAAAGACAAACACTTCCGCACCGGCCCGCAGGCTGATGTTCTGAAGGGTCGTTACCGGATCTATCCCGTCGCCGACCGCAAGGCTCACGGTGCCCAGTTCAGGCAGCTGTGCCTCAAACACATCCGAGATCAGCATCGCTTCGGCCGCCAGGGCACCTGCGCGCTGAAGCACAAGGCTCTGACGCGAGGAATTGAGATAGAGGATACCCGACACCAGAATGATCAGCGCAATAAGGTTCAGCGTGATGATCCTGCGTGTGAGCGGCGACGCCCGCAGCGTCAGGACGCCGCGACGGGCCCGCCGGTCCTGAAGTTCACGCGCGACGTTCTGCTCCGGCGCGACCCAATCATCGCCCAGAACAACATCACTATCCCGCCGTGGACGGGTTATGCCAGAATCGCGCATCGGCGTTGTACTCCGCCTGACCCTGAGCAGGGCTTACTCTTCATTGTAACGGTACCCGATACCATAAAGCGTCTCAATCGCCGAGAATTCAGGGTCCGCATTGCGCATTTTCTTGCGCAAGCGTTTGATGTGGCTGTCGATGGTCCGGTCGTCCACATAGACCTGATCGTCATAGGCGACATCCATCAGCTGGTCGCGGCTTTTGACGAAACCCGGTCGCTGTGCCAGTGCCTGCAGGAGCAGGAATTCGGTCACCGTGAGCGATACATCCTGCCCCTTCCAGCTGACAGAATGGCGTAGGGGATCCATCCGCAGGTTGCCACGCTCCATCACCTTGTTTTCGGTGGTGGTGGCCACTGCATCGCCGCTGATCGCCTCCTGACGGCGGAGCAATGCGCGGATGCGTTCGACCAGCAGCCGCTGCGAAAACGGTTTCTTGACGTAGTCATCAGCGCCCATACGCAGGCCCAGAACCTCGTCGATCTCATCATCCTTGGAGGTGAGGAAGATCACTGGCATCTGGGTCTTCTGGCGCAGTCGCTGCAACAGGTCCATGCCGTCCATCCGTGGCATCTTGATATCAAGGACGGCCATATCGGGCAGCTTCTTGTTGAACGCGTCCAACGCAGCCTGCCCGTCATTATAGGTCTCAACCTCGAAGCCTTCAGCCTCAAGGGTCATCGAGACCGAAGTCAGGATATTCCGATCATCATCGACTAAAGCAATCTTAGACATCTGATTGGCCCCTAATCTGCTCTTTTTTGCGTTTTTTAGACGTTCATCGCCGTTCTATCTCGGCGAATCAATGCCAATTGAGGAATCTCGACACAGTTTCGCCTCAATTGAGACAAAAATACCTTAGCAGGCGCTGAACATTCCGGCATCTACCCTCGCAAATTGTCTTTAAAAAAAATGGTTGCGCTAAACATCGCCTTGATGGCGCTAACTGCGTCAAACCGTTCTGTTCAGCCAGTAAAACCTCATGTTAAGACCACCCACATCGGCCGGTTGTGCCGATCTCTGCCCCAGGGCGCGGCTTTTATTGTTTGCGGCCTTCGATGGTCGACACAGGAGAAAGAACACATGGCATCTGGACGGGTTAACCCGCAATTCCGCCTCGAAGATCAAGGTATCGAAGGACTGGGGAACGTCTATTACAACCTCATGGAGCCAGCTCTGATCGAGGCAGCTCTGAAGCGCGACGAAGGTACTCTTGGCAACGGCGGCGCCTTCCTGGTGACCACCGGCAAGTTCACCGGCCGCTCCCCCAAGGACAAGCACGTGGTGAAAACCGACAGCGTCGCTGATACCATCTGGTGGGAAAACAACGCCGAGATGAGCCCAGAGGGCTTTGATGCGCTCTACGAGGACATGCTCGTCCATATGCAGGGCAAGGATTATTACGTGCAAGATCTGGTCGGCGGGGCCGACCCTGTCCATGCGATCAATGTGCGCATGGTCACCGAACTGGCCTGGCACGGGCTGTTCATCCGCACCATGTTGCGCCGCCCGGATCGTGAGGATCTGGATGATTTCATCGCCGACTTCACCGTGATCAACTGCCCGAGCTTCCAGGCGAACCCTGAGCGCCACAACTGTCGCAGTGAGACGGTGATCGCGATGAACTTCGATCGCAAGATGATCCTGATTGGCGGTACGGAATATGCCGGTGAGAACAAGAAATCCGTCTTCTCGCTGCTGAACTACCTGCTGCCGGAAAAAGGCATCATGCCGATGCACTGCTCCGCCAACCACGCCAAGGGCAATCCTGTGGACACCGCTGTGTTCTTTGGCCTCTCCGGCACCGGCAAGACCACCCTCTCCGCGGATCCTGACCGGGTGCTGATCGGCGACGATGAACATGGCTGGGCCGACAACGGCACCTTCAACTTTGAAGGCGGCTGCTATGCCAAGACCATCAACCTGAATGCCGAGGCAGAGCCGGAAATCTACGCCACTACTTCCAAGTTCGGCACCGTGATCGAGAACATGGTGTTCGACCCAGAGACCAAGAAGCTGGATTTCAACGACGACAGCCTGACGGCCAATATGCGCTGCGCCTACCCGCTGCACTATATCTCCAACGCCTCAGAAAGCGCCCGCGGCGGCCACCCGAAGAATATCATCATGCTGACCTGCGATGCCTTCGGAGTGCTGCCTCCGATCGCGCGGCTGACCCCAGCGCAGGCGATGTACCACTTCCTGTCCGGCTTCACCTCCAAGGTGGCGGGCACCGAGCGCGGCGTGACCGAGCCGGAGCCGACCTTCTCCACCTGCTTTGGCGCGCCCTTCATGCCGCGCCGCCCGGAGGTTTACGGCAACCTGCTGCGTGAGAAGATCGCCCAGCATGGCGCCACCTGCTGGCTGGTAAATACCGGCTGGACCGGCGGCGCATATGGTATCGGTTCACGGATGCCGATCCGCGCAACCCGCGCTCTGCTGACCGCCGCCCTGGATGGTTCGCTGGCCGAGGCTGAGTTCCGCAAGGATGGCAACTTTGGCTTTGACGTACCTGTGACCGTTCCGGGCGTGGCCGAGGTTCTGCTGGATCCGCGCCGGACTTGGGACGATCAGGCTGCATATGACGCGCAGGCTGCGAAGCTGGTTCAGATGTTCTCCGACAACTTCGAGCAGTACCTGCCCTACATCGACGATGATGTGAAGGCAGCCGCGATCAGCTAAGCCGACCACAGTCAGATCAGAAAAGCCCCGGTCCATGGCCGGGGCTTTTTCGTGTCTAGCAATGACCGATCTACTGCCCCGGTTTGATCCCGCCATCTTCCAGTTTGTGTTCCGGTTCCACGTGGATCGTAACCTGCGCTGTAGGCAGGGAGACGCGGATCGCCTCTTCGATACGATCACAGATCGCGTGCGACGCCCGCACGGTCATCTCGCCTGCGACAACCATATGGAACTCGACAAAAACCGCCTGCCCGGCGCGCCGGGTTTTTAGACCGTGCACCTGCAAGGCACCCTGCGCGGTCCGGTGGATGATCTCGGCAATCTCCTCGCGTTCGTGGGATGGCGCGGCCTGATCCATCAACCCGCCAACAGAACTGGCTACGACGCGGTACCCTTCGCGCAGGATATTGACTGCCACAAGCAGCGCCAGAAGCGGATCCAGCCATGGCCAGCCTGTCGCAAGCGCAAGACCAAGGCCGCAAAGAACCCCGGCAGAGGTCCAGACGTCGCTCATCAGGTGGCGCCCACCGGCAGATAAGGCAGGCGAGGCCAAGGCCGTACCACGCCCGATCAGAACCCCCGCCCACCAGAGATTGACCAGCATCGCCACGGCATTCACCAGCAGCCCGAACGGGCTCCACACCAATGGCGCCGGGGTGCGCAGCGCCTCTATCGCCTCGTGCAGGATCAGAAGGGCCGCGACGATAATCATGATCCCTTCCAGCACCGCCGAGAAATACTCGGCCTTGTGATGGCCAAAGGGGTGACCAGCATCAGGCGGGCGATTGGCGTAGCGAACCGCGAACCACGCCATGATAGCACCACCGATATTGACCAGAGACTCCATCGCATCGGAAAACAGGGCAATTGATCCGGTCATCCACCAGGCCAGCGCCTTCAGCGCCAGCACCAGCAGCGCAACGACAATAGATGCAGTGGCCAACTGTTCCGCGCCAAATCTCTTCACCATATGCCGTCCTTCGTCTGCCCGTTCGGATCATACAGGCTCAAGTGATGGTGTTAGAGCCTATGAGATGAGGCCCCGCCGCAGCAGATTTGCCCCCGCCAGCAGCAATACAACCAAAGTTACCCGCCGAAAGGTGACCTGATTGATCCGATCCTGCAACCGTCCGCCGATCCACATTCCCAGAATCGCTGGAGGGATCAGCAACATTGAAAAGGGCGCGGTCTCGGCTCTCATGACGCCGGACCCGATATGCGCCACCAGCAGCGCCACGGCGCCCAGCCCGTAGATGACTCCCTGTACCCGCATCTGCTCGCGCTTTTCGGTTCCAAGCGCCGTCAGATAGGCTACCGTGGGCGGCCCCCAGATACCGGAGAAACCACCGATGAAGCCGGCGACAGCAGCGACCGTTGCCTCAATACGCGGTGTGGCGCTGGAAATGGGGATTGGAATCCCAAACAGCTGCAACAAAGCAAACAGGGTGACCGGCCCACCTATCAGGATCAGCATGACGTCCTGTGGCAATACGCGGACCAGCTGCGCACTGCCCAGCAGAAAGATCAGACCCACAAGCAGAAAGACTCTGAACCGCCGAATCGACTCCCAGGCCGCCATTACCCCTTGCCGCAGGGCCTGCATCCCATTGGTCACCAGCGTGGGCAGGATCAATCCGGCAAGTGCGATATCGGGCGGTAAGAACAGGCTAAGTCCTGAAACAAGGATCATCGGCATGGCAAAACCAACCATCCCCTTGACCGTGCCGGCAAGTGCTGCAATCGCAAACGCAAAGATCAAGTTTTCCGGGGTAAGACCCGCAGAGAGGAAAACGGTAAGGATCGAATTATCGGACATGATCAAACCCTTAGCACAGGTTTCCATCGCCGTGCGCGCAAAATCGTTACGTAATTTTTGATCCAATCATAATGCCGCAGGGTATTTTTGTTGCGCTGCAACTGCAAAATGATTTACCACTGAGCCAGCTGAAAAGGATGTGATTCATGGCCCACGACGGACAGGACCCGCAAATGCAACCAACGCTTATTCCTGATTTGCTGGCGCTGACCGCTGCTGCGCTGGAACCGGTTGACCAGCTGCTGGAGGCGGCCCGTAGCACCGTCCGCGATCAGGTCAGCGAAGGCGGCCGGGTCTCTGGCGCGCTGGTCGAGGCCAACCAGACCGCCGCCCATGGCCTCGCCTGGCTCGCGACCTACGCCTACAGCCTGCGCCAGATGCACCGCTGGGCCAGCGACCTGCACTCAAATGGCAAGTTTGGCGAGATGGAGCACCTGCTGCTACAAATCGGTTTTGGCGAATACCTCTGGCAGATCTACGGCGGCATCCAGATGAACCAGGGCGAAATCCTGCGTTTGCAGGATCTGGGCCTGTCGCAAGAGAGCCAGCGGATGCTGATGGCCCCTGCCGTCATGACGCTCTGTGACAGCGGCAACACGCAGGCAGCGCGCGTCCGGCTGGTTGAGCTGATGCAGGAACAGGCCGGATCGGTGATGTTCGGCGCCTCGGGTCTGGACGAAGAACTGGAGATGATCCGCGACCAGTTCCGTCGCTACGCGGTCGAAAAGGTCGAGCCAAACGCCCATGACTGGCATCTGAAGGATGAGCTGATTCCGATGGAGATCATCGAGGAACTGGCCGAGATGGGCGTCTTTGGTCTGACCATCCCCGAAGAATACGGCGGCTTTGGTCTCTCCAAGGCGTCGATGTGTGTTGTCTCCGAAGAGCTGTCGCGCGGCTATATCGGTGTTGGCAGCCTTGGCACCCGCTCCGAGATTGCCGCCGAGCTGATCATCGCAGGCGGCACTGAAGAACAGAAAGCCAATTGGCTGCCCAAGATTGCCAGCGCGGAAATCCTGCCGACGGCGGTATTCACCGAGCCGAATACAGGCTCTGATCTTGGATCTCTTCGCACCCGCGCGGTGAAGGATGACAATGGCGACTACAAGATTACCGGCAACAAGACATGGATCACCCATGCCGCCCGGACCCATGTGATGACCCTCCTCGCGCGGACCGACCCCGACAGCACAGATCACCGTGGCCTGTCAATGTTCCTTGCGGAAAAAACACCGGGCACCGATGAAAACCCGTTCCCAACCGACGGTATGACCGGTGGCGAGATCGAGGTTCTGGGCTATCGCGGCATGAAGGAATACGAGCTGGGCTTTGACGGGTTTCACGTGAAGCGTGAGAACCTCCTCGGTGGTGAAGAGGGCAAAGGTTTCAAACAGCTGATGGAAACGTTTGAATCCGCCCGTATCCAGACCGCCGCCCGCGCCATCGGTGTTGCGCAATCGGCTCTGGATATCGCTATGCAATATGCCCAGGACCGCAAGCAGTTCGGCAAGCCGCTGATCGCCTTCCCGCGTGTGGCATCGAAGCTGGCGATGATGGCGGTAGAGATCATGATCGCGCGTCAGCTAACCTATTTCTCCGCCTGGGAAAAGGACAACGGCCATCGCTGTGACCTAGAGGCGGGCATGGCAAAACTGCTTGGCGCACGTGTTGCCTGGGCGGCTGCCGACAACGGCCTGCAGATCCACGGAGGCAATGGGTTTGCCTTGGAATACAAGATCAGCCGCGTGCTCTGCGATGCCCGCATTCTCAACATCTTTGAAGGCGCTGCAGAAATTCAGGCGCAAGTCATCGCGAGACGCCTCTTGGCCTGAGTTCAGTCATTAACTCCCCTGGACACTCCTCTGACCCGGTGCGTTTCGCGCCGGGTCTTTTTTATCTTTGCGCGTCCCTGGTTGGTTGACCTCGCCCCCTCATCGAGTAGCGTGCGGCGATGCGGACCAAGTTTTTCTCTCTCGTCACCCTGACTTGCGCTTTGCCCCTAACGGGCTGTTTCGGCGATGAAACCCTGCGCGGCTACGGCGGCCGTGGCGTGCTATGGCAGCTGCAGGAGATCGACGGCCATATTGTGAAAGACGCCACAACCCTGTCCTTTGATCGCGGGGAGAACGTGTCCGGCACCCTGCCCTGCAATCGTTTCACCGCGCGGCTGGACGTCCCCTACCCGTGGTTTGACCTAGCGCAGATGGCGACCACGCGCCGTGTCTGCCCGGCTCTCGGCGAAGAGGTGGCGGTTCTCGACGCCTTGCAGCAGATGCAGATCGTGGAGATCAAGGGCGACGTCATGATCCTGTCAAATGACACCGGGCGCGAGATGGTTTTCAAGGCTGCCGACTGAGCACATCCAAAAAGCGCCCCCGCGCCTCTGGCAGCGGGATGTTGCCCAGCGATGGTGCAAGCCTGTGTTCCAGAAAGAAACCCGTGGTGGACAAAGCCGCCACGATGTCCTGCGTCTCGGCCCCTCCACGTCCCAGTAACACGTCCGGCAAGGGCAACATGCGGTCGGCCCATTCCCCCGCCCCAGCGCGCGACACCGCTCGCCCGCTTTTGGGGGAGACATAGATCAGCTCATGTCGACTGCCAGTGACGGCGCAGTGATCGAGATCCAAGCCGAAGCCCATCTCCTCCAGCAGCGCAACTTCCCAGCGCAGATAGGCCAGCGGCCAGATATCGTCACGCCCCAGAAGGTCCAGAAGCTGCGCGCTGCGCAGATACAGGTCCGGGTGCGGTTCGCGTTCAGGCAGGCAGAAGGCGAGCAGCGCCGTCACCGCGTTCAGCCCGGCAAGCGCCAATCGGCTGGACATTGCCGTGGCGGCGCGGCTGCGGATCAGCTCAGCCTGATAGCTGCCAAGATGGTCTTCGAGCCGCGCGCGCCAGGTCAGGTCCAGTTGGGCACCCGGCTGCAACACCGGCGCCATCCGGCGCCCCGCGCCACCGCGGACGATCCCGGAGTGACGCCCGTGTTCGACGGTAAACGCATCCACGATGGCAGCACTTTCCCCATGGCGGCGCATCGTCAGCAATATGCCTTCGTCGCGCCACTCCATGATCAATCCAGCCCCGGCTCGTCCAGCAAATGCCGCCCATCGCGATCTTCGACCTCGATTACCCAGAGGTCAGGGTCGAAACTGCGCTGTTTGGCGATGGCGGCATCGACATCCGCCTCATCCCCCTCGGCCAGAGTGACCCAGCTGCGCAAGCCGCTCATCAGGTCATAGGAGCGGTGCAGAGCCTGCGCCCGACGGTCCAGCGTGTTCAGCTTCACCAATACGGCCCCCGCTGTGTCATCACCATGAGAGGTCACAAAGGCAGGGATATCGGCGAGCCGCAATCGGGTGAGATAGGCCTGCACCCAGAAACTGGCGGTCAGCCGCGCCATATGGGATCAATTCCCGTCCTTGAAATCGAGGCCCATCTCGGAATAGCGCTCGGATTCTTCCAGCCAGTTCGGGCGGACCTTCACCTGCAGGAAGAGATGCACCTTGCGGTCTAGGAACTCTTCCAGCTCAGCGCGCGCCGCCTGGCTCACAGCCTTGATGGTCTCGCCACGCTTGCCCAGAATGATGCCCTTGTGACCATCGCGCACGACATAGATGATCTGGTCGATCTTGGCGGAGCCATCTTTGCGCTCTTCCCAGTTTTCGGTTTCGACCGTCAGTTGGTAGGGCAGTTCCTGGTGCAGGCGCAGGGTCAGTTTCTCGCGGGTCATCTCTGCGGCGATCATCCGCATTGGCAGATCGGCGATCTGGTCCTCAGGGTAGAGCCAAGGCCCCTCTGGCAGCTGCTCCGCCAGCCAGCTGCGCAGATGGTCGACACCGTGGCCCTTCTCGGCTGAGATCATAAATGTGTCGGCAAAGGGGTAGCGGTCGTTGAGTTCCTTGGTCAGGCCAAGAAGCACTTCGGATTGAACACGGTCGATCTTGTTGATTGCGAGGGCAATCTTGCGCCCCTCGCCGATGTTCTCCAAACCTTCCAGGATGCGCTCTACCCCTTCGGTGATGCCACGATGCGCCTCAACCATCAGAACAACCACATCAGCGTCCGCAGCTCCACCCCAGGCGGCAGCAACCATCGCGCGGTCCAGACGCCGCCGCGGCTGGAACAGACCAGGCGTGTCGACAAAGACGATCTGGCTCTCCCCCTCCATGGCGACACCGCGGATGCGGGCGCGAGTGGTCTGCACCTTATGGGTTACAATCGACACCTTTGCCCCAACCATACGGTTGAGAAGGGTGGATTTGCCCGCGTTGGGCTCACCAATCAGGGCAACAAAGCCGGCGCGTGTGGTCATTTTTCCTGCTCCAATCGAGCCAACAGAGATTTGGCTGCGGCCTGTTCGGCCTGACGTTTTGATCCGGCGGTTGCGCGGCCTTCGGTGCCGTCCTGCAGCTGCACGGAGATGGTAAATTCCGGCTGGTGGTCGGGCCCCTTGCGCTCAACCAGTACATAGGTGGGCGGCTGCTCTCCGCGCGCCTGAGCAAATTCCTGCAATGTGGTCTTGGGATCGCGCGCATCCGCCTCGACTCGGCCAATTCGATGGCCCCAGAGCCGCAGGATCAACTGCTGCGCGGCCTCAAAACCACCGTCCTTGTAGACTGCGGCGATGACCGCCTCCATTGCATCCCCCAGCAAGGCCAGTTTGCGTCGACCGCCTGACATGGTCTCGGAGCGGCCCAGTTTCAGCACGGCCCCCAGATCAATCTCCCGTGCCACATCGGCACAGGTTTCCTTGCGCACCAAGGCGTTGAACCGTGGCGCCAGCTGGCCCTCGGTTGCGGTCTTGTCCGTATCCAACAACGCCGTCGCCATCACCAACCCCAGAACCCGGTCGCCCAGAAATTCAAGCCGCTGGTTGTCCTGCCGGTTCGGAGACGAGACCGAGGCATGTGTGAGGGCGCGCACCAAGAGTGCCGGCTGGGAGAAATGATAGCCGATCCGCGTCTCAAACGCGCGCATTTCTTTAGAGAGTTTCACTCGATCCCCTTGAAGAAGCGATCCGCGCGCCAGGTCCAGAAAAACAGCATCGACCGGCCAGCCGAGGAGAACATGATCCGATCTGCGCGACCAATGAGATTTTCGAAAGGCACATAGCCGACACCACCGGCCGATTGCGGCAGTCGGCTGTCGGAGGAATTGTCGCGATTGTCACCCATGAAGAAATAGTGACCAGCAGGCACCTGATAAATGCCTGTGTGATCCATACCCTGATTGCCGATGTTGAGCACAACGTGCTGACTGCCGCCCGGCAGAGTTTCGATCTGGCGGGATTTCGTGCAGGTTGCCCCTTCACCCACAGGGGCGTTTTCACAAAGAGGATAAGATCCGGCAGGTCCCTGCGGCGCCATCAGCTCCTCGAACTCGCCTGCATCCTGCAGGGCAACAGCCGCGCCATTTATATGCAGGATGCCGTTTTTGACCTGGATCTTGTCCCCCGGCAAGCCAACCAGCCGCTTGATGAAATCGTTCTGGTTTACCGGGTGACGAAACACAACGACATCGCCGCGTTCGGGTTCATCGGCCCAGATGCGCGAGTTATCACCGTCAAGGAAGCCACAGATATCACTGCTGTCGATGTCGATGCCGACGCTGGGGAATTTCAGGCTGGGGCAGGACGCCGAAGAGTAGCCGTAAGCCATTTTGTTCACGAACAGAAAGTCGCCGATCAGCAGGGTTTCCTTCATCGAGCCCGAAGGGATCCAGAACGGCTGAAAGAACAGGGTGCGGAATACACCTGCGATCAGCAGGGCGTAGACAATGGTCTTGACCGTCTCAAGGATCGAACTTCCGACTGTTGCTTTGGCCGTCATCAGGCTCTCCGGTCTAACTGTAAACAAGGGTCCGGCGCTACATGCGGGGCCGCTCCGGGTAAGTCAAGCATCGCCCGGCGTCGCAAGCGGTTCACTGGTGATTAGGCGCGCTTCGATGACGACAAAAGCCTGCGCCCAGGGATGATCATCAGTCAATGTGACATGGATGATGGCCTCGTGACCCGGCGGAGTCATCTTTGCCAGCCGATCTGCGGCCCAGCCGGTGACATGCATGACCGGCTGGCCGCTGCGCAGATTGGAAACGGCCATGTCTTTCCAGGCGATTCCCATCCGCAACCCGGTGCCGAGTGCCTTGGAGCAGGCCTCCTTGGCAGCCCAGCGTTTGGCATAGGTTCCGGCGACATCCATGCGCCGCTCGGCCTTGCGCTGTTCGATTTCGGTGAAAACACGGCTTTTGAACCGGTCACCAAACCGGTCCAAAGTGCGCTGAATACGCTCGATATTTGCCAAGTCAGTGCCAACGCCCAATATCATGCCCCGATCAAAGGCGATCTGACCGGAACTGGCAAGACCCGTGGGCGTCGGTGGCTGTCCTAGACGCGCGCCTCATCCATCAGGCGGCGCATTTCGGCGATGGCCGGGGTCAACCCTCTGAAGATGGCCTCGCCGATCAGGAAATGGCCGATGTTCAGTTCGCGCACCTCTGGAAAAGCTGCGATCGGTTGCACACAATCATAGGTCAGACCATGGCCCGCGTGAACCTCCAGCCCCAGGGAATGGGCAAAGCTGGACATTTCGCGCAGGGCTGCCAGCTCGGCATCGCGCTTGGCAAAATCGCCCTCGGCATGAGCCTCACAATAGGCACCCGTATGCAGCTCGATCACCTCAGCACCGATGCGATGTGCCGCCTCGATCTGCCGCTGGTCAGCGGCAATGAAGATCGACACCCTGCACCCGGCATCGCGCAACGGCGCGATGTAATGGGCCAGTTTGTTTTCCTCGCGGGCCACTTCCAGCCCCCCCTCGGTCGTGCGTTCTTCCCGCTTTTCCGGCACGATACAAACCGCATGGGGTTTGTGGCGCAGGGCGATCTTCTGCATTTCTTCGGTTGCGGCCATCTCAAAATTCAGAGGCACGCTCAACGCTTCCATCAGCCCGTCGATATCGCGATCGGTGATGTGACGGCGATCTTCGCGAAGATGGGCGGTGATCCCGTCGGCTCCGGCTTCCTCGGCCAGCTTGGCAGCGCGCACCGGATCAGGTACCTGGCCGCCGCGTGCATTGCGAACGGTGGCCACGTGGTCAATGTTCACGCCAAGCCGCAGGTCTGTGTTGTGCGAGGAAGTCTGTGCCATGGATCGCAGTTCCCAATTGAGTGCCTTTTGCCTGACACTAGGGGTTGCGCTGGCAAGGGCAAGCCCGGAAACCGCCAAATCGCGCAGTTTGGCAGCGGCTTAGCTGCTGCTGTCGTCTGCGGCGTCCAGCGAGGCGCGTTTCTTGATCACGTCGAACTTAGCCTTGATCTTGGTGCGGCGGCGCTGCTGATAGGCGCGGATGACCGGTACACTCAGCACATAGCAGACGGTTGCGGTGATGAGGCCGGGGATCACGCCACCGACGAGATAAGGATAGAACACATCGTGGTAGAACAGGGTCAGCCCCTGCCAATCCGCCGGTCGATCAGTGACCAAAGCGATCAGGTTGTCAAAAAGATCATTCCCGGCGGCCAGAAATTTCCCGACCAAAGACTTGTCGACATCGGCGTCGAACTCTGTCCCAAGGATCCAGTGGCCGGTCTGCAGAGAGGCAACGCCGATCGGCACATAGGTGAGCGGGTTGCCAAAAAACGTGCCGCTGAGGGCGGCGAGGATATTGCCGTTCATCAGCCGCGCGATAATCGCGGCCACAACGAAATGCATCCCGTAGAATGGGGTAAAGGTGGTGAATACCCCCGCCCAGACACCGCGGGCGATCCGCTCCGGCGAATCGGGCAGACGACGCACACGATGCTTCACATAGTGAAACGCGCGCCCCCACCCGCCCCGCGGCCACAGGAAATCGGCAACCGCGCGCAGAGGCGGACGTCTATCACGGCGCCTGAATACCAAAGGTTCGCGTCCTTCCCAAATCCTACTGAACGGCTACCCGAGCTTTGGGCGGCTTTCCGGCACATCGCGGTACCGTGCAACGGCGGCGACATCGCTCTCTGCTTCCAGCATCAACATCAGCGAATGCAGCTGCTCTACATCCCGCAGTTCGACATTAATCATCAGCCGGTAAAAGTCTGGTTTCCGATCGACAAATTCAAGGTCGGAGATATTGGCCTTTTTTTCGCCGATCAATGTGCAAATACGTCCCAGGACACCGGCGTCATTGCCAATCGTCAGCTCCAGCGTCACGCCGTAGACTGCGGGGTGGGTCCCACTGTGCCAGTGCAGATCGACCCAGCGTTCGGGCTGATCCTCGACCTCTCCCAAAGCGTCGCAATCTGCAGCATGGACCACAACACCCCGGCCACGATAGGTGATGCCGATGATCCGTTCGCCGGGCAGTGGCTGGCAGCAGGGGGCCCGCTCGAAGCTCTGCCCCGGCTCAAGACCAATCACCGCACGACGCGGCGAAACCTCATCGCTGTTGTCAGCGGCCAGTTCCGGATAGACCGCCTGAACCACATCATGCGCGGTGAGTACCGCAGCCCCCAAACGGGCCAGCAATTCATCGACCGTGCTGACGCGAAGCGCACGGGCCGCCGTCTCCAACGCCTTGTCAGTGGCCTTGCGCCCGACATGTTCAAACGCGGATCGCGCCAACTCGTGGCCCAGTTTCACGAACCGGGCGCGGTCAGCCTCGCGCAGGGCACGGCGGATCGCAGTACGCGCCTTGCCGGTGGTTGCAATATCCAACCAGCTTACCTGCGGGGTCTGGCCCTCAGCAGTGATGATCTCAACCGACTGGCCATTGCGCAGGCGTGTCCAAAGCGGCACGCGGATCGAATCCACCTTTGCCCCGACACAGGCGTGGCCGATGCGGGTGTGAATGGCATAGGCGTAGTCGATCGGAGTAGCGCCCTTTGGGAGCTTGATCACATCGCCTTTGGGAGTGAAGCAGAACACCTGGTCGGAATACATCTCCAGTTTGACGGCTTCGAGGAATTCATCGTGATCCTCCTCCGCATCAAACTGCTCCGTCAGGGACGCAATCCATTTGGCCGGATCAACCGCAAAGGGGTTCTCAGAGCGCACCCCATCGCGGTAGGACCAATGGGCCGCCACACCGGTTTCTGCCACATCGTGCATCTGCCGGGTGCGGATCTGCACCTCTACCCGCTTGCCGTCGCGCCCGGAGACGGTTGCATGGATCGACCGATAGCCGTTGGACTTTGGCTGGCTGATGTAATCCTTGAACCGCCCAGGGACAGCACGCCAACGCTGATGTATGGCGCCCAGGGCCCGGTAACAGTCTTCCTCGCTCGTTGTGATAATGCGGAACCCGTAGATATCGGACAGTCGCGAAAAGCCCTGATCCTTTTCCTGCATCTTGCGCCAGATGGAATAGGGTTTCTTGGCGCGGCCAAAAACTTCGGCTTCGATCCCGGTCTTTTCCAGTTCGGCCCGCATGTCGCCGGTGATCCGATGGATCACATCGCCGGTTTCCCGCTGTAGCGTGACAAAGCGGCGGATAATTGACTGGCGACCTTCTGGATTGAGCACGCGAAAGGCCAGATCCTCCAGCTCCTCGCGCATCCATTGCATCCCCATGCGACCAGCCAGTGGCGCGTAGATATCCATGGTTTCACGGGCTTTCTGGGCCTGTTTCTCCGGGCGCATCGCTTTGATGGTGCGCATGTTGTGCAGACGGTCGGCAAGCTTCACGAGGATAACCCGCAGGTCCTTGGACATTGCCATGAACAGCTTGCGGAAATTTTCTGCCTGTTTGGTTTCGCGGCTGGACAGCTGGAGATTGGTCAGCTTGGTGACACCATCAACAAGCATCGCCACCTCTTTGCCAAAGCGGCTGGCGATTTCGTCGTAAGACGCCTTGGTATCTTCGATGGTGTCGTGCAGCAGCGCCGTGATGATCGTGGCGTCATCCAGCCGCTGCTCTGTCAGGATGGCAGCAACCGCCACGGGATGGGTGAAATAGGCCTCACCCGAATGGCGGAACTGCCCGTCGTGCATCTGTTCGCCGAACGCATAAGCATCAGCGATCCTGTCCGCATTGGTCCTGGGATTGTAGTTGCGGACCAGAGCAATCAGGTCTTCTGGTGAAATCATTTCCGGTCCGCAGCCTCAGCTCATTATGTCTTGCGACGTCTTAACCCTGCCCTTGCGCCTCCATCAGCGCACGCAGCAGTTTCTCTTCCGACATATCATCCGTGGCAGGCTTGTCGCTTTCCGCGCCCATCAGCAGGGCCATCGAGTCATCCTCCGGCTCATCAACCTCGATCTGGGTCTGGTTGCTTTCGATCAGACGCTCACGCAGGGAGTCGGCGCTCTGCGTTTCATCAGCGATCTCACGCAGGGACACGACGGGGTTCTTGTCGTTGTCACGCTCAACCGTGAGCGGCGCACCAGCGGCAATCTCACGAGCGCGATGCGCTGCGAGCATCACCAGCTCAAAGCGGTTGGGAACCTTGTCTACGCAGTCTTCAACCGTCACGCGGGCCATGGGCGACTCTCCAAATCAAAAATAAGTCCAGAAGGGTGACTTCTAAAACCAAAGCTTTCTCTTGACAAGCGCCGAATGGGGCGCATTGGCGGCTCAGACCGGCGAAATCTCGGTCAAATCGGACATTGGCAGCGCCGCACAGAGCTGACGCACGGTCTGACCCAGAATCGGATGGCGCCAATCAGGTGCAACATCGCGCAGAGGCACCAGCACAAAGCCACGATCCTGAAGCCTGGGATGCGGCAACAGCAACTGGCCCGGCGCCTCTTTCATCTGCAGATCCAGTGGCAGATCCCTCCACCGTTCGAAGGTCGTCACATCCGGACATACCAGATCGTCATAAGCGACCAGATCCAGATCCAGTGTCCGCATGCCCCAGCGCTGCACACGTCGGCGGGCAAAATCCGCCTCCACCTCATGCAACAGTTCCAACAGTTCCCGCGGGGGCAGGTTTGTGCCGATCGCAATCGCTGCGTTCACATAGTCAGGACCCGAGCCCGCCGGGAAGCAAGGCGTTTGATAGAAGCGCGAGATTGCCCTTAGCCTGATGTCTGATTCGGACAACTGCCCAACAGCCCCTATGAGGGTATGCTCAACCGACTGTTCGCCGATAGGCAGGTTCCCCCCCATGGCGATAAGCGCCTCTGACCGGAATTCGGTCATTTTTGCCCTCGTTTCTTAATCCCGATACACTTGCGGCAAATGTCAAATAACCTACATTAAGTCCACCCGTTTTAGCGTATTTCAGCATTCACTCACGGAACCTCACTGCTGGGACGGACCTACCGGAAGGACATATTTGATGTTTTACAAGGACGAACGGCTCGCGCTGTTCATCGATGGATCGAACCTATATGCGGCAGCAAAGGCGCTTGGGTTTGACATCGATTACAAGTTGCTCAGGCAGGAATTCATGCGCCGGGGCAAGTTGTTGCGCGCGTTTTACTACACAGCTCTGCTGGAAAATGATGAGTACTCTCCGATCCGGCCATTGGTTGACTGGTTGCATTACAACGGTTTCACCATGGTGACCAAACCAGCCAAGGAATATACCGACAGCATGGGTCGGCGTAAGGTGAAGGGGAATATGGATATCGAGCTGACGGTCGATGCCATGGAACTTGCTCCCCGCGTGGACCATATCGTGCTGTTCTCCGGTGATGGTGATTTCCGCCCGTTGATCGCCAGCCTGCAGCGGCAGGGTGTGCGCGTCTCCGTGGTCTCCACCATCCGCAGCCAGCCGCCAATGATCTCGGACGAGCTGCGCCGACAGGCCGATAATTTCATCGAGCTGGAAGAGTTGAAGGACGTGATCGGCCGCCCTCCCCGCGAACAAAGTGACCCGCGCTCCGTATCAGCCGCCACCGGCTGATACAGATCTCTGGCCTGCCGGAGGCCACCACGACCCAGACATGGCCCGCAGCAGTACCTTCACTGTTTGCGGGCTTTTGCTTGCGCTGTTTTTGGTTTCCTTGTCCCCGGGACCGCCGCTTAATCAATTGCCACGGGGCTGGACCTCGCCGACAGAAAGCCCTAGCTCTGAGCGATAAGGAGACCGCGATGACCAAGCCCCCCCTCACGCTATATCTCGCCGCGCCGCGCGGCTTTTGTGCCGGTGTCGACCGGGCGATCAAGATCGTCGAAATGGCGCTCGAGAAATGGGGGGCGCCCGTCTATGTGCGCCATGAGATCGTGCACAACAAATATGTGGTCGACGGGCTGCGCGACAAAGGGGCCGTCTTCGTTGAAGAGCTGGATGAATGCCCCGATGATCGGCCGGTGATCTTTTCAGCGCATGGCGTCCCGAAGTCGATCCCGGCCGAGGCAGACCGGCGCGAGATGATCTATGTCGATGCCACATGCCCGCTGGTGTCGAAGGTCCATATCGAGGCGCAGCGCCATGCGGAAAACGGGCTCCAGATGATCATGATCGGTCACAAGGGGCATCCTGAAACCATTGGCACCATGGGACAGCTGCCCGAAGGAGAAGTGCTGCTGGTGGAAACCCCGGATGATGTCACCACGGTGACGGTTCGCGATCCTGACAATCTCGCATATGTCACCCAGACAACCCTGTCGGTCGATGACACCAAGGATATTGTTGCAGCACTTCAGGCTCGGTTTCCGAATATTGTCGGCCCTCACAAGGAAGACATCTGCTATGCCACCACCAACCGCCAGGAGGCCGTCAAGGAAGTCGCCCCGAAGGCAGATGCCCTATTGGTTGTCGGCGCTCCCAATTCATCGAACTCACGACGGTTGGTCGAAGTTGGCGCCAAGGCGGGATGCCAATATGCACAGCTGGTACAACGGGCCGAAAACATTGATTGGCGCGCGCTTGAGGGAATTTCCTCGGTCGCGATCACCGCTGGTGCCTCTGCGCCCGAGCTCTTGGTGAACGAAGTCATCGATGCCTTCCGCGAGCGGTTCGAGGTAACAGTCGAGCTGGTGGAAACCGCGATTGAACGGGTTGAGTTCAAAGTTCCCCGGGTTCTGCGGGAAACAGCCTGAGGCGGCTTGTCCCCTGCAAACGATAATGACGCAGCCGCTTTGCCGGTCTGCGGATTTCTTTGTCTTGCAACTGACCGGCAGCCGATTACCCTTGGCCTGAACCACCTTGTCTATCATAAGGAGCTGGTCAATTGATTTCACTGCAATTTCTGGTCACCGCATTTGTCGTCGTCCTCGCGCCAGGGACCGGTGTGCTCTACACGCTGGCGCTTGGTCTTGGTCAGGGGCGGCGTGCAGCGATTTGGGCAGCGGTCGGCTGCACCTTTGGCATCGTGCCCCATCTTGTGGCTGCGACACTGGGGCTGGCTGCGGTTCTGCACACCTCGGCGGTGCTGTTTCAGGCGGTGAAGATTGCGGGCGTTCTGTATCTTCTGTATCTGGCCTGGCAAATGCTGAAAACTGACGGCGCGCTGTCATTGTCCGGCGCGCCTGCTGCTCCGGATCATGGTCTAAGGATCGCCAAGCGCGGCGCCCTGATCAACATCCTGAACCCGAAACTTTCGGTGTTTTTTCTGGCGCTTCTCCCGCCGTTCCTGTCAGGCACGGCCGCAACAGCGACACAGGAGATGGTCGTGCTTGGCTTGATTTTCATGGCCATGACTTTTGGTGTCTTTGTGCTCTACGGGCTCTTTGCAGCGCAGGCGCGAAGCTTGATCCTGGGGTCGGACACCGTGGTCAAATGGCTGAACCGTAGCTTTGCTGCGCTGTTTGCCGCGCTGGCGGCCCGATTGGCGATGGAACGGGCATGAGCAGGATACCACCGGCACCGCTGGTCTTGGGGCTGGCCGGGCTGATCCCATTCGTCTGGGGAGCACTCACCACGCAGATCCCGGCGTTGCAGGTCTGGGGTGCCAGCCATCTTGGGGCGCGGTTTGTCGGCCCCTATGTGCAGCTGTTCTATGGCTCTGTGATCCTCAGCTTCATGTCCGGCGTGCTCTGGGGATTTGCGACCAAGACATCGGGTATGCAGGCGGCAACTGGTTATGCCCTGTCCGTGCTGCCAGCGCTTTGGGCATTTTTCATGACCGGCGGTGGACCGACCAGCGCGGGCATAAACCTGATCTACGGCTTTGCCGGCCTGTTGCTGCTGGATTATGCCTTTTACGTTTGGCGTCTGACCCCATCGTGGTGGATGCAGCTGCGCCTGCTGCTGACCGGCATTGTGGTCGCCAGCCTCGCCGTCGGTGTCTACCTGTGAGCGGGCCTGACCGCGAGACACTGGAGATCTACAACAACAAGGCAGCGGATTATGCTGACCGGAACCAGACACACCTGCGAGAAGACCCACGCCTGCACGAGTTCATCGCTGCCTGCCCGCCGAACGCACGGGTGCTGGATCTGGGCTGCGGTCCCGGCACCTCCAGCGCGGTTATGGCCGCAGCCGGGTTGCGCCCTGTGGCGATGGATGCTTCCGTGGAAATGATCGCACTGGCGGAACATATGCCGGGTGTTGAGACGTGTCTCGCCAGTTTTGATGAGCTGTCGGGGTGTGGCATCTATGATGGCATCTGGGCCAATTTCAGTCTGCTACATGCGCCGCGTGCCGATTTTCCGCGTCACCTGAGGGCCATCCGGCAGGCGCTACGGTCAGGTCGGCCCTTTTACATCGCGCTAAAGCTCGGTAAGGGCGAGGCCCGCGATGCCCTTGGGCGATATTATACCTACTACGAGGAAGACGAATTGATCGATCTATTGCGCACTGCTGGGTTCACCCCGGACAACCGCACCACCGGCGAAAACGCAGGGCTGGACGGCGCCATGGCGCGCTGGATTTCGGTGGCCTGTCATGGCTGATCTCTTCGCCTACACGGATGGCGCCTGCTCCGGCAATCCTGGCCCGGGTGGCTGGGGGGTTTTGCTTCGCGCAATGGACGGCGACACTGTTGTCAAGGAAAAGGAACTGCAGGGCGGCGAAGCCGAGACCACCAACAACCGGATGGAACTGCTGGCAGCGATCAATGCCCTGGAAAGCCTGGCGCGCCCCTCTACCCTCACCGTGGTGACCGATTCAGCCTACGTCAAAAACGGTGTCACCGGCTGGATCCACAGCTGGAAACGAAATGGCTGGAAGACCGCGTCAAAGAAACCCGTGAAAAACGTTGAGCTGTGGCAACGTCTGGACGAGGCGCAGCGCCGTCACACGGTCACGTGGGAATGGGTCAAAGGCCACGCAGGCCATCCCGAGAACGAACGCGCCGATGAACTTGCGCGTGCAGGCATGGCCCCGTTCAAGACTGGCAAAGCCAAGGCATGACCATCCTTACCCTTCTGGACTATGCGTCCGTTCTGGTCTTTGCGGCCTCCGGCGCCCTGGTGGCCAGCCGGGCACAGCTCGATATTGTCGGCTTTGCTTTCGTGGCCTGCCTGACCGCCGTCGGCGGAGGGACGGTGCGGGATCTTTTACTGGATCGCAACCCAGTGTTCTGGATCGGCGATTCTACGATAATCCTGTTGGCGGCGGTGACTGCGGTGATTGTCTTCTTCACCGCCCATTTGGTGGAAAGTCGGCTGCGCTGGATTGTCTGGCTCGACAGTTTTGCACTGGCAATCGCAGTTTCGGCGGGTACCGGCGCTGCCTTGCTAACCGGCCAGACGCCGGTGATCGTTGTGCTGATGGGCATGGCAACAGGCACCCTGGGCGGGTTGATGCGTGATGTGGTCTGCAATGAAGTGCCGCTGGTGCTGAAACAGGGCGAGCTCTATATCTCATGCGCCATGGCAGGCGCGATTACGGCGGTGGTCAGCATGGCATTTGGCCTGCCGACCCGCTGGGCGCTTGTGGCCTGCGCGGTGGTCTGCTGGGTTTTGCGGGCGGGCTCAATCGCATTTGGCTGGCATCTGCCAGTTTATCGTTCACGCCCGCCGCGCAGCTGAGCAACAGTCGGCAGGAAGGTTCAGCGGCGCCAGTGAAACGGCACGATGACCAACGCGCCGACGGATGCGGCGATGGCGTTCCAACCCGGTGCGCGAAAGCCGACGCCAAACATGATCACCACAAAATGGAACAGGAACGCGCCGCCAACGCAGATGATGATCGACGAGAGATACCCATTGTGGGTAAAACCGGTGCGCTCCGCCAGGTAGCCGACGATCCCGGCAATAACGACGCTGCCGAACAGGGCCAGAAACATTTCCGCCTCCCTTAAAGCTGTGTGCCGCGCGCTACGGGAAAGCCACGCAGGAAAATCTCGCGTTCCTGTGCTCCCTTGCCTGCCCGCTGCAATCGCAACAGCTCAACCGCGCCCTCACCACAGGCAACCCGCAGCGCATCGTCCAGAACGATTCCTGCCGCGCCGGCCCCCTCGACAACGCGGGATGCCAACAGTTTTACGCGCTGACCCTCGATCTCGCACCAGGCACCGGGAAACGGAGACAACCCGCGGATCGTCCGATCAACCTCCACCGCGGAGCGTTGCCAGTCGATGCGGGCTTCGGCCTTGTCGATCTTATGGGCATAGGTCACGCCCGCGTCCGGCTGCACCTCAGCTGTCAGGTCAGACAGCCCATCCAGGGCACGGACGATCAGGTCTGCCCCCATTTCCGACAGCCGATCATGGAGCTGGGCGGTGGTTTCCTCCGGGCCAATCTCGGTCGCTTCGCGCAGCAGGACCGGGCCGGTGTCAAGCCCCGCCTCCATCTGCATGATGCAGACGCCAGTTTGACTGTCGCCCGCCATGATGGCGCGGTGAATGGGTGCCGCTCCGCGCCAACGCGGCAGCAGGCTCGCATGGATATTGAGGCAGCCGTGTCTGGGGGCATCCAGCACCGCCTGTGGCAGGATCAAACCATAGGCCACGACCACCGCGACATCCGCCCGTAGATCCGCGAATTCGGCCTGCTGCTCGGCCCCTTTGAGGCTGACCGGGTGACGGACATCAAGACCCAGTTCAATCGCGCGGGCATGAACGGGCGTTGGTCGATCCTTCTTGCCGCGCCCGGCCGGACGGGGCGGTTGGCAGTAGACCGCAGCAATCTCATGACCCGCGTCAACCAGGGCATCCAGTACCGGAACCGAAAACTCCGGCGTCCCCATGAAAACAATACGCATCCGCTGCCCCTTACTCTCAATCCATTCGCCTGAAACAGGCCCCGAACCGCGGGTTTGTCCCCGCACGTGTCTCAGCCATTCAGCTTCTTCGCCTTGCGGATCAGCATATCGCGTTTCACCTTCGACAGCCGGTCAAAATACATACGGCCATTCAGGTGATCGATCTGATGTTGCACGCTGGTGGCCTCGATCCCGACGAAATCCCGTTCGACCACCGCGCCGGTTTCATCCATATATCGCACTGTCACCGCGCGCGGTCGTTTGATTTTGGCCGAGACGCCGGGGAGGTTGGGACTGGCTTCCTCATGTTCCCGAAGCGCTACCGAAGCGTGCAGGATTTCGGGATTCGCCAGCCGGACAGCGCGCCCTCGTTCGCTGGAGCCGTCGACAACTGCCAGTCGCTGCAGGACGCCGATCTGGTTTGCGGCCAAGCCAACACCGGGCATTGCCTCCATCGTGTCGATCATATCCTGCCAGAGGGTCAGCGTATCCTCGGTGATTTCGCTCACGTCCTCGGCGCGGCTGCGCAGATGCTTGTCGGGCCAGGGCAGGCAGGGGCGCACGGTCATCGGGGTGTCTCCAGATTAGTTTCATAGGTGGCAAGGGCCGCAGCGCGCGCTTCTGGGTCCACCCGGTCAAAAGTGACACGACCATCAAGATGATCGTATTCATGCTGCACGCAAGCCGCAGCAAACCCGTCAAACCGGCGCTGATGGCGCACGCCCTCCATGTCGGTCCAACCGAGATCTACCCAGGCTGGGCGCGTCACATCGAGACTGAGGCCCCTGATCGACAGGCACCCCTCGGTGCGTGTCGCCATCTCATCGGAAAGGGCGATGATCTCTGGGTTCAGGCAGACCAGCGGGTCGCGCGTGCCTTCCTTCCAGGTCGTATCCATAACAAATACCCGTGCCAGAACACCGACCTGGGGCGCGGCCAGTCCACGACCCGGCGCGGCATACATGGTGTCGAGCATATCGCGCACCAGATCCGCAACCTCTGACGGGTCAGTCACCGGCGTAGCTGGGCTACTCAGCACCGGGTCGGGCCAAGCCCTGATCTGGAGAACCGTCATCTTGTCCACCTTTCCGGGTCAAAGCAGCCGACGTACGCCATCTTGTCCACAGACGGAGCCACCCGCCCATCGTCAGCTACCGCGTCCGCGCTCGCGCTTCAGTTTCTGCATTTTCCGTGTGATCATCTGCCGTTTCAGCGGTTTCAGGTAATCAATGAACAGCTTGCCGTTCAAATGGTCGATCTCATGCTGGACGCAGGTCGCCCAAAGACCATCAAAGGTTTCCCGCTGGGGATTGCCATTGCGATCGATCCATTCGACGTCAACCACCTTCGGGCGTGTCACCTCGGCGTATTGATCGGGAATGGACAGGCAGCCTTCCTCATAGACATTGATGTCATCCGATGCTGCAACCACTTCTGGGTTGAACATGACCAGAGGGCGGGCCGGGCCATCCTCTTCCTTGACACAATCCAGCACGATAAGGCGGTCCAGCACGCCGATCTGCGGCGCTGCAAGGCCGATACCCGGCGCAGCATACATGGTTTCCAGCATGTCGTCGGCCAGCGTGCGCAATGCGTCCGAAAGGTCGGGAACAGCTGCACATACCTTCTTGAGGCGGGGATCAGGATGGATCAGGATCGGTCGTTTCATGCCGCTGATTTAGGCCATTGACGCCCGCCCTGCAACGGCCCCCTTGCGTGTCGCTGGATTGCCGTTAGCTTCGCCCCTGAACAACGGGAGTTCAGACATGGATTTTGACAAGATCATTGACCGCCGGAATACACATTGCATCAAATGGGACATGATGGAGGATCTCTATGGCGTGCCACGAGACAAAGGTCTGTCGATGTGGGTGGCCGATATGGATTTCGCAGTGCCATCGGTCGTGACCGACAAGATGCGGGAAATGGCCGACCATGGTGTCTATGGCTATGTGAACTGCGACAGCCCCTACCGGTCCGCAATCTGCTGGTGGATGCAGAACCGTCATGGTTGGTCGGTCGACCCCGACGCGATTTTCACGACAACCGGTCTAGTGAACGGCGTCGGTATGTGTCTGGATACCTATACGCAAACGGGTGACGGCATTGTGCTGTTCACGCCGGTCTATCACGCCTTCGCCAAGGTTATTCGCAACGCCGGACGTGAGGTGGTCGAATGCGAACTTGCCGTCAACGATGGGCGCTACGAAATGGATTTTGCGGCCTATGATGCGCAGATGACCGGTTCGGAAAAGATGGTCATCCTTTGCTCTCCCCATAACCCGGTCGGCCGTGTCTGGACCCAGGATGAACTGCGCGGCGTTGCCGATTTTGCCAAGCGGCACGATCTGATCCTGCTCTCCGATGAAATTCATCACGATCTGGTATTCGACGGTGCAACTCATATCCCGATGCAAAACGCGGCACCGGATATCACCGATCGCCTGTTGATGCTGACCGCGCCGTCCAAGACGTTCAACTTTGCCGGTATGCACACCGGTCAGGTCATCATTCCCGATCCCGATCTGCGCGCAAAATTCTCCCGCCGGATGCTGGCGCTGGCGCTGTCGCCGAACTCTCCCGGCCAATGGGCAACGGCTGCCGCCTACTCTCCGGAAGGCGCCGCCTGGGTGAATGAACTGGTGCCCTATCTGGACCGCAACCGGCAGATCTTCGATGCCGCCGTGAACGAGATCCCCGGTCTACATTCAACCCGGCTGGAAGCGACCTATCTGGCCTGGGTCGATTTCTCCGGCACTGGCATGAGCCGCGAGGAGTTCACCGCACGGGTTGAAAACGACGCGAAGATTGCGGCCAACCACGGGCCCAGTTTTGGAACTGGTGGCGGCAGCTTCCTGCGGTTCAACCTAGGCACCCAGCGCGCACGGGTCGAAGAGGCCTGCGAGCGTCTGCGCAGGGCATTCGCCGACCTTCAATAATGCCGGGTGGAAAATCGGTCTCGCTCAGATACGCGAGACCGAGGAGAAAAAAACGGGGGCTCTATTTAAGGCCCCCGTTTTCCAATCAAATATCAATATACCCAAGCAAATTCGCCCGGCTCAGAGCCGCAGGTCATCCTGTGCAATCAGCCCCACCGGCGCGTCCGGAGCACGGTAGAAATCCAATGGTGCCTTGTCCGAGGCCGGTGTTGCGCGTTTGAACTCATACCGCATTTCGCCGCCCTCCTCATCAGAGGCAACGATCAGGCATTGGGACAGATGCCGACTGCCGTCAAACAGATCAACCAGGCCCCGCAGCTGCGGTGCATCTGCTGCCTCGATCGAAAAGCCGTCTTTCCACATGCGCAAGACCGGAAACATGTGATCGTCTACAGCCACGCGCAGGCGGCTCTTGCGTTTCATTCCATCCAGCCGCGCGGCATCCAGCGCGTCCAGCACAGACTTCGGAACAAATGTCGTCATCGCAGTGACCTTTCGATCTGGCAAACGCTGGCGTCATCGCATGGCGATAATTGTTCCAGCGCGAGCGGGCGTTTTGCCCGGTTCACCACAAGTGTGAACTTGGAAAGGATAAAATCAAGTGAACTTTTTGAGTCATTTCCACATCTTGCGCGCAGCACCACTTTTGATCTGCGCGATGCAGGCTGGATACGCCCCTTGTCGCAGCTGTGCACTGGCGCAGGGATGATGCGCGTAAACTGCGATGGGCGCGCGCCCCCGCTCAACCTAGGTTACCTCTCGACATATGTATTCACAGCATACAGGAGACGGTGATGGGCCTCTTGATTGATGGCGTCTGGCACGACCAATGGTACGACACAGCATCAACCGGTGGCGCGTTCAAACGCTCGCAGGCGCAATTTCGAAACTGGATCACCAAAGATGGTCTGGCCGGGCCAACCGGCAAAGGAGGCTTTGCCGCGGAGAGCGGGCGTTATCATCTCTATGTCTCGCTGGCCTGCCCATGGGCGCATCGTGCGCTCATCCTCCGCCAACTCAAAGGGCTGGCAGATCATATCAGCGTTTCGGTCGTACACCCGGATATGCTGAACTCAGGGTGGAGTTTTGCCAAGGACGACCACGGCGCGACGGGTGACACGCTGTTCGGGAATGATCATCTCCACCAGATATACACCCGCGCCGACCCACAGTATTCCGGTCGGGTCACCGTGCCAATCCTCTGGGACAAAACGCAAAATACCATCGTTTCCAATGAAAGCGCCGACATCATCCGCATGTTCAACAGCGCCTTCGACGGCATCAGCCACAATGATGATGACTACTGGCCCGAAGAACTGCGCGAACCGATCGAAGCCGTGAACAATCGGGTCTATTCCACGCTGAACAATGGTGTTTACAAATGCGGGTTTGCCACCACGCAGGAGGCCTATGACGCCGCTGTTGAGCCGCTGTTCGAGACCCTCGACTGGCTGGAAGACATCCTGTCCGAACATCGTTTCCTGCTTGGCGACGCGTTGACCGAGGCAGACTGGCGGCTGTTCACCACCCTTGTCCGTTTTGATCCGGTCTATCACCTGCATTTCAAATGCAATCGGCGACGGCTGATCGATTATCCGAATCTCTGGGCCTATACTCGCGCGCTGTATCAATGGCCCGGCGTGGCTGGCACCGTCGGAATGGATCACATCGTGCGCCACTATCATTACAGCCATGAGACCATCAACCCGCATCGGATCATCCCGATCAACCCGCAGATCGACTGGATGGCGCCTCACGGCCGCGACTGACCTGTCAGCCTGCCACTGTCGCATGGTTGCTGCCGTGCCTGCCTGCAACCGCGCATTCGTGGTACGCCGAATGCGCGGGCTACAATCCTCACTTGGTTCACGGATTGTCGCCCATGGATGTTCCTTGCCGCTGTGATCGGCGATCACAACCGTCGATGCGGGAATCGGCAGTTGCTCCCGGACAGCCGGTTTCCGGCAAACGAGATATTACGTCCCTATTGTCGGGTATTCGCCAAGCACACCCATAGCGAGATTCTCCGCGCCGCAATCTCCCCGAGATTAGCGAATTGTTGATTGCATGGGGCTATGGTTGCTTTCTCGTCATTGCTGCTCCATACGGCGGTATTGGGTCAGCGGTTTTCTTGGCCCTCGGTTCTGGTTCATTTGTTAAGGCCCAAGATGACAGGCATGCTGGATCTGACAGAGGTCCCTCAGCGGGACCACGGCGGCAACCTTAGTGCCGCTATTTCGGAATATGGTGGTGTAGCCAGAGATTGGGTCGATATTTCGACCGGGATCAACCCCGTGCCATATCCGATCACTGGCCTGACATCTGCGGATTGGGGTGCCCTGCCCGACCAGGCAGCACAGGCCGATCTGGTTGCCGCAGCGCGCGCCTTCTGGAAGGTGCCGAAAGATGCAAAAATCCTCGCTGCCCCAGGCGCCTCGGCGCTGATTGCCGCCATTCCGGCCTTGGCTGACCCACGGTGGGTCCAGATCACGCCACCGACCTATAACGAACATGCCGCTGCCTTTACCACTCACGGGTGGCAGACCGTCACAGGGGGCCCGGCAGAGGCGCGGGTTCTGGTCCATCCAAACAATCCCGACGGACGCCGGTGGAGTGCTGAGGATGCACAGGCCCCGCTGGTCGTGATTGATGAGAGTTTTTGCGATGTCTGCCCTGAGGACAGCCTTATTCATCTTGCAGATCGCCCGGGCGTTATCATCCTCAAAAGTTTCGGCAAATTCTGGGGCCTCGCGGGCCTGCGGCTTGGCTTTGCTATCGGCGACCCCTGCCTGATCGACGGTCTGGCAGCTTGGCAAGGCCCCTGGGCGGTCTCCGGTCCGGCCTTGCGCATCGGCGCGCAGGCCTTGCGGGACGAGGACTGGGCCACCACCACACGGCTGAGGCTGCGGCAGGATGCCGAGCGCCTGGATCAGATGCTCATCGCCAAGGGCGCCCAGATTGTCGGTGGCACCGATTTGTTCCGCCTATATGATGTGGACGACGCTGCGGCCTGGCAGACCCAGCTTGCACGCGCACATATCTGGACGCGTATTTTCCCCTATTCAAAAAACTATCTGCGTCTCGGCCTGCCCACAGGGGATGGCTGGGCGAGGCTTGAGGCG
This sequence comes from Phaeobacter sp. JH20_29, assembly GCF_048056175.1. NCBI lineage: Bacteria > Pseudomonadati > Pseudomonadota > Alphaproteobacteria > Rhodobacterales > Roseobacteraceae > Phaeobacter > Phaeobacter sp. JH20_29. Next base: position 42,600 of record NZ_JAYMWO010000006.1, read on the forward strand.
GCTCTGTGACAACTGCGGAACTGCTGATACCGGCCTTGCTGCTGGATGCTGTTTTTGGCGAACCACGCTGGCTCTGGACGCGGCTGCCGCACCCTGCGGTTTTGATGGGGCGTGCGGTTGAGCTTACCGACCGGTCGCTTAACACCGGCAAACAACGCAAGGCCAAAGGTGTTCTGGCCATCGTCCTTCTGGTTCTTGGGGCAGGCTGGCTTGGCTGGGTTCTGTCGCTGTTTGGGCCGGTCGTGCAGTTTCTGGTAGCTGCGGTTCTGCTGGCACAACGATCGCTTTGCGAACACGTCGAAGCTGTTGCCCACGGCCTGCGCCACGATCTCGCAGAGGGTCGTACGGCGGTTTCTTTGATCGTCAGCCGCGATACCACCGGCATGACAACCCCGCAGATCGCGCGGTCAGCCATCGAAAGCGGTGCCGAAAATTTCTCCGACGGGGTGATCGCACCCGCATTCTGGTTTCTTGTCGGTGGCCTGCCCGGGCTGATGATCTACAAGATCACCAATACAGCCGACAGCATGATTGGCTATAAAACGCCGCGCCACAGAAATTTTGGTTGGGCAGCTGCACGGCTGGATGACGCGCTGAACCTGATACCGGCGCGGCTGTCAGCGTTGATGATCGCAGCCGTTGGTCGCGTGCTGCCAAGCTGGCCCGAAATTGCACAGGACGCAGGCCGCCATCGCTCCCCGAATGCAGGCTGGCCCGAGGCTGCGATGGCACGCGCGCTTCAGGTCGCGCTGGCCGGGCCCCGCTCCTACGATGGAAAAATGCAGGATTTTCCTTGGGTCAATGCTGTCGGCTCCAAAAGCGCCAGTGCCCATAGTATCACCCGTTGCGTTCGCCTGCTTTGGATGTCTTGGGCGCTGGGGCTTGCGCTAACGGTTGCCATTGCCGCGCTATTGTAGCTAACAAGGGGCAGCACTCTCAAAAAGGACACGCCAACCGTGTTGCGCCCCAGTCTTCTCGCCCTCGTCTCATTCCTGCTCCCTCTTCAGGCCCAAGCACAATGTGGCGGCGGATTTCGCAATTTCGTCCAGTTGATGAAAGAAGAAGCGCTGACCGGCGGATATGATAGCGCTACGGTGAACCGGTTCTTCGAAGGTGTTCGGCAGGATCAGTCGGTCCTGAAAGCGGACCTCGCGCAGGGTGTATTCCAAAAACCGTTCATCGAATTTTCGCGGCGCCTGATTTCCAAAAACCGGCTGGACCGGGGTCTGGCGATGGCGCGCAAATATGATACGACCTTCCGCCGGATCGAGACGACCTATGGCATAGATCGCAGCGTGCTGCTTGCGTTCTGGGCCTTCGAAACCGACTATGGCGCCGTTCAAGGGGATTTCAACACGCTGAACGCCCTTGTAACCCTATCCCATGACTGCCGCCGACCGGAGCTGTTCCGCCCGCAGGTGTTTGCGGCGCTGGAACTGTTTCGTCAGGGCAACTTTGATCCACGCCGCACCACCGGCGCCTGGGCGGGCGAAATCGGAATGGTGCAGATGCTGCCCGGCGATATCCTCGAAAACGGGGTCGATGCGGATGGTGACGGCCTCGTCAGCCTCAAGACCTCCGCTCCCGATGCGCTGATGTCCGGGGCGAAGATGTTGTCGCATTTGGGCTGGCGGCCCGGCGAACCCTGGTTGCAGCAGGTGACAATCCCCGAAGATCTGGACCTCCGCCTGAGTGGTGTTCATCACAAGCAGACAGTCGGCGATTGGCGGGCTTTGGGCGTGCGGTCCCGGTCCGGTCGGCTGGCAGCCACCGGCACCAAGGCTGCACTCATTCTGCCACAGGGTCACAAAGGGCCTGCCTTCTTGGCCTATCCGAACTTCGACGTCTATTTCGAGTGGAACCAGAGCTTTACCTATGTGCTGACGGCGGCATATTTCGCCACCCGCCTGTCAGGAGCCGCCCCCTATGATGCGGGCGCACCTGATACAGGTCTTGTGGCCAAGCAGATGGAACAGCTTCAGCGCAAACTCATCGCGCGGGGCCATGACGTCGGCAATGTGGATGGCATCCTTGGCGCCAAGACACGGATCGCGGTGCAAAAAGAGCAGGAGCGCCTGGGCTTACCAGCCGACGCCTGGCCGACCGAAACGCTGCTGTCGCGTCTCTGATCAGCTGGTGCAGCACCCCTGATATTCACCGGATCGAGCGCACCGGGAACCTCTGACCGTCGGAGGTGATTACCACCGTGCGGTCACGGTTTGTCACATATTGATCGCAGCGTGAGGCGCCGTTGACAAAGGTTACGCATATGAGGCCGTCCGGCTTGACGCTGTAGCTGCCCCAGGCCGTACCTCCGCCATTCTTCGCAGAATATGTGTAGGCGTAGGCCCCATCCGAGCCGAACAGCGCCTCGCCATCATCGTAAAAGACAAAGGAACGTCCGGGCAGCGCCGCCAAGGCCTCGGCATCAAAAGGTCGGTCTCCGCTGCGCATCGCACCGTCTTGGGCCGACACGGTACCGAAGCCGGCAACTGCAGCAAGGAAAACATAAAAGGCCAGCAACATGGGGTATCTCATGCAGCCAGCCTAGCGGTATTTCAGAGTCTGATCTGTCATGTTTCGGTGACGAAACCTTATGGGTCACCAATCAATGAATTCTTCGAATTCCTGTATGATCCTGGACCAGTAGCTCAAGAGCTCGGCGAAATCGTCCGGGTTCATCCCGCTTTTGCCAAGATAGACGTCCAGCTCAACCCGAGCGGATCCCTCGTCCGAGATATAAGCACGGCCAAAGCGGTTCTCCGTGTTCCATTCGTTGATCTTCGCCACACGCACGCCGCCATCCGTCTGGTAGCCCGAAAAGAACTGTATCGCATCGCAGTTCCTATTGTTCTCGCAGCCATAGAAATAGATTGAGAAGTCATTGCCGTAATAGTCGACCTTTAGCTTGGGGTCGCCCACATCGTCAGTTGTGACCTCAAAATCGACCCCTTCAGTCTCAAAAAAATTCGCAAGCGTGGTTGCATCCTTCGCAAGGATATTTTCAGCGTGCCCCAGACCAGGAATGGCGACCAGGGCTGCGGCTGTCAGTAGAGAAAGAAATTTCATTGCAAATCCTGTCATTGTCGCGGCGACGATAGAACCAGCGGCCTTGTTGAACAAGGGTTCAGGCGACCAGAGATTCGGCCTTCTTGAGATCGACAGACACCAGCTGGCTCACGCCTTTCTCCTGCATGGTCACGCCAAACAACCGATCCATCCGCGCCATGGTCACCGCGTGGTGCGTGATGATCAGAAAACGGGTGTCGGTCTGTCGGCACATCTCATCCAGAAGATCACAGAAACGGGTGACATTGGCATCATCCAGAGGTGCGTCGACTTCGTCCAACACACAGATCGGTGCCGGGTTCGACAGAAACACCGCAAAAATCAAGGCCATAGCGGTCAGAGTCTGTTCTCCGCCGGACAACAGTGAGAGCGTTGACAGCTTCTTACCCGGTGGCTGGCACATGATCTCAAGCCCGGCGTCCAGCGGGTCGTCACTTTCGACCATAACCAGATTGGCCTCGCCGCCGCCGAACAGATGGGTGAACAGCATGGTAAAGCTGGCGTTCACCTCCTCAAAGGCGGTCAGAAGCCGTTCACGTCCCTCACGATTGAGGCTGGCGATCCCTGCGCGCAACGTCTTCACCGCCTCTTCCAGATCGGCTTTCTCGGTGACCAGCTGGTCATGCTCTTCCTGCACCACACGGGCGTCTTCTTCGGCGCGCAGATTGACGGCTCCCAGCGCATCGCGCTGGCGCTTGTGACGGTTGACCTCCGCTTCCAGCTCCTCTGCATTGGGCATATCTTCAGGCGTGGCATCAAGGCGGGCCAACAGGTCGTCCGGCACGGTCTGCTGTTCCTCACGGATCCGCGCCTCCGCATGTCCCACCGCCTCACGGGCGGCATCGCAACGCGCTTCGGAGCGGGCTCGTGCTTCACGTGCCTCTGACGCAAGGCGCGCGCACTCGCGCTCGGCCTGCACGGCATCGCGCAACACGGTTTCAGCGCCGATCAGCGCGTCCGACGCGGCAGCCTTGCGCGCCTCTGCCTCTTCAATCGCGGCATTCAGTTCGTCATGTCTCTCCGCAATTTCAGCTGGAACCGCATGGGCCTCTTCCAGCTCGTCTTCTGTTGCCGCGCGACGCTCGGTCAGCTCGGCAATGCGCCTCTCGGCGCTGTCGAGACGATGACGCCAGCCGGAGAGCTCTTTGGTCACCTGCTGTCCGCGTGCGGTCCGAGCCTCGCCTTCGCGACGCAATTCATCCTGCGTTGATCGATGCGTCAGCATGGTGATCCGCGCGGCTTCGACCGCTTGCTTTACATCCTCGACCTTGGCGCGCGCTTCGGAGAGGTCTTCAAGGCCCTCCACCGCAGTCTCAGCCTCAGCCAGCTGCGCCTTTGCCGCCGCTGCATCCTCGTCATGGCGGGTCACTGCAATGCTGAGAGTTTCAAGTTTGCCTTCGGAGAGGTTGCGGTGGCTTTCGGCCCTGCTCAGCGCACGCGCGGCATCGGCGACGCGCTGATCCGCGACCCGGCGCGCCTGACGGGCGGCCTGATCAGCGGCGGTCACCTCCTCAAGCTTTCGCATCAGGACCTCATGTGCCGCCCTGGCGCCATCGGCACGCGCTCCTACATGCTCCATGTCCTGTTTCAGCGTCTCGAGACGGTTCATCTGCTCCAAACGCAGCGCTGCAGCACTGGGTGCATCCTCCGCCCAGGCGCGGAACCCGTCCCAGCGCCACAGATCCCCCTCCAATGTCACAAGACGCTGCCCCGGCAACAAGCGCGAATGCAGGTCTCTTGCGGCATCACTGTCGACCAGACCAACCTGCGAAATCCGACGCTGCAGCGCTGCCGGGCAGCTGACATGCAGAGACAGCGGCACAGCGCCCGCAGGCAGAGCCGCATCGCCGTCATAAGGCGGCAGGGTAACCCATCCACTTGGCCCGTCGATCTCTGCAAGAGGCGCACGCAGATCATCTGCCAGCGCCGCCCCGAGTGCCTTTTCATAACCGGCGGCGACACGCATTTCATCCAGAACATGCCCGCCCTCGGCAGTGTCACGTTCCACCAGCTTCGCAAGGGCCGTCACCTCAGCACGCAGCGCACCCAGCTCTCCTTCGGCTTCGGAGCGGCGAGCACGGGCCTCTGCTTCTCGCGATTGGGTGTCATTGCGGGCTTCATCCGCCGCCGCGAGGGTTTCATCTGCCAGTTCAGCAGCCGCGCGCGTCTCTTCTTCAGCGCCGACTGCCGCTTCAAATGCGGCCTCGGCTTCGGCCAGTGTTTCGCGGGCGGCCGCCATCGCCTCGCGGGAACTGCCGCCTTCCTCTTCCGCACGACTCAGTGCGCGACGGCAATCCTCAACCTGGCGCTGCGCGGACTGGTGGCGCGCGGCTAACCGTGCCACATCTTCGGTCAAACTCGTCAGATGCTCTTCGCGCGCCTGAAGAACAGATCCGGCCTCGCGGGATCGCTCAACGGCTTCGGCCATGCGGTCATCATGGCCAATGGCCGCCCGCGCCAATTCGCGCTGTTCCCAGTCCAGCCGCTCGATTGTCTCGCCGGCATCCCGGTTCAGCCCGCTTTCACGTTCGATATCAAGGCCCAACTGCGCCACACGGTTGGTCAGCGTCTCGATTGTCTGGCGTGCCTGTGACTCTTGATCGCTCAGCGCATCGCGCTGCACGAACAGACGTTGCAGGACCGCCGCTGCGATCGCTTCTTCCTCGCGCAGAGGCGGCAATGCGCCCTCTGCTTCTAGTCGCTTCCCATCTGCGACACGGGCTAGCGCCTCGGCCTTGGCGGCCTGCGTCTCACGCGCGCGTAGGACATCTTCTGCCTCAAGCCGCGCGTCATCGGCCTCGCGCCAGCGGCGATACAGCAACATCCCCTCCGCCCGGCGCAGCTGCTCACCGATATCACGATAGCGCTGCGCCTGTCGGGCCTGACGGGCCAGTTGCGAAAGCTGAGCAGCCAGTTGCTCGATCACGTCATCCACGCGCAGCAGGTTCTGTTCGGTGTTCTTGAGCTTCAGTTCAGCCTCATGCCGCCTCTGGTAGAGTCCCGAAATACCTGCAGCCTCCTCCAGAATACGCCGCCGGGCCTTCGGTTTGGCATTGATCAGTTCGGCAATCTGTCCCTGTCGAACCAACGCTGGCGAATGTGCGCCGGTCGAGGCATCAGCAAACAGCATCTGCACGTCGCGGGCGCGCACATCCTTACCATTGGTCTTGTAGGCACTGCCAACATCACGGGTGATGCGGCGCAGAATTTCCAGATTGTCACTTTCGTTGAACCCGGACGGCGCAAGCCGCTCGCTATTGTCGATTTGCAGGCTGACCTCAGCAAAGTTACGCGCAGGCCGGGAACTTGTCCCCGCAAAGATCACGTCCTCCATGCCACCGCCGCGCATGGCCTTCGGGCGGTTTTCGCCCATCACCCAACGCAGCGCCTCGAGCAGGTTCGATTTGCCGCAGCCATTTGGCCCGACAACCCCAGTCAGGCCATCCGCGATCAGCAGATCCGTTGGGTCCACAAAGCTCTTGAAGCCATTCAGTCTGAGTTTCGAGAAGCGCAAGCCGATATCCTATGATTCATTGGGGTCCAAGTGTCATGGGTTTGTTACACCACTGTCAATGTGGCCGCCCCCCAAATCCGCTAGCTCAGCGCGATATCGCCACCATATATTGTGGATAACTTTCTATTTCCCGCTTAACCGGCTACGCAGTCCAATCGCCCGACCAGCACGGCCTGATCGCCCAGTACATAGCCCACGCTACACCCACTGGCCAATTCCATGGCACGGGCCGCCCGACCTCTGATCGGTCCAAGCCGCGGCGCATACTGTGGGTTGACGCGAACGGCTTCTGCCAACCGACCGCGCATCCTGACATCAAAAACGCTGCCGTCCACGGCAATCCTCTGCACGGTCTGGCCCCGAAAATGCGGACTTGCGGTATCGCAGGCGGCAAGTAATACGACAAGGAGTAATGTAAAAATCGAGCGGAATAGAACCGTGGATCTGGCCGGGTCGAACATGCGTATCACCGTGACGGTTGTGACAAATTCTTCGGTCTTGCTCTCACAGCTAGCATGGAACGCGCAGGTTGTCTGCCGAATGGATGCCGCCCTCTTGCAGCCGCACCTGCCGCGTGGTCATATGTTTTGACCAATAACGCACCTCAGAAGGCAATCATCATGCCCTTTCAAAAAGTTCAGCCCGAAAAACTCTCTGCTTCAGTGGTGCGCCAGATCGAACAGTTCATTCTGCGAGGCATCCTGACACCGGGCGAGCGGTTGCCTGCGGAACGCGAACTGGCGGAGCGTCTGGGCGTATCGCGGCCATCCCTACGGGACGCACTGGCAGAATTGCAGAGCCGAGGCCTGCTCACGTCGCGGGCCGGTGCCGGTGTTTTTGTTGCCGATGTGCTCGGCTCAGCCTTTTCGCCTGCCCTGGTGCAGCTCTTTGCCAGCCATGATGAGGCCGTCTTCGACTACCTCAGCTTTCGCCGGGACATGGAAGGCCTCGCGGCGGAGCGCGCGGCCAAATACGGTTCCGACTATGATCTTCAGGTCATTCAGACCATCTTTGAAAAGATGGAACAGGCCGGTGATCCTGCCACTTCAGAGGAAGCGGCAGCTCTGGACGCGCAGTTCCATTCCGCGATCATGGATGCGAGCCACAATGTCGTCATGCTGCATATGATGCGGTCGATGTTCGACCTGCTGCGGGAGGGGGTCTTCTACAACCGCCAGATCATGTTCCAACAGCACACCACGCGCGAGGCCCTGCTCGCGCAGCACAGCGCCATCAACGCCGCTTTGCAGGCGCGCGACCCGGATGCAGCGCGGGCGGCGGTCGAAACCCATCTGGATTACGTGAAACAGGCGCTCAGCGACCATCAGCGCACCCTGCGCAACGCGGAAATCGCCAAACAGAGGCTTGAGCACGAAATCAGCAAGTCCTGAGCCAGGCGCCGACCCCATTCAGCACGGCCGGGATCAGGCTTCGGGCATGGACGCGAGCCACTCGGCCACGACCTCTTCGGGGTATCCTCGGTGGAAATGCGACTTCCACGGGTAGGCTGGCCGATCAGTGCCGTCTTTCAGCCGGACCTTATTCGCATCCCCCCTGTCGACCGCCGGGTTCCCAACCGCGATCCGATGATCTGCAACATCTCTCGTGACTGCGCTACAGGCTCCAACCAGGGCACCCTCGCCGACAGTCACCCCGGGGAGGACGGTGGTCATCGTGGCAATCACAGCAAATGACTTGATCCGAGCGCCAAGCAATACCTCGCTGGGCGGATGGGGGTCATTGGTCAGCACAACATAGGGAAAGATCCAGACATAATCGTCGATGACGCTCTTTTGGCCGATATGGACATTGCTGTGCAGCCGGACGTAATCACCAACGGTGCAATGACCCTGGATATCGCCCAGAGTGCCTATCTGGAAACCGCGTCCGGCCGAGGTCAGTTCACGGACGGTGACACGATGACCGGTCACCAGCCCCTCTCCAAAAGTCGAGCTTTCATAGAAAACACTGTGTGAACGTATGTTGGAGCGTGCCGAGATCCGCAGCGGCGTCCCATCCCCAAGCCGGGTTTCAACGCCGAGTTCGCAATTGCTTCCTATGCTTGTGCCCTCACCGATCTCGACATTGTCATGGATGATCGAGAACGGACCGATTTCCACGCTTGGGTGAATCTTGGCATTGGGGCTGACAATGGCCGTCGGGTGGGCGCGCATGTGAGTCTCCTTCGGGACTTGGAGGCCCGAGCTCCGGCTCGGGATCTTGGCTCACTTCTATCGTTCGGCCCGCGTCCGATCCACCATTTAGGTCAGCAACCGCCCCACTCCAATGGCCAAGCCCACAGCTGGGCGAACAAAAAACCCGGCCACATGAGCCGGGTTTTTTAATACGCGCCGATAACAAGTGCAGGTTAGTGCAGCTTGGCGTCCACGTCAGCGATAGCAGCGTCGATCAGCTTGTTGGCTTCTGTCGCTGTCATCTGCTTCGAAATCACAGCATCCGCCGCCGCGATAGCAACGAGGATGGCCTGATCGCGTACTTCTTTCACCGCAGAATCCTGCGCTGCCTTGATCTGCTCCTCGGCAGCCGTCATACGACGGGCGATCGAGACTTCCAGATCCGCCTTGGCCTGCTCAGCCGCCTTGGCAGCATCTTCACGTGCCGAAGCAACGATCCGGTCGGCCTGCGCCTGAACTTCCTGCTGCTTACGTTCGTAAGACGCCAGAATGGTCTGGGCTTCTTCACGCAGGGCACGGGCCTCTTCGAGGTCCTTCTTGATGCCTTCCGCACGGGCGTCAAGCTGACCCCCCAGCAGACCGGGCACCTTGGCATAGAGCAGAATACCGACGAACAGCAGGAACGCGAGCGTCACGACAAAGTCGGTGTTGCTCATCGACAGGAACGGGCCAGACGCCGCAAACGCGGGGCTGGTGGCACCAAAGGTCAGAGCAAGAGCCAATACTGAGCGCATGTTCTTATCCTTTCATCCGGTCGGCAACCGCGGCTGCGACGGCTTTTTCGTCTGCCTTGCCGCCAAATGCGGCGACGATTTCGGCGGCGGTATCTACAGCGACGGCTTCGACGCTGGCGATGGCACCGGCCTTGATCTCGGCGATGACGGCTTCTGATTCAGTTGCTTTGGCCGATATCTGTGCGTCTGCCTTGGCAATGGCCTCATCCAGATCTGCCTGGATTTCCGCACGGGTCTCAGCAGCGATGCGCTGAGCCTCGGCACGGGCATCCGCCAGAGCTTGATTGTAAGCGGTTTCGGCCTCAACGGCTTTGGCCTTCAGGTCTTCAGCCGCGGCGAGGTCGTTGGTAATGGTTCCCTGACGCTCGGCCAACACTGCCGCAATGCGGGGCAGCGCGATGCGCGACAGGATAAAATAGATCACGACGAGCGTGACCACGAGCCAGAAGATCTGGTTCGCATAGGTCGAGAAGTCCAGCTGCGGCATGCCGCCCGAACCGTGGGCAGCCTCTGCGGCACCGTGACCTGCGTCCTGCGTCTGAGTTGCCATGTCGTCCTCCTAGGGAACTTGCCGTTACACCGGGCGGCGCAGTCGTCCACACCGCCCGGCCGTAAGGAAAATGGTTCCGAAGGGTCTTAGACGGCGAACATCAGCAGCAGAGCGACCAGGAACGAGAAGATGCCCAGAGCTTCTGCAAATGCGATGCCGATGAAGAGGGTTGCGGTCTGGGAAGCAGCCGCGGAGGGGTTGCGCAGAGCGCCTGCCAGGAAGTTAGCAGCAACATTGCCAACACCCAGTGCAGCAATACCAGTACCCATGCCAGCCAGGCCAGCGCCGATGTGTGCGAGTTCGCCTTCCATTGTGTATCTCCTTACGATTGGAAGTTGAGGATCTTGTTGTTCGGACCTAACCGCGACTTAATGCGACGGATGAAGCGCGTCCTTCAGGTACACGCAGGTCAGAATTGTGAACACGTAGGCCTGAATGAAGGCCACGAGAACTTCGAGTGCGTAAACCGCGGTGATGGCAAAGATCGGCAGGAAGCTGAACAGGCCCAATGCGCCTGCAAAACCTGCGAATACCTTCAAAACCGCGTGGCCAGCCATCACGTTACCTGCAAGACGAATGCAATGGCTGACGGGGCGCACGAAATAGGAAATCAGTTCGATGATCGCGAGCACCGGGCGCAGCGCCAGCGGTGCGGAGCTGACCCAGAACAGGCCCAGGAACTTGGTGCCGTGCAGCGCAAAGCCGGTCACGGTCACGGTCACAAAAACCAGCATCGCCAGAACCGCAGTTACGGCAAAATGCGAGGTGGTGGTGAAGCTGCCGGGGATCAGGCCCAGCATGTTCGCGGTCAGGATGAACATGAACAGGGTCATAATGTAGGGGAAGAACTTCAGACCGTCTTTACCGGTGACGTCTTCGACCATCTTGTAGATGAACCCGTAGGCAAGTTCAGCAACCGACTGAATGCGCGACGGAACAATCGCGCGCTTGGACGATCCCAGTACCATCAGAGCGAAGATTGCGACAATCGCCAGCCCCATCCACAGGGTCACGTTGGTCGGGGTGTAGAAGTTCAGCTCTGCTGCGCCACCCAGCGGCTTTACCAGGAACTGGTCAGTCGGGTGAATCTGGAGCCCCGGAATAGCGGGCGCAAAGAACAGCCCAGACGCAAGTACCAGCAGAAAAGCTGCACCAAAGATTAGTTTGCCCATTGTCCCGTTTCTCCTGTCGCCGGGGGATCAATCCCGGTCTTGCGCATCTTGTTCGGCCATTTCGGCCAGTTTCTTTTCCTGGATCTCTTGCGCGCTGCGGAGCATTGTCTTTACCCCGGCCGCCAAACCCAGCATTGTGAACAGCACCAGAAAGATCGGTATGGTCCCAAAAAGAAGATCCAAACCGTACCCGATGCCAAAGCCGATCATCAGACCGGCCACCAATTCAATCACCATTCTCCAGGCATCGCTTGCCGTCGAATAATGTTCGTCCACACGCGGCTTGGGCTCATGGGCCTTACGCGCCTCTGCCAGTCTGGCCTCGAGCTGCGCCAAACGCTGCTTTTCCGGCTCTTGTGACACGGGCACCATCCTCACGTGAATTCTGATGCGGTGCTAAGGAGTCCTAGCTCCAGAGTCAACAACGCAGATTGCACTGCGGCAGGACGCGCAAGATATTGAAAATAATAAATATTAAAGACAGCCCCTCTTGGCCACGGATGACTTTTCGTAGCGGCCCCGTGAAACTCACCCTGAAAACTCATATTCAACCAAAAGGTTGATTTTCCTCAGAGCGCGGGTTTGCGCCGGATTTTACCAACCAAACGGCCGTCGATCATCACCAGCCCGAGCAAGATCGCAGCCATGCCCGCCAGATGCTCCATTTTAAGAGGTTCCTGAAGCACCCAGGCCCCCATCACCAAAGCCGAAACCGGCGCAATCAAGGTGGGCAGGGTGATATTGGTTGGCCCCACCCGCGGCAGAACCCAGTAGAACAGGATAAAGGCGGCGGAGGTCAGAATGAAGCCAATCACCAGCAGCGCTCCCCAGGTCTCCAGCCGTGTGATGACAGGCACGCCTTCGGCCCAGATCGCAAGCGGCGCGATCGCGGCTGTTGCTCCGGTCAGGGCGATGGCAACCAGGACCACCGGATCCATATCGCGAAACTGCCGGGCAATATTGACTGAGAACGCGTAGCACAGCGGCGCACAAAGCGTCACGAGCACGGCCCATATCTCGGACTGCCGCCCCCCTTGCAAAAGCGGCAACGACAGCACCAGAATACCGAGGAACCCAAACATCACACCCATTGATTTCAGCACTGTCGCCCGCTCTCCACCCGGCCAGAAATGCGCCACAACAACTGCTAGCGCCGGGGTAAAGGCATTGAGAATCCCGGCCACGCCGCTGGCAATATGCTGCTGACCCAGTGCGTAAAAGGCAAAGGGCGCAGCGTAGCTCAATACGCCGAAGCCAAACAAAGCCAACCAGCGCGACGGTTGCTCCGGCACCCGTTTGCGGGCCGCCAAAACATAGATCCAGCATCCAAGCGCCCCAAAGCCGACACGGCCCATGGAAACCGACAGCGGCCCCAATTCGCGCAGCAGCACAGCGTTGAACATGAAGGACATGCCCCAACCGATGCCCAGCACAAAGATCGCCACCCAATATTTCAGTGCCATGTCACGTCTCTCCGGTGCTGCAATCACTGACCCGGGCGTTATGGGGTTCACAGCTTGGGATTGTCGACCCGCATTCTGCGGTTTAGGTGTGTCAGAATGAGCGACCCCCTTGATATTGTCTTTGCCGCGCTTGCGGATCCAACACGACGCAGCATTCTGACCATGCTGCTGGAGGATGATATGGCTGTTACAGACGTTGCGGATCCCTTTGACATGTCGCTGGCGGCAATCTCCAAACACCTGACGATCCTGAGCCGCGCCGGTTTGATCGCGCAGGAAAAACGGGGCCGGGTCAAATGGTGCAAGCTACAACCGGATGCCATGCGGTCCGCCAGTGTCTGGATGCAGGGGTTTGGTCAGTACGAGCCCGTCAATCTGGATGCGTTCGAGCGGTTCCTGGAAACCGAACTCGGAACCCCGGCGAACGATCTGTCATCGGATTGACGCCGATCCGCCAGCCTCTGCCGCTGCCATCGGTGGGCGACCTTCCCGCAGCAGAAGCCAAAGCGCCCAGATCGTGCAGAGCACGCCCAGCGCCACGATACCGCCCGGAGCCGGTCGACCCAATGCGATTTCCCACAGGATGACCCAGCTCGGCGTCAGATAGGTATAGGCCATCACCTTGGCGGACGGCAGATGAAGCGTCGCGTATTGCAGCAAGACAAAGGTCGCGGCACTGGCAATCAGCGCCACATAAAGCAGAACCAGCCAGACAAGCGGTGACAGCCCGACCCAATCCGTGGCGCGGATATCAGCCCAACCCACCACCACCAGGATGATGGCCCCGGCAACCAGCATACCAAAGGTAAACACCACCGCAGGTTCCCCGCGATTCAGCAGCCGCACCATCGGCGTATAGACGGCATGAGCCACGCAGCCCCAGAAATAGATCACCTCTCCGCGACCGACCTCAAACGCCCAGATCGCCGCCAGATCACCACGAAATATGACCCAGATCGCGCCCGCCGCGCCGATCGCCAAAGCCAACGCCATCCGCCAGCTCGTAACCTGGCGCAACAGCAGCCAGCCGAAAATGCCGCTCAGAACCGGTGTCAGCGTAAAGACGGCGGCCGCACTGACCGGCGCTGCCGTTTGCAGGCCATAGAACATCAGAACAAAATAGACCGCAAAGAAGCCGCCCAGAAGGATGAAGCGCCAGGGCGCCTGAAAATTCCGTCGCCGCAAGCCATGAGTCACCTGGGCGGCAATGCCAATCACAACCGCAGCAATTATGAACCTCGCCGCGTTCAGGGCCATCGGAGCGATGTCGTTGGCGACCATGGAGCCAAGCGAAAACGATCCGGCCACCAACGCCGAGAAGAGCAGCATAGCCAGATGGCCACGATGGGCCGGTGTCATTCGGCCCAGGCCTTGGCTTCTGCTTTCAGAAAGCTGAGGAAGCTCTGAACCTTGGTGGTGCGGTGCAGATCCACATGGGTGACCAGCCACAAATCGCCACTCCACTCGGGCAGCGGCTCCATGATCTGTGTCAGCTCGGGATGCCGCGCAGCTTCCCATTTGGTCAGAAAACCGATCCCCGCCCCGGCCAAGAGCGCGTCCTGTATCGACGCCCCATTGACGCAGCGGAACGACAGCGCGCTCTCGGGGGCATGCGCTCGCAGCCAGCGGGAGTAAGGCGCGCGGCTGTCGATATCATCGTTACAAATGAAGCGATGATTGGGCATATCCTCAAGCCCGTTCAAGGGGCCGAACCGCTCCAGATAGGACCTGCTGGCGTAAAGCCCATGTTGCTGACGCATAAACGGCTGAACCACGTTGTCAGGCTGCTCAGGCGGAGATCCGGCACGAATCGCCACATGCGCCTCACCGTATTCCAGGCGAAACAGGCGGCTGCCGGTCAGGAACCGGATCACCAGCTCCGGATGCTGACGCTGAAACTCGGTCAGTGCAGGAACCAGAAGCGCCGACATCGACGACAGCGATGTCACGACCAGTTCGCCCGAGACAGCATCGCCGTGCCCCTTGAGCCGACCGACAAGCTGGCCAAACTGATCATCTGTGGCCTGCGCCACGCGCAGCAGATCCTGCCCGGCCTCTGTCGGTGTGTAGCCACGGGCATGGCGTTGGAACAGCTTCACGCCCAACCGCGCCTCAATAGCATCGACGTGGCGAATGACCGTGGCATGGTGAACCCCCAAAACTTCGGCGGCGCCGCTGACCGTCCCCATGCGCGCGACCTGATAGGCAGTGCGTACCTCGTCCCAGTTCTCCATGGCTATCTCTCAACTTGCGCCCCACTTACTGCAAACATGCACATTCCACCAAGGACGGCCAGAGAAAGGTTCGCAATTGCGCAAAGGTCAGCCAGAGTTTGAGCAGTTCAGACCCAGGTGATCGCCACACCCAAACGCTGCATCACATCGAGAAAGGCCGGACGGCTCAGCGCGACCGTCCGATCATTAACCAGCGGGTGCATGTAGATCAGGTCGACCTGCTGGGCAGCCTTGTCCATGTAGAAATGCACATCTCTTTCGACACCATTGATCATCGCAAGCGGCGTCACCGCTCCTGGGCGCACACCGAGGGTCTGAAACAGCCGCTCTGCCGAGCCAAATGACAGCGTCCCCAGCCCCAGCTCAGCGGCGAGACGCTTCAGATCGACGTCGCGGTCCTGTTCCAAGCTGATCAGGTGGTTGCGTTTCTTCTTGTCCCGCAAATAAAGGTTCTTCAACCGCAATGCGGTCTTCCCCGGCTCTACGAACTCCGCTTCGACCGCTTTTGCCTCCTCAACCGTGCGCAGCGGTGGATGGCAGTGCAACCGGTAGCCGATGCCCCAGACATCCAGCTGCGCCAGCAGTTTATCGCAGGAAACCGGTAGGCTGTCCTGTAGCTCGGTTGATGCATCCATTGCGGCCTCATACTGTTATCGTTCTGCAAATCACGTGATGTCAGCAGATCAATAAGAAACCCACAAGGACGCAAGGGGTAACATCATAGTTTCGCCGGCGTTTCAATGTTGGTTGGTCAGTCTGCCATAGACCGGCTACACCCGCCGTGCCTCCTCATAATGATCGAAACCGCTTGAGAACCACGCCGTACCGCGGGTCGCACTGGCCAGGCTGTTGCACAGCTGCTCCTGCGCGGCGACAGGCAGTAGGGTTTCAAACACATCCCACCCGGCGGCATCTGGATGGGCGGCAAAGCCCAGGATCTGCCCCTGCATTCCGCTCACCACGGGGACCAGCCCGCCGGTAAAGACGGAGGGTACGTGAATTTCCACGCGCATAATCGGTTGCAGCACCACAGACCCGGCCTGCGCCAATGCCTCACGCACCGCAGATTTGCCAGCGGTGCGGAAAGCAAAATCGGAACTGTCGACGGAGTGGTGTTTGCCATCCAGCAGGGTTACCTTCACGTCGACCACAGGGTGACCGTTGACACCCGCTTGCAGAGCCTCTCGCGCGCCGGCTTCGACTGAAGGAATATACCCTTTGGGTACGGCACCACCCTTGACCTCATCTGTAAACTGAAACCCTGATCCGCGCGCTGCGGGGGCGATGCTCAGCACGACATCCGCAAACTGGCCCGCCCCCCCGGACTGCTTGCGGTGGCGATGATGGATTGTGGCAGGACGGGTGATCGTCTCCCGAAGGGCGGGTGGCACCGGTTCGTCACTGACCTCAATGCCAAACGACCCTTTTAGCAGCGACAGAATCCGGCGCAGGTGCAACGGCCCCTGGAGGTGGAGCAGCGCATGACCGCTCATTTCATCCTGATCAACTCGCAGCCCCGGATCTACCTCAGCAATTCTTTCCAGTGCAGAGGTAAGGCGGACATCATCGCGATCATGTAAAGGGGTGAGGATCCGTTGATAACTTGCCGGGCGTGGCTGCGCCCAGTCCGGCAGTTCCGCAGCGTGGTCTTTAAGATAGGTATATCCAAGACTGAGATGATCAGACTTGACCACCTGCGCGATATCGCCTGGCGCCAACTCACCGGCATCAGATGAGGCACCATTGCTGCCATTCCCCGCAGATCGTGAAGGCGTCTGGACGCCTGCCCCGTTCTTTGCAAGCCCGCCATCACCGTTCAGTTGGGTCATCGCCCCCAGGTTGCCGCCACCGACCTGTGCGCCGATCCCGACAGGTTCGCTGAGCGCGCGGACCACAACTGTCTTGCCAAGATGTTTGACGAGGTCACCGATGCAGCCCACTGCAAGGGGCGTTCCGTCCCCCGCCAACCGCTGCGCAGCAACATCAACTGCCGGGGCCTCATGCCGAAGGGATTTCATAAGCCGCACAATCCCGTTGCGATGCAGCGCCGACCCCAGCAACGCAGGGATCAGGTCATTGTGCTGCAATACCCGCGTGGCGACATCATAGACCGCTTCGGTCAGCGGCTTGCGATCCTCGATCAATTGCTCCAGCAGATCGTCGTCGTAGTCCGCCAGCGCCTCCAGCATCTCTCCGCGCGCCTGACGCTCGCGTGCATGGATGCTGTCAGGGAAGGCCACAAGGGCCGAGGGCTGCCCCTCCTGATACTTCCACGCCCGCTCTGAGATCAGGTCTACTGCCCCGATCACCTCACCACCCGCCCGCATAGGGATCTGACGCAGTACGATATTGTGCCGACAATAGGTTTGTAGCGCAGCAACAATATCCGCCACCCGCCCTGCGGCCTGATCCATACGGTTGATAAAAAGAAAGGCGGGAACACCCGCCTCTTCGACCATACGCAGATAGGGCGCGGCCAAGACCCCGGCGGCGGGATCAGCAGGCACGCAGACCACCGTTGCATCACTGGCGGCCAAAGCGGGCCCGGCGATGGCCAGGTTTTCAACCCCGCCGGCGATATCAATCACCCCCCAGTTTTCCTCCATGAACTGGAAGGCTCTCAGATCTGCAACGCCCGTGGCGTGCTGTGGTTTTTGCCCAGGCTCCTGAAGTGTCGCCAGTGCCGTTGCCAACTCCGTTTTACCGGATTGGGAGGGGCCGATGATCGAAAATACACGCATCTGTCATGATCCTTCTGATGGCTGCAAAGCCGCCCGATGAAGGAATGCGGCATTAGATTGCCGCAACAGATGCCTTGAGAATAACTGCCTCTCGCGTGGTGCCGCTTATTCGACACCGTAGTTTCGTCATATGGGGGAACACCCGAATAAGCGCCCGTGAAGGTGGTCGCCGAGGTGCCGTCTCCCTGCGATATTCCCTCAGGGAGGTGGCTCGCGTCAACCGTTGCACCCAGCGCATGGCAGCCTCCCCCTCGCTCTGTCTGGGCGCGCCGGGTTGACTCACTCCGGACAAAGGCGTAACGCATGCTGCAAATCCGGGAGCCATGATGAGTCTTCCGGTCCCTGCCCGTGTCAGGGATCGCCCCCCACCAGCGTGTTACGCCCGTGGGGGCGATTGTGCATGGACCATTTGCTCCCTACATGTGGGGCGTCCACTTCGAAACCGGCATAGGAGGCCGCAGGCATGTTTGAAAATCTATCCGAACGCCTATCCGGTGTCTTCGACCGGTTGACCAAACAGGGCGCGCTCTCTGAAGAAGATGTAAAGACCGCCCTGCGCGAAGTCCGTGTCGCGCTGCTCGAGGCAGATGTCTCCCTGCCGGTCGCCCGCGATTTTGTGAAGCGCGTACAGGAGCAGGCAACGGGCCAAGCCGTGACCAAATCGGTCACCCCGGGCCAGCAGGTTGTAAAGATCGTCCATGACGCACTGGTTGACGTGCTTCGCGGCGACGAAGATCCCGGACAGCTGAAGGTCGACAACCCTCCCGCGCCGATCCTGATGGTCGGTTTGCAGGGGTCAGGTAAGACCACGACCACCGGCAAGCTTGCCAAGCGTCTAAAAGATAAAGAAGGCAAGCGCGTCCTGATGGCGTCGCTTGACGTCTATCGCCCTGCCGCGATGGACCAGCTGGCTGTGCTGGGCACACAGATCGGTGTCGACACGCTGCCCATCGTTCCAGGCCAGAAACCCGTCGATATCGCCAAACGCGCCAAACAGCAGGCGGCGCTTGGTGGTTACGACGTCTATATGCTCGACACGGCGGGCCGGTTGCAGATCGACGAAGTGTTGATGCAGGAGGTCGAAGACGTCCGTGATGTCGTCTCTCCCCGCGAAACCCTGCTTGTTGTTGACGGGCTGACAGGTCAGGTCGCCGTTGAGGTGGCCGAAGAATTCGATGCCAAAATTGGCATCTCCGGTGTGGTCCTGACCCGGATGGATGGCGACGGCCGTGGCGGTGCGGCGCTTTCGATGCGCGCTGTCACCGGCAAGCCGATCCGCTTTGTTGGTCTCGGCGAGAAAATGGACGCCATCGAAACCTTCGAGCCGGATCGAATCGCGGGCCGGATCCTCGGCATGGGCGACATCGTTGCGCTGGTCGAAAAGGCCCAAGAAACCATCGAGGCCGAACAGGCTGAGCGCATGATGAAGCGCATGATGAAGGGTCAATTCAATATGAATGACCTGAAGATGCAGCTTGAGCAGATGATCCAGATGGGCGGCATGCAGGGCATGATGCAGATGATGCCTGGCATGGCGAAGATGGCCAAGCAGGTTGAGGATTCGGGGTTCGACGACAAGGTTCTGCGTCAGCAGATCGCCATGATCCAGTCGATGACCAAGAAAGAACGCGCCAATCCTGCCCTGCTCCAGGCGTCTCGCAAGAAACGGATTGCAGCAGGATCCGGCATGCAGGTCTCTGACCTCAACAAGCTCATGAAAATGCATCGCCAGATGGCCGACGTCATGAAGAAAATGGGTAAGATGGGCAAAGGCAAGATGCTGAAGCAGGCTATGAAAGGCATGTTCGGCAAAGGTGGCATGCCCGAAATGGCCGGCATGGATCCGAGCCAGATGGACCCAAAAGCGCTGGAAGCGGCGGCCAAGGCGATGGGCGGCAAGGGCGGTTTGCCCGGCGGTCTCGGCGGGCTTGGTGGTCTCGGGGGTGGCATGGGGCTGCCCGGCGGCCTCTCCGGTTTCGGCAAGAAGAAATAAGCCGCATGATCGCCTCCATCCCTACCCTTCAGACCGAGCGCCTGACGCTGCGCGCCCCCAAGCTTGAGGATTTTGAGCATTGGGCCGCGTTCTTTGCGTCCGAACGCGCTCGCTACGAGCGTGGCATCCTGCCGCGCGGCGAAGCGTGGAGAGTCTGGGCCGGGGATGTGGCACTTTGGACACTTCGTGGGTACGGCCCCTTCGGTGTCGAAATCCGAGAAACCGGCGCCTATGCGGGCGAGGTCGGGATTTACCAACCGGACGGCTATCTCGGCCCGGAACTGGGCTGGTTCGTCGTCCCCGAAGCTGAAGGAAAGGGAATCGCTGCCGAGGCCGCGCAAGCTGTCATGACCTGGGCGCGACAGAATTTCGGCTGGGACAGTCTGATCAATATTATCGACCCGAACAACCACCGATCAATCGCCCTGGGCCAGCGTCTCGGCGGTGTTATCGACCCCGACGCAGAGGGCGAATGCGCCGACGACGTGGTGATCGTGCATGATCTGCGGGGGCAGGTATGATGCAGATCCCGGCTATCCTTCAGCTTGAAACCGAACACTTGGTCCTGCGCGGACCGGAGGCCTACGCATGATGGCCACCCACCTTCCCACACGCGTCTTTACCCACATCCGCTCCGCTGTGGCCGCCTTGCCACAGCGCAACAGCGCCTTAACCCCTTGTTTCCCGGCATCTGGCATGATCGAGCCGTCATTGATGCCGAAACAGGTCACTGGTGCGCGCGCGGCAGGGGCCGAAACGAGTGTGGGTATGCCAGACACAGACAATCGTTTCCCTAGCCTCATGACGAAGAGGCTATTGTTGGTCTCCCCTGCGGAGGCCGGTTTTGACGCGCATGATGCCTTCCTGCGCATTGGTGCGCCGCGCTTCATCGACGCGGTCGACGATCCTGATGCGCTGTGGTGGTCGATAGCGACGATCATCGGCCACTGGCACCTGCGTGGTTACGGATTGTTCGCCCTCATCGAGCGCAATACCGGGCGCCCGGTCGGCATGATTGGCCCCTGGTTCCCGAAGGGCTGGCCAGAGCCGGAGCTTTCGTGGCACCTGACCGAGGATGCCCGTGGTAAAGGCTACGCAAGCGAGGCCGCAGAGGTCGTTCTCGACTGGCTGTTCCGCGAGAAAAACTGGAGCAGTATCGCCTCCTTCATTCCCGAGGACAACGCAGCCTCCATTGCCCTGGCGCAGCGAATCGGCGCCCGCCCAGAAAAATTAGTATCGTTCCGCCTCGCACCTGCACACAATATGCGCACCTGGCGCCATCAGCCCCGCAAACATCTGCTGGACCGGCCTGCAATCACAGGGCGCCTTCAATGATCTATTGCCACTGCGACTTCAGCGCGGGGGGCATCTGATGCCATCGTCCATCCCCGTAATCGAAACCAAGCGCCTGATTCTGCGTGGCCCGGAAGCCGTGGATTATCCCGACTTCAAAGCCACGTTCAGTTCCTATCGTGCGCGTTTCATGGGCGGTCCACTGAACCCCTATGAGGCCTGGATGCTCTATGCCGCCGAAATCGGCCACTGGCAGGTGCGTGGCTTTGGCATGTGGATGATCCACGATAAGACCACCGAGGAAACTTACGGCATGGCGGGTGGCTGGATGCCTGCTGGCTGGCCCGAGCGTGAGATCGCCTGGATCATCTGGCCCGATGCCGCAGGTAAAGGCTATGCGCTGGAAGCAACCCACGCGGCACGGAACTACTATTACAATACGCTCGGCTGGGATGGGGCGGTCAGCTATATTGACCCCAAGAACCTGGATTCGATCCGTCTTGCCGAACGGCTGGGTGCCAAGAAGGACCAGGACGCCGCAACCATTGATGGCAACGACGCCGTCTACAGGCATCCCGCACCAGAAGCGCTCAAAAACAGCCAGTTGTCCCATGGGATCGAGATGGAGATAAGCCACTACGCAGATCCCATGTTCAAACCGGAGGGTTGGGCGCTTGACTGATCTATTCACCCAACGCTGCCTGATGCGATATGCCTTCATTGCCTTGTGGAGCCAGAAATGACGACAGAGACTCAAGATCCCGTCGCCCGCGCAGCGGCGTTGCTGAAAGGCCACCGCGAGAGTATTGATCGCCTCGATGCGATCCTCGTCTACACGTTGGGCGAGCGGTTCAAGCACACCCAGGCGGTGGGCCGACTCAAGGCAGAACACGACCTTCCCCCGTCCGATCCGACGCGTGAGACAGCGCAGATCGCACGGCTCGAAGACCTGGCGAAACAGGCCGACCTGGACCCCGATTTCGCCAAGGCTTTCCTGAATTTCATTATTCAGGAAGTCATCCGACACCACAAGAAACACCAGGAATAACAGGGACTTCCCTGCAAACGCCATTAAAGGAGACTGAACCCATGGCAATGAAAATTCGTCTGGCCCGCGGCGGCTCGAAAAAGCGTCCCTTCTACCGCATCGTGGCTGCCGACAGCCGCATGCCGCGCGATGGTCGCTTCATCGAAAAGCTGGGCACCTACAACCCGCTGCTGCCGAAAGACAGCGAAGAGCGCGTGAAAATGGACATGGAGCGTGTGCAGCACTGGCTGGACCAGGGCGCCCAGCCCACAGATCGTATCGCTCGCATGTTGGAATCCGCTGGCGTACGCGCTAAGGTTGAACGTAACAACCCTAAGAAAGGCACCCCGGGCAAGAAAGCCCAGGAACGTGCTGAAGAGAAAGCAGCCAAAGCTGCCGAAGCGACTGCAGAAGCGGAGTAAGTTGATGAACATGCGGGACAATTCATTCTCTGAAGACTTCCGCATGCAACTTGATCTGTTGATGCGTGTCCGGCGCGATGTGCGCCGGTTCCGCTCTGATCCGGTGGACGAGACAGTGCTTGCGCGCTGTCTCGACACCATTCAGCTGGCTCCCTCCGTGGGTCTCAGCGAACCATGGCGGGTCATTCGCGTCGAAAGTGACGCAGCCCGGGCCGCCGCACTTGCCAATTTTGAAAGCGCAAACGCCGAAGCGCTAGCGGGTTTCTCCGAAGCCAAGGCTGAACGCTACGCCAAACTGAAGCTTTCCGGCATGCGCGAAGCACCGGTTCAGTTGGCGATCTACTGCGACGATTCCACCACAAAAGGTCACAAGTTGGGCGCCGGCACCATGCCGGAGATGCGTCGCTATTCGGTGGTCACCGCCGTGACTCTGTTCTGGCTGGCCTTGCGCGCCGAAGGGCTGGGGCTGGGCTGGGTATCCATCCTTGACCCACAACGGTTGAACAGGGATCTGGATGTGCCAGCGGACTGGCAGCTGATCGGCTATTTCTGTGTTGGTCACCCGGAGCGGATGTCCAAGACGCCCGAACTGGAACAACTGGGTTGGGAAACCCGGCGCAACGCATTGCCGATCGAAACTCGGTAATCCGCCCATGTGGCGATTGATACGGCTTGCGGTTTTTGTTCTGATCGCCTTTACCGCAGGCGTTCTATATGAACGCAATTACCAAACAGAACGCTGCGGACTCGCGGGCGGCACTTGGACTGCTGCGCGGTTCTGCAAAGGATGGACTGAATGACTGAGCAGATTTGCGTTGGTGCCATTTCCGGCTCGTACGGAGTGCGGGGCGAAGTGCGGCTGAAGAGCTTTTGTGCGATGCCCGAGGATATCGAAGACTATTCCCCGCTCAGCACCGAAGACGGCAGCCAGACCTATACGATCACCTTGGTCCGCGCCATCAAGAACGGGTTTACCGCCCGTATCGGCGGAATCGAGACCAAGGAGCAGGCCGATGCTCTAAAGGGGGTCCGCCTGTTTGCGCCGCGCAACCGTCTGCCGAGCCTGCCGGATGATGAATACTACCACACCGATCTGATGGGGCTGGAGGTGTACGACACCGGCGGGACCCTGCTGGGGACCGTGAAATCGGTGCAGAACCACGGCGCCAGTGATCTTCTGGAAGTCGCCCTCCCGGCAGACAGCAAAACAGTATTGCTGCCCTTTACACTGGCTGCGGTGCCGACGGTCGATCTTGCCAGCGGACGCATCATCGCAGACCCGCCGGACGGCGTGTTCTGAGCCCGTCAGCCTTCAGCTGCCAACAGCTGCTCCAGCACATGTTCAACAGCGACCCCGAGATCCTTTGTTCTCTGTCGCGGCTCCGATAGTTTGCCGCCCAGCGCTGACCACAGCTTGAACAGGCGCCAAGTAAAGAAGAACCTAAAGATCGGATCCGTCGTCAGTTCTGCACCATAGCCGTCCTCAAATGCTGCCCAATCGGCTTTGGCAACACCTCCGAAACCAGGCGTGCGCCCTTCTGCAGCAAGGTGGTCGGGGCAGTTGGACAACCAGATATCGGCAATATCGCGCTGCGGGAATGTTCCGTCGTGGTTTGAATAGTCAATGAATGACACCTCACCATCGCACATCAAGATATTGCGTAGATGAAGATCTCCATGCTCCAATGCACCACGAAATGTCTGTGCACGGGCGCGCCGTGCCTCCCGGTGAAGCAGCGCGCAGAGGCCCAGGTACCTCTTGGGCTTTAAGACCTGGAACTCCCCGGCACGTACCGCCTCCGCCCGCGCTGAGACCTGTTTCAGAAACGGTTTTGGCCAGAATTGCATATCTCCGGCATCCGAAACCCTGTGCAATTCAGCGACCGCATGTCCAATCCGTCGAAGAACCTCTGCCCGGTCACCGAACCCGTATTCGGTCATAGCCAGCTCGCGATAGGCGGTATCCCCTTGGACAAAGTCCATCAAAACCACAGCACTATCTTGATCTCGCCACAGCACGTCAGGCGATGACACACCGCAGACCGATTGCAGGCCAAGCGCCGCTTGCTGATGCCGGTCAAGAAACCTGATCTGCCGCGCGGCGTTGGCTTCGTCAAAAACCGCCCTCAAGACATAGCTTTGCCCACTGGCCGTTTTGACCTCGAGCACACTGCGACAGTGTTGGCGCCGACTATGCACCTGTAGTCTGCGAAAACTGACCCCATCGGGCGGCAGACCTAGATCCGACGCAATACGTGGCCAGAACGCTTTTGCGCGCGCCTGCACATCGTCGATTGCGGCCTGATACTCACGGTCGGTAACAATAAGGGCCATTTCCGAATTCATCCAAACACCAAAGCTTTTTATTGCGTGTCGTTCTAACTGGATTAAACAGCACCACATGAGTGCACAAAACAAATCTCATGGCCGCAAAGCCATTCGCCCCTCATTTAAACCGCGCGAGCTGATGACGCCGACGCCGGATCTGGTCGGCGTCTGGAAGGCCAAGATCATGACGCTGTTCCCGAATGCCTTCCCCGGCATACTTGGCGAAAGTCTGACCGGAAAGGCGTTGCAGGAAGGGTTATGGCAGCTGGAAACCATTGACCTGCGCCAATTCGGCATCGGTAAGCATCGCAATGTCGATGACACTCCGGCAGGCGGCGGCGCCGGCATGGTCCTGCGGGCCGACGTTCTTGGCAACGCTATTGAACATACAATGGCAGGCAGCTCCGATAACTGGCCCCTGATCTATCTGTCTCCGCGCGGTCGCCGCATGGATCAGGCGTTGATGCAGAACCTCGCACGCTGCGACGGGGTCACCTTGCTCTGCGGGAGATTCGAGGGTGTCGACGAGCGCGTCTTGCAGCACTATGGCATTCAGGAAGTCTCCCTGGGAGATTTTGTGATGACCGGCGGCGAGATTGCCGCCCAAGCCATGATTGATGCCACCGTTCGGCTGATCCCAGGCGTCTTGGGCAACCAAGCCTCTGCCGAGGAAGAGAGCTTCTCCTCAGGCTTGCTCGAGCACCCGCAATACACCCGCCCGGCAGACTGGAAGGGTCACCCCATACCTGATGTTCTGATGTCCGGCCATCACGGCAAGATCGCTGAATGGCGCCAGAAAATGAGCGAAGAGATCACGCAGGCGCGGCGCCCTGACCTTTGGCAGACCTTTCTGAACCGCAAAAAGGCCGAGTGAGCGCCCTTAAGTGGACAGGCCGGTCCCAGACTGAACCTGGGCTCTTGATCCGCCAGCAAAACAGGCATAGAAGGCCCTGTCTGGATTCGCTTTTGCGTCTATGGACCGGTGTGCTGTTGCATCATGAAACCCCCGACCCGCCTTCTTCGGCAATCTGGGGGGATGTCAGCCCACTCTCAGGAAAGAACGGGACGATCTCTGGCGGGCTGCAAATGGCGGGACCCGATGAAGACCAAGAGCTCTCGCAACCGCGCAAAACTTCGTGGACAAAACCACGAGCAACCATAGGAGACCTGCGATGGATCTGATCGCACAGTTGGAGGCGGAACAAGTTGCCGCCCTGGGGAAAGAGATCCCCGATTTCAAAGCCGGTGACACCATCCGCGTTGGCTACAAAGTGACCGAAGGCAGCCGCTCGCGCGTGCAGAACTACGAAGGTGTCTGCATCAGCCGCAAGAATGGCTCTGGCATCGCCGGTTCGTTCACCGTTCGCAAGATTTCGTTTGGCGAAGGTGTGGAGCGTGTTTTCCCGCTGCACTCGACCAACATCGACAGCATCACTGTTGTGCGCCGCGGCCGTGTTCGCCGTGCGAAACTGTACTATCTGCGCGCCCGTCGCGGTAAATCCGCACGGATTGCAGAAGATACAAACTACAAAGCCAAAGCGTAAGGAGTGGTATCATGAAAGCCGACACCCATCCCGAATACCACTTCATCGACGTCAAAATGACCGATGGCACCATCCTCAAGATGCGCTCCACCTGGGGCAAAGAGGGTGACACTCTCTCGCTGGACATCGACCCCACCGTGCACCCCGCATGGACCGGTGGTTCGACCCGCCTGATGGACGCCGGTGGTCGCGTATCCAAGTTCAAGAAAAAATACGAAGGCCTGGGCTTCTAAGCCGATCCGGTCTTGTTCTTTCGGAAAACGCCGCTCATTTTGGGCGGCGTTTTTTATTGGTGCCACGCCTGCCCGCGCAGCGCCCTCTCCGGTTAACGCAGGATGAACCTAGACCCTAAAACAGGGCCTAACGTGCGGATATCCCGCTTTCCATCGATTCGCGCGGGCAGTATACTCATCCCAAAATGCGCGGTATTTTGCGCAGTGATTGGGGGAAGCGAACGTGGCGCATATTATTGTCGTCGGCAACGAAAAAGGGGGCGCGGGCAAATCCACCGTTTCCATGCATGTGGCAACCACCCTGGCCCGATTGGGATACAAGATTGCCGCCCTGGACCTCGACTTGCGTCAACGTTCACTGGGGCGCTATCTGGAAAACCGCAAGGCGTTCATGGAAAAGGCCGCGCTGGACCTGCCGCTGGTGGAGCTGCATGAGCTGCCCGAAATCGATCCCGAAAGCCTGCAACCCGGCGAGAACATCTATGACCACCGGCTGTCTGCGGCGGTCTCCGAGCTGGAACCCAACAACGACTTTATCCTGATCGACTGCCCGGGTTCGCACACCCGGCTCAGTCAGGTCGCCCATTCCCTGGCCGACACGCTGATCACGCCACTGAACGACAGTTTTGTCGATTTTGACCTCCTGGCGCATACTGACCAAAAGGGTGAAAAGATCACCGGGCCGTCCGTTTATTCCGAAATGGTCTGGAACGCGCGACAGTTGCGCGCGCAGGCTGGCCTGAAACCAATTGACTGGATTGTGATCCGAAATCGAGTTGGCACTCAGCGCATGGTGAACAAGGAAAAGATGGAACGCGCGATTTCCATGCTTTCGAAACGGATCGGATTCCGCGTTGCCCCCGGATTTTCGGAACGGGTGGTGTTCCGGGAGTTGTTTCCGCGCGGGCTGACCCTGCTGGACCTCAAGGATATTGGCGTCAAACAGCTGAATATCTCCAACATCGCGGCACGGCAGGAACTGCGCGACATGATGAAATCGCTGAATCTGCCAGGCGTGGATGTCGATATCTGATCAGCCACAGTCGTCGCGCCCTATCGACCAGGTGTTGGGCAACGGCAGCCGACGGTTATTCCTGATCCTCGGGTTGGCGATTGCCGAGCTGTTGCTTGTCATGGTCGCCTACCAGCTGCTGGCCGATGTGCATTGCAAATTCACCGGAGCGGATCTCGCCTGTACCACCGTGCGATCACTCGCCGGGCGTTTGCTGGCGTTGTTGACCGTGCTCAGCCTTTATCTTGTGCTGGTGCGCAGCGCCTATACTGCGCTGGCCGCATTTGTCGGGAGCGCCTCGCAACGCCCATCGGCAGTTATCCTGAACCTCGTCGGTCTTCTGATCGCGCTGGTCCCGCTGGCCCTGTTTGGACCCAGCGGCATCAACGCATGGATTTCGCCGACCCTTATTCTGGTCTGCCTAGGCGGCGGCATCGCCGGGCTAGGCGGTCTGCTGGCCCTGATGCCACTTCGAGATTGGGTTGTCTGGCTGCGCGGCTGCGGCCTGCCTCTGATCCTGGCGCTTCTTGTGGCACTGGTCATGCCCGATATCACTCGCATGATGGAACCGATCTGGAACATAGAAGCGCTGACGTCGGTGACGTTCCTCCTCGTGACATGGGTTCTGGAAAGCTCAGGTGCCACTGTCTGGTCCGATCCGGCGTTGCATCTGATCCGTGTCGACGGTTTTCTGGTGGAGATCGGCGAACCCTGCTCAGGCGTCGAAGGGTTTGCCCTCGTCACGACCTTTATGGGGCTTTATGCGCTGTTGATGGGCCGCGACCTCAGGCAGACACGATATTGGCTGTTCCTGTTTCCCGCCGCTCTGCTGCTCAGCTGGGGCTTCAATGTCGCGCGTATCGCTATACTGATCCTGATCGGCGCCTGGATTGCACCGGAACATGCGGTCAACGGATTTCACAGCTATGCCGGCTGGCTGATGTTCACCTGTCTTGCGCTGCTGATCCTGGCGATTGCCCATCGCTCTCGCTGGTTGCAGAGCAACCCCGCTAGGGTGGCCGCCGCAACCGCCGACCTGCCACCGCTGCGCGCCGATATGCTGATCGCGAGCATAGTGCCTTTTGTCGTGATGATGCTGAGCGGCGTATTGGTTTCTGCAATCTGGGCAGAACCTGCCGACGGATATCCGCTGCGTACTGCAATGATGGCAGCCGCATTGCTGTTGTTCTGGCCTGCCCTTAGGGCGCTGGCCTACAGGCCAAGCGCTATGGATATCACCGCCGGGGCCGCAATTGCAGCCGTCTGGATCGTGATGGCCACACCCGACATCAGCCGTGGCAACATGACAGAGCACCGGGATACCCTATGGATTGCGACACGCCTGCTCGGGACCATAATTCTGGTGCCCATCATCGAAGAGCTGTTCTTTCGCGGGTATCTGCTGCGCCGCATGGCCGGGCAGGGTCAGGTTCTACGGGCGGTTATCGCCTTGATTGTCAGCAGCCTTCTGTTCGGTCTGATGCATGACCGCTTCGCGCTTGGTGTGGCCGCTGGCGCAATCTTTGGCGCCCTATATCTGCGTGGGGGCGGGTTACCGGCCGCCATATTGGCCCATATGGTGGCAAATGCCCTGATCGCCTATGTTGCCTTTGCGACCGGGAACTGGACACTTATCTAGGTCCAGAATGGTTGACTCAAGCGACGCCCTGGCAGCCATTGGTTCTAGACAGACCGGCGCCGGCGCAACTCCCAGCTCAGAAGCAAAGCAGCGGCGACCGCAGCCACGGCGAGCATACCTGCGCTGACGTCGATCTCAGGCACGGTCTGGCCATTGCCGTTGCCGTTCCCATTGCCCCCGCCGTTGCCCCAACCATTGCCCCAACCATTGCCATTGCCGTTCCCATTGCCCGGTCCGCCCGCGTCAGGCCATTCACCAGCCGCAAATGCCATGGGGGCAGTTGCACACAAAACGGCCGCAACGGTTATCAGGTCATGTATGCGCACTGCCAGTTTCATCGCACTTTCCTCGCTGCTCTCTCAATAAAGTCAGGCATGGCAGTTCAAGATTTCTTGCACGAATCTCGTTGGCCATAATCTGTCGCAGTTCTGCTTTACGCGGAAAAAATGCGTAAATTATGGCAATTTTTACCTTTGTTCAGGCTGAGCGTTGTTCTGACGCCCGATCAGAAAGACCCGCTGCGCTGCCTTCGTAAATCGTGAAGAGCTCAACCGGCTCGGCAACACCGCGCAGCATATAGCGACCCAGCGACACCAGATCGTGACTGGTCGGCTGGGCCGCCCGTTGAACCTGTTCCGAGACAATGATGCTGCGACCAACAGAGGCGTGCATACCTGACAGCCGTGCCGTCAGGTTGACGGTTGGTCCGATCACCGTGAAATCCAACCGGTTCTCAGATCCGATATTACCATAGAGGATTTCGCCGGCATGCAGGGCCAGCGTGAAATCAGCAACCGGGTTACTCTGCTGCGCACGCTCGACATTGCGATTGCGTATCTTGCTCTGTAAGCCACTGGCCGCCGCGAGCGCTGCTGTTGCATCTTCGCCGATACTGCCAAGGTCAAACATCGCCAATATGCCATCACCCATGAATTTGAGGATATTCCCTCCATGGGTCTGAATGGTCTCGACCGCCAGACCAAAGTAGTCGTTAATCATGTCGATCAATTCGGCGCCCGGAATTTGCTCAGCCAGTTGGGTAAAGCCTTTCAGATCGAAATAGCAGATCACCGCATCAATCTGGCGTGACGAGCCCCGCTGTATTTCTCCTGACAGAACCCGCTGACCAGCATCGCGACCGAGATAGACCTGAAGCAGATCCTTGGCCATCTGCTGGGCAGAGGCCGCCCGCAGCGCCAGCGCCAGATGCGGGTAGATAAAACGGATCAACGTGAGATCCGCCTCTGAGAAACCATCGAGATGATCGGTTGACCAGGATGACAGGATGCCCTCTCCCGGCCGCTTAGGATCAAAAGGGGCATCGGCAAAATCACCAAAGCGCATTGCCAGCGCAAAGTAATCCGTGGCCCCGCGCTGTTTGAACTGCGCTAGTGCAGGAAACCGCTCCAGCACATGCCCGGTCAGTTTGGTGCGAAACTCAGGCACCTGGCGTTCCAACATATAATAGAAGGTGCTGTAGAGCCACTCATCCCGCGGTGTATCGCTGTGTTCATAGAATTCATGCGACAAGCCGTCCGCGCGGGTCCAGCTAAAGCCGATACCACCGTATTTTGGGTGATAGGCACGCTGCGCCAGATGGAACCGCAGGAGCGGCACGCCGTCGTCAGCAAGCCTCTGGCAAAAGCCTTGCAGCATCTCCTGACGGCTTGCCCCTCTTAGTCCTTCAGCAGTCAGCCAGTCGATTATCGGCGTGGCGCGCAGAGCAGCATCCGTCATTGTGCACGGCCTCACATTGTGGTTCCGGCCCAATCTGAAGCCTCAACCAACGGATGTCTATGGTTCAATTCCGGCCAGTTTGCGCAGCATGTGGCGCAGCGCCTCGCTTTCACCTTCGCTGAGTCGGGATGCAAGCTGCCCATCATAGATGGCGGCCTGCTCCCGAAGATCGCGATAGGCGGCCTGCCCCTGCGGGGTCAGTTCCAGATGCTCTGATCGTCGGTCTCGTTCATCCCGGTGACGCAATACAAACCGACGCTCGGCGAGCTTCGCAACGGCACGGCTGATCTTGGTCTTATGGATTTTGGCGCGCTGGCCAATTTCCTTTGCGGTCATGCGCCCGTAGCTGCCCAGATGGAACAGGACCCGCCATTCGGTACGGAGCATCCCGTAGCGATTCTTGTAGTGTTGTTGAAACTCAAGCGAGCTCTCTTCTGCGGCGCGATTGAGGAGATAGGGTAAGAAATCCTGCAGCGCGAAGTCATCTTTTTCGGTCATGAGGGTGACCTATGCCTTGTTAGTTACAAAATCAACTATTACCGAAACAGAGAGTTAAGAAAAGGAGCGCGCCATGAATCACAAAGTCGATGCCCACGAAATGATCCAGGCCCCGTCCCTTACCGGGCCACACGAGGGCTATATGCCGGGCTTTGCCAATGATTTTGAAACCGAGGCGCTGCCCGGTGCGCTGCCGCAAGGCATGAACAGCCCGCAAAAGTGCAACTATGGTCTTTACGGCGAACAGCTGAGCGGCACCGCTTTTACCGCCGATGTGCCGGAGCGGACCTGGTGCTACCGCATCCGCCCGTCCGTCAAGCATTCGCACCGCTATCAGAAGATCGACCTGCCGCATTGGAAGTCTGCCCCCTGCGTCGATCCGGACGTGATCTCGCTGGGCCAGTACCGCTGGGATCCGGTGCCGCATTCGGATGAAGGCCTGACTTGGCTCACCGGCATGCGCACGATGACCACCGCAGGCGATGTGAACACCCAGGTCGGCATGGCCAGCCACATCTATTTGGTCACCGAGTCGATGGTGGACAGCTACTTCTTCTCCGCCGATTCTGAACTCTTGGTGGTGCCACAGGAAGGACGCCTGCGCTTTGCCACTGAGCTGGGTATCATCGACCTCGCACCGCAGGAAATCGCCATCATCCCGCGCGGTCTGGTGTACCGGGTGGAGGTGCTGGAAGGCCCCTGCCGCGGCTTTGTCTGCGAGAACTACGGTCAGAAATTCGAGTTGCCCGGCCGCGGGCCCATCGGCGCCAACTGCATGGCCAACCCGCGCGACTTCAAGGCGCCGGTGGCGGCGTTCGAGGATCGCGAGACGCCGTCCACAGTGACCATCAAATGGTGCGGTCAATTCCATGAGACCAGGATCGGCCACTCGCCGCTGGATGTGGTCGCCTGGCACGGCAACTACGCGCCCTATAAATACGACCTGACCACCTATTGCCCGGTCGGCGCGATCCTGTTCGACCACCCGGACCCGTCGATCTTTACCGTGCTGACCGCGCCGTCCGGTGTACCGGGCACCGCCAACATCGACTTTGTGCTGTTCCGCGAACGCTGGATGGTGGCCGAGAACACCTTCCGCCCGCCGTGGTATCACAAGAACATCATGTCGGAGCTAATGGGCAATATCTACGGCCAGTATGATGCCAAACCGCAAGGGTTCGTGCCGGGTGGCATGTCCTTGCACAACATGATGCTGCCGCACGGGCCGGACAAGAATGCGTTCGAGGGTGCGTCGAACTCCAACCTCGGCCCCGAGAAGCTCGAGAACACAATGTCCTTCATGTTCGAGACCCGTTTCCCGCAGCATCTGACAGGCTTTGCCGCGAACGAAGCCCCGCTGCAGGATGACTACATCGACTGCTGGGCCGATATCGAGAAGAAATTCGACGGCACACCAGGCAAGAAGTAATCCAACGGGGGCGCTGCCCCCTCTGCGGCCTGAAGGCCGCATTCACCCCCGGAGTATTTCGGGAAAGATGACGAGAGCAGCTGCTCTCAAACGAAAAGGACCACGTATGCCTTTGACAAAATCCTGGGTCACCTCCGCCAACAGCGCGACCCATCCGTTCCCACTGAATAACCTGCCTTATGGCGTGTTTTCTGTTGATGGAGACGATCCGCGCTGCGGCGTGGCCATCGGCGACATGATCCTCGATATGCAGGCCGCCGAGGAAACCGGCTTGGTCCAGTTGAGCGATGCGCCACTGTTCGACGTTCCGTATTGGAACGACCTTATGGAAGAAGGTCCGGCCGTCTGGACTGCGCTTCGCAACCGTTTGACAGCGCTGCTGTCCGAAGGCTCTGCCGAGCAGGGTAAGGTCGAACCTTTGCTGGTTCCGGCTACGGACGCCGAGCTGCACATGCCCTTTGCCGTCAGCGAATACACCGACTTCTATGCGGGCAAGAACCACGCCTTTAACGTCGGCACCATGTTCCGCGGTCCGGAAAATGCGCTGCCGCCAAACTGGCTGCATATCCCGATCGGCTATAACGGGCGGGCCTCCTCCGTTGTGGTGTCCGGTACCGATGTGCGCCGACCCTGGGGTCAGCTGAAAGGTCCAAATGACGAGACGCCGCGGTGGGCGCCCTGCGCGCGCTTCGATATCGAGCTGGAGATGGGCGCCATTGTCGGCACCCCCTCCGATGGCCCGATCACCGTGCAGGAAGCGGATGACAACATCTTTGGCTACGTGCTGCTGAACGACTGGTCCGCGCGCGATATCCAGGCCTGGGAATACCAGCCCTTGGGACCGTTCCAGGCCAAGGCCACTGCCAACACGATCTCTCCTTGGATCGTGACCAAAACGGCGCTGGAGCCGTTCCGCTGCGACACGCCCGGGCGTGAGGTGGAACTGCTGGACCACCTGAAGGATTGCGGCCCGATGCTCTATGATATCGACCTTGAGGTCACCATGGCGCCGGAAGGCAAAGAGGCCACAACCATCGCGCGGACCAACTACAAAGAAATGTATTACTCCGCCGCACAGCAGCTGGCGCATCACACCACCTCGGGCTGCCCGATGAACGCGGGCGATCTTCTGGGCTCCGGCACCATCTCCGGCCCCACCAAGGAAAGCCGCGGCTCGCTCCTGGAACTCAGCTGGGGCGGTAAGGAGCCGCTAACGCTGGACACTGGCGAGGAGCGCTCCTTCATCGCCGACGGTGACACGCTGACCCTGAAAGGCGCGGCCAAAGGCGATGGCTACACCATCGGTTTCGGCGACTGCACCGGTACCGTGCTGCCCGCGCTTGAAGACCCCTACGCAAGATAAGGAAGACCACAATGGCAAAAGCTTTTGCGTCCCAAGGGGACATGACCGAAAAGAAAATCACCTTTGATGAGATCGGCGAGGGGCTTTATGCTTTTACCGCCGAGGGCGACCCGAACTCCGGCGTGATCATCGGCGATGACTCTGTGATGATCGTCGAAGCGCAGGCGACCCCACGGCTTGCGAACAAGGTGATCGACTGCGTTCGCTCTGTCACCGACAAGCCGATCACCCATGTGGTGCTGACACATTACCACGCTGTTCGCGTACTGGGTGCTTCCGCATTTGGCGCGCAGAACATCATCATGTCGGACAAGGCCCGATCTATGGTGGTCGAACGCGGGCAGGAGGACTGGGACAGCGAATTCCAGCGCTTCCCGCGCCTTTTCGAGGGCTATGAGAGCATCCCCGGACTGACCTGGCCCTCCACCACCTTCAGCGATTCGATGACCGTTTACCTCGGCAATCGCCGGATCGACATCAAGCATCTGGGTCGCGCCCATACCGCGGGTGACGCGGTGATCCACGTGCCGGATCAGAACGTGATGTTCACCGGCGATATCGTCGAAGACCACTCAGCCTGCTACTGCGGCGACGGGCATTTCGGTGACTGGGGCAGGACGCTGGACAATATCAAAGCTTATGATGTCGACGCCATTGCCCCCGGTCGTGGAGACGCGCTGGTGGGCAAGGACGCGGTGGAACGCGCCGTCGAAAGCACCCGCGATTTCGTTGAAAGCACCTACCGCCCGGCAGCGAAAGTTGCAGCCCGCAACGGCACGCTGAAAGAAGCCTGGGACGCGGTGCGCGCAGAATGCGATCCGAAGTTTGCAGATTATGCCATCTATGAGCATTGCCTGCCCTTCAACGTGGCCCGTGCCTATGACGAGGCACGCGGCATCGACACCCCCCGGATCTGGACCGCTCAGCGCGATCTGGAGATGTGGGAAGCCCTGCAGGGGTGAGGCCCAGGCAAATTTATACTCGGGGCGGTTTGATCCAGATCGTATCGCCCCAGCAGTACCTATGAAATGTTTGACCAGAACCTCGGCGTAGCCGCGACCGGGGGCTAGTCGAGCCGTGCCTGACGGCACCCGGATTTGGGAGGAGGCCAGATGAACAAGATCTTTGAAGTTCCCTTGTATTCTTATCAACGCAGTGACGATCAGGATGCGCCCTCGCCGGTGCGTCATCCAGTCGTCGTGATCGGTGCGGGGCCGGTTGGTCTTGCTGCCGCAATTGACCTGGCCCAGCAGGGCATTGGCGTGGTTGTGCTGGACGACAACGACAAGGTCAGTTTTGGCTCTCGCGCCATCTGCTTCTCGAAACGGACACTGGAAATCGCCGATCGGCTTGGCCTCGGGGATCCGATGGTCGCCAAAGGCGTTCAATGGAACCTCGGCAAAGTCTTCTTCGACGACCGCAAGGTGTACGATTTCAATCTTCTGCCTGAGGAGGGCCACAAGCGGCCCGCATTTATCAATCTGCAGCAGTATTATTTCGAGGAATACCTGGTGAACCGGGTCCGAGAGCTGCGGGAGCAAGGCGCGCCGATCGAAATCCGCGGCCGCAACAAGGTCTCTGCCATCGGCACCCACCCCAGCCATGCCGTGCTGGAAATTGACACGCCAGAAGGTTCCTACAACCTGGAAGCCGACTGGCTGATTGCCTGCGACGGTGCCGGCTCCCCCACCCGGCAGATGCTGGGGCTGGATTTCGTCGGACGGGTGTTCGAAGACAACTTCCTGATTGCTGATGTGATCATGGACGCGGATTTCCCGACGGAACGCTGGTTCTGGTTCGACCCTCCCTTCAACAAGGGGCAGTCGGCACTGCTGCACAAGCAGCCCGACGGGGTCTGGCGCATTGACCTTCAGCTGGGCTGGGACATCGACAAGGAGCGTGAGAAGCGCCCCGAAAACGTGATCCCGCGACTCAAGGCGATGCTGGGCGAAGATGTAAAATTCGAACTTGAGTGGGTCTCGATCTACACCTTCCAGTGCCGCCGCATGGAGAAGTTCCGCCATGGCCGGGTGATCTTCGCCGGCGATGCCGCACATCAGGTGTCGCCGTTCGGAGCCCGCGGTGCCAACTCCGGCCTGCAAGATACCGACAATCTGTGCTGGAAACTCAAGCTGGTGATGGACGGCAAAGCGCCGGAAAGCCTGCTGGACAGCTATGACATTGAACGCGTCCACGGCGCTGACGAGAATATCCGGAACTCCTCGCGCTCCACCGATTTCATCACCCCCAAGTCGGAAGTCAGCCGGGTCCTGCGTGATGCGGTTCTGGACCTGTCCGAACAGTATGAATTCGCGCGTCCTTTGGTGAACTCCGGCCGGCTGTCGGTGCCCTGCACCTATGAGGGCTCACCGCTGAATTCGGCAGACGCGCTCAACGGGCCGGTACGCACCCGGCCCGGCTCACCCTGCCCCGATGTGCCGCTGGTCGACGGGTTTCTGCTTGGCAAGCTGGGCGACAAATTCACCCTGCTGACCATCGACGCCGACGCGCCTGATGAGATTGAGGAATCCGGCATCACGGTCACCCGATTGGCGCTCTCCAGCAAGGACGACAAGACACTGGCGCTGAAGGACCGCTACCTGGGCAAGCATGAAAGCGGTGTCTACCTGATCCGCCCAGACCAGCATGTCGCCGCCCGCCGCCCCAGCTATGACGACAACCTGTTCCGGCATGCGATCCGCCGGGCCATCGGCAAGGAGTGATCACCATGACCGAAGACCAACTGATCCTGGCCGCCAACCTTGAGCGCGCCGACGATTTCTATGCCGATCTGCTTGCCGCGTATGAGGATCTCAGCAAGGCCGAAAGCGATGCGCTGAATGCACGGCTGGTGCTGGTGCTGGCAAATCACATCGGGAAACGCGCGATCCTGAAACAGGCCCTGGCTGCTGCCGCGCTGAAAACCGGGGAGGACTCCGCTTGAAAATCGAACAAATCCACCACGTCGCCTACCGCTGCAAAGACGCCAAGCAGACGGTGGAGTGGTACAACAAGATGCTGAACATGGACTTTGTCCTGGCGATTGCCGAGGACCATGTTCCCTCCACCCATGAACCCGATCCCTACATGCATATCTTCATGGATGCAGGCAACGGCAACGTCCTGGCCTTTTTTGAGCTGCCGACCAAGCCGGAAATGGACCGCGACCGCAACACGCCGGTCTGGGTGCAGCACATCGCCTTTAAGGTGAAGGACCGCGCGACCCTGATCCAGTTCAAGGAGCATCTGGAGGCCAACGGCGTTGAGGTGCTGGGCGTCACCGATCATTCGATCTTCCACTCGATCTATTTCTTCGATCCGAACGGCCACCGGGTGGAGCTGGCCTGCCCCGACCCGGAGGAACAGGCACTGCTGCAAAAGCTGGACTCCGTGAAATGGGAAATGCTGGAAGAATGGTCCAAGACCAAGAAGGCGCCGAAACATGCCGAATGGCTGCACGCCAAGGAATTGAGCGAGCTTTAGTGATCGGGCCGCGGGGCGGTGTTTCCACCGATCACTCAGGCCATGCAGGGAGACCGGAATGTCTGATGTCATACTCTACGACTACTGGCGATCATCGGCCAGCTATCGTGTTCGCATTGCCCTCAATCTCGCGGGTATCGCCTACCGGAGCCAAACCGTGGATCTGGTCAACGGCGAGCAAACCGGCCCCGAGCATCTGGCCCGCAACCCGCAAGGGTTCGTGCCGGTGCTGGAAATCGACGGGCTGCGCCTGACGCAATCGCTGGCAATCCTCGACTACCTGGACCAGACCCGAAACCTT
This sequence comes from Phaeobacter sp. JH20_29, assembly GCF_048056175.1. Taxonomy (NCBI): domain Bacteria; kingdom Pseudomonadati; phylum Pseudomonadota; class Alphaproteobacteria; order Rhodobacterales; family Roseobacteraceae; genus Phaeobacter; species Phaeobacter sp. JH20_29. The sequence continues at coordinate 80,574 of NZ_JAYMWO010000006.1, forward strand.
GGCCTGCTGCCTGGCACCCCCTCAGAGCGTGCGGGGGTTCAGGCCCTTGCCCACTCCATCGCGGTTGATCTGCACCCTGTCTGCAATCTGAAGGTCGCCCGCTACGCCACCAGCCTTTGTGCAGAGGCACAGCCGCAAGATGCTGAACACTCTCTCGACATGCCCGCAGACTGGATGCGCCACTTCATTCGTCCGGGTCTCATTGCTTTTAATGCGCTTCTGGAAAGATATCCCCCTTCGCCATATTGCACCGGAGACCGTCCGGGGCTCGCAGATCTCTGCCTGATGCCACAACTCTACAACGCCCGACGCTGGGGGGTGGATTTCAACGACCTGCCCCGTCTTGGTGAGATTGAAGCCACATGTGCAAGCAATCAGGCCTTCGCGATGGCGCATCCGGATGCAGTTCATTCCGCCACTACAACGGACAAACAGATAGGATAATCCGCTTCCAGCGGTACGGCTCCTGCCAGACGAGGGGATCATTGATGTCAACCGATTGGACGGGTTTCACCCTTGCCATGACAGTGTTTATCGTCAGCCATTTCCTGCCACGCCTCGCAGATCTGCGCGGGCGACTGATCGCAACCCTTGGTCGCCGCGCCTATTTCTCGGCCTACGGGCTTTTGTCACTCGGAGTGTTCGGCTGGGTCATCGTAGCCGCGGCTGATGCGCCTTATGTCGAACTCTGGCCGCCATCTGATTGGTTGCGATGGGCCCCGATGCTGACAATGCCCTTGGTCTTTGTGCTGACAAGCTGCGGTTTGGGCGTGGAAACCCCCTTTACGCTTGGAGGACGGCGCAGTTCCGATCCGACGCGGGATGATCCCGGGCGCGCCGCGTTCAGCCGCCATCCGATCCTCTTGGCGCTGGCACTCTGGTCGCTGTCACATCTGCTGGCCAACGGCGATTTGGCTCATGCCATTGTGTTTGGCGGATCCTTTCTCCTGGCCGGTGCTGCAATCCTGCTCTTTGACCTTAAGGCACGCGCAACGCTTGGTGCGGACGCAGCGGCTTATTTCGCAACTACCGCCTTGTTCTCGCTACGCCCGATCCTCAACTCAGGCTGGCGGCAACAGCACCTGCGGGATCTGGCCATACGGGCCGCGCTTGGCCTGTTGCTCTGGGCGGCCGCGTTACATTTGCATGAGCGCGTGATCGGCGTTTCACCCTTGCCAGTCTAAAATTTGATTTCGCGCAAAGTCCTGCATTCAGAAATCGGTCATATCTGGCAATATGAAACAGATTGATCGCCTTCGCGAGCTGGGACTTTTTGACAGCCGCGTTCCCCGCTATACCTCCTACCCCACAGCGCCGGTATTCAGCGCAGCCGTCGATAGCGCTTTCCAGAGCCATGCACTGTCGGCGCTGGACCCGGCGGAACCTGTGTCAGTCTATATACACGTGCCCTTCTGCGAACGCTTGTGCTGGTTTTGTGCGTGCCGAACCCAGGGCACTCAGACACTCAGCCCGGTCGAAAGCTATATCGCCACCGTCGAAAAAGAACTGTCCCTTCTCGCCGAGCGACTTCCCAAAGGGTTGCAGATGGGCCGCCTGCATTGGGGAGGCGGCACTCCGACCATTCTGCCGCCAGCGCTGATACACCGGCTGGCGCAAGCGGTGAAATCTGCCATACCGCCGACAGATGATTGCGAGTTTTCAGTCGAGATCGACCCGACAATGGTAGACGGCGACAAGATTGCGGCTCTGGCAGAGGAAGGCATGAACCGCGCCAGCATCGGCATTCAGGATTTTGATCCCGAGGTGCAGGCAGCAATCGGCCGTATCCAGCCCTATGACGTCACTGCCGCCTGTGTCGCTGAGCTGCGCGCGGCTGGCATTCGATCTCTGAATACCGATCTCGTCTATGGATTGCCCCATCAGGACGCGACACGCATCGCGGATACGGTTGACAAGGTGCTGACACTGGCGCCAGATCGTGTCGCCCTGTTTGGTTATGCCCATGTCCCATGGGTGGCAAAACGGCAGAAGCTGATTGATGATACCGCGCTGCCAGGCGATGAAGCCCGCTACCATCTGGCTGAGCTGGCCGCAGAGGCATTTCGATCTGCCGGATTTGCCAACATCGGCATAGATCATTTTGCGCGCCCTCAGGACCGCTTGAACCTGGCCAGCGAAAATGGCGGCTTGCGGCGAAACTTCCAGGGTTACACGGATGACCGCTGCCCGACGCTGATCGGTGTTGGCGCTTCTTCGATCTCGCGCTTTGAAGGCGGCTATGTGCAGAATGCAGCTGCTACGGCCGCCTATGTTCAGAGGATTGAAGCCGGCGAGCTTGCCGGCGCACGCGGCCATCAACTTACCCAGATCGACAAGGTGCGGGCTCGGGCGATTGAAATGCTGATGTGTGATTTCCTGCTGGATCTCACGGAACTGCGCCAGCGGTACGGGCCCATATGCCAGCAGCTGACTGCGGATCTGGAGGAGGTCACCGCGACCTACGGTGAACTGGTGACCTGGGCGGACGACGCCCTCCGCGTCAAACCCGAAGGGCGCGCGCTGACCCGGATCATCGCCAGCGCATTCGACGCGCATAAACCAGAGGGTGTCCGCTACAGCCAGGCCTCTTGACGCTTTGAAAATGACATAGATCAGTCTCGAATATTGGCTTATCTGTCGCGCCTTTCTGCGCGGGACCACCCTGCCGTTGCCAGCTTTCCCCGTTGCCAGCTTTCCCCGTTGCCAGCTTTCACGGTCACGCTATCTGCTGCCAGACCAGCGGAGTACCGGGACATGACCAATAATGTGACACCTCAGGACAGCAATGACCGCGGCAGGATTATTCTGATCCTGGGTGATCAGCTGTCGCATGATCTTTCGTCTCTGCAGCAGGGTGACCGACAGAAAGACCGCCTCCTGATGGCTGAAGTTACGGAGGAAGCCAGTTATGTCCCGCACCACAAAAAGAAACTCGCCTTTGTCTTTTCCGCCATGCGGCACTTCGCGGATGAGCTGTCCGCCGACGGTTGGGCCCTGCGGTACATACGACTTGAGGATCCCGACAATTCAGGCAGCTTGATTGGCGAGCTGGAGCGTGCATTGGAGCAGACCCCGGCAACAGAGGTTCTCATCACCGAGCCGGGAGAATATCGCCTCAAAGAGGCGCTGACCAACTGGTCTGGACCGGCAAAGCTGACCATGCTTGAGGACAGCCGCTTTCTCGCCAGTCATGAGATGTTCCGCAACTGGGCGGAGGGGCGCAAACAACTCCGCATGGAGTATTTCTATCGCGAAATGCGTCGCAAAACCGGCTTATTGATGCAGGGTGACGACCCTGAGGGTGGCAAATGGAACTATGATTCTGAGAACCGCAAACCGGCCCAGAACGACATGTTCATGCCCAAGCCTGTTCACACCGATCCGGACAAAATCACGCAAGGCGTACTCGCGCTGGTGGAGCAGCGGTTTTCCAGCAATTTCGGACAGCTAACCCCCTTCTGGTTCGCAGTCACCCGCAAGGAAGCCCTGGCGGCGCTAGATCATTTTGTAGATGAGGCGCTGCCACTATTTGGCGATTATCAGGATGCCATGCTGACAGGAGAGCCGTTTCTCTACCACTCCGTTCTGGCGCAATACATCAATATTGGCCTGCTTGGCCCTTTAGAAGTCTGCCTCCGCGCCGAACGTGCCTATTATGAGGGGCGCGCTCCTCTCAATGCGGTCGAAGGGTTTATTCGTCAGATTATCGGCTGGCGCGAGTATATGCGCGGTATCTACTGGCTGAACATGCCGGGCTACACCTCAATGAATTTCCTGGGGGCAACACGGGACCTGCCAGAGTTCTACTGGAGTGGCCGAACCGACATGGCCTGTATGGCCGCAGCCATCAGTCAGACCCGTGACGAGGCCTATGCACATCATATTCAGCGGCTGATGGTCACCGGCAATTTCGCCATGCTGGCTGGAGTGGACCCGCACCAGGTCCACGAATGGTATCTGGCGGTCTACGCAGATGCCTATGAATGGGTTGAAGCGCCAAATGTCATCGGCATGAGCCAGTTTGCAGATGGCGGTTTCCTAGGGTCCAAGCCCTATGCCGCCAGTGGAAATTACATCAACAAGATGTCGGATTACTGTGCGAATTGCGCCTATGACGTGAAACAAAAAACAGGGCCCAAGGCTTGCCCGTTTACACCGCTGTACTGGGATTTTCTGATCCGAAACCGTGAAAAACTGTCAAGAAACCCGCGTTTGATGCAGCCCTATCGGACCTGGGACAGAATGTCGTCAGACAAACAGGAGGCCTATCTCAGCAGTGCAAGAAAGGTTCTGAACAGTCTCTAAATAGGCATTTTCGGGGATTTGGCCGAATATTAACCCGATTCAGGATCACGCTCCTTTCACCAAACATGTCCGTCAGAATTGGCACTTTGCCCTCGACTGGTTTGTTGTGCGGTCTCTGCTGTTGTCAGGGCAGCCACTTTTGCAGGGCGATGTGACACGGTATAAATCGATCATGACCACTTCAACGCTCCCATATTTTCCACTCAAGCGCGGACGCGTACATGAAGTCTGCGGTCCTGGCAGTTTTGGGTTTCTTGCAGCTTTGATGGCCCAGACCTGCGGACCCACGCTTTGGATACGTGAAAGCCACCGTCCAGAATATATCAACCCTCTGGGGCTAGGTGAATTTGCAGATCCCTCTCAGATGCTGGTTGCAAATGTGACGCATCAGACCGATGGGCTTGCCAGTGCCGAGGAGGCGTTGCGGGAGCGCGCTGTCGCATTGGTCGCGATCGACATCAGCAAACCTCTCAGCCTTACTGCCGGGCGGCGTCTGCAACTCGCGGCGAAGACAGGAAACAGCACCGGTCTTTGCCTTATCCCTGAAGGGATGGGCAGCAATGCCGCCGAAAGCCGCTGGCGCTGTCGACCTCTATTTCATGCACAGGACTCGACTCATTTTCACTGGAGTCTTATTAAGAACAAATCGGGAACAGTTGGATCTTGGCATGTTCGATGGAATCGCACGTCGCGTCGTGTCGATATGGTTTCACCGGTTAGCGAGTGACCGGTTTCTTCGGCAGTACCCGCTGTCCGGCCCTTTTGCGCTGACCATCAAACACAGCAATGCAAATCGGCTGTATTGCCTCAATACGGAAGCCGCGCAGCAAGGCTTGCACCAGGGTATGTCCCACTCAGACGCCCGCGCATTTTGTCCAAAACTACAAACAGCCCCTGCGGATCTCTACCGGGATCAGCAATTCTTGCTGACCCTGCGCCGATGGGCCACCCGGTATTGCCCTTGGGTAGGGTTAGAAGGCCGGGACGGCCTGGTTCTTGATATCAGTGGCTCTTCTCACCTTTTTGGAGGAGAGGACAATATGTTGAGTGATATCCGCACAGGTCTGACACGGGCGGGCCTATCGGCACAGATCGGACTGGCCGACACACGCGGAGCAGCCTGGGCGCTGGCACATTTCGGCGAGGGACAGGCTGCACCAGGGGCTATGTTGCCAGCTCTTAAGGACCTTCCCGTTGCCGCTCTGCGGCTGGATGTGAAGACAACAACCGCTCTGATCAGATTGGGGCTGCGCAAAATCGGGGATCTTGCGACAACGCCCCGTGCCCCGCTGACACGCCGTTTTGGACCAAACGTAGTGATGAGGCTGGATCAGGCCTTAGGGCAGCAAGTTGAAGAAATCACACCTTTGGCCGCGCCGCCCCATTACGGTGTCCGCATGACATTGCCAGAGCCTATCGGCCTGATAGATGATGTCATGGCTGGCACGAAAAGACTGCTGACACGACTCTGTGCAACCTTGAAAACCCATGAGATGGGCGCCCGTGTGTTTGTCGTAACACTGCGGCGAGTGGATCAGGGACACCAAGAAGTGGAATTGCGTCTGGCCCGCCCCTTGCGCGATCCACTCCGGATTCTCCCCCTGTTCGAAAAGGGACTGTCTGAAATTGACGCTGGCTTTGGCATAGATCAGCTGCGTCTCGAAGCGACACAGACCGAGGCTCTGCCCGCGCAGCAGATGACTCACGTTGCCACTGACAGCGACGACCGGCTGGACGATCTGATTACGCGGCTCGGGACACGGATCGGTCTTGAAAACATTCAGCGTTTTCTTCCCGCCGACAGCCATATTCCGGAACGTAGCTTCATTACATCACCTGCGGCCTATTCAACCGCCGCCAGCGGTTGGGTTTGCAGGAACCCACGCCCACTCTGCCTGTTTCACCCAGAACCGATTGCAGGGGGCGGATCTTATCCGCCGACCCATTTCCGCTGGCGACGCATGTCATTGACCACAGGCAGGGCCACCGGACCGGAGCGCATCACCCCCGAATGGTGGTTTGATGACGACAACTGGCGGTCTGGCTTGCGTGATTATTGGCGGGTGGAAACCACGCAGGGGCGACGGCTCTGGCTGTTTTATACGCCTCAGAACCCCGGCTGGTACGTGCAGGGGGAATTCGCATGATTGAGGTCAACCACAGGCATCGGCAGGTTGAGGTGTTTCAGAAAGATCTGCCGGATCGACGACTGCAAAAGCAAGATTATGCCGAACTGTGTGCCACCACAAATTTCACCTTTCTGACCGGGGCCTCCCATCCCGAAGAACTGGTTGCGCGAGCTGCCGAATTGGGACTGTCAGCGCTGGCAATAACAGATCACAACTCGCTTGCGGGGGTTGTCCGGGCCTGGAGTGCGCTAAAGGAGCTGACACGGGAAACACAGGATGCCTTGAAAATCCGGTCCCACCAGCGGATCGATTCCTCCTCTCGGCAAGAGATAGGCCACGCATCTGCCATTCCCAAGCCGATAGCACCGGTCCTTCCCAAGTTGATTGTCGGATGCCGTCTCATCTTGCAGGACAGCGCAGTGGATTGGCTGGCCCTACCATGCAACCGAACCGCCTATAGTAAGTTGGCAAGATTGCTCACCCTCGGGAAACGGCGTGCGGAAAAAGGTAAATGTATTCTCTACACTGAAGACGTCATCAATGCCTGCCAGGCCATGATCCTGATCGCCTTGCCAAAGGGATCATTGAACGATGCTGTCCTGGATATTCAACGAATGGGGCGGCAGTTTCCGCACCATGTCTTCTTGGGGGCCGCGCCGCGCTATGATGGAAGCGATCAGGCTTATCTCGCGGCCTGCGCCCAGACAGCGCAAAAAACATGCGCTCCAATGGTGGCGATCGGAGATGTCCTGATGCACCGTGCCAATCGCAGGCAGCTTGCTGATGTTTTGACCTGCATGCGCGAGAATATCACCATCGATGAGATTGGCACCCGCGCCTTGCCAAATGGAGAACGTCGGCTCAAAGCGGGCGCCGATATGGCACGTATATTTCGTGATCACCCTGCAGCGCTCCGCCGCACGTTGGAGATTGCCAATAGATGTAATTTTGATCTGGGTGAACTCTCCTATGAATACCCACATGAAGAGGCGGACGGTGAAACAGCACAGGCCCGTTTGGAACGCCTGGTTCAGGAAGGCTTGAAACGTCGCTACCCAGATGGTCCTCCGGACAGGGCAATTCAGCTGATGGAGAAAGAGCTTTCTGTTGTCAAAGAACTGGAGTTTTCAGCCTATTTTCTGACCGTTCATGACATCGTGCAATTTGCCAAATCCAAGGGGATCCTCTGCCAGGGACGCGGGTCTGCTGCCAATTCAATCCTTTGCTATCTCTTGGGCATTACGGATGTCAGCCCCGATATGATTGCGATGGTTTTTGAGCGTTTCGTGTCAAAGCATCGGGGAGAGCCACCGGATATCGACGTTGATTTCGAACACGAACGGCGTGAAGAAATCATCCAGTGGATTTACCAGAAATACGGTCGCCATCGTGCTGGGCTTTGCGCAACCGTCATCCACTTTCGCACGCGCGCTGCCATTCGCGAGGTCGGCAAGGTTATGGGCCTCAGCCAGGATGTAACTGCAGGCCTGTCCGGACAGATCTGGGGCATGAGCAATGGCAATGTGGATCTGGATCGCATTCGTGAACTTGGGCTCAATCTAGAAGACCGCCGCCTGATGCAGACGATACAACGGATCGGCGAGATCATCGGCTTTCCACGTCATCTTTCTCAACATGTGGGCGGGTTTGTCATCACCAGTGGACGGCTGGACGAACTTGCCCCGATTGAGAATGCCGCAATGGAAGATCGTACCGTCATCTGCTGGGACAAGGATGATATTGATGCCCTGCGCATTCTGAAAGTAGATGTGCTGGGATTGGGTATGCTCACCTGCATTAAAAAAGCCTTTGCCTTGATGCAGCAACACGAGAACATAACGCACAGCATCGCAACCGTCCCCCAAAAAGATGAGGCCACCTACGATATGCTCTGTGCCGCAGATGCGGTGGGGGTCTTTCAGGTAGAAAGCCGGGCACAGATGAATTTCCTGCCCCGGATGCGGCCCCGCAAATTCTACGATCTGGTTATCGAAGTCGCGATCGTCCGCCCGGGTCCGATACAGGGAGATATGGTGAAACCTTATATTCGCAGGCGAAACGGTTTGGAAAACCCGGATCCCTTCGGACCTGCTCTGGAACAGGTAACCAAGCGCACAATGGGCGTGCCTCTGTTTCAGGAGCAGGCTTTGCAGATCGCTGTTGTCGGTGCGGGTTTTTCTGCAGAAGAAGCTGACCACCTGCGCCGTTCTCTTGCCTCCTTTAGGCGCATGGGAACAATTGGAAAGTATCGCGACAAATTCATCGCTGGAATGCTGAGGAACGGCTATAGCCAAGACATTGCCGAACGGTGCTTCGGACAGATAGAAGGCTTTGCGGACTATGGATTTCCCGAAAGCCACGCTGCAGCCTTTGCCATGCTGGCCTATGTCTCAGCTTGGCTGAAATGTCACCACCCGGCAATTTTTGCCTGTGCCTTGCTCAATTCTCAGCCGATGGGCTTTTATGCTCCAGCACAGATCATCCGGGATCTACGTGATCATGGTATCGAAGTCCGGCCGATCTGTGTAAACTGCTCCGAATGGGACAACACGCTTGAACGCCGCCCGGATGGAACATTGGCCCTGCGTCTAGGGTTTCGTCAGATCAAAGGTTTCAAGGAAGACGACGCAGGCTGGATCATTGCTGCGCGCGGAAACGGGTATATAGATCCTGAGCACCTCTGGTTGCGCGCGGGGCTTGCCCCTGCAGCCCTGGAGCGTCTGGCTGAGGCGGATGCCTTCTCGTCTATGGGTGTCCCGCGCCGAGAGGCGCTCTGGCAAGTAAAATCAATCCGAACTCCTGCACAGCTTCCGCTGTTCAACGATCAGTTCGACGGAGAAGCCATCACCGAGCCGGACGTCATGCTGCCGCGGATGCATCTGGGGGAAGAAGTCGTCGAAGACTATGTCTCAATGCGCCTGAGCTTACGCGCGCATCCGATGGAACTTCTGCGTCCGGCTCTACCCGGCCTGATCTGCCACGACCAGCTGATAACCGCGCCATTACAGCCAGTCTGCGTATGCGGCCTGGTCATTACGAGGCAACGACCGGGCACCGCTTCAGGCGTGATATTTCTGACCCTCGAGGATGAGACCGGCGTTTGCAATGTGGTGGTTTGGAACAGGATATACGAACGTTTTCGCCGCACTGTCATGGGGGGGAGATTGTTGCGCGTAACAGGCTACCTTCAACGAGAAGGTGCTGTGGTGCATGTCATCGCCCAGAATATCGAGGACGAATCTGCGAGGCTATCGGAGCTAGGCCACCCGCTAGACAGTGCAATTCAATCCGAGGGGCCACGTGCGGACGACACCCCGAAACGCACCCGCTATCCAGCCCGCGCAATGCATCCAAGGGATCAAGCCAAGAGGCTCTTTCCAAGCCGGGACTTTCATTGAACCGCAGTATCGCCTTTTCTACCACAACTCATGCGTTTCGGCTTTGCAACACCCTATCACTTTGCGACCAGCCGAGAGCTATCGACGTCAGTGCGCATCGAACTACAAAAGGTATCTCGAAGTAGATCGAGCATGACCCATCTGACGATTGGGACGCCGTGCAGGCGAAAGTAACGAGCGCGATGTCTTTGTCGCTTTTCACGGAGTTCAGTGACGATGACATCCAAGCGCTAGAGAAGCTATTCAAGAAGGAGAGTGACTCGGATTGAGTTTGCTTGCGAGGCATGCGCACGACTAACGACGATCAAGAAGATGCAGGAGCGGCAGTTGGCACCCAGCTAGCCAGCAGATTGGTAGGAGCGTAGCGCATCTCAACTTAAATCATTGATTTATAGTTATACAATGGTGCCCGGGGGTGGAATCGAACCACCGACACGAGGATTTTCAATCCACTGCTCTACCCCTGAGCTACCCGGGCACGGGAAGGCTTATCGCCTTGGGTGTGGGCCTTCTATGACGTGGGCGTGACCGTGTCCAGAGGCTTTTTCAAAGAAAATCGCTAATGTTTGGTTTCTCGGTGTTTTTCGACTTCTTCCAAAGCGTTTTCAATGTCTTCCGGGTCCGCGCTCGGGGTCGCATAGGCGCCGTTGAACCACTTCGCAAGGTCAATATCCGCGCAGCGGCGTGAACAGAAGGGGCGATAATCGCTGGAGGTTTCTCCGTCACAGATCGGGCAGCTCATGCAAGCACCTCCGCCAGCGGAATACGGCCTCGCTTACGTTGCAGTTCAAAGTGGCCAAGCGTGGTCCAGCCAACCAGAACGGTGTCTTCGCTGTCATTGCGAAAACTGGCCCGCAACGCGGTTTCAAAAGCGCGACGATCTTTCTTGGGCATAGGAGCCGGATCAATAACGATCTGCCCGCCGAGACCGCGCAACCGCAGCGCCCGGGCCAGGGATTTTGCGCAGGCCATATTGGCTTTCACGCCAGCTGCAAGCGATGTGTCGCTGCCGGTGTTTACGTCGACAGCGATCAGCGCGCGGGTCTGTTCGATAAAAAGAAAGGCACCCCCGCTGAGAGGTTCGCGAATGCCCCGAACCGTTTCCAGTGCATCCAATACGCCCAGACGTTCAAATCCACCGGGATCGCGCTCGATATCTGCCGGATCGGTCCAGTCACGCCATGCAAGAAGATGCGGGGTGTCCCCCTCCGCCAATACTTCTGGTCCGCTACCGGAATCCTCCATGACCTGGGAGGCCAGCGCCACCATGGCGAGGATATCTTCTTCAATCTCCTCCCCGTCAGCGCCATGACAGGCGGAGCGCAGGATCAGGCCATAGCCGTGATCCCCCATCGCATCGTGGGCGATTTCCAAAAGGCGGTCCCGCTCATCCTCGTCGCGGATCGAGCGGGAAATATTAAGGCCAGGAGCCTCAGGCGTGACGATCGCGTAGCGGCTCTTGAACAGGAGTTTTTGGGAGACTGGCAAGGCCTTGCCAGCTTCGGCGTATCCTGTCAGCTGCACCAGCAACTCCTGACCGGGCGCCAACCCCTTGACCTGACGCAAAAAAGCCGGCCCGTCCGGTGTGGTCAGGAACATTCCGCCCTGCCCCTTGACGGGGCGATCTGCTCGGGCCCGGTAAATCGTGCCCGGTGTCGGTGCGTCGCTGTCAATCAGCAGATCCTCAAGCTGGCCATCCACCATGAGCGCCGCGGCCTCGCGACCATCGATATGGTCGAGCACAATTGTCCGTCCCTTCATGCTGCTGTCTCCTTACTCTGTGTCCAGCCTGCGCCGCGCAACAGGGCGGCGGTTTCGGCCAATGGCAGACCGACGATTCCAGTGAAGGATCCGTTGATCCAAGGGATCAACGCTCCTGCTGGGCCTTGAATTGCATAGGCGCCCGCCTTGCCCTGCCAATCACCGGTCGCAAGATAGGCATTCAGATCCTCATCCGAGAGGCGTTTCATCTTCACGGCACTGACAACATCACGCGCCCAAATGCGATCGCCGCGGCGCACCGCAACCGAGGTAATCACCTGATGACGACGTCCAGAAAGCGCCAGAAGAAATTCCGCCGCTTCCCCGGCATCGGACGGTTTTCCCATGATCCTGCGCCCCAACGCTACTGTGGTGTCCGCACAGAGAACCACATCCTCTGGGTTGGCAACGATCGCCTCGGCTTTCTGCCGGGCAATACGCGCGCAGTAAAGACGCGGCAATTCTCCCTTCTTGGGAGTCTCATCAATATCGGGTGGGCAGACCGCATCCGGGGTGATTCCCAGCTGAGCCAGCAGTTCCAATCGACGCGGGCTGCCTGATCCCAGAATGAATGCCATGTCCGGACCTCTTGTTCGTGTTTCTAACCCGCGGGCGAAAGCCGCCAGGCACTTCAGACTTGTCTTACTGGCTCTGCCGGACCGGGGAAAGCCCAACCCAGCACGCTGCGAGCTGCACCCAAAACAAAAGCCCGGCTCGAAGGCCGGGCTTTGTTCATATGAGGGATCGCCACGCTTACTTGAAGCGGTAGTTGATCCGTCCCTTGGTCAGGTCGTATGGGGTCATTTCAACCTGTACCTTGTCGCCAGCCAGAACACGGATGCGGTTCTTGCGCATCTTGCCTGCCGTATGTGCGATGATCTCATGGCCGTTTTCCAGCTCGACCCGAAACGTCGCATTGGGCAGGAGTTCCTTCACGACACCGGGAAATTCGAGCGTATCTTCCTTGGCCATGTTATCTCCATAATTGCGGTTTCCCGCGAGTCTGCGGGACGTGCGCTTAAATGAGCGCTTTTTCCCAGATTTTCAAGGGCGCAATCACCGCAGCTGACATATTGTGACCGATTTCTCAGGTTCGGACCTTTCGTCCCAATGCGTGCGGTTGCGTACAACGCCATCGCGGCGCACAAGGGCAATCGCCTCAAGATCAATGTCGGCATAGGTCCAGCCCGGCTTGTTCAATATGCCCTCGGCCAAGACACCAGTCGCGGGGAAGCCGGTATCAGGCGGTCCAAATATGCCACCCGTTCCGGTATTCTGATCCACGGCCTCTGACCATTCCGCAGGGCCTACGATAGACGACATCACCGAGACGCACTGATTTTCGAGAGCGCGGGCCATGGCGCCGATACGGACCCGCCAATAGCCCGCCAGTGCCTCCGTGCAGGACGGCACCAACAATAGATCCACATCTGCAAGCGCCCGTCCCAAAAGCGGAAATTCACTATCGTAGCAGATGAGGATGCCGATCTTGCCCAGTTCGGTGTCAAACACTTTGAGTGGGCCGCCACCGACCACCTCCCATGGATCACGCTCAAACATGGTCATGATCTGCTTGTCTTGAACGCCCTTCCTGCCGTTCGGGGCATATAGGGTCGCACGATTAACCGGACGATCCCGGCCATCAAATACGGGCGCCGATGCCCCAAGAATATGCACTCCGAATTGCGCGGCGAGACGCAGGTGCAAGGCATCGACTTCAGGCATCCGGCTGGAAACCGCATGTAGGGATTGTTCCAGATTTCCGGCAACCTCGGCACCATCGAGCGTGGACAGCTCCATCGCGCCATATTCGGGAAACACCAGCAGCTCTGCTCCCTGTTCAGCCGCTTCTTTTACCCAATGGGTGATTTTGGCATCATATTCGGACCAGTCATCAAACCAATCGAGCGGATAGGCAGCAGTGGCGATTTTCATGAGATTTTCCTGTCGTTTGACATCGAACGGCTGAGAAGAGCTGAGCTGCACGAGACCGCTCAGGTCAAGCTGCGTGACCAGAATTGAAGCGGTTTTCGGGTTTCCTCCACATCCCCCACGTCACGCCACGAAAAACGAGCCACCACACCCGGCATGGGGGAGTAACCCCGTTTGTGCCAGAAACTGTGTAGATCATTGTACACCTCGGGCCTGGCGGGATGGTCGCCCGGACGTTGAACGCTGCAAAACGCGGATACGCAAAAGCCGAGATCTCGGGCATGGGCCTCCCGCATATCAAAGAAACTGTGCCCAAGCCCGCGCCCGCGATACTGTGGCAACAGCACGGATTCGGCGCAGTAGAAAACATCCGTCAGCGCCAAGCCGGTTCCGTCGAACGCAGCGGCAAAATCCTCTGCGTGATCCGCGAGAGGTGCGCCGGTCGAAGCACCAACAAGCGCCTCGCCATCCCATGCCCCAATTACGATAGACCGGTCGCTGTCCAGATAGCTTTGCAGATAACTGCGTTCGTAGGCCAAATCGCCATCATAGAGATAAGGCCAATCGCGAAAGACAGCTATGCGAAGGCGGGCGATGTCATCAATCGCTTCAGCCAAGGCCGCGCCACGCAAAACCTCCAATTGAAGGTCCATCAGCCAGAGACCTGCGCCGTCCAATCCGCCAGGTTGTAATATGTCGTCACGCGGATGATCTTGCCGTCCTTCAGATCGAAGAACGACCCGGCGGGAAGGCGGTAGCTTTGCCGATGCGCTTCGGGCAGACCTGCATCGGTTTCGAGGTAGACGCCGTTCACGATGTATTCGGCAGCCGCCCGGGTACCGTCTTCATTATCGAAAATCACCATATCGGTGAGGTTTTCGTCGTAGCAGCGGCTCATATGGGCGCAAAACTCGGCAAACAACGCCTTACCGGTGCGGATTTTGCCTTCGTTCACGTGGTGGGCCACGTCATCGGAAAGACACGACAGCATGGCTTCGGTATCTTTGGCGTTGAATGCTTCAAAATATCGGGTGACGGTGCGGTTCATTTTGTCTCCAACGGGTTGCCCCAGCGCTCAGTCAGGCGCTGGATGATCTGGGATCGGGTTTGCCTGTAGCTGTCTAGCTTGGCATCCCGGGTTTCCCCCAGTCCAGTTGGGTCCATAATTGGCCAATATTCGACATCGAGGTGAAAAAACCGGGTGAGTTCCAAGGCCCGTCTCTGGCTGGCAGGCGACAAAGCCACGACCAGATCAAAAGACGACAGGTCGTCGCCCCATTGCTCCATTTCGTCAAACGACCGCGAGCGATGACGCGACAATTCAACGCCGATCTCCTGGCAGACCGCGATGCAGAAACCGTCGATTTCCATATCATTCTTGACACCGACCGACTGCACATAGGTGCCAGAGCCATAAAATTGCTTCATGATCCCCTCGGCCATAGGGGAACGGACCGCGTTGTGGTCACAGCAGAACAAAATCGACTGTGGCAACTCGCTCACGCTTCAGCCCCCAAAATGCAGAACGCAAATCAGCGTGAAGAGGCGGCGCGCCGTATCCGTATCAATCTCGGCCTTCCCTTCCAGACGTTCCTGAAGAACGCGGCTGCCTTCGTTATGGATACCTCGGCGGGCCATGTCGATCGTCTCGATCTGGCTGGGCGGCAGGGTCTTAACAGCTGTGAAATAGCTCTCGCAGATCTGATAGTAGTCTTTGACGACCTGACGGAACGGCGACAGTGACAGATGGAATTCCGCCGCTTTCTCCCCGGCTTCGGACGCCACATCAAACACCAACCGCTTATCCCGGATCGCAAGACCTAGATGATAGGGACCTTCTGGCACCTCGCGCTCGCCGCGCGCAGGTAGGGCAAAGCTGTTGTCCTCGATCAGGTCGAAAATGGCGACCCGGCGCTCCTGCTCAATCTCGGGCGTCGGCGGCGGCAAGTTACTGTCATCAAGGTCAATTTGGCTGATGCGGCTCATGGGTCAGATCTCTGTGCGCGGGTCATACAGATAACTGACTAGCCGATGGCCGCTGCAACGGCAATCCGCGGGGCACGATGTGCCGCAAGGATGTGTCTCTTGGGACAGTCTCGCATCTGAAGGCCGCCCCGCAATTCGTCACGGCCTTCTCCGTTGCATTACTGATTCAACCGATTCAGCCGGGCGCGGATAGACAGACCATGGGCCTGCAGGCTTTCGCTTTTCGCAAGTGTCTCGGCCGCAGGTCCGATAGCCCGCAGCGCCTCAGGCGTGATCTCACTCAGCGTCGTGCGCTTCAGAAAATCCATGACTGACAGGCCAGATGAGAACCGTGCAGATCGCGCCGTTGGCAACACGTGGTTCGGTCCACCGATATAATCACCGATGGCTTCGGGCGTATATTGGCCAAGGAAGATCGCCCCGGCATGAATGGTCTTTTCGCTGAGCGCGCGCGGATCAGCAACACAGAGTTCAAGATGCTCGGGCGCGATGCGGTTCGAAAGCCGCGCTGCCTCTGCAAGATCCGGCACGGTAATCACGGCACCATAGTCGCGCCAGCTGGGGCCAGCGATGGCGGCACGCTCCAACGTCTTCAATCGTTGCTCGACCGCTTCCGCCACGGCCCGCCCAAATCCTTCATCATCGGTGATCAGGATCGACTGCGCACTTTCGTCATGCTCAGCCTGACTCAGCAGATCCAGCGCGATCCAGTCTGGGTCGTTGTCCTTGTCCGCAATCACCAGGATCTCGGACGGCCCTGCAATCATGTCGATGCCTACCTTCCCGAAAACACGCCGTTTTGCCGCAGCAACAAATGCGTTTCCGGGGCCGGTGATTTTGTCGACAGGGGCGATGCTCTCGGTTCCATAGGCAAGGGCCGCAATCGCCTGCGCACCACCGATACGGTAGATTTCATCGACGCCCGCCAACCGCGCCGCCAGCAGAACCAACGGGTTGATCTGCCCATCCGGCGTCGGAACCACAACCGCGAGACGTTCAACACCGGCAACCTTCGCCGGAACCGCATTCATCAGCACAGAGGACGGATAACTCGCCAGCCCCCCCGGCACATAAAGACCTGCGGCCGATACCGCCGACCAGCGCCACCCCAATGACGCGCCAGTATCATCCTGCCACGCATCATCCGCAGGCATCTGCCGTGCGTGATAGGCGCGAATTCGATCGACCGCCAGCTCAAGCGCTGCACGTTCCTCGCCAGAGACCGCCTGCACAGCCGCGTCAATTTCGGCATCAGAGATTCGCAGCTGATCGGCTGTCAGCTGCAACCGGTCGAATTTTGCGGTCAGCTCAATCAGCGCGGCATCGCCACGGGCGCGGACATCCGCGATAATATCGGCAACCACAGCATCCACATCGGGACTGTCTTCACGTTTCGCGCCCAGAAGCGCGGTAAAGGCCTTTTCGAAATCAGCGTCGGACGCGTTTAGAAAAACGGGCATCATGGCTCTCCTTTGCGCCTGCAATATAGCCCCCAGCCCTCAGTCTCAAGATGATTGCTTGCGTTGATGTCAGCGCAGCACCCGCCGCGCCAGTTGCGATATCATGTCCGGCGGCAGAGCATCATCCAGCGGACATAGCATCAGCACATCATGTCGGGGCTCACTTCCCAACATCACCGAACGGGGGCGAAGACCGAATGGGCGAAAACCGGCCTGCTGATAGAGCCTTTGCGCTTTCTTGTTTTCCTGATCCACGCAAAGCTCGACCTGGGTCAATCCAATCTCGCGCGCGTGACCCAGAATTTGCGTCAATAGGGCTCGGGCCATCCCCTGACCTTGATAGGCACGTGAGATATAGAAAGGCCCCAGATCGGCGGTATGGGAAATGCGTGACAATCCCCCCTGCCGTAGCACGGCAAAACCCACCAACCGTTCCTCGGCAAACGCGCCCCAATAGGCGCCGCTCTCGAAGCCGCTGATCAGAGCCGCATCCGGAATGCTGTCGGCTTCTTCCACGGTCATCAGAAATGACGCAGGAAACTCTGTCAGCCCCTCGCGCCACAGGGCACGAAGATCCGCAAGATCAGCCTTGACCAGTCGGCGCAACATCATGTCTCGTGCTGCGGTGCCCGACCCGATGGTGCCTGATAGGGACGCGTCACATCGCGCAAGGTCACCTCGATCGCCTCGACAGCCAGACGGATGGCCCCATCACCGGCAAGCGTCAGGACAATATGCCCGTCACCGTCGGTACCAGGCTCAAAACTCAGCGATAGGAGAGACAGGATAAGATCGCGCTCTTTGCGATCCACCCCTTGCGACGCCACAGACAGCACCTGATCGACCACCAGTACACTCTGCACCCGTTCATAAGGGCGCCCGCGCCTTTCAGCGGCGTCCTTGTCCTCCCAGCGGAACCGGTTCAGCAGCAGGGCAAAACGCCGTTCGGTCGGGCGCCAGCTGATTTCCGTCACCGGAAACACCGCATCCTGTGCGAGCGAGGCGATGACCTGCAGATCGTCGGGACCCAGGGCACCAAGATTCAGCGGCGCTTCGCGCCCATCGTCGAAACTGGCATCTGACATCACTGCTCCTGGATCCGTTCGATCTTGGCACCGACCGACGACAACTTCCGCACCACATGCTCGTAGCCGCGGTCCAGATGATAGACCCGACTAACCTTGGTTTCACCCTCTGCCGCGAGGCCGGCAAGGATCAGGGAAACCGAGGCACGCAGATCGGTGGCCATCACCGGCGCGCCTTTCAGTTTTTCGACGCCGGTCACGGTAGCATGGCCACCATGCACGTCGATCTTCGCGCCCATGCGCATCAGCTCCGGCGCATGCATAAACCTGTTCTCAAAGATCTTCTCTTCCAGAACGCTGGTTCCCTCGGCCGTGCACATCAGGGCCATCATCTGCGCCTGAAGATCGGTCGGAAAACCGGGGAACGGTTCGGTCACGACATCCACGGCCTGAACGCGGTTACTGCCGCGGCGCACGGTCAGACTGTTCTCATTCTCGGTGATCTCGACGCCGGCGGCCTCCAACTTATCACAGAACACCTCGATCAAGGACCGTTTTCCGCCGAGCAGCTCAACCTCACCACCGCAGATCACTGGCGCCAGCATATAGGTGCCCAGCTCGATCCGGTCGGTAACAACCGGATGGGTGGCGCCGTGCAGACGATCCACGCCCTGAATGGTGATCGTCGAGGTGCCTTCACCTTCGATCTGAGCACCCATCTTGCGCAAGCACTGCGCCAGGTCGACGATTTCAGGCTCGCGCGCCGCGTTGTTGATCACGGTGGTGCCTTTGGCCAAAGTCGCGGCCATCAGGGCATTTTCGGTCGCGCCGACTGAAACCAAGGGGAAATCGATAGTGCCACCTTTCAAGCCGCCCATCGGCGCCTTGGCATGGACGTAACCGTCTTTCAGTTCCAGCTCTGCCCCTAGCGCTTCCAGCGCTTTCAGGTGCAGATCTACCGGACGCGCCCCAATGGCACAGCCACCAGGCAGCGAGACAACCGCATGACCATCGCGTGCCAACATTGGCCCCAGAACCAGAATCGACGCCCGCATTTTACGCACGATATCGTAGTCTGCGGTATGATTGTTGATGTCATGGCTGGACATCGCCAGCACTTGGCCCTCCTGCAGCGTCGACACCTCGGCTCCCAGCGACTGCAACAAAGTCGTCATGGTGCGAATATCCGAAAGCCGCGGCGCATTTGTCAGCGTCAGCGGCTCCTCGCTCAGCATGGTTGCCGGCATCAGCGTGAGACAGGCGTTTTTTGCACCCGCGATGGGAATCTGCCCCTTGAGCGGGCCATTCCCAGTCACCAAAATCGAATCCATCTGCCCTTACTCCTTGGAACTGCCTGTTGAGAGGTCGTCGGCCCTGCGTTCGATACTGTCGTCTTTCACCGCACGCGCCTTGGCCTGAGCCTTCCGACGGCCCATATTCGCCTTCAATGCGGCCTTCAACCGATCTTCGCGTGTGGGCGCTGACCCGCCGCTTTTTACTGTTTTCTTCTCTGCCATAGATCTTCTGTACCGGAGTGTGAAAAAACCGTCCAGAATGCTCTTGCACCCCACTTCGTTTATGCCTAAAAGCCCCCTCACCGGCGCTGCTGTAGCTCAGAGGTAGAGCACTCCCTTGGTAAGGGAGAGGTCGAGAGTTCAATTCTCTCCAGCAGCACCAGTTTCCAGAACATCGCAAGATTATATGCTTAACAGCATATCTGAAGCCGCCATTCTCGGCCGCTACCCCCTCCGTATGCAGGGATCTTTCTCGATTGCAGAGCTTCTCCCACAGATTGTCCGCCGATAGCCCACCGGTCGAGCACAACGTCCCTCGAGACCGAATCGATCCTGAGCATTCGAACTCCGATTCGTTGCCATTGCAGCAACAACGCCGACAGCTGCTTGAGACTGTCAGCGGTTAACCGCCGTTGAATCAAATTGTCTACAGATTGCGATGAGCGAATCACTCTGGTTAAGGCTGATTTTAATTTTCAGCCGTCATTCTCATTGCCAAGGACCGCAATCCCGCGAGCTAAGCGGGGCGCGGCACCGCAGCAGCACCCGGAACAGGAGGGTTGAATGACAAATCAAGTGCAACACGACCGCCCGCCGACCAGGACAAGGCCGGGCATCGTGCCGGCTGGTGCCAAGCGGTATGGGGTCGATCCAGTCTGTTTGGACCAAAGTGAAAAATGCGGGTCAAGGCTACGGTTTTTCAACCGACAGCTCGCAGGGCAGATCATACAGGCAAGCGTCCAACTTTCCCGGGTCCTCCCCACATTCAGCGCGTGCAGAGACAGCGTGTTTTCGTTGAAGCGCAGCTTGAGCGATCTATCGCATCTAGCCGAGCCGACGTTGGCGCTCTGCCTCAGGCCGCGCTGGAAACGACGATGGTGCCGCGCCGCGACTCCAAACTAATAAAAAAATCAAGTGGCCGCCAAAATCGATACTGCCTGAAATCCGCTTATCCATTGGAAGGTTCCCGCCAAAACCGGTGGGCCCACTTTGAGTACGACACCGTATCTGGTGTATCCGCTTTGCTTCAGTCGTGAGGCGCTGCGGAACGGGACCAACGAAATGGACGCGTCATCGTTTTGCACCCCTGCTGGGAACGCCAGTTCTCGGGCCACCACACGACACCAATAACTGCCGACAGGGCAATACCGAACCCGGCCGCCTGGAACGCATCGACATGCAGTCGGTGCGCCGGGTGAGCTGTCCCAAAACCAGCGTGCTGATCTCCCTGTCAGCCGCGATAGCACGAGGCTGCCCTCGACAAGGAACACGTCATGTCGACGATCTGGAACTCTATTATTCGAAAAACTGCAGTGGCTGCCGCTGCACTGACCATGATGAGCGTTTCTGCCGGAATGCTCCCGGCGCAAAGCATCAACAACAATATCAAGAGTCAGCTGGACGAATTCGTCAAACGTGGCACCGAGGTGAGATTCGAAGGGTATCTTACCGGCTACAGCTATTGGGATAACACTCCCCCCGGCAGTGCCGCCATTGCGCGCCCGGTCCTGCGGCGCCAGGCCGGCGGAACCGGCACTTATAATGACCCAATTACCATCGCGGTGGGACATGCCATTCGGCGCGGGCGCCAGACGTTGGACTTCCCGGCAGGCACACGGTTTTACATCGAGCGCCTGCGCAAATACGCAATCGTAGAAGATGTATGTGGCGACGGGCACCAGCCACAAAATGGTCCCTGCCATACCGGCAAGAATGGCCGCCCCTGGCTCGACATTTACATCGGGGGCAAGCGAAACTCTGTCCGCGACACCGAACGCTGCATGAACCGATTGACGGGGATGCAGCCCATCCGCCTCAACCCACGGCGCGGCTATCCGGTTGCACAGGGCGAAATCTCGGCCAGCGGCTGTCAGGTCTTCGGCCCGGTGAGTTAACTTGGTCGCGATCCAATTCGCTAACCCTAGCGGGCGCGGCGCTTCAGATGCGCAAGCGCCTGCAGGACGATCCCATTGGTGTTAAGGTCAGCATGGTTTGCCATTTGCCCATAGCCGTCAAGGAACAGGCCACTGCTCATGCCAAAACCATCAATTCGGGCGCGGCTCTGTGCGGTTTCCAGCATCTTCAGGCTGAACGCGCATGGCCGCACCGCATACCACAGATAAGCCGCTTTGGTTGAAAAGATCCCGTAGGGGCTGGTCGCCACAGGCTCAAAGAGCACATCGCGCCCCTTTCGATAACTGACATTCCATCGCGTTTCATGGCCAAGATCGAACCCCTGATAGACAAACCAGGGCGCTGTATCGATTGGGGTCTCTGATGGCGCCAGCAATTGCCCGGTCTGATCATAGTGATGCTTCATCGCCCCAAGGAAGATATCGGTGAGGACCGCGCATTCCGCCGAGGGTCCCAACTCGACATATTCCAGCAGCAGCGGTTCGGTGGGCAGAATACCAATCTGATCCACCGTATAGAGTAGACTGACCGTTCTGTCGGCGACGGTATCCCCGACGAAGGCCTCCCGATAAGGAGATCGCGTATCAGGCTGACCCAGCAACGGCAGAATACGCGTCTGATAGTGGGCGCAGTGCGACAGATACGACGACTGGATGCGTGTCTTCAGAATATTCTTCAGCACACCACCCTGCATAAGGCCCGCAATTTCCCATTTCTTCATTAGCTGAGACGACGCCTCCGCAAGCGCCGCATGTTTCGCGGCCCGGGTCACGGCACTGCTCAGGCGTGCAAAATCACAGGCATCAAAGCCGCGGCGTTCGATAGACGCATCCCGCACATTGATCAGCGTGGGCGGATAGGCCATGTCCCCGTCAGTAATCACCGGCAGGGACGCCATGATCTTCTTGATGCGGCGATAGATCTTGTCAGCGGGCGCCAGATCCAGATCAATTGCGGCGAGCAGCCCCAGTATCAGGCTGCCGACATCCCACATCGTGATTTCATAGTTGTTGAAAGACTTACCGTTAATCTGCTTCCTGACGGTCAGCGCCAACCCGGTGGCGCTCATCTCTGCCTGTTCCAGATAGCTGTAGGCCAGTTGGGCGTCGGCCATCATGGCCTCATCAAATACAGGCGACTCCGGCGCCAAATCAGTACTGCGCAGTGCCTCTCGCGCCTCCAGCAGCAACTCATGCGCCGGGTCAACAATTCCTGTAGGATAATTAAGGCAGATCCCATTCGCGGCCGGAATCTTGGCGGCGAGCTTGCCAACAGCGTCAACCTCATGAACGAAGACAGCATCCGGATGCCGCACGTCTCCCCGCTGCGGCGCAACCTCATCGGCAAGGAAGAGCGGGCCTTCCACCGGTTCGCCGTCAGGCCCCAGGCCCGGCGCTCCCAGACGGCGCTGCTCCCCGTCACCGGTCTCCAACAACAAAGCGCCATCCGCGCGACGCTCCCCGCCGCGCACCAGAGTCACACAGTCAACGCCGAGACGTGCCCGCGCCTGGCCCAGTAACGCGTCATAGCCTTCCCCACTCTCAGGGAACTCGGGCAGAATGACATAGTGCCGGGAGTGGTTTGGCAGGAAAGCACAACACCGTTTGTAGAGTTCTCGCGGCAGGACCGACAGAAGATACCCTGAAAGGCGCGCGCGATTGACACTCGCGGCGATACGTTGACCGACCTCATAAGCGCGTGCCGGATCAATCGGCAGTTCCGCCACATCAATGGCCAGCACCGTCCCGTCCCCCAATTGGGAGAAAAGCCCGGATGTCATCTTCTGCTGGGCTGATCTCAGATCAAGACGCGCCTTAAGCGGTAACATCAGAACTGCGGCCGGCCCAAGCAGCGCCTCGCGTTCGGCATCAGCAACCGCATCGTATATCACGGTCGTGCACCCTCCGGTCCGCAAGCCATCCTGCCTCAGGTCGCCCTCCACCCCATTTGTGGACACGGTCGAAAAATGCGCAGGCTGGGCCGCCGCCGCCATCGACCCCGGCAAAAGCCGATCAATCTGTGATCGCAGGCTCCAGAGTGCTCGTGCCTTGAAATATCCCGTCTTCTGCATGAGATCGCGCGTGGCAGGGACAATCTCGACGAATGTCCGGTTTTTGGATGCCGTGTCACTCAGCATCGACAAGACCGGATGAACGGCATCCGGGCTGTGTCTGGCGAAGTCATCGAACTCAACTTCAACCGCCAAAGCAACGCCTTGCGACAGGAACGCAAAGATCAGCGAGCCAAGTGCGTTCTCAGGCAGGGATGGATGCACACCTGTCAGCAGTATGGAAAACGCGCGAATTCCCTCTGCGTGATCTGTCTGCGCTTCAGCCGGCCATGCTGCACCTATCAGGCCACCTGAGGCCAACCCCAGAAACTCACGACGTTTCCACCGCATTACCCTGTCCAACTTTCTGGTTTCGGCGCTGTTTACCATAACTTGAACGAGCCGCGATGCCCATCTTGAATTATCGTTAGGACTTTGTTAAAAACTTAATTAGCGGACGCGGAATCGAAATGGTTCGCGCGAAAGCACGACTGGCGAAAATCGCCTGCCCCCCAAACGAGTAAATGAAAAAGTAACACGTTATTTGAACGGGTTGGCAAGTGATGTACACGACGACTGATAATCGGCCGACGCCAGGGCCAAAGAAAAGTAGAGCAAAGGCTCCTGCTGCTTCAACGCGTCGTCACAAAACATTTCCGACTGAGATTCTGCCGGCCGAGATGGCTCTCTCGACCGACGCCGAGAAGCAGATCTTCAAAGCTGGCAACGCAACCCGGCCGTTTCTGGCGGTCCTGTTGTTTGTGATTGCGCTCGCCCTGGCGGCGGCGATGATCATTGCCGTGACACAGAATGTGATCACCGAGTTCAAATTGGCGCGACCATTGTTTCAGAACAGCGCGCCTGCGGATAACATCAGCCAAGATTGGCGCCGTTTCCTGCCGCAGAGTGACAATCTGGAAGGCGATGGGGGCAATGATCAGCTCGACCGCGATTACGCCAGCGCGGATATTGCGGGCGGCAGTTCCTGCGAAACCCAAACAGGCACGCCCCGCAGTGCGAGCAATAACCCCTCGAAAGTATACGCTTTTGTAACGGCGGACCTCGAAGACGTTTCCAACTCCGTTCAACGGACCTGCAACACGATCAATGTGTTTGTCCCCGAATGGCTGATCATCAGCGACAAAGGTGTCGACTGGTTGCAGTCCGGCAATCAGGATTTTAGTACGCCCTATGTCGTGCGGACCAACCCTTTTGGCGATAGTCCGATCCAGCCGCTGATCCATGTGCAGGCCAGCGCGCTCAGCAGCGAGGCGTCTGGTCACTGGTCTAATACCGCAGCGCTTGCGGCGCGGCAGGGATGGTCCGGTCTGTGTTTTGATATGCGCCGGCTTGAGGTGCAAAACCTGCAAAAGGCTCTACTCCATCTCGATGGTGTGAAAGGGGACTTCGCGGCAGCAAACTTGGAAACCTGTGCAGTTATCGCGCCAGACCAGATCGAAACCCTTGGCTATGGCAGCGCATTACCCGAGCGGGTGATCCTGCCCGCCATTCAGAACAGCTACCGTCTCGGGATCTACGAAGAATCGCCAGCTCCGCTTGATTGGTTCCAGTCCGTTCTCGAACGTGCGCGCACCACTATCCCTCAGGATAAACTGGTGATTGGTCTCGCGGCTGGTGGTGTGCACTGGACCACTGGCACGAGTGCACCGGAGTTTATCAGTTATGCAGATGCAATGTCCCAGGCCGACCAATATGGCGCCTTCGCGGGCTATGCACCCGAAAAAGGTCACGGGCTGATCTCCTATATGGACGCTGGTGGCGAGCGAAACATGATCTGGTATCTGGATGCCGTAAGCCACTACAGCCAGTTGCTGAGTGTCGCAGAAGCTGGCATCGACGGTGTTGCGATCTGGGGGCTGGGGCAAGAGGATCCCTCCATTTGGCCTCTGCTCGCCCAGGAAGATATCCTGTCGGACGAAGCCTTTGCCACATTGCGTGATATCGATCTGAACAGCTTTGTCTCGTATCGTGGCACCGGCCCATTTCTGCGGTTCAGCGAAACCGAAGTCGTCGGCCGTCGCCACGTGACCCGCGATTCCGAAACGCTCATGGTCACCGATGCGATCACCGATCCGCTGCCCTTGCCGGTCATCGCTGACCGCTACGGGGTCTTGCCAGACAAATCCATTCTCCTGACCTTTGATGACGGGCCGTCGCAGGACCACACGCAGGAGATCCTCGATATCCTGAATGCCGCCAACGTCCCTGCGACGTTCTTCATGGTCGGCAATCAGATGTTTGAGCAAAAGAACGTCGTCAACGCACTCGCCGAAGCCGAATTCGACTTCGGGCTGCACACCTTCTCTCACCCGCAGCTCAATCGCGCCTCCCCTGCGCGGGTGCAGGTTGAACTGGCTTTGCAGTCAAGGATCTTTTCCTGGCTGACCGGCCGCACACCAGTTGTTTTCCGCGCGCCCTATATGCGTGGTCCCGGACCGCTGGAGGGCGATCTGGCGAGGCGGCTGAAGACCATTATCGATCAACGTTATCACCTCCTGGGTGCCGATATCGTGCCACCGGATTGGCGCAGCCTGAGCCCGAAGCAACTGGTAGACTACACTCTGGGAGCCTTGGACGGCAGCGGTCAGGTGCTGCTCATGCACGATGGCGGAGGTCCGCGCAGCAGTACCATCAGCGCCCTACGCCTGTTGCTGCCCGAGCTGAAAGCGCGCGGCTATCAGTTTCTGACGCTAGAACAGGCAATGGCGGGGTTTGGAAGCCCCTACGAGACGCGGCAGGTCGCCAGCCTTGAACCCTTCGAAGCGCTGGCCTTTACAGGTGTGGGCAACAGCGCCACGTGGGTGGCATTTGTGGTTCCATTTGCAGTGCTTCTCGGGGTCATCCGCGCTCTTGTCCTGTTTATAATGGCGATCCGGTCCCGCCGTGCGGACCGCACGGATCTACGCCACCGGACAGGTGATTTTTCCGCCCCGGTGACGGTGGTGATCCCAGCCTATAACGAAGAGAATAGCATCCTGAAGACGATCTACAGCGTGCTGGAGTCAGACTACCCCAACCTATCAGTGCTGGTGGTGGATGACGGGTCGACGGACTCCACCTATGAGCTGGTGACAAAGACTTACAAACGCAACCCGAAGGTACAGATCCTGCGTCAGCCCAATGGCGGCAAGTGGAAAGCATCCAATCTCGCCTTCTCGCATGTCACCACCGACTTTGTCGTTGCGATTGATGCCGATACCATCGTCGCGCCGGATGCTATCCGCCGTCTGATGCAGCCCTTGCGCAACCCCAACGTTGGTGCAGTGGCTGGCAAAATCATGGTCGGCAACTCTAACAACCTTCTGACAAAGCTGGAAAAGCTTGAGTATACGGTCGCCCAGAACATCGACCGCCGCGCCTATGAAACGATCAATGCGATCATGGTTGTACCCGGTGCATTTGGCGCCTGGCGAACCGACGCTGTGCGCAAATGTGGCTACTACAGCAGCCAGACGCTGGCAGAAGACACCGATCTGACCATCTCACTCCTCGAAAAGGGGTATGAGGTCCGTGCCGCGGAGCGTGCATATGCCTACACCGAGGCGCCCGCATCCGTCGGAACGCTGATGAAACAGCGGATGCGCTGGTCGATCGGGATCCTGCAATCCGCATGGAAACATCGCGGCACCATCCGTCAGGGCCATGCTGTCGGCTTGGTCGGGCTTACGGATCTGGTTGTCTTCGGAGTGATCATGCCGCTTCTTGGCCCGATCATCGACCTGTTGCTGGTGCTCATGTTGGTGCGGTTCGTGTCCAGCTTTGACGGCACCAACTTTGACGCCTTCACCGTTCGTGATTATGCCGTGCTCGCCATTTTCCTTGCGCTACCGCTGCTGGAAATGATCATGGCTGATTATGCCGTACGGTCCGAGCCATCGACCCCGCGTGCCATGGTGCTGCTGTTGCTGTTGAACCGCTTCATTTATCGCCAATTGCTGATCATCAATGTCTATCGCTCGCTGTGGCGGATCCTGACAGGGCGGTTGACGGGGTGGCACAAACTACGTCGATTTGGATCCGTTCAGGCGCCGGTCCGGCCAACAGTTGCAGCCCGGGCGCATCTCAGCTGACCTGCGGACCGCATGACAACCGGCCTGCGGGATCGGGCAAATCGCGGCCTACCCCGCTCACGGGCTCGAGGAACCAGATTGATCTGTCACCAGCCTGGACTGGTCTGGCATGAAATAAGCCCTGCCCAAGAGAGAACCTTGGGCAGGGCTTTGTCGTTTTACACGCAGAGTTGCTCAGTTGCCGTCAGACGTGCTTTCACCCGAGAGCGCATTGGGATCGAACGCGCCACCGAAGGCGGAGTTTCCGCCGCTTGCCGGTGCCGAGCTTTCGTCTTCGCCTTCAGGGGCAGCGCTGTCTCCGCCACCCAGAGCATTGGGGTCAAATACCCCGCCAAACCCAGAGCTATTACCACCGCTGCCAGATGGCTCAGATGTTGGGTCTCCGGCATCAGAGCTCCCGTTTTCGGCTTCTTCAGCTGCTCGGCGAGCAGCGTCTTCGGCACGGCGCTGACGCAATTGCTGAATACGCAGCTCGGTTTCCAGCCGTTTCTGCTCCTTCACTTCGGCGATACATTGAGCTGGGCTGTAAACAGTCGCCGTGCCGACAATCACAATGGTGAAGCAGGCAACCCCAACCAGCCCAAGAGCCGCCCAGTTCGAACTGAGGAACCCCGGCAGCCGCAGCCGGCCACTTTCCAGCTCTTCCACCGTCGCGTCCTTGCGGGCCGCCGCGACCAACTCACGCCGACGGATTGTTGCCTCGTTAAACAGCGCCGCAAAAACCGTTAGCACAACGATGATAAATGCCAGAGCAGAGATCGCCGGAGTGATACCGTAGCGCACCTTTTGTGCCAGTTCGATTGTCAGGGTCGGGTATTCGCCGAAGGTGAAAGTAGTGGTGTTGTAGTTCTCAAAACTAGCAAGGAAGGCAAGAACCGCCGCCGACGCAATTGCCGGTTTCATGAATGGCAACAGAACCTTGCGGAACGCCTGCGCATGGGTCGCCCCCAGATCAAGCGCCGCCTCAGTCAGCGCGATGTCGTAACGCTGCAGACGCGCCACCAGCACCAGCATACAATAGCTGGCGATGAAGGTGGATTGGCCGATGATGGTCAAGAACAGCCCATTGGACAGGAAACTATCCGCCCCCAGACCAACCATACGGTTGATACGATCCCAGAACACCAGAGTCGAAATACCGATCACCACGCCCGGTATCAGGATCGGTGCGATGATGACGGTGTAATAGGTCGCCCGGAGCTTCGGCCAGATCTGCGTTAGCATCAAAGCGCCCGCCAGACCCATTGCCACCGACAACACCACCGTGCCCGCGCCCACCAGAATAGAATTCCAGATGCCATTCAGAATGCGCTCGTCCTGGAACAGGGCAGAGAACCATTCGAATGTCAGGCACTCCCATGGCGTGGCTTGCGGAAAGCCCGGCGAGTTGAAGGCGGTGACCGACATGATCACCAGCGGCCCCAGAAGATAGGCGAAGAATATCGCCAGATAGAACCAGACGCTCAGGCGCAGAAAGGAGAAATTCTTCATTTGCCGATATCTCCCATATTCACCTTGAACAGGCGCATGACGGCCAGAACCAACAGGATACAGGTCACAAGCAGTACCACCGCATAGGCAGCACCCTGCGGCCAGTCGGAGTTGTCATTGAACTGCTGGTAGATCAACTGCGTGAACCACAAGGACGAGGGGCCACCCAGGATCTGCGGCGCCGCCAGAGCGCCCGCCGAGAGCATGAACACCATGGTGCACCCCGAGCTGATACCTGGTTTGGCATAGGGGATTACAACACGTTGGTGGATCTTGGCCCAGCTGGCCCCCATGTCTCGAGCGGCCTCGATCTGGTTGCGATCCAGGCTTTCAATCACGTTATAGATCGGAAAGATCATCAACAGGATGTAGGCATAGCCAAGCCCTGCATAGAGCGCGATATCATTGCGAATGAAATCAAACGGCGTATCGAAAACCCCCATCCCGACGAGGGCCGTGTTCAGAACACCGCTTTCCCCGAAAATGATGCGCAGGGCAAAGGCCCGCAGGATTTCATTGATCCAATAGGGGATGATCAGCATCAGGGCAAAAATACGGATGTGATTGCCCTTGGTCTGCGCGAGATAATAGGCGATCGGATAGCAAAGGATCAGGTTGAACACCGTGACACAGACCGCAGCGACGAGCGTGCGGAAGAATACCCGCAAATCAACTGCATTGTAGTCTTGGCTACCGCCCTCGGGGCCAAAGACCAGATATTTGTAGTTCTCCAGCGTATAGACGTCCTTCGGCCCGCCGATCTCTGGTGGAGGCAGGTTCGGTCGGAATGAAAAGTCGAGCATCGACAGCTGCGGCAGAATGATGAGGCCGATAGTCCAAAACAGGACGAGACCAAGCATCAACGAACCCAGTCCGTAGCCGTTGCGATTAAAGAATTCCCTTAGGAATCTTGGCATGATCTGGCCCTCCTTATTCTGCGGCCAGCTCACCCGCGGGCACGACGACGGCATTCTTCGTCTCGTATTCCAGGGTGATGTTTTGACCTGTGTGATCGTCGAACGACTGACCAAGGTTCGGGATGGAAACCTTCAGCTCCTTACCGCCGTCTCCCTCCATGAAGATGTTGAAGGCATTGCCTTCAAATTCCTCGTGGTTGACCTTGGCGGTCACAAAATGATCACCGGTGGCCCCTTGCGGCGCCAGGGCAAAAGCTTCGGGGCGAATGAACATCATCGCATCATCACCCTCTTTCATCTTCCCCTGATTGGCAGAAGAAATCCGCGCGACCAGATTACCGGACCGGTTCGTCGCTATGAGCGCTTCATTCCCCATTACCCGCTTCACCTTGCCGCGGAACACGTTGTTCTCCCCGACAAAGGATGCGGCAAAGGCCGTTGCAGGATCGTTATAGACCGCCTTGCCGTTGCCGATCTGGTCGATCACGCCGGCGCGCATGACGGCGATATTGTCGGACATGGTCAGCGCCTCGCCCTGATCGTGGGTGATATAGATAAACGTAATGCCGACCCGCTGCTGAATTTCGCGCAGTTCGGTCCGCATGTGCTGACGCAGCTTCAGATCAAGTGCCGACAGCGGTTCATCCAGTAGGAGCACATCCGGCTCAGCGCAGAGCGCGCGCGCGATGGCAACCCGCTGACGCTGACCGCCAGACAGTTCCGACGGCAGTTTGTCCCCCTGCCCCGGCAGTGCAATCATATCCAGAAGCTCATCCGCGCGCTTGCGCCGATCCTTCGCCGACGCGCCGTTGATCTCCATGGAGAAGGTGATGTTTTCCCAAACCTTCATCAGCGGGAACAGCGCAAGGTTCTGAAAGATCAGCGCGGTCGGGCGCTTGTTCGGGCCAATCCCGCGCATGTTGTTGCCGCCAATCAAGACGTTCCCTTCGCTTGGCTCCAGGAAACCGGAAACCGCGCGCAAGATTGTCGTCTTGCCACAGCCAGACGGGCCCAGGAACGAAAAGAAATCGCCTCCGTTGATTTTGACATTTGCGTCGCGCACGGCGACGAAATCTCCAAAGCGGATCCAGAGGTTTTCAAGATCTACGCCTACCCCAGCACTCATGTGGCCTCTCCCTCGGTGCAACCGTCCGTTCGGAGGCGAACCCCCGGCCGATGCAGATAGCATCCGGTTGATGATATGTTGAATTTACGCCCTCAGGCGTGTGGCTGGCCCCCGCCGAAACGGGAGCCAGATGTACTTGCCCGATCAGGTGATCAGGCGCTCTTGAACTTGTTGACGAATTCGGTCCGTACGTCTGCGTACCAGGGGGCTTCAGCCGGCCATGGGTTGAGATTGGCAAGGCTGTTGCCGGGATAGGCTTCGGCAAAGTTCTTCTTATAGACATCGCCGGAGTAATCATCCGCTTTCAGCACGGGCGAATTGTACCCATGGCTGTCGATTGCCTTGCCCGCAGGTTCCTGCTGGTAAGCATAGTCGATAAAGGCATAGACCTGCTCTTCGTTCTGGGCGCCGACTGGCATCGACATGCCGTCAACCCAGGCCATCGCCCCCTCGACCGGTGCCTGATAATGAACAGGCTCACCTGCGGATTTCAGCGCAAGCGGCGGTCCATCCCAGGTCTGCCCGACAACGACACCTTCGTTCAGCAGGCCGTTTTTCTGGGTATCCGCATCGTTCCAGATCAGCTTGATCCGGTTTTTGCGCGCCACACACCAGTCGGTGACCTGGCCCCAGACCTTGCGCATGGTGTCTTCATCTTCATACGCCGCCCAGATCGAGCCAGGTTCCATTTCGCCGGCGGCCTCCATGTAGAGCCCCGCACCCAGCATCATGGAATGGGCACGGCCCATGGTCTTGCCTGCGTTCTCTTCACTCCAGACATCGCCGTAAGACGGCGCATCGCCGGATGGCAGCCACTTGTCAGTCCGGTAGGCAATTCCCTCAGTGCCCCAGATATGCGGCAGCCAATGGGCGCCATTGTCGCCAAAGTTCCAGGCATCTGTACCAATCTTCGCCATCGCCGGGTTCACCGCGTCAACATTTACCTTATTGAGATCAAACGGCTTCAGCAGCTCCAGTGGCCCCCATTGCAAGGAGCGGTTGTTGGTTGGCGAAACGATGTCGAAGCCTTGCCCCTTCGTGGCTTTCATCTTGTTGATGATTTCTTCGTTCGACCCGATACCTGTGTAGTTCACCTTGATCCCGGTCTTACCCTCGAACCCGGCGATGAACTCAGGTGGTAGATAGTCGGACCACATCAGAATGTTGATCTCGCCGGAGGAGGCCAGTGCGCTCTTGGAATAGAGCGGCGCTGCCAGGGCTGCCGCACCAGCGCTCTTCAGAATCGAGCGGCGGGTTACATTGGACTTTGCAGTCATATTCTTTTTCTCCCTATGGATCTGTTGGTCTTTTGTTTTTCTTTTTTGGTAGTGGAACTCTGCGAAACACACTCCGATTGCTACAGTGACAGATTCAGAATTCGATAAGGCCAGAAGAGGCCCTACAGGCGTATTTATGGTGCCAGTTTCAGTTCCGTCCCTAGACATTCGGAACGAAACTTATGCGCGTTTGTCAGCGAAGACGCCGACTCCCACATGGTTCCACCGCAGTCAGTCTGCGCCTTTGGCGCCTCTCACGTCAACGATGCAACACTGTGGAAGTGTTCACAAAATCGCCGAAACCCTCAAACCGCCGTGCCGATGAGCGCGACCCCCGCCGCCATGAGCACGGCCGCCCCAAGACGCCGTTTCCAGTTGCCCTCTTTCAGGATAAGAAACCCGATCAGCGCGGCAAAGATAACCGACGTTTCCCGCAGGGCAGATACAGCCCCCAGCGGCGCAAAGTTCTTGGCAAAGAGAACCAACCCGTAGGCGCACATAGATACCAGACCGCCGGCGATCCCCAAAGCCCAGACCCCGACAGGCACATCGGGCAGTGTTGCACGTTTCCGCAGAAGAACAAACGCCGCGACAAAGACATGGAGAAACGCGCCCCAAGCCCAGTAGCTGACCGTGTTGCCAGACAGACGCACGCCAATGCCGTCAACCAGCGAATATAGTGAGATGAAAAAACCGGTGCCCAGCGCGTACCACAAAGCGCTCTGCCCGACCCCTGATCGCAGCGCCTTCCAACTGCTGAGCTGAATCCCCCCAGCAATGAGCGCGATTCCCACCCAGGCCTGCACCGGCAGGATTTCCCCGACAAAGATCATCGCCCAGAGCGAAACCAACGCTGGGACAATGCCGCGTGCAATGGGATAGACGACGCTCAGGTCGCCGTGATGATACGCGCGACCGAGCATGTAGAAATACCCAAAATGCACCACCGTCGACACGCCGATGTAGGGCAGGCTTGCCACATCCGGCAAAGGTAGCGTGGCCACCATGACCGCCCCGGGGATGACGTGCCCCAAAGCCACCAGACCCAGCGTCGTGGTCCTGTCGATCGCCGTCTTTACAATGGCATTCCAGATCGCGTGCAGCAACGCGGCCGACAGAATGATGGCAATCACAAATGGCGTCATATCAGGCTTTCACAGCTAGCGAGCTTCCAGAACACACATCAGTCCATTTCGTCCGCAGGCATATCCTGGATCAAACGGGTCTCCAGCAGCTGCCCGTTGCGGTACAGGATCGGATAGGCGATGGCGGCGATATGGCTGTTGAATTCCCGCAGCGCGCGCAATGTCTCGAGATGGATATCCGAGCTCTCGAAACTTTCCGCGGCGCCGCGCTGCAATCGGCGCAGGTGGCGCTTACGGCTGTCACGTTCCATCCGCTTGACCTCGGTTTTCTCAAGGCTCAGCAAGCGTGCGCTTTCCAGATCGTCCGAGATCAGCACATTCGATGCAAGCTGCATATTGGCGACGATCACCTCGTGCATACGGGTGATTTCTGCCCAGCCTTCTTTTGAGAACCGCACCCCCTTCTTGTGCATGGACGCAGCTAGGACGGCGAGCCGTTCATCCACCACGTCGCCGGCCGTCTCCAGCCGGATGGCATATTCAACCAGATCTCGGGCAACCTTGGCATTTTCTTTGCCGAACCCTTCGCTTGGCATGCCAGCCACGTAGCTTCGGATACCCGACAGGCAGCTGTTCACTTCCCGATCCAGAGCCTGCACCGCCTTGATCTGGGCACGGTCGCCGTGCTGATAAAGATCGGGAATTGGTCGGAACATCGCACCGACCAGATCCGACATCCGCAGCAGTTCGCGTTTCAGGCTGCTGATCGCCTGATTGGGTTGCCGGTAATCATCTGTGTTCAATACGCTCACCGGCAGCCCGTGCGTGTTGCCCTGCAGAGGGGTCGGGTTTGGTATCAGGCTGGTCATGACACCATGCAGCATTCCGCAGAACGGCAGCGCCAGGATCAACAGCGATGTGTTGAACAGAAGATGCGCATAGACCAGCATCTGGCCGCCCTCAGGTGCGCCCAGAACACCCGCCCGCAAAGCGATATTGGCGCCAAAGACGCAGATCACTGCCCAGGTTCCACGCAGTCCCAAATTCGCAAGCGGCACACGCCGCCCTGGCGCAGGCATCCCTCGGCTCAGCCAGACCGGAATGAAGGCCGAGCCGAAATTGGCCCCCAGGACCAGGGACAACCCGGCCGCGAAAGGGATCGCATCGATCTGAACGAGGGTGACGCACATGAGGATGGCCGCCACCGAAGAGTGCATGACAAACGCCAGCGCAGCGCCCACGAGAAACGCCGTGATGTAATCCCGGGCGAGATATTCCGCGATTGCCGGTAGGAACGCGCTCTCCCGGATGGGGTCCATAGCCTCGCGCAGGAACCGCAGCGAAATCAGAATAAAGGCGATCCCCATCAGAATGCGCCCCATTTGCCGGGCCTTCTTCGCCTCGACCTTGACGAAAAGATAGCCACCGACAGCCAGCAGCACGGGCACCAGCCAGTCGAGCTGGAACGACAAGAGCTGAATGATAAGCGCCGATCCAAGGTCGCCACCCAGAACAATCGCCAGACCAGAGGCAAAGGACAGCAAACCGCTTGCCGCAAATCCCGAGGTCAGCAGGGCAACCGCGGCAGAGCTTTGCAGGACGATGGCCATGCCAATCCCCACGAAGCTGGCCTGCACAAGGCTGCGCTGCCCGGTCAATAGCCGCTGGAACGTCGCGCCGTAGCTGCGTTCAATACCGGTCCGCACCATCCGTACCGCAAACAGCAGCAACATGACGGCACCGGCAAGGCTGGTCAGAAAGCTCAATATGGCCATAGAGTTATGTCTTGTCCTTTTGTTGGGCAGCGTCGTGACGTTACCGCTCTTTTCTTGGCGCGATGGGAAACCCCAGCTGCGCAGCCCTCCGGGCGCTTCCGCCAATCAGGTTATCCCTTCCTGATCTTGCTCTCGCCCCCTTCTGTTTCGGGGGTGTTCGAACCAGGCGCCAGTTCAAGGTCAATCTCCCAGAGTTCCAATGCACGGCGGTATTTGCGGGCAGGCATGATATCGGTCAGCAACAGATCCAGCAGTTCCGGTTGCGGACCGCGATGCGGCGCAGTGCCTTCGAATTTCGGGTGCGCGACCACCAGCATGGTCCATTCGGCAACCTGCGCCACCACAGCTGCCAGCTGTGCTTCTGTCGCACTTTGGTAAAGCGCGCCGTGTTTGGCAGAAAACGCATCTGCCGACAACACCGCCACATCCAGCGCGAACTCCTGGACCTGCTGTTCAGCGACATGTCCAAATGTACCGCGTTCGTTGCTCTGTATTTCGCCGCCGAGGAAATGCACCCTGTTGCCGTTATGATTGGCCAGCGTCTGCGCCACACCAATGGAATTCGTGACCACCGTCAGACCGGCGCGGCTACGCAGCGCCTTGGCGACAAAAGCGGTGGTGGAGCCGACATCGAGAAAAACCGCCATCCCGTCGGTAACGTGGTCCAGTGCCCTGGCAGCGATGCTTTGCTTTTCCGCCGTATATTTCGAGATCCGTCGGAAGAAACTATCCGCCGCATCTGGTCCCGCTAGGTAGGCGCCTCCGTGCACTCGCTGCACTAGTCCCTGTTTCGCAAGCGCCTTGATGGTCCGACGCACGGTTTCCTCCGACACCTTCAGAACCTTGGCCAGCTCGCCGCTGCGTGCCGATCCGCCCAGCCGACGCAAGGCCTCCAGCAGCTCCAGTTCGCGGTGCGAGATTTTCTGGTCTTCGGGCAATAGGCAGCCTTGGTAAGGAGTGAGATTTCGCTGGAGAGTGAACCACAGGGATGCCGAAAAAATCAAACATAAAAACACAAAATTCCACACAAACGGTCAAGTTCAATAATGTGATGGCAGGGAAACCCTTTGCCATACTCGTGATTTCAGGCTTATCTGGCCGCAATTGCGGCAAGGAAATTCCACATGAGCCAAGCTTCAGACCAGCGCAGGAATGTCCTGTTTATCCTGATCGATCAGATGCGGGCGGATTGCCTGTTTGGAGCCCTGGCCGAGCACGTAGCGCTGCCAAACCTGCGCGCCTTGATGGCGGATGCCGTTACTTTCCAGAGGAACTATACGGTCGTGAATCCCTGCGGACCGTCGCGGGCCTCGATCCTGACTGGCCAGTATGCGATGAACCACCGATCCGTTCGCAACGGGACACCGCTCCGGCATGACACACCAAACCTCGCGTCTGAGATGCGCAAGGCGGGTTATCTGCCGATGCTGTTTGGCTATACCGACACCTCGCATGACCCGCGCATCTACCACCCCGGCGACCCGGCGATGCAGACCTACGAATACCCGATGGCCGGTTTCCACGAGATGCTGGAAATGCGGATGGAGATGTCGCATCCATGGCGCGCGCATCTGCTGAACAAGGGCTATACCTTCGATCGCTACTGGGACATCTACAAACCGGTATCGCCAACCGGGGGCGCTCCTAGACTGAACGACCCCGCTGTGTACCGGGCCGAGGATAGCGATACCGCCTTTCTCACCGATCGGTTTCTGGCGACAATGCCTGGCTACCGCGATCAGAACTGGTTCGCACATCTCACCTATATCCGCCCGCATCCGCCGCTGGTCGCGCCTGCGCCTTACAACCGGATGTACGATCCCGCCAGCCTGCCGCTGCCGCAGCGCCTCGACACTGTAGAGGACGAACGCGCGGTCCATCCGTTTTTCGACCCGACCACCCGCGCTGCGTCTCCCGCCTCCTTTGTCGAGGGTTTTCCGGATCTGGACCCCAGCGACCCGGTAATCCAGACCCTGCGGGCGATCTACCTAGGCCTCGCCAGCGAGGTCGACGCTCATATTGGCCGGGTCATGCAATATCTGCAGGACAGCGACCAATTGGAGAATACACTTGTCGTGCTCAGCGCCGATCATGGGGAAATGCTGGGTGACCGGCACAGCTGGGGCAAATTCTCTGTCTATGATGCCGCCTATCATACCCCGTTGATCATTCGCCAACCGGGCAACGCCATACGCGCCGGAGCGGTCGTGCAAGACATCACGGAGTCGATCGACCTGGCCCCGACTATTCTCGACTGGGTCGGTCAGGCGGTCCCCAACTCAATGGATGGGCGGTCTTTGCTCCCACTGGTTTCCGGGGAAACACCAGACGACTGGCGCAGCTACAGCTATTCGGAACTGGACTTTGGCGAGCCAGAACGCCCCAGTATCTGGCAACACCATCTGGGAACCGATGCTAGCAATTCCTGCCTCGCTATTCTACGGGACGCGCGGTTTACATTGGTTGAATTTGCCGCTGACCTGCCGCCACTGCTGTTTGACCACACCGCCGAGGGCGAAAGGGTCAATGTCGCGGAACACCCCGAGCACCAGGGCGATCTGGCCCGTCTCACCCGCCAAATGCTGCGGCACCGGATGCGCAACATGGACCACACCCTGTCTCTCGACACCATTACGCCGCATGGGCCGCGCAGGCAGGCCCGCCACAGGCCAACGAATACCCCCGGTGTCCAGCATGGCTGACCTGCGAAGCACCCTCGGCGATCTGTTTGCCGCCGCCATCGCCCGAGCCGACCCTGCCATGGCCTTGGCGGAAAGCTTGCGACAGCATCCCCCACCCCTGCCGCGCCCCGGCGGACGCCTGATCCTTATCGCACTGGGGAAGGCCGCCGTTCCCATGATGCGACAGGCCATGCGGATGCTCCCGCCATCCGACAGGGCGGTCGCCGTCACCAACCCGGAGAACCTTGCCGAGATCCCCGGAGCCAGTGTCCTGGCCGGTGACCATCCGGTGCCCAATGACATGAGCCTCGCGGCTGGCGCCGTCCTGCGTCAGGCCGTCGGCGACCTGACTGCCAATGACAGTGTGGTGGCGCTGATTTCCGGTGGTGGTTCTGCCCTC
The DNA here is from genome assembly GCF_048056175.1 of Phaeobacter sp. JH20_29. Taxonomy (NCBI): domain Bacteria; kingdom Pseudomonadati; phylum Pseudomonadota; class Alphaproteobacteria; order Rhodobacterales; family Roseobacteraceae; genus Phaeobacter; species Phaeobacter sp. JH20_29. Next base: position 118,891 of record NZ_JAYMWO010000006.1, read on the forward strand.
GCCGTGGCGCCGGCTGCAGGGCTTACACTTGCCCATAAAACCGCAGTCACCGATCTCCTTTTGGGAGCCGGACTGGACATCATGCAGATGAATCTGATCCGTCAGCAACTCTCTGAGCTGAAGGGAGGTGGCCTCCTGCGCTCCGCCTACCCCGCACCGGTCTGCAGCTATATTCTGTCGGATGTGATCGGTGATGATCTGCGCGCGATAGCCTCGGGTCCGACGGTGGCACCGCTGGGATCGCGCACCATGGCGCGCGACTGTCTTGTAGCGCATGACCTTTGGGCCTCGCTTCCGGGCGCTGTTCATGCCCATTTGTCAGCACAGGATGACCCTGCACAAACCCTCCTTGATACAGGGTCCGTCATTGCACATCTGATCGGGTCCAACCGTCACAGCCTGATCGCCATGAAGGAACTGGCCGCACGCAAGGGCTGGTCTGCCGATATCGTTGATGATGCCCTGACCGGAGATGTGGAGGCCGCCGCGGCACGGATTATCTCCGCAGCCCAGGCACGGGTTTCAAACCACCCGGTCGCGCTGATCTTCGGCGGGGAAACAACGGTAAACCTGACCGGAACTGGCCGCGGTGGACGCAATCAGGAACTGGCGCTCCATGTGGCGCGCTTAGGCCGCCAAACGCTGAGCGGAAGCTGGGCTTTCCTGTCAGCGGGCACCGATGGGCGGGACGGTCCGACGGATGCGGCAGGAGGCATTGTCGATGGGGGCACGTGGCAGCGCATTCTGGACAAGGGGGGCGACCCGATGGCCTTGCTCAGGAACAACGACAGCAACCGGGCGCTCAGATTTGCGGATGATCTGTTTGTAACCGGCGGAACCGGCACCAATGTGGCGGATATTCAGATCATGCTTTTGCCCGCCCGTTAGGGACACCTGTTGCGGCTACTCTTCCAGCTGGTGCAGTTCGTTCAGCAGATCCAGAAGCGCCTCGTAACGCTCATTCCCCATCTGCGCGCGGGTCCGTTCGATCACGGCGAGACTGGCCTGCAAGTTGTCGTCAATCACCTGTTCGCCCGCTTCGGTAATACTGACAATCTGGCGGCGGCGATCCATCTGATCCTTTGCCCGTTGGATCAGCCCCTTATCCTCCAGCTTCTGCAGGATGCGGGTCAAGCTTGGAAGCAGCAGGCACGCGCGCTCGGAAATCTGCGTCGGATCAATGTCACCTGTTTCCTGAACGACCCGCAACACGCGCCATTGCTGTTCGGTCAGCCCCGCGTCGCTCAGCAACGCGCGAATAGGGCCCATCACGCGCTCACGCGCGCGCAGCAGGGCAATGGGCAAGGATCGGTCTGTGCTTGGTAACTGCTTGGTCATGCCAGATTATCGCTGTCTAGGGGCGCAAAGGCAAATCCTCAGTACCCGGTGTGACTAGCACTTACGCTGCTGGGCAATCCAAATCGACCGGGTCTATACCTGTATTGGCGGAATGACGCTGAGCGGATCTCTGACATCGGATACGATCGAGCATGTGGACAGGTATTAATGCACATGTTAATTATATGCTCATCTAAGGTAGCCGGATACTAAGCCCAAGGACGACACGATGAACTGGAATGATTTTTCTCACTGGGGCCGCAAGGTTGCGGACTGGGCACAGGACTATCACCTGACCGTCGGCGACCGCCCGGTGCGAGCGCAGACGGCTCCCGGCGAGGTGCTGAGCGCCCTGCCCCAAACCCCGCCCGAGGATGGCGAGGGGATGGAGGTGATCTTCCGCGATTTCGAAGACATCGTGATGCCCGGCATCACTCATTGGCAGCACCCGCGCTTCTTTGCCTATTTCACCTCCAACGCCGCCGCGCCCTCGGTGCTGGCGGAGTTCCTCGCCTCCGCCATCGCTCCGCAATGCATGCTGTGGCAGACCTCGCCGGCGGCAACTGAGATGGAAACGCGGATGATGGACTGGCTGCGCCAGGCGCTGGACCTGCCGGACCAGTTCCAGGGCGTCATTCAGGACTCGGCCTCCTCCGCCACCCTCGCCGCCGTGCTGACCATGCGGGAAAAGGCGCTGAAATGGCAGGGCAACCAGCAGGGCCTGTTCGCCCAAAAGCCACTCCGGATTTACTGTTCATCTGAAGTCCACACCTCCATCGACCGCGCCATCTGGGTCGCAGGCATCGGCCAGCAGAACCTGATCCGCATCCCCATCAAGGGCGACTGGCGCGGGATGGACCCGGACGCGCTGGAGGCGGCGATCCAATCCGACCTCGCCGCGGGTCACCAGCCAGCGGGCGTCATTCTCTGCGTGGGCGGCACCGGCGTTGGCGCCACCGATCCGGTGGATCAGGTGCTGAACGTCGCCGAAAAATACGGCCTTTACACCCATGTGGACGCCGCTTGGGCCGGCTCCGCCATGATCTGCCCGGAATACCGCCACTACTGGCCCGGCGTCGAACGCGCCGACAGCATCGTCTTCAACCCGCACAAATGGCTGGGCGTGCAGTTCGACTGCTCCGCCCATTTTGTGAGGAACCCGGACGATCTGGTGCAAACCCTCGCCATCAGTCCGGAATACCTCAAGACCCACGGCCATGACGGCATCATCAACTATTCCGAATGGTCGGTTCCGCTGGGCCGCCGGTTCCGGGCCCTGAAAATCTGGTTCCTGATCCGCACCTACGGGCTGGAGGGTCTGCGCCAGCGCCTGCGCAACCACATCATCTGGTCCAACCAGCTGCACGATAAGCTCAAGTTAGAGCCTGATTTCGAGATTGTGACACCACCAATGTGGTCGCTTTGGTCGTTCCGCTATGCCCCGCAGGGCGCTAAAGATCTGGATGAGCTCAATCTACAACTGGTGAACGCGATCAATGACGATGGTCGTATCTATCTGACCCAGACCCGCGTCGACGGCGCGCTGGTTATCCGGTTCCAGGCTGGCCAGTTTGAGACAACCGAAGCTGATGTTATGCTGGCCCATGAGGTTATTACCGAGATTGCGCGCGCCCTGAAAGCCCGGTGACCAGAACAAACCCGCGCCACCCGACCCAAACAGGAGATTTGCCAATGCCCGCCACCACAAACACCTTCAAACAGGCTCTATCGCGGGGCGATCGCCAGATTGGGTGCTGGATGAGCTTTGGTGAGGGTGCCGTAGCCGAAGTAATGGGAACCTGTGGCTTCGATTGGCTGGTGATCGACGGTGAACATGCGCCAAACGACATCCGGTCCATTCGTGATCAGCTGATGGCTCTGGCTGCCTCCAAGAGTCATCCCGTCGTGCGCGTTCCGGTTGGAGAGACATGGATTATCAAACAGGTTCTAGACGCCGGTGCGCAAACGGTCCTGATACCTATCGTCGAAACTGCCGAACAGGCCAGAGAGCTGGTCCGAGCCTGCCACTATCCGCCCACCGGCACCCGTGGCGTGGGCGCAACTGCGGCGCGGGCGTCGATGTTCGGCTCTGTCAGCGACTATACTCGAACCGCCGATCAGGAAATCTGCCTCCTGTTGCAGGTCGAAAACCGTAAAGGCATCGAAAATCTCGACGACATTCTGGAGGTCGAAGGTGTCGACGGGATTTTTATAGGACCTGCCGACCTGTCCACTGACATGGGACATCAGGGCAACTCCGCCCACCCGGAGGTCAGAGCAGTGATCGCCGATGCCATGACCCGGATCAAGGCTGCCGGAAGGGCGCCTGGCATTCTGGGCACTGCCCCCGAGGCGACACAGGCCTATCTGGATATGGGCGCGCAGTTCCTTGCAGTTGGGATTGACGTGATGGTCTTGGCCAATAACGCCCGCGCCCTCGCCACTGAATGGTCTGCGAAATAGACGCCGAACGCCACGTTCACAAAATGAGACCAAAAAATACGTATTTCCGCGCAATTGACCGGTTTGACACCCCGCCGCTAGCCTGCCACCACAGGAGCGAGACCGCGCCAAACATCTTGGCGCGCCACGAGGGAGCTACAGGATGAAACGCACATTTGCTGCGGGGATGGTCTCCGCACTGACGCTGACCTCTGCGCTGGCCACCGCCGCCTTTGCAGATATCAAAATCGCCCATGTCTACGGCAAGACTGGCCCGTTCGAGGCCTATGCGAAACAATCCCATGACGGGCTGATGCTGGGTCTGGAATATGCCACCGGCGGCACTATGGAAATCAACGGCGAAAAGATCGTCGTGATCGAAAAGGACACCCAGCTCAAGCCTGAGAATGGCAAGGCACTTCTGGAAGAAGCCTACGGCGACGACGAGGTGGATTTGGCCATCGGGCCGGTCAGCTCCGGCGTTGCGCTGGCGATGCTGCCGGTTGCCGAAGAATACGAAAAACTGCTGATCGTGGAGCCGGCGGTTGCCGATTCCATCACGGGCGCGAATTGGAACCGTTACATTTTCCGCACCTCACGCAATTCCTCGCAGGATGCGGTGGCCAGCGCCATCGCCCTGGCCGGTGAAAATGTGCATATCGCGACGCTGGCACAGGACTATGCCTTTGGCCGCGACGGTATCGCAGCCTTCCGCGAAGCCCTAGCCGCTCAGGGCCACCAAATAGTCCATGAGGAATTCGCCCCAACCGACACCACCGACTTTACCGCTGCGGGCGAACGCATTTTCAACGCGATGAAAGATCTCGAGGGCGAGAAGAAGCTTTTCATCATCTGGGCCGGTGGTGGCAATCCATGGGCCAAGATCAACGCAATGGATCCCGGTCGTTTCGGGATCGAATTTGCCGGCGTTGGAAACATCCTCGCCGCCCTGAAAGGGTTCAAGGATTTCGCAGGTATGGAAGGTGGCACGTATTACTACTACGAACTGCCTGACAATCCGGTGAACGATTGGCTGGTGAAGACCCATTTTGAACGGTTCGACAGCCCGCCCGATTTCTTCACCGCAGGCGGAATGGCCGCTGGCATCGCCGCCGTGGAAGCGATCAAGAAGGCCGGATCCACCGACACCGAGGCGTTGATTGCGGCGATGGAAGGCATGGAATGGCAAACCCCGAAGGGCACCATGAAATTCCGGGCCGAGGATCATCAGGCGCTGCAATCCATGTATCACTTCAAACTGCGTGTCGACGACGATGTCGAATGGGCGATCCCGGAACTGGTTCGCGAGCTGAGCATCGACGATCTGCCGATTCCGATCCGCAACTGATCACACAACGCGACCGGGTCCGGGGCGACCGCCACCGGGCCCGGCACGTCGCACAGGATTGCGCGGCCCGCCGCGATCACCCGGCCACCGCCCCCGTTTCAGATGGATGCACCCATGCCCGCCCCTCTACTGTCCACCAGCGATCTCACCGTACGCTTTGGCGGGCATGTGGCCGTCGATGCAGTGACTTGTGACTTTCATCCGGGCGAACTCACGGCCATTGTCGGCCCCAATGGCGCCGGGAAGACCACTTATTTCAACCTGATTTCAGGACAGATTCCCGCCAGCGCCGGTCGCGTCACGCTGATGGGGCGGGATATCAGCACGCAGTCCGTATCAGCCCGCACCAAAGCAGGCATCGGTCGCGCATTCCAGATGACCAATCTGTTTCCCGACCTTACTGTGCTGGAAAACGTCCGGCTGGTAGTGCAGGCCAAGGCTGCGCGCGGCTTCAATCTTTGGTCGATGGTCACAGGCCACACCGATCTGATTGATCAGGCCGAAAGCATTCTCGCCCAGGTCCGCCTGCTGGACGAGCGTCAGCAGATGGTTTCGGAGCTGTCCCATGGCAATCAGCGCAAGCTGGAAGTCGCTCTGCTGATCGCGCTCGATCCTCTTGTCTATATGTTTGACGAGCCGACAGCCGGGATGAGCGTGGACGAAGCGCCGGTCGTGCTCGATCTCATCGCGGATCTGAAAAGCCAGACCGACCGCACCATCTTGTTGGTCGAGCATAAGATGGATGTGATCCGAACCCTAGCCGACCGCATTATCGTTCTTCACAATGGCGCGCTGGCTGCCGATGGCCTTCCGACGGAGGTGATGGCCTCCGACGTGGTGCAGGAGGCCTATATGGGCCGTGGGCTAGAGGGGATCCTGGATCATGTCTGACTTCGACCGGACCGCCCCCCCTCCTCTTCTGCGGATTGAGGAGATCCATACCAAGATCGCCCAGTACCATATTCTTCAGGGGGTCGACCTCGATGTTCCGCGCGGCGGTGTCACCATGCTGCTGGGGCGCAACGGTGTCGGCAAAACAACGACCCTACGCAGCATTATCGGCCATTGGCGAACCCATCGTGGCCGCATCCTGTTCGATGGAGCCGACATCACCCAGACGCCCACCGCCAGCATTGCACGCGCGGGCATCGGCTTCGTCCCCGAGGATATGGGGATCTTTGCCGATCTGACTGTTGAAGAAAACATGGTCCTCGCCGCGGTTTCCGGCCCGATTGATACGGCGCGGCTCGACTGGATCTTTCAGGCCTTTCCGCCGCTGAAGACCTTTTGGAAATCCGAAGCCGGAAATCTCTCCGGCGGGCAAAAACAGATGCTGTCAATTGCCCGCGCCATGATCGAAGAACGCAAGCTATACCTGATCGACGAACCGACAAAAGGCCTGGCCCCGGCGATCATCTCCACCATGGCACGCGCGATCAAGGACCTGAAAGATCAGGGTGCATCGATCCTGATGGTCGAACAGAATTTTGCAGTCGCCAAGGCGCTTGGCGACACCGCCAGCGTTATGGACGACGGCCGTGTCATCTGGTCAGGCGCAATGGCTGAATTGGCACGCGACACCGCTCTGCAGGAGCGGCTGATGGGCCTCAGCATGGAGGCGCATTGAACATGCCCGATGTTCACGACAGACCCCGCCATTGCCTTATCCGGCAGGAGATCAACAGATGACCGCTGCCCCCGAACACGCGCCAACGATGGCTCAATCGTCGCTCCGCGACCGACTGGCCCCCTACGCACCGCTGCTGCTGGTTCCACTGTTGGCTATCGCCGGTTTTATCGCCGTGCAGAACCCTGCAAGCTGGATGACCCTGACGGTTTCCGGGCTGGCCATGGGAATGATGATCTTCCTCATGGCCTCCGGGCTGACGCTTGTTTTCGGGCTGATGGATGTCATCAACTTCGGCCATGGCGCCTTCGTTTCTGTTGGAGCCTTCATCGGAATTTCGGTTTTGCTGACACTGGGCCAGCTGACCAATGCGCCGTCGCTGGCATTGAACCTGCTGGCCATTCTCGCCGCCGTTCTCGCCGCAATGGCGGCGACCGCCCTCATGGGCTGGGCATTCGAACGGGTGATCGTCAAACCCGTCTATGGCAATCATCTGAGCCAGATCCTGGTCACCATGGGTGGGCTGATCATTGCCGAACAGCTGATCATCGTCCTTTGGGGGCCGGAAGAAATCTACTTCACACGTCCCGAGGCGCTGAAGGGGGCGCTGACCCTCGGCGACGCCGCTATCGAGAAGTACCGTCTTGTTACCGTCGCCGTCGGCCTTGCGGTCTTTGCTGCCATGCGCTTCGTGCTGCGCCGGACCAAGATCGGGTTGATCGTGCGCGCAGGCGTACAGAATGGCGAGATGGTCGCCGCGCTCGGATATCGCCTGCGCCTCGTCTTCGTCGGCGTGTTCATCGCAGGTTCAGCCCTTGCGGGCCTGGGAGGTGTGATGTGGGGCCTCTATCAGGAAGTTATCACCGCCCATATGGGCAATCAGGCGATGATCCTGATCTTCATTGTGGTGATCATCGGCGGTCTCGGATCGGTTGAAGGCTGCTTCATCGGTGCGCTGCTGGTCGGGCTGTTGCAGAACTATGTCGCCTTCGTAGAGCCGAAACTGGCCCTTGTTTCCAATATCGCCCTGATGGTCGCAATCCTGATGTGGCGCCCGATGGGCATGATCCCGGTGGTAAAGGCAAAATGATGCACATCCTTCTGTCTGGCGACCTGCCCCGCTCTCGCATTCTGGCCCTGTTGCTGGCTGTCATTCTGATTTGCCTTGCCTTCGCACCCTTCCTGTTTCCGGGCGTGCGGACAGTGGATACGGCTGCACGCATCTGCATATTCGTGGTGCTGGTGGCGAGCTATGATCTGCTGCTGGGCTACGGCGGCATCGTCAGCTTTGCCCACACGATGTTCTTTGGCATGGGCGCCTATGGTGTGGCACTGGCCTCCACCCACATGGGGCGCGGATTCGATGCGCTTCTGGTCGGCTCTCTCACCGGTGCTGGTCTCGCCGCTGGGCTGGCGCTGTTGATTGGCCTGTTTTCATTGCGGGTGCGGGCCATCTTTTTTGCGATGATCACGCTTGCGGTTGCCTCCGCCGTTGCCGTCCTTGTCAGCCAGCTCTCTGGTCTGACCGGCGGCGAAGATGGTCTGACGTTCAAGACCCCGCGCGAGTTGGGACCTGCGTTCAAATTTGGCACGGAGCTGTTTGGCGGTGAACTGTTCGGCGTCAAACTCAACGGACGACTGCTCACCTACTACCTGATTTTCGCAGGCAGCGCGCTGCTGTTTCTGGCCCTGCTGCGCGTCGTGAATTCACCGTTCGGTCGCGTTTTGCAGGCCGTCCGCGAGAACGATTTCCGCGCGGAGGCGATCGGCTACCGCGTTGTTTACTACCGCGTCACGGCCACCTGTCTCTCGGCGGCGATTGCCGCGCTGTCCGGCTCTCTCTATGCGATCTGGCTACGTTACGTGGGACCAGACACCACCCTGTCGATGACCATCATGATTGATATCCTGCTGATGGTCGTCATCGGTGGTATGGGCACGATCTACGGTGCGGCGGTTGGCGCGACCGTTTTTGTACTTGCGCAGAATTACCTGCAAAACCTGATGGGCGTGCTTTCCGGCATGACCGAAGGGTTGCCGTTGCTGCCCGAACTCCTGAGCCCGGACAGGTGGCTATTGTGGCTGGGTGTCCTTTTCATTCTTAGCGTCTACTTCTTCCCTAGCGGCGTGGTGGGCCGCCTGCGCGGGCAACGCTAGCGCCGAGACCGGCAGGCGGCAGGGCTAGCGCAGAATTTGATCTTCAGGCCAGCTCAGCTCTGTCTCGATCTGGATCACTTCACGCGCGCCCTGAGCGATCTCCATGTCCCAGGCCAATATCCCGCGCTGTTTCTCGACGTTTTCTTCCGTCGGCGCAGGGCGCGCAGACCAGCGTATCTTAAGGTCGTCCTGCTGGGAGTATGGAACACGGTCAAGAACCCGCAAAGGCCAGGGCTGGTCAGTCAGGTTCTCGATCTCGATCTCAACCCGGCTAAACTGTTCCGCATTGCGCGAAATCAGCCCCTGTTCACCTTCGCTCTGATCCAGAACATCGCGGCGCAGGGTTAGCCCCTTGATCGGCCCAAACCCGATGTCTGCCTCTGCCCCAGGTGCCAGGCCCGGAAAATCTGCAACGGCGACCAGCTTCCCGTCCACAAAATGCGCAGCCTCCGTCGCAGGCAGCAACTGCTCGCCAAATTCGTTTGCGAAACGCACCACGCGATAAGCGACCTCATTGCGCAGTGGCACCGCCTGTGCCCTCAACTCGGCGCTTGCGGTGACACTGTCCATTTCTAGCCGCAACGCATCCACACCCGAGGCGATGGAGACCGGCTCACCAAACCCATAGACAGCCGCAACGCCGCCCGTGTCGACGCTCCATTGCGGAAGTAGCTCATCAACCAACACAGCCGCTTCGATTATCGGTTCGTTGGCAAGCTGCAATTCCATATCAGATGACAGCCGCTGCTTAGGCGTTGGGACAGGCATCGGTTTCTCGATCCGACGCAGCTGTGGGAACAGGCGCGATGGCGCTGATTGCCCCAGCGGTTCCGCCGTCGACAGCGTCAGCGCAATATCCTGCCAGCTCTCGCCCGTATCCTGCGCCAGCATCACGCTGCGCGCCAGAGTCAGCTCCGCCACATCACCTGTCGCAAGATGCAGCTCATAATGGGGAGACCACCCTATATGTCCCGCTCCAGCTGTCAGATAGGTGAGTGTAACCTCGGCACCCCCAGCCTCCGCAACGTCGACTTCCACCTCAATGAAGAGCCGGTCCTCATCCTCCAGCGCGATGGCTGCGAGTGCTGCGTGGGCCTCCTTCAATTCGTCCTGGAGTGCTGTTAGAGCTTGTTCCTTGGCGCGGGCCTCGGCCTCTGCATCAATAATCTCACGATGGCTTGCAGTAGCCCGGTTTGAGATCATCACCGCGATATCCGCCAGCGCTGAGGCATCCGCCCCCGCCAGACCATCATTACCGCCAAGTTGTTCAAGGAATTGGATTGAGCTCTGCGCGGCTCGGGCCGTGGCTCGGGCACGTTCGGCTTCATCCGACACGGCTGCGATCTGTTCTTCGATCTGACGGATACGTGCCTCAGCAGCGTCAATCTCAGGTGTCGCCACGTCCTGAGGGGGCACGGACTCCTGTCGCATTAGGGTGCTAATACGGCGCCCGCCCGCGATCTGCACCTGCAGGCTGGCGGTCTGCGCGCTTTGTGGCACGTTTTGCAGGATCAGCTGGTGCCGCCCGACAGGCAGGTCCACCGCCGCGGTGCGGGTGATTTGGGCAAGCCCCGGATAAAGCGTTACCGCGGAAACCTGGCTAGAAACAGAGAACACATCCGCAACTGCGGATGTGGCAATGCTGATTGTGCCGGTGGTAGCCGCAAGAATGGCAAAAACTGAATGAACAGGTCGCATGATATCTCTCGATTGATCAAATCGCGGACAAGCGGCCCGCCTGTGATCAAATCTACGTATCGTTGCGAGATGTTACCAGCCGTTGCATCCCATCATGACGCACACTGCCAGTGCTTGCTCAGGCTTGGCTTATGTTGTCCGGCAATGGAGCCCCGAATCGCGCCTCCAGCTCTTTCCCAGGAAACCCAAGAAACCGGCAGGTACAGATTTCGACGTGGCTATGCGCATCGCGAAGACGGGTCCGCCCGTCACTGCGCTCCAGATAAAATCCTTTGCTGCGCAGAGCCCGGATCAGATCCAGCCAGTTCTTTGCTGTGCGAAAGCTCTCGCTCAGAACCATCCGCAGCTGCGCCGCCATTTCGGCATCTAGGCGCGAACCGTTGCGTGCCGTGGCCCAAGCCGTTTCCCCCGAGCTGATTACAGTCTCATGTGTCTGCGCCTGCGTCGGCGTTTTTCCCATCATGGTCTTACCCCCAAGTTACCTTCATCCAACTCCCATCAGACTAGTGGGATAAAGGCTGGCAAGAACAGTTGTACAAACGGTAAAGGGGCCGTCTCTTTCGAGACAGCCCCCTCTCTGAATGGATAGGTTTTTAACCTTTTTTCAGAACTTCACGCCCCAGAAGCTCTGCGATCTGGACGGCGTTCAGGGCAGCGCCCTTGCGCAGGTTGTCGCTGACGCACCACAGGTTGATGCCGTTATCAATGGTCGAGTCCTGGCGGATCCGGCTGATAAAGGTTGCGAAGTCGCCGACGCATTCGACCGGCGTCACATAGCCGCCGTCTTCGCGCTTATCGATCACCATAATGCCCGGCGCTTCGCGCAGAATATCGCGGGCTTCATCTTCGTCCAGGAAGTCTTCGAACTCGATGTTGATGGATTCGGAGTGGCCGACAAAGACCGGCACGCGGACGCATGTCGCCGTGACCTTGATCGACGGATCGACGATCTTCTTGGTCTCCGCAACCATCTTCCACTCTTCCTTGGTGGAACCATCATCAAGAAAGACGTCGATATGCGGGATCACGTTGAAAGCGATCTGCTTGGTATAGACAGAGGGCGGAACATCCTGTGTCGGATTGTAGACTGCTTTGGTCTGATCCCACAGCTCATCAATCGCTTCCTTGCCGGAGCCGGAAACCGACTGATAGGTGGAGACCACAACGCGCTTGATCTTGGCGCGATCATGCAGCGGCTTCAACGCGACAACCATCTGTGCGGTCGAGCAGTTGGGGTTCGCGATGATGTTCTTTTTGGCATAGCCATGCACCGCCTGCGGGTTCACCTCAGGAACAATCAGCGGCACATCGTGATCATAACGATAAAGCGACGAGTTATCGATAACCACGCAACCGGCGCCAGCGGCCTTTGGCGCGTATTTCTTGGTCGCGTCGGACCCGATGGCAAACAGCGCCATATCCCAGCCGCTGAAATCAAAGGTGTCGAGATCTTGGGTCTTCAGTGTTTTGTCGCCGAATGTGACTTCGGTGCCGAGGGATTTGCGGCTCGCCAGAACTGCAATCTCATCCACAGGAAACTGGCGTTCAGCCAGAATGTTCAGCATTTCACGGCCCACGTTGCCCGTGGCGCCCGCGATAACGACGCGATAACCCATTTTGTGTCTCCAATTGTGTCCGGCCTCGTGACCGGCTGCGGTGTCTTATCGGGAAAGCCCGCGCGAGGAAAGGCTAGATCAATCTAAGCTGTCTCGGCTGAGCAGATATATTGCGCATCCGGCCAGCAAAAAGGCGAGCAGGAAACCGAAAATGGCCAAATAGGGCAAGGAAAGGTCCGCACCGGACGTTTCCGCATGCAGGCGCCCACTGGCAAACTGCATGATTCCCACCCCGCCGATGCCAAAGAAGTTGAGCATGGTCACACCGCGACCCACCAGATGCGGCGGCACAAAGGCACGCCCCTGCGCCAGGATCACCGGAAACGCAGCGCCAAAGAAGCCAACGGCCGCCATCAGCGCCACCACTAGCGGCACGGGACCATCCACCCACAGCATCAAGGCCCCCAGCGCGACACAGGCAAGCAGATTGCCGCCAAGCACGACCCCCTTGCGGGTTCCCAGCAGCCGGTCCATCGGACCATAGGCAAAGGTGCCAAGGATCATCGCGACCCCCATCACCAGGCTGGCCAACCCGACCGCCTCCCGCCCCAGTCCAAAAACATCGCTCAGATAGGGTCCGATCCACAGCCCCCGCAAGGCCGCAGAGGGGGCGTAGGCCACGAACATCATGATGAATATCGGCCAGAGGACCGGCAGGCGCAGAATATCGAGAACAGACCCTTTGGCCCCCTCGCCCGCCTCGACCCGCGCCGGATCCTTTACCGTCAGCGCGATGCCCAGTGCGACTGCGGTAGAGATCCCTGCAAGCCCGAACAGCGTGCCCCGCCATCCCAAGACCTCAACCGCCAGCGCCGTTGGATAGGACGCGACCAGATTGCCCAGCGAGCCCACCCCGAGCATCACGGCCGCCAGTGTCGCAAAACGGCGTGGCGGATATTCGCGTGCGAATATGTAATAAGACGCCATGAGCACGGGAGAACAGCCGATCCCGATCAGGACCATCGCAAGGCTGATATGTGAGGGCTGAGCCGCCAGCGCAAAGACCAGCGTCCCGCCGCCACCGCCAAGCAGCAGCAGTGCCGCAGCGGTCCGGCTTGGTCCGACACGATCCAGCGCCCAGCCGACCGGCAGTTGCATCGCCGCAAAGGTCAGGAACCAGAGCCCTGAGGCAAAGGCGAGATCCTCGGGAGTGGCTCCCAGATCGTTTTGCAAGGCGGAGCTGAGCACCGCCAGGAATGCGCGAAAAAACTGACTGAGCACGTAGCCCAGACATAATATGACCAGCCCGGCCTGCATGTTGGTCCCCCCCGGAATGAGATGTCTGCCCCGGCAAACAGCCAAGACCAGCAATCGTAATTCGTCCACAGTGGCGATTTCGCACCAATTCACAAGAGTGCGAAACCACTTAGCCGTGATTGGTCGTGTGCTGCTGTCGCGCTAGGCTATGGTGTCAACAGGATGAACGGATCGCAGATGACACAGGATGGTTTCTACCAAAGCCTAGCGCCCAGCCGCGACTTTGCCGGTCTGACCCGTTCTGGTGCCTTTACGCCGCTGCCGAGGGACTGGATGGTCGGCTGCTGCGATATCGTCAATTCCACTGATCTGATCGCGACCGGGCGCTACAAGACGGTAAACACCATCGGCGCCTCGGCGATTGCCGCGATGATCAACGCCCTAGGAGGCACGCCGTTTCCCTATGTCTTTGGCGGCGACGGCGCCTCCTTTGCAGTGGCCCCTGAACACGCCGATATCGCGCGCGACACGCTGGCGCGGCTGCGCAGCTGGACCAGCGCGGAATTCGACATCGAGCTGCGCGCCGCATTGCTGCCGGTGTCCTGGATCAGAGCCGAAGGCCTGGATGTCGCCGTTGCCCGCTATGCCGTCTCAGACGCGGCCGACTACGCAATGTTTGCCGGTGGTGGCCTCAACTGGGCGGAACGGCAGATGAAGCTGGGAGGTTTCGAAGTGCCCCCCGCACCGCTGCCCGATCCGCCGGATCTGACAGGCCTGTCCTGCCGCTGGAATACGATACCGGCTCGCAACGGGATGATCCTCTCGGTCGTGGTGCAACCCCATAGTCGGGCCTCAGCCAGGGATTTTGCCAAAATCGCCAGCGATGTTCTCGCAGTTGCAGACAAGTTGCAGCGCCATGGTCATCCGGTGCCGGAGGGCGGGCCAAGCTTCAGCTTCCCCCCGCCGGGTCTGACGCTGGAGGCAAAGATGTCACGCGGGAAAACCGCGTTGATTTTGCGAAAGCTGCAGTTGTTTGTTCAGACTGTCTTTGCGGCCTATGCGCTCACCCGCAAGCGTCCGATTGGTGGCTTTGATGCCCAGCATTACCGCAGAATGCTCGTCGCCAACGCGGATTTTCGAAAATTCGACGATGGCCTGAAACTGACACTCGACTGTCCGGCAGAGGTGCGCGACGAGATCACGCATATCCTGGAGAAAGCCGCGGCAGCAGGGCAGGTGCGCTATGGCGTGCATGAGCAGGACGAAGCGCTGGTAACCTGCATCGTACCGTCGGCGATGCGCGACGATCACGTCCATTTCATCGACGGGGCCGCGGGCGGCTATACGCAAGCAGCGCTGAGAATGGCCGCCGCTTCAAATCCGGCGGCGGCCTGAGGTCTGATTGGGACCGTTTTGCGTTGGCGAGATGCCCCCGATCAGACCGGCTGGAACTTGCCGCTGCGCGGCTCATAACACTCCAGACCACCCTCGCCGATATCGGTCCAAAGGCCATGCAGGCTCAATGTTCCATCCCGCACGGCGCTATCAATGAAGGGGAAGGTCATCAGGTTTTCGAGCGATGCAACCACCGCCTGCCGTTCAAACTGACGCGCCTGCGCGTCGGTATCCTCGATATCTTCGACCAGCGGAAACTTCGGCTTCAGGATATCCATCCAACGCCCGACAAAGCTCTCCTTGGCATCCAGCGCTGGTGCATGGCCTTTGCACATGTCGATACATCCCTGCACACCACCGCATTGTGAATGCCCCAACACAATCAGATGTGCCACCTTCAGAACGGTGACTGCGTATTCAACGGTCGCGCTGGTGCCATGGTGATCGCCGTCAGGCTGATAAGGCGGCACCAGATTCGCAATATTGCGGTGAATGAAGAACTCGCCCTGATCGGCACCGAAAATCGAGGTGACATGAACCCGACTGTCGCAGCAGGAAATAACCATCGCGCGCGGGCGCTGCCCTTCGCTGGCGAGCCGCCGGTACCAGCCTTGATTTTCGCTATAGGTCGTGGCTTTCCACCCATGATAGCGCGTCACCAGATAGCTCGGCAGGGGTTTGGCAAATTGCATGTGTCGTTCCTCGATTGACCTCTGGCAGGTCTGTTACCAAGGATTGTTAGCAAATTCGAGAGATTTGGTCATCCGGCTGGAAACCTTTTGACAACTTCTAAGGCGCAAGTTTGGCCCGTGCCGTGGGGGCATGAATAAATTGGGGTTTAATGTGGTGGCTCAAATACTCACTGTAGTACACAAAGAAAATGTGCGCCTAGACTCCGACAAACTGTCGGATCTCTATACGCAACTCGGCGAAGCCGGGGCCGAAGATGTGGTTTGTCGCGCGATCGAGGAACTCGCCGTGCGGCTGTCTCATTGCGAACGTCTCTGGCGCCAGAACGATTTGCCAAACCTACGCAAAAGTGCGCGTTCCCTGATCGCTATCGCCGATCAGATTGGCATGACAGCAATGGCACGGGTTGCCCGTGACGTGACCGGCGCGATCGACATAAACGATTTTGCAGCAGTTTCGGCGACCCTGTTCCGGCTGATGCGGATCGGCGAGCGATCCCTGACCGCTGTATGGGAGCAACAGGACCTTTCGGTCTGACAAGTGATCCTGGGGGGACACTTGCTCGGATATATCTGACAGCGGATCTGCCGCCGATGGAGCCGGTCTTCAACTGTCAGACCAAGGCTTGATGCCAACCAAATGGCAATTTCGTAGCGACGCAGGTTATGCGTCCGGGCTCTTAGCGGGGCCCTTATTGGCGTTGCGCCTGCGGCCGTGGCGGATGCAACCTGTTGAAACCACATGTTGACCGACAATCAGCAGGGCTTGCAGACGGCGCTGTGACAGATACTCTGACGATGAAATCGCCCCCCGGTCCCGGAGTATCCTGTCATGCCCTCTGCCAAGCCATCCGCCATCAGCCGCCTTGCGCGTCCGGCCTTCGCCGACCCGGCGACGGCCAGCCTCGATCTGCATGTGCTGGATCAGGACAAGTGCGAAGACTGGCTTGCCAATGCGCCGAGCGAGACCAGTAACTGGGCCCGCACCAATGGGTTTCGTGGCGCCATCGGGCAGGTGCTCGTCATTCCGGATCGCGACGGTGCGCCCAGACAGGTGTTGGTGGGATACGGCACCGCCAAGGACCGCGCGAGGGGCAGGTTCATTCTGGCCGGCGCCCTCTCTGCGCTGCCCGGAGCAACCTATCGCCTGGTTGAAGGGATCGCCGAGGAGGATCGCCCGGCTGAGTGCCTAGGTTGGCTGCTCGCCCAATATAGGTTTGATCGGTATAAATCCGGGCGCGTCTCCGAAACCCATCTGATCGCACCCGAGGGAGTCGATGCAGCCCGGATCGAGGCCTGCGCGGCCGGGGAATATCTGACCCGCGACTTGATCAATACGCCCGCCTCTGACATGGGGCCGCAGGATTTGCAGGAGGCAACACAGGCGCTGGCGGATCGATATGGCGCCGCCCTCGACGTTGTCGCCGATGAAGATCTTCTGACGCAGAACTTTCCCATG
Organism: Phaeobacter sp. JH20_29; assembly: GCF_048056175.1. NCBI lineage: Bacteria > Pseudomonadati > Pseudomonadota > Alphaproteobacteria > Rhodobacterales > Roseobacteraceae > Phaeobacter > Phaeobacter sp. JH20_29. The sequence goes on from NZ_JAYMWO010000006.1 coordinate 135,857, forward strand.
ATCCACACCGTTGGCCGCGCTTCGGATCGTCGTCCCCGCCTGCTGGATATGCGCTGGGGCAATACTGGCCCGAAGCTCACCCTTGTAGGCAAGGGCGTCTGTTTTGACACCGGCGGCCTCAATCTCAAACCCGGCAGCAGCATGGCCCTGATGAAAAAGGATATGGGAGGTGCCGCCAATGTCCTGGGGCTCGCAAAGATGATCATGGCGCTGCAATTGTCTTTGCAGCTCCGCGTCCTGATCCCAGCGGTTGAGAACAGCGTTTCGGCGAATGCCTTTCGCCCCGGTGATGTACTCACCGCGCGCAACGGTCTGACCGTCGAAATCAACAACACCGATGCCGAAGGTCGGCTGGTCCTGGCCGATGCCCTGTCCTACGCGGCGGAAGACGCCCCGGATCTGCTTATCTCCATGGCCACGCTGACGGGCGCGGCGCGTGTGGCGGTCGGTCCGGATCTGGCGCCGTTTTACACCGATAGCGATAGCGATGCCGATGCGCTCAGCGCGGCTGCCGCTGCCTCAGCCGATCCGGTCTGGAGGATGCCTTTTCACGCGCCCTATGAGGCCATGATTGAACCGCTGATCGCTGATCTGGACAACGCGCCAAGCGGCGGCTTTGCCGGATCCATCACCGCAGCTCTGTTCCTGCGCCGCTTTGCCGGCGGCAGCCGGTATATCCATTTCGACATCTATGGCTGGACGCCGACCGCCGCCCCGGCCCGACCAAAGGGCGGCGCATTGCAGGGCGCTCGGGCCCTGCTCGATGCGTTGCCAACCATGCTGAACCTCTGAGGCACCGGATGACCGATCCCCGCCGCACCCCGGCCAATGACCGCGTGATCGCTGCACATCTGGCGCAGCAATCGCCCGACCGCACGGCAGTGACAGGACAACCCGCCTGTATTCGTTTGCCCGTGGTAAACCTGTTACGGCGCCCGGACGGGCCGCGTGACCGTCAACTGTTGCTTGGCGCCGAGATCACGATCTACGAAGAGCGCGATGGATGGGCGTTCGTGCAGGCTGTGGCTGATGACTATGTCGGCTATGTTCCGGCCACAGCCCTCGCAACCGATGCCGCCCCCGCAACCCATCGGGTCTGCACACCGGCAACACATGCCTATAGCGCCGCAGATATGAAATCCGCCGACCTCTGCAGTCTCAGCCACGGCAGCAGGGTGAGCGTCCTAGCTTTCACAGATCGATTTGCGGAAACCAATCTGGGGTTCATCCCCGCGTCTCATCTGCGGCCGGTTTCAGTGCCCGAAACCGATCCGGTCGCGGTTGCACAGCTCTTTCTCGGCACGCCTTATCTGTGGGGCGGAAACAGCCGCTGGGGGATCGACTGCTCGGGTCTGGTCCAGGCGGCGATGCTGGCCTGCGGGGTCACCTGCCCCGGTGACAGCGACCAGCAGGAAAATGAACTTGGCCAGGACATATCGCTCGGCAACACAGCGGTTCCCAGTGATCTCAGACGCGGCGATCTCCTGTTCTGGAAGGGCCATGTCGCCCTGATGCAGGACCACGAAACCATGATCCATGCAAACGCCCATCATATGGCGGTTGCACTGGAGCCGGTGGCGGATGCGGTGGAGCGGATCATGGTGCAGGGCGATGGACCGATCACTCGTCACCGGCGCCCAGACCTCTGAAGCCGCTTCTTCGCGGCCCGGATCATCAGGCAGCGCCGCAACCGGCGGTCAGGTCACGGATCGGATGAGCTTGCGTTCGAGCACACGCAACACGGATCTGAGATCATGGCCGCGCTTCAGAATCTGCCCATCCATACCGACAACCGCATATTGCCCCTGCCTATTACGCAGCTTGGGACGTTTCTCGATACGGTAAAGAGGGTGCTCAGCGGTGCGCCGGAACACCGAGAAAACGGCCAGATCCCGAAGGGTCGAAATGCCGTAGTCCCGCCATTCCCCGGCTGCAACCATACGGCCATACAATGACAGGATCACCGAGAGTTCGGTCCGGTGAAAGGCAACCTGCTGCGGGCCGGAAAACGATGAGAAGGGCTGCACTTGGTCAAAGCTCATAATGACAGCGTTGCGCCAAACAGACAGTAAATCAAGCATTATTGCCACCTTGCGCCGCAGCTGGCGTCCTCAGGAAGGCGAAAGCTCGGGCAGAACAGAGCGTGTGTCCAGACCGATGGTCTGCTCAAAAGCCGCACGTCCAGGGGCGGTCAGCAGCAGCCCCCGTTTGACCGGCTGACGCTTGACCCAGCCCGAAGTCAGCGCGTGAGACAACAGCTGACGCCCCAATTCGCCCGAGATATGCAGGCGCCGCTCCGTCCAGTCCATGCAGGGCTTCGCAAAGGCTTGCCGTGAAGGCCGTGTCGGCAAGGTGACTCCCAGCCGGTCCCATTCTGCTGCCGGAATCACTTCGAACCCGCCGTTGCGCTCAACCAGAATTCCAAGATCGAGAAACCGCCGGGTCATCGCCACCGCCAATGGACCGGCAAAGTGGTCGTAGCAACTGCGCAATGGTGCCAGGACACCCGCCTTTCGCTGCTGCGCACGATGCAGATGATCCGACGGCGCAATCGCAGCCAGTTGCTCAAGGGTCTGTGCCACCTCGGCGCTGGCCAACCTGTGAAAAACGCAGCGCCCTCGCTTTTCAGCAACGACCAGGCCTGCGGATTGCAGCAGCTGCAAATGCGCTGTTGCTGTCGGCGCGGTGACACCTGCCGCCGCTGCCAGCTCCTTATTGGTGTAGGACCGACCGTCCAGCAGCTCGCATAACATACGGGTGCGGCTGGCATCGGAAAGCGCCTGGCCCAGAATATCAAATCGAGGAGTGCTCATGGTCAGACGATAACCCGCCGCCCGCAATTGCGCCTAGTACAAACGCTTCGACCATCGCCGAAGGGTTCTAGCCAGCCTGTCTATCCCATAATTAACCGGGATCTAACCTCAACCGCATAGTTTTTTCGCATCGCGCCTGATCAGGATCTGGAGCCAAGAGACCATGCAGCATGACCCCAAACAACGACGCCATCGACCTGACCCGGTTCAGACCCGAGCCGACGAACACTGGCGTGGTCTGGGGGGCCTCTGCCTTCTCATGGGCTGCGCGCTGCTGATCGCCTCACTTCTGCTGCTGGCCGGCAAGGTCGATGCCGATCCTCAACCGACCAACAAACACGTTGCCCAACGTATCGCTCTGATGGGTGGTCAAAAAACGGCCGTTCAGGATCTTGCAGCGATGACCCGCGACTACATCGCATTCGATCGCGGCGCCGCGCGCGCAGCCCGACGCGATCTGATCCGGTCGACGCGCCGCATCCCGCGCGAATTCCGCCAGGATGTCACCGATCTGTCATCCCATGCACGCGGCGGTATCTGGGCAAACTGGGCTGATTTCAAACGCCATGCGGAGTCTGCCGAACGCGCGGCACGCGCACTGAATACCCGCTCGGCGGCCGGGTTGAAACGCAGCCTGCCCCGCCTGCTATCCGCCTGTCACAACTGTCACCAGATCTACCGTGAGACACCGCGCGAATTCACCACTCACTGAGCTGCCCTAGCCGGTTCGACCCGATGGCCGATCAGCGAGTACTGTTGCCTGCCGTACCAGCGACCCCGTAGCGGGCAAGAAACGTCTTAATCGCGGCCTCAACCACACGCTCACGCTCGTCATCGCCGATATCGGCGTCGATGTTGAAAAGCAGCCTAAGGAACATATCCGCGCGACACAGTTCCGCAAACTGATCAGCCGCCAGATCCAGATCCTCGATCCGCAACTCGCCCCGTGCGGTCGCTTCTGCCAGATACTCGCGCAGCTGCGCCCGGATGGTTGCCGGTCCGCTTTCGTAGAAGCGGCGTCCCAGATCCGGAAACCTGTCCGCCTCGGCAACGCAGATGCGAAACATCTTCACGCCAAACTCCGACAGGATCACCGACAGAACGTGGTGCCCCGCCTCACGCAGCGCGGTCTCAGGGTCACAGCAACCCGCGCCAATGCTGACCGCTGTGTCAGCCTGACGCGCGCAACCGTGCCGAGCAACTTCCATGAACAACAGCCGCTTGTCCGGAAAGTAGCTGTAGAGCGTTGCCTTCGAGACCCCGGCTTCTCGGGCAATATCATCCACGCTGGCGCCCTCAAACCCATGGGCCATAAACACATCCCGCGCACCGAGGAGCACCTGATCATATTTGCGACCCTTGCGGGGAATAGCGGTTGGCTGGTTCATCAATACTCTCGGTCAGGGGGCGACACAGTGATCGGATATCGCGGGTTGCAGGCCCAATCTAGGCATTCTGCGGCAAGGTCAAGCGTGACCTCACAAACGGTTGCGGCGTCGTGATAGTCTATGAGCCAGAGCCCTGCGCGGCGAACAAAAAAACGCTTGCGCCGACGATCTGTCCAACTCATGACATCAGCTTAACGTGTTTGTCGGCATAGGCAAACGCGCGGATGGAAACACACCGGAACCGCTTATGGCGGCGGCTCTGCGGTTGCGCCATGGGGGCCAACGGATAGGTGCCAGCGCGTCAGCGCTGCCCGGCCCAACGGGAAGAGGACCTCACCCGAGATCCGATGACGGGCGGGAGCCCCGCGCGGGGTGAGAAACGCTCTTCCCGAGTTGGTCAAATTAGGTTACCAATTCCCACGATGCTCGACATATTTCTGAGAACACTCCCGTTTTTTGCGATCATCGGTCTTGGATATTGGGCCGGTCGCAGCCGCTTTTTCTCGGAAGAGGCCACCGCCAGCCTCACAAAGTTCGTCTTCTATTTCCCACTTTCGGCAATGATCTTCCGATTTGCCGCCAATCTGTCTTTTTCGGAGATCTTCGATCCCCGGCTGGTGCTCGGGTATCTGTTGGGCACATCGGTAGTTTATGGGGTCACCACGCTGGTGGCTGCGCTGCGTCGCCTCGACATGCAAACCGCCGCAGTAGAGGCGCAAAGCGCGGCCATCGGCAACGTTGGCTTTCTCGGCCTGCCAATGATGATCATCTTGTTCGGCCCGGCCTCGGTAGGGCCGATGATGCTGGTTCTCAGCGTCGATCTGGTGGTGTTTTCCTCTCTGATCGTCGTCCTGATCAACCTGGGGCGCGGCAGCGGCCTTAGCGGCGCCACGCTGGGGCTGGTTGGTCGTGGGTTGCTGCGAAACCCGATGATCCTGTCGATCTGCGCAGGTCTGATCTGGTCGGCGCTCGCGCTGCCGATACCGACCCCTGCGAATGCGTTTCTTGCCTTGCTGGGCGATGCGGCAACGCCCGGCGCGCTCTTTGCGATCGGCGCGTCTCTGGCCTCCAAATCTGCCGAACGGGTGCAGATTGCCAGCTGGCTCAGCTTCGCCAAGCTGGTATTGCACCCGGCCGCAGTGGCGCTCTGCGTGCTGGTGCTGGTGCCTGTGGATCCCTATGCCGCCGGTGTCGCCATCGCCGCCGCAGCGCTGCCGGTGGCCGGAAACGTCTACATGCTGGCGCAACACTATGGGGTCGCCCCGCACCGGGCCTCAGCCGCCATCCTGCTGTCGACGACACTCTCGATCCTGACACTGCCCTTGGTGATCGCCGGGGTCTCGGTATTGACGCAGCCCTGAGCCGATCCGGCCGCTGACCGGGCGATATTGGCATCAATCGCGGCCATCGGCGTCCGCAGTCTTCAGGTTTTTGCAATGATATGTCGCAAAAACAGGGACCACAGACGCGCAGTCACTGGACCCTATGGCTGACCACAGGTAGCGATAGAGCAACATAGAACAAAGGAGTCGCCCCATGGAAACCGTCTCGGAAAATGCCGCCTTCGGAGGCGTGCAAGGCGTCTATCGCCATGCCAGCAGCAGCACCAATTGCGACATGACCTTTGGGCTGTTCCTGCCGGAGGAAGTCGCCGATGGGCCGGTTCCGCTGCTGTGGTATCTGTCCGGGCTGACCTGCACCCACGAAAACGCCATGACCAAGGCAGGCGCGCAGGCCTGGTGCGCGGAACAGGGGATCGCCATCGTGTTTCCGGACACTTCCCCGCGCGGCGACGGGGTTGCGGATGACGAGGCCTATGATCTGGGACAGGGGGCTGGTTTCTACGTGAACGCCACCCAGGATCCCTGGGCGCCGCATTTCCGGATGTGGGATTACGTCACCGAGGAGCTGCCTGCCCTGCTGGCTGAGCAGTTTGCACTGGATATGGACCGCCAGTCGATCACCGGCCATTCCATGGGCGGACATGGCGCGCTGACGATGGCGATGAACCTGCCGGGCCGGTTCCGGTCGGTGTCGGCCTTCGCGCCGATCTGCAACCCCTCGGCCAGTGACTGGGGCCGCAAGCAGCTGACGGCCTATCTGGGTACTGACGAAGCCGCATGGGCGCGCCACGACGCCACCCTGATGATGCAGGAGAGCGGCTTTGACGGGCCAATCCTGATCGACACCGGCACATCCGATCAATTCCTCGACCTGTTGAAACCGGAGGCTCTGGCCGAGGCTGCGGCGGCCCGCCGCCAGCAGGCCGTCCTGCGGATGCAGCCGGGATATGACCACAGCTATTTCTTCGTCTCTACCTTCATGGAGGACCATGTGTCCTTCCATGCCGAAGCGCTCTACCGGGGCTGATACATGGCAGATTTCAACTACGACCTCATCATTATCGGATCCGGCCCCTCCGGGCGCACCGCAGCGATTCAGGCAGGCAAACTGCACCGCCGCGTATTGGTCATCGACCGCAAGGATCGTCTGGGCGGTGTCTCGGTGCATACCGGCACCGTCCCGTCCAAAACCCTGCGAGAGACCGTGCTGAACCTCTCTGGCTGGCGCGAGCGCAGTTTCTATGGCCGCGCCTATCGGGTGAAGGATCAGATCCAGGCCGAGGATCTCAAGGCCCGCCTGCACATGACCCTCGACCATGAGGTCGACGTGCTGGAACATCAGTTCAACCGAAACCACGTCGAGGTCCTGGCCGGCCTTGCGCGTTTTGTCGGCCCGAACGAGGTCGAAGTCGCTACCGAGGCAGGCGATACCACCCGTGTCACCGGCGAGAAATTCCTGATTGCCACCGGCACGCGCACCTATCGCCCGGAGTATGTACCATTCAACGGCAAAACCGTCGTCGACGGCGATGAGTTCCTCGAAATGGAGGAAATCCCGCGTTCGCTGGTCGTGGTCGGAGCCGGGGTGATCGGCGTCGAATATGCCACCATGTTCTCTGCCCTTGATGTCCGTGTGACCCTGATCGAGCCGCGCGACACCTTCCTCGACTTCATCGACAGCACATTGATTCAGGATTTCACTCACCAGATCCGCGAGAACGGCGTCGATTTGCGTCTCGGCTCTGCCATCACCAAGATCGAGGACGAAGGCAGCCATATCGAGGTGAGCCTGGAGAACGGACGTCATGTACGCGGCGACATGCTGCTGTTCGCCGCCGGTCGCATGGGCAATACCGAGGCGCTGAACCTTGAGGCTGTTGGTCTGGAAACGGATCACCGCGGCCGTCTCAGTGTTGATCGCAAATCCTATCAGACCGCCGTGCCGCATATCTATGCCACCGGCGATGTGATCGGCCACCCCTCCCTGGCGTCGACCTCATTGCAGCAGGGGCGGGTTGCAGCCTGTCACGCGCTGGAAACACCGACCCTGCCCGAAAGCCCATGGTTCCCCTATGGCATCTATTCGGTGCCTGAGATGTCAACCTGCGGCATGTCGGAGGAAGAACTCCAGGAACGTGGCATCCACTACGAAATCGGCATCGCGCGCTTCCGCGAAACCTCTCGCGGTCATATCATGGGGCTGGAACACGGCATGCTGAAGATGCTGTTCTCTCTCAAGACGCGCCGAGTGCTCGGGGTTCAGATTGTCGGCGAAGGCGCAACCGAACTGATCCATATCGCCCAGGCGGTGCTCAACCTCAAAGGCACGGTGGATTACTTCGTCCAGAACACCTTCAACTATCCGACCCTGGCCGAGGCCTATAAGATTGCGGGCCTTGACGCGTTCAACCGAATGCCGATCCCGGAGGAGTTCAAGGTGAAGAAGACCGGCCCCGAGACCTCCAAGACCGCCGCCAAGGCGAAACCGGCCGCCAAGGTAAAACCCACCAAGGCCGCTGAGTGATGGCGCTCTATATCGACGCCGATGCCTGCCCCGTCAAAGCCGAGGCAGAGCGCGTGGCAACCCGCCACAAGGTCACGATGTATGTTGTCTCAAACGGTGGGCTGCGCCCCTCGCAGAACCCGCTGGTAGAGACCGTGATCGTATCTGAAGGCGCCGATGTAGCCGACATGTGGATCGCCGAGCGTTGCGGAAACGGCGATGTCGTGGTCACCGGAGATATTCCGCTGGCCGCAAAATGTATCGAGGCCGGCGCCCGGGTGTTGCGGCACAATGGGGAACGCTTCACAGAGGCCAATATCGGCCAGCAACTGGCGATGCGCGATCTGATGGCAGATCTGCGCGCCGCCAATCCGCTTGGTGCCGGGGGCAGCGGCAAAGGCTTTACCAAAGCCGACCGATCCCGCTTTCTCGACGCGCTCGAGCGTGAGATCCGCGCCGCCAGCGCCACCTGAACCGGTCCGGTCGCCCCCTGCTCTTGCCCTTTGCCCATCGTTGCGTCACTGATTGCACCAATCACCGAGGCGGAGAGCAGATGTGACGCAGCAACAGGCAGGCCTCCCCATTCTTGGCGTCCTTGCGGCAGTCGGGGCCGCCATCTGTTTCTCCATCATAGACGTCATCTTCAAATTCCTGTCCGGCGATTACCCGCTATATCAGGTGGTGATGTTCCGCTCCGTCGTGGCCATGTTCGTCTTGCTGGCGCTGATCATCCCTCTGGAAGGCGGCTATGGCATTCTGCGCACGCGGCAACCCCGTCTGCATCTGCTGCGCAGCCTCGCGGTGCTATTTGCCAATCTCTGTTTCTTTACCGGTCTCGCGATCATGCCCATCGCCGAAGCGGTGGCGATTGCCTTTGCCACGCCGCTGGTTGTCACCAGCCTGTCAGTCCTGTTTCTGAAAGAGCGGGTTGGCCCTTGGCGCTGGATGGCGGTTGCCATCGGTTTTGTCGGTATTCTGATGATCATGCGCCCGGGTCCCGGCACCTTTCAGCCTGCTGCAATCCTGCCGTTTCTCGGTGCCTGCGGCTATGCCACGCTGCATGTCCTGACCCGCCGGGCTGGCGGTTCGGACAAGGCGGCGACACTGTCCTTCTACCCGACGCTTGGGTTTCTGCTGGTCAGCTCCCTTGTCGGGCTGCTAGCCGGTGACGGGCGCTTCGCCACCTCCGACAGCGCTGGTCTGCAGTTCATCCTGCGCGCCTGGATCTGGCCTGCCTCTCAGGATTGGCTCCTGTTTCTGACCGTGGGGCTAGCCGGCTCCGTCGGCGGTTATCTGGTCAGCCAGGCCTATCGCCAGTGCGAGGCTGGTCTGGTTGCTCCGTTTGAATATATCGCCATGCCGATGGCCGTGGTTTGGGGCGTATTGGTCTTTGACGAATGGCCAGACGGCCCGGTCTGGATCGGATCGACCTTGATCATTGGCGCCGGTCTTGTTTCAGTCTGGCGCGAAACCCGCCGCAGTCGCCCGGCCCCTCGCCCACGACCGCGTTCGACCGGATAGGAGAGCCTGAAGATGACCATCCAAGCCGTCGTTTTTGACATCGGCCGCGTGCTGATCGAATGGGAGCCTGAACGCTTCTACGATGCCAAGATCGGCAAGGAGCGACGCGAAGCGCTGTTTCGCGAGGTCGACCTGCATGAAATGAACCTGGGCATAGACCGGGGCGACGATTTCAAGGGCGCCGTCTATGCGCTGGCCGATCAGCATCCCGAATGGGCCGACGAGATTCGCCATTGGCACGACAGCTGGCTCCAGATGGCCAGCCCTGCGATTCCTCACTCCGTTCGCCTGATGCGCGCTCTGCGCCGACGCGCTGTGCCGGTCTTTGCGCTCACGAATTTTGGGATTGGCACCTTTGAACTGGCCAGAACCACCTACCCGTTCTTCGACGAGTTCGACAAAGCATTTGTCTCCGGCCATCTACGCACGATCAAACCTGAGGCAGAGATCTACGCCCAGCTTGAACAGGATACCGGCGTACCGTCTGAGCGTCTCCTGTTCACCGACGACCGCCCCGAAAACATCGAGGCTGCCGCCGAACGCGGCTGGCAGACGCATCTCTTTACCCATCCCCAGACCTGGGCTGATCGCCTGGTAACAGAGGGACTGCTGTCGCCGGAGGAGGCCCAATGAGCGCGATCCTGCAAATCCCATTCGACCAGGGCGAAGCCAATCTGGACTGGCGATCGTTCTGTGATGCCCTCGCCGCAGGACACCGGCTGCCAAAGGCTGAGGTCACCGATAGTTTCCTCTACCGGGGCAAGGACACGCTGCTGAACCGCGCTGCGTGGATTGATGGGCTTGGTCTTGCGGTGAAAAGCGCGACGATCTTTCCCGGCAACCCGGATCGCGGCCAGCCGATGGTCAATGGTGCGGTGTGCCTCTACGACGATCAGCACGGGATGCTGGAGGCGCTGATCGACTTCCATCTGGTAACCAAATGGAAAACGGCTGGTGACAGCCTGCTGGGGGCGCTCCGCTTGGCCAATCCAGACAGCCGGGAGATCCTGATTGTTGGGGCCGGCACCGTCGGGGCCTCGCTGATAGAGGCCTTTGGCACCGCCTACCCCAAAGCTCAGATCCGCATCTGGAATCGTACGTTGGCAAAGGCAGAGGCGCTGGCACACCGCTACCCCCATACGAAAACAGCACCCGATCTGGAAACTTCTGTGCGGGCGGCGGATATCATCGTGACCTGCACCATGTCGTCGACGCCTATCATCCATGGGGACTGGTTGCACCCCGGCCAGCATCTCAATCTGATCGGCGCCTACCGCCCAGACATGCGCGAGGCGGATGATACCGCTCTGCAACGCGCCGAGATCTATTGTGACAGCTTTGACACCACCATCGATCACATTGGGGAGTTCAAGATTCCGCTGGCCGACGGCGTGATCCGCCGCAACGAAATCCTGGCGGACTTCTACGATCTGGAGCGCTTTCCCGAATTCGACCCGACCAAGATCACCCTGTTCAAAAACGGGGGCGGCGCACATATGGATCTGATCACCAGCCGCCACATTCTGGACCGCTGGCAAGGAGGGAGCTGACCCCCCGGTCGCAGCTCTCAGGCAGCGGCCATCCGGGCCCGAGGGTGTTCGCGAATGGGCAGGTGCACAATGGCGCTGAACGCGCCGATCCCGACACCGATCCACCAGACCAGCGTGTAATCTCCGTAGATGTCATACATCCGCCCCCCCAGCCACACGCCCAGAAAACTACCCAGTTGGTGACTGAAGAACACGATTCCATAAAGCGTGCCCATGTAACGCAGCCCGTAGAGATGCGCGACAAGACCGGAGGTCAGCGGCACCGTCGCCAGCCACAGCGACCCCATCACGATGGAAAAAATGATGACCGAAACCGGCGTGATCGGCACCAGAATAAACGCCGCCGCCGCAATCGTGCGGCCGGTATAGATCGCCGCCAGCAGGTATTTCTTGGAATACCGGTTGCCTAGCCAACCGGCGAGCAGGGTTCCCCCGACATTGGCCGCGCCGATCAGCGATATCGCAACCGCCCCCAATGTCGAGGTTGAGGTGATCCCCATCGAATAAAGCGCACCTCCCGGCAGGATCGGGCCGCACATCTCTGTCACAAACGCAGGGAAATGCGCCGTGACAAAGGCCAGCTGATAGCCGCAGCTGAAAAAGCCGAGGAAAATCAGCGTATAGGACGGATCCTTGAACGCCTTTACCAGGATTGCCCCCATGCTCTCTTCCAGCTCCGCCTTGGAGGCCGCTTCCGGTGCGCGCATCAGGGGCAGGGTCGCGATCAGCGCCAGAACAACGCCCGCAAACACCAGAAAAACGCTCTGCCAGCTCAAAAACGTCAGCATCCATTCGGCAGTCGGCGCGCCGAAAATCTGCCCGGCAGAGCCGGCGGCAGTGACAATTGCGAGAGACATTGACCGGTTCTCATCCGAACTGGCCCGGCCAACCACGGCCAGCACGACACCAAACCCGGTTCCGGCTATGCCGAAACCCACCAGCCATTCATAAGCCTGCATCTCAAACGGCGTGGTTGCGAAGGCGCTGAGCACCAGACCGGCTGCATAGACCAGCGCGCCGATGATGATCGCCTTGCGGTCGCCGATCTTCTCTGCGATGGCGCCGAAAATCGGCTGCCCGATGCCCCAGGCCAGATTCTGGATGGCAATCGCCAGCGAAAATTCGGACCGCAACCAGCCGAATTCCTCGGCAATCGGGATCTGAAAGACGCCAAAAGACGCACGCACCGCAAAGCTTGCCATAATGATGATGCAGCCGACAATCAGGACGGGGGTAAACAGCGGTGCGGGGCGGGTCATGATCACTCTCCTTGCCGGAGGGGCTCCGGTCAAGCGACGGTACGGAAAAAACAGGGTCGGTCAAATCAGGATTTTTGCGCTTATAGGTAAGAATATTTGATGTATTACAGCCTGCCCTTTTCCACAGAGACTTCGCGACCGCCCGCATCTGTCCTTGCAGCTGCAAAACCGCGATAGGCTGAGATATCTTTCCATCCGAAGGCCCTCAGGCTATCCCTTCCGACATGACCCATCTGACCGCGCTTTATCAGCAGAAAATCGACGCAGGCATGTTGAAGCCCGACCCTGCGCAGGAGGCCGTGCTTCCCCATTTCGACCGCATCGCCGCGGGCCTGAAAGCCCCGCCGGTGAAACGCGGCCTCTTTCGCAAGGCCAGCTATCAGGCGGTGAAGGGCCTTTATCTCTGGGGTGGGGTCGGACGGGGCAAGTCGATGCTCATGGATCTGTTTGTCGACAGCCTTGATGACGTTCCATCGCGGCGCGTACACTTTCACGCCTTCATGCAGGAAATCCACGGCAAAATGCACGAAGCGCGCCAGCAGGGGGTCGAAGACGCGCTGGCTCCCGTTGCGGCAGAAGTGGCGGGGTCGGTCCGGCTGCTGGCCTTCGACGAGATGCAGATCAGCGATATCACCGATGCAATGATTGTCGGCCGCCTGTTCGAGGCGCTGTTCGCCGCTGGTGTAACGGTGATCACAACGTCAAACCGGGTGCCGGATGATCTCTATAAGAACGGGTTGAACCGGCAACTGTTCCTGCCCTTCATCGACCTGATCAAGCAGCAGATGCAGGTCCATGAAATGGTCAGCCCGGTCGATTATCGTCAGGATCGTCTGACTGGGGCGCAGGTCTATTTCTCGCCAGTGAATGCCGAGGCAAACGCCAAGATTCGCGAAATCTGGGAGGATCTCTCCGGCGGCCCGGCCCTTCCCCTGACGCTGGAGGTCAAAGGGCGAGACGTAACGCTGCCTGCCTTCCGCAACGGTGTCGCTCGGGCCGGATTTTATGATCTCTGCGGCGAAATGCTGGGTCCCGGCGACTACCTGGCCATCGCCGAGGTGGTCAAGGTTCTGGTGCTTGAGGATATTCCCCGTCTCAGCCGCAACAACTTCAATGAAGCCAAGCGTTTTGTGACACTGATTGATGCGCTTTACGAGGCAGGGGTGCGCCTCATCTGCTCAGCCGCTGCGGAGCCGGAAATGCTCTATGTCGAGGGGGAAGGCACATTTGAATTCGAGCGCACAGCCTCCCGGCTGCGTGAGATGCAGGACCGGGACTGGGGACGCGAGGGCTGAGAGCAACAAGGGGGCGCTGCCCCCTCGAAAGCACGGCTTTCTCACCCCCGGAGTATTTTTGGAAAGATGACGGGCAGCACTGGCACCGATCACCGGCGCCGTCAGTCGTCAGCCGTTTTCGCGCAGAATGTGACCGGCCAGATAGAGCGAGCCGCAGATCAGCACTCGTGCCTGCGGGTCCTTGGCGACAATCGCCTGCAGCGCTGCCATAGTGCTGTCTGCCGTGCCTGCCTCGATACCCACGGATTTGGCCGCGACCTCGGTCTCCCCGGCGCTCAGCGTGTTCACCTCATCGGGGATCGAAATCGCGGTGAGACTCGCCACATGCGGTGCCAGTGGTGCCATGTAGCCGCGCACGTCCTTGGTGTTCAGCATGCCGCAGATCAGATGCGTGGGGCGCTCCGGCAGCTTGGCCAGAACATCCGCCAGCGCCACGCCCGCCGCGGCGTTGTGGCCGCCGTCCAGCCACAGCTCCGCCTCCGGCGCGGCCTCAACCAGCGGGCCGGTCTTCAGTTTCTGCATCCGCGCGGGCCATTCGGCGTGCAGCATCGCCGCTTCGCAGGCCGCCTCATCGGCGCCCAGATGGCGCAGCGCCGCCAGCGCCGCACCGGCGTTCTGGATCTGATGCGCGCCCAGCAGAACCGGCAGCGGCAAATCCAAGAGGCCGGTTTCGTCCTGAAACACCAGCCGCCCGCGCTCCTCCCAGACATGCCAGTGCTGGCCATAGGCGATCAGCGGCGCGCCAAGACGGGCGGCGGTGGCCTCGATCACCTCCATCGCCTCGTCAGGCTGCGGGCCAACCACAACCGGCACGCCGCGCTTGATGATGCCCGCCTTTTCGCCCGCGATCTTCGCCAGCGTGTTGCCCAGGAACTGTTCATGGTCGATCGAAACCGGGGTGATCACGCTGAGCGCCGGGGTGATCACATTGGTCGCATCCAGACGCCCGCCAAGACCCACTTCCAGCAGCGTGTAGTCGGCAGGCCTGCGGGAAAAGGCGAGAATCCCCGCCACCGTTGTTATCTCGAAATAGGTAATGTTCTCGCCGCCGTTCCTGGCGTAGCACTCATCCAGGACCTCGGTCAGATGCGCCTCGGAGATCAGCTCTCCGGCCAGCCGGATCCGCTCATGAAAGCGCGCCAGATGCGGCGAGGTATAGGCATGAACACTCTTTCCCATCCCCTCCAGCCCGGCCCGGATCATCGCCTGGGTCGAGCCCTTGCCATTGGTGCCGGCCAGATGGATCACCGGCGGCAGCTTGTCCTGCGGATTGTCCAGCGCTTCCAGCAGCCGCCAGACCCGGTCCAGCGTCAGGTCGATGATCTTGGGATGCAGCGCCATCATGCGGGCAAGGATCGCGTCGGAGGTCTGGGTCATTCTACAGCTCACTGGCGTTGGTACAGGCGGTAAGATATGCAAACGGCCCACCCGAAGAACGAGCGGGCCGCAACATCAGAGATTATCAGGATCAGCCGCCTGAGGCCGGTGCATCTGCGGCACCCTTGGTGTCGTTCCCGGCCTGCTCGCTGGCATCCGGGGCGGGCAGGTCGCCGACAATCTGCGGCGGCAGGCCCAGCAGCATGCGGGTGATGGTGATCAGCTCGTCACGCATCTCTGTGCGCGGGGTCACCCGGTCCAACATGCCGTGATCCAGAAGGTATTCGGCGCGCTGAAAGCCCTCAGGCAGTTTCTCGCGAATGGTCTGTTCGATCACCCGGGGGCCAGCAAAACAGATCAGCGCATTGGGTTCGGAGATATGGACATCCCCCAGCATCGCGTAAGAGGCTGTCACACCACCGGTCGTCGGATGGGTCAGCACGACGATATAGGGCAGCCCCGCCTCTTTCAGCATCTGCACCGCAACGGTGGTCCGCGGCATCTGCATCAGCGACAGGATGCCCTCCTGCATGCGTGCGCCTCCGGCGGCGGAGAATAGCACCAGCGGGCGTTTCAGCTTCACGGCCTCCTGAGCAGCCGCGATGATCGCATTGCCTACGAACATGCCCATGGAGCCGCCCATGAAGGAGAAATCCTGTGCCGCAGCGATGATCGGCGTCCGGCCGATTTCACCGGCAGCCACCAGCATCGCCTCTTTCTCCGCGGTCTTCTTCTGCGCCGCTTTCATCCGGTCGGGATAACGTTT
The DNA here is from genome assembly GCF_048056175.1 of Phaeobacter sp. JH20_29. Lineage (NCBI taxonomy): Bacteria > Pseudomonadati > Pseudomonadota > Alphaproteobacteria > Rhodobacterales > Roseobacteraceae > Phaeobacter > Phaeobacter sp. JH20_29. The sequence continues at coordinate 151,672 of NZ_JAYMWO010000006.1, forward strand.
CTGATCACGGAACTTGAGCGGGTCGGCCAGAGGTTCAGGCACTTTGACTTCGGTGAAGACACCGCCATCAAACAGCGCCAGAAACCGGTCGCGTGGCGTGATGTGCATGTGGTGTCCGCAATTGTTGCAGACATTCAGATTGTCGCTCAGCTCGCGGTGAAACAGCATGGTGCCGCATTCGTCGCATCTGCGCCAAAGGTTCTCGGGAACTTCGCGGCGCGAGAAGATCGAATTGATCCGCGGCCGGACGTAGTTGGTGATCCAGTTCATAAGCCATGCCTTTGTAGGGGCGGTTTGGACCTTCAAATAAGGCCCCGCGCGTCTAAATGCAATCAGCGCCGGATGGCAAGCCGCGCAACCAACCAGCAGAAGCCCACAACCGCGAGATCCAGCCAGAGCATTTGCCGCATGACAACGGGATCCGACAGCTCAAACGGGACCAGATATAGCGCCAATCCCGACAGGCTGGTGGGCGATCCGAACAAGAGGATAGCAATGATATTATTGGCAAAATGTACTGCGATTGCGGGGCCCAGCGTGCCCGCCCGGGCGGTCAGATCCGCCATCAGCAGTCCAAACGCCCCCGCCCAGAGCGCAATGAAGGGCGCATTCACCCCGGCATCGGCCGGCACATAGTGACCAGCAGCAAAGAGGATCGACGGCACCAGAAGCCAGACCAGCGGATGAGAAAACCGCGCCGCAAGCGCCTGCTGGAGATACCCCCGGAACAGGATTTCCTCGGCGCTGACCTGCACGAATATCGCCATCAGCGCGAATGGTAGCAACAGCAGCCATTGCGCTGGTGGCAGGTTCGGCACCAGATCCGACATTACACCGCCGTCCAGCCCGCCCGGCAGGACCAACCACAGAACGGCAAGCCCCATCATCAGGACCATCAGTCGAACGCCGGTCCGGCAGAACTGTCGCAAGGTCTGCGGTATCGGGCCGATCAGGCTGGTCAGGCCGCGTCGGTGCAACAGGCGCAGCACGCAGGCAACAGCCACGGTCACGGGTAAGAAGCTGCCCAGCAGCACCAGCATGGCCACGGGCGAGCCCCCGGTCGGCAAATCACTCACCCAATCACCCGGCGCGGCAGCAATCAGCAGCTGGACAGCGACATTGGTCATCGCGTAGCTGAGTACTGCCACGAGCAGCATACCAAGCAGCAGCCGCCAGATCTGCGGGCTGCGCCGGGCCGGATCGACCAGTTGCGCATGGGCAGCATAGGCCGCCATTGTGGGATCAATAGACATTGCCGCTATGCTCCTCCGCAAGTGTACTGGTCGCAGCCACCGCTGGTGCTTGGCTGCCTGCAACATTCTGATCCGCCGCGCGGACAACACCCGCAACCTGCACCAGATGCCGTGAGACCGTTTCGAGCAGCTGCACGGCCACGCCCGCATCCGCCTCGATCACGGCACGGTACTCTTCGGCGCCAATCCTGAGAAAACGGCAATCTTCCACCGCAATCAGGTCCAATTGCCGTGTGTCGCGCAGGATAACAGCCAGATCACCGATCAACCGCCCCGGCTCAACCCGGGAAATCGGCGTGGTCTCCGGCGTTCGATCGGGCCAGTACAGTTCCGCTGTACCGGTCAGACAGAGAAACACCGCATCGCCGCTCTCTCCAAATCGGAACACGTAATCGCCCTTGGCCACATCATGCCAGCGCGCCGAGAAGGCCAACAGGCGCTGGTTCCGCGCATCCAGTTTCGAGAACAGATCTGTACTTTGAATAAGCTCCAGCCGTTTGCCAAGGTCGTTTCGCGCGGCATTCTCCATCGGGTCGGTCAATCCGCCTTCCACCCCGTCGATGCGCCCGTTCTGAATTTTCACAAAAATATCATAGCGTTCGGGGTGATTGAATTGATCTTCCAGAAACAGCATCGTGGTACTTGGCATCAGCTCAGCAAGGCGCTCGCGTGATTTCAGCCGACTGGCGCTGTCATGACTCGCCAGCGCGCGATCCAGGATCAGGACATCAGGCCGTTTGATCGCTGCACGGGTAAAGGCCGCGCGCTCCTGAAACACCGGCTCCAGCGCCGCGCCGCCCAGACCTGCCGGCAGATCATAGAGAATAAGCGCCAGCCGCTTGCGCAGCCCGTGTTCCTCCAGCACGTCGGCGACCAGATCCTCAACCTGTTTCGCCTTTGCTCCCGCGCCCAGCGACAGCCGCCCGTATAGAAGATTCTCCAACACGGTGAGACGCGGAAGATAGGCGTCTGGAGAGATCGAAATAAAGAGATCGCCCAATTGCGCCTGCAGGGTCTGCGCCATATCACGCCGCATCGTCAGGATCTGCTGCTTGAAGCGTTCCGGGAACGCGGTGCCGATCTGCTCTTCGGAAATCAGAAACGGAACCGATGCAAGCAGACCCCGCTCATCCTCCCGCAATCCCGGCACACCCAGTGTCTTCTGCCGGTCGGCAACCTCAGCGATACGCTGATAGAGCGCCTCGTCCAGCCCCAGCCGCTTGAACAGCGGATGGTCGGTATCAGCCAGGCCAAAGGTCTGCCGCAGTGTTTCCATAACCCCGAGGCCAAAAGCGATCACATCCTGCTGCAAGCCATTGTCACGCAGCGCACTGATAATCGGCCCATCTTCGGCAATCAGCTCTTCCGGGGCGATGGCGCGCGTGGGCGCGGCAAACAGGATATTGCCGCCCAGCGGCACCGCCGGGTTGAAACTGTCCGGGTCGAAACGGTGCACGACGTCAGACAGCCCGGCACGCTCCAGCCGTTCAGCAACCAGAGCTCGCAGCCCGATGATCTGCTGGACCAGCCCCAGATGCGGTCCGATCTGAAAACGCGTGTGCAGGGTGCGTCGAAACAGCTGCTCATCAATGCCCATCGCCTCAACCAGCTGGAACCACCAATCGCGCAGCTCGCTTTCCGATCCGAGCCCGGCCAGCGCCGGATTGATCCAATCCGCCGTCAGCGGGTCGGGGCTGTTACCCGCACGGCAGGCTTCGGTCAGCGCCCGGTTTTTGCCGCGCGCCTCGGTGTGGGCTGGCATGTGAGGTTGATCACGCAGCGGCATCAGCACATTGTCCCCGAGCGATCCGTCAAATAGGTAGGGCCGCGAATAGGCATAGCCGACGCGCGTCGCGATCACGCCTTGGTGCAGCTGATCCAGCCGATGGCCTGCAATGGTCACCGTACCTCGAAACGGCATCACCTCACGCGTCAGCAATGCGGCAAAAGCTGCGCGCTCGGCCTCGCTGCCGCTCTGGATCGCGACACGTCCCCCGGCGGGAATGGTCAGCGACAGATCTTCAAGCACCATATTGCCATCGGCGTCCTTCACCGAAACATTGCGCAGCTCGATCTCCCCGCGCAGATGGGGAATATCGGCGGGCACACCGTCGATCAGCGTCTCCGGGATCATCCCCTTGGGCGAGAAACGATCGGTCATGATCGACCAGCGCAGGCTCATGTCCTGCACCTGATTATAATAGGTCAGCAACTCCCGCCACGGCGCGGAAAGGTCCTTGTAAGCTGCCAGCGCCGCCACCAGAGCGCCCACTGTGATATCGCCGCGGATCGCCAGCACCCCTCCGGCGGAATAGAACACAAAAGGCGTCAGATGGCCGATCATGTTGTTGAGGAACTTCATGAAGTATTTCTTGCTGTAGATGCGTCGCCGAATATCGAACAGTCGCCCCAAACGCGTCGAAATCTGCGCCAGCCGGTAGCGTCGTCCGCCATTGATCCGCAGATCGCTGATCCCGGCCGCCGTTTCACCGATCTCGGCCGAGAAAGCCCGCACCTCCTGGATACGATCCTTGTTCAGCAGGTTGATCTGCCGTTGCAGCATCGGGATGAGCCAGGCCTGTAGCGGGATCAATGCGATGGACGCGAGACCGAACCACAGACTCTGCATGAACAGGAACACGACGATCGTCAGCATCTGCCCGGCCTGAAACACCGGCTGGGCGACGGCATCCCCCATCAGCCCGCCCATCGGCTCCGACTCCGAGGTGATCATCGACACAAGTTCACCTTGGCTCGTGGTGCGGAAATAGGGCGTGGGAAAGCGCATCATCCGGTTGATCAGCGTATAGCGCAGACGTCGCAGCAGTCGCTCCGCCACAACCCCCTTCATGGTATTGAGACGCATCTTCAGCAGCCCGCTGATCAGAACCGCAGCAAGGAACCCAAAACAGAGCAGCAGCAGGTAATCGACCTGGCCAATCTCCTGGCCCAGTACCTCAACCTGATCCATCGGTGCGCCGATGGCGTCATTGATGATCCGCTTGGGCAGTTCCAACGCAGCGTAGAGAAAGGGGAATGTGACCATGGTCAGCGCCAACAGACCTATCTGCTGGCGCCGTGAATAGGTCCAGATGAATGAAAACAGGGTGGATTGCATCCCCTGCTCCTCTTACGTGTCGGAAGGTGTCAGCGCGAAATCGCCTGCTGGCTCTGCAGCGGTCAGACCCTAATCACTGCCCCCTGACATTACAAGGCAACACCCGGCCGACTTTTGCGTGGGCTGCTTGCGACAGAGGCGCCCCCGGACTATTCCGGAATCGAGCAAGACAACGACAGGCAGAGACCACCGTGACCATCATAAGCGACGGAAAAATAGTATCTATTTCTGATGGAGCGCAGTCAGAGGCACAAACGGAAAACGGGTATCGGTCCGCTCAACCCCGGCTATCCGGTTGTTGCTTTTCTACCGCGATTGCACAGTGGCTTTGCGATGGCGCACGCACGACGTTGCAGGTGACCGGCTGCCACCGACTGTATCGGCGTGCTCTGACCCTGCTTGCCGCCACCGCTCTGGCCGCCTGCACCGCCGATTCAGGTCTCTCGCTGGTGGGGGCCAAGACTGAGCCGCAGCCCGGGGATATCACCCGGATGAGCTTTGCCAGTGACACCATTCATCTGGTGCCACCAGCCGGCTTCTGCATCGATCCCCGCATGACGGGCCATCGCGCCGAAGGTGGGTTTGCCATCGTCGTTCCCTGTTCCAGTCTGCGTCCCGGCCCCGCCAGTCGCAACCGCGCCTTGATCACCGTCGCTGTCGGACCCGCTGGCCCAGCGGATGCGGCATTGACCAGCGCTGATCTGTTAAAGACAGCACCCGGCGCCCGGCTGGTCGCTGAGCGCAACGACATGATGCTGCCGCTGGTCAAGCTGAACATGCCGAACCACCGCGCTCGTGGCGCCAGCCCCGTGCACTGGCGCGGCGCCTTCGTGCTGAACGACCAACTGGTGGCCGTTGCGCTCTACGCGCCCAGCGGCAGCCGCAACCTTGGTCGACGCGGCGCACAATTGCTGAACGAACTGACCGCAAAAACGCTCGAAGCCTCGGTGACTGCCGATCTTGATCCCGCTACCGATGGTATCACCCGGTGATATCCACGCCAGAACGGCGGGCGCGATGACACGGAGACGGGAGCTGCCAAGCACCAACCATCCAAACGGATTTCCGCTTCCGAGTTTGTCAGCGGTCACCGCTTTGGCTAGGGTCGAAGAAAACAATGAAACGCTGATGCTTTGCCGCATCGCCGAAAAGCATGACTCGCAGGACAGGATATTGAGCCAATGGGCAGGACAATAGAAAAACTGCTGTTCGCGCGCGTTCTCAGGCGTTGGCGTCGGCTGGCACAGCAGGCGTCGAAAATGCCCCTCAGCCGTCTGAGGGAACAACGCAATCGCGCCCGAACCCTGCGCCTGCATCTGGACCGGCTCATTCACATCGCCGAAGGTCGGCTGGCGCTGCCGCAGGTGGGCTCGAACGCTTTTCCCCGCCCTCACGGCACCGACTGGGGCTGGCGGCCCGAACTGTGGCGTGGCCCGCTGCCGGTTCCCGGTGCCTCGGCCGTCGCCAGCAAAACACGGCTCGGCGGAGAGGTGGAGCTGTTTCACGACTGCACCGTTTCCGAACTCACCCTGCGCCAGCTGCGCAACAACCGCGAGGAAGACCTCGCCCCTTATGGTGTGCGTCTGGATGTGTTTGGGTTTGACGGCTCGTTCCTGTCACTGGTCATCGAGTTGCCGCAAGACGTCACCGCAGGGCTGAACCGTGACCATCTGCTGCGGGTGGACTGCACGCTTGAGACGGAAAAACCGATCGAGATCTTTGCCCGGCTCAATATCAAACACGGCCCGAATACTGAACAGATGGTGCGGGAACTGCCGATGGGCGACAAGCGCACCCATGTGGAATACGACCTAGCCTATGCTGAGTTGAACGAAAAACGGGTCGAGCGGCTTTGGCTGGAGCTGATCTTTGAAGCCCCGGAAATGAACCAGGTGACCCTGCGCGATGTCACTCTGTCGCGCAGTCGCCGCGCCAGCCTGTAACCCACATTCGAAAGGCCGGACATGAGCCAATTGACATTGACCAAAATTCGTTTTCGCGAGGGGCTCTGGGAAGGCCGGATCACGGGGTCCGGTCACAGCGCCTCCGCCCCGCTGATCGAGGTCCGGCACCTGGATCGCCCGGTTCGCGATGTTGCCCTGACCGAAAGCGACACCGCAGGCGAATGGTCGCTGACAATCCCGATCCCAACCGAAGCGATCGCCGACGGGGTGCAGAGTTTTGTGATCTACGACCTCAAGAGCGATGTCAAACTCGGCGATTTCACCCTGATCTGCGGTGAACTCACGGGCGATGACCTGCGAGTCGAGGTCGAGCTTTTGCGCGCCGAACTGGACATGCTGAAACGCGCCTTTCGCCGCCACTGCGTCGAAACGCAATAACCGCGTCACGCCGGGCTGGGCTAACTTATCGTCTCTAACACGGGCCCCGATGCCTGTAGCCAACAGCGCGACTGCTTTAATACGCGTCTCAGCTGCGCGACGTCGTCAGCGCCAGGAACACGTCTTCCAGATCCGCCTCCTCGGTCTTCACATCGCGGATGGAGATCCCTGCGGCGCGCACCGCTGAGAGCACCTCCTCGGCGCTGGTTGCGTTGCCATGATAGCGCAGGATCACTGCCCCGTCGCCGCGCAACTCCGATGTAATCCCCTTACCGGCTGGCAGTTTCGTCACCGCCGCCGCCGGATGCACCACCATCGCCTTGGCGTCCAGACGCCCCAGCAGATTTGCGGTGGTGTCGCGGGCAACCAGCTCGCCCTGGTTGATGATTGCGATCTCATCACACATTTCCTCGGCCTCTTCGAGGTAATGGGTCGTCAGGATGATTGTCATGCCTTGCGCGTTCAGCTTGCGGATGTTCTCCCACAGCATCTGGCGCAATTCGATATCCACGCCTGCTGTCGGCTCATCCAGCACCAGAATATTCGGATGATGCACCAGCGCCTTGCCCAGCAACAGCCGCCGCTGCATTCCACCGGACAGGGTACGCGCATAGGCATGTGCCTTGTCCTCAAGCCCGACCATACGCAGGATCTCATCGCTGCGCCGCTCGGATTTTGGCACACCATACAGCCCGGCCTGCACTTCCAAGGCGCCACGTGGACTGAAAAACGGATCAAGATTCAGCTCCTGCGGCATCACCCCGATAGCCGCCCGGGACTGACGCGGGTTTTCATCCTGGTCAAAGCCCCAGATCGTGACCTTGCCTGCGGTTTTCAGAACCAACCCGGCCAGGATGTTGATCATCGTGGATTTGCCGGCACCGTTGGGACCAAGAAGACCAAACACAGAGCCACGCGGAATGCTCAGATCCACACCTTTCAGCGCGGCTTTCGCGGGTTGCCCCCTGCGGCCCTTGTAGGTTTTTTGCAAACCTTCAATACGGATTGCGTCCTCTGTCATCGCGGCTCTTGCCCCCGGTTTTCCCTTGGCTCATAAAAGCCCCTAAACGATAACCAAGAGGACCGCCAGAGATGACCATCGAAGCGCCGGAAACCAAGATCGTGGACAGCTACCGCGTCGCCTGCGACGGCAGCGAAGGTGCGCTGGGACATCCGCGGGTCTACCTGCAAATCCCCGAAGCCGAAGGCTTTGTCGAATGCCCCTATTGCGACTGCAAGTTTGTCCATAAGGATGCAGCACAGAACCAGGCGTAACCGCCTGAAAAAAATCACAAGATTGGAAACGCCGCCGGAACGGGCGGCGTTTTGCGTTTATGCCAACACCTGCGCCAGCTCGTGAAAAGTGCGACGAGGTTGAGGCGAATTTTAGTGATCAAGACGGCGTCGATCCGGTCGCGGTAGCGGATTCTTTACGATGATGATGCACAGGATAGAAGGTGTATCTGCTGCTACCGGAGACTGTGATGTACAGCGTCGTTCAATGCATTACGCAAGAACACAGCCTCGGCCTTGTGACCGTGGCTGCGCTTGTCTGCGTCATCGGTTCCTGTCTTTCCGTCCTGATGACACAGCGGCTCGGTCAGACCGTCGGTAATCGCAAAATCGTCCAGCTGGTGCTGACCAGCCTGATCAGCGGCGGCACCGTCTGGACCACCCATTTCATCGCCATGCTTGCTTTTGATCCCGGATATGTCCACGGATATGATCCGCTGATCACGGCACTGTCCCTGGGTGCAGCCGTTGTCGGTATGCTGATGTCAAACGGTGTCTACGCCATTGCACATTCGACCAATCACCGCGTTGCGGCCAGCGGCGCGATGTTTGGCCTCAGCGTCTCGACCATGCATTATCTCGGGATGAGCGGCTATCTACTGCCAGGAGAGATCGTCTGGCAGACCACACCGCTCATATCCTCCATTCTGCTGGGCACGGTGTTCGGAATGGCGACCTATCAGTATCTCACCCGGTTCAACACCGGACGGCATTGGCTTGTTGCCGTCGCCCTGATGACGCTGACGATCTGTACGATGCACTTCACCGGCATGTCGGCCATCACCGTACAGCTCAGCCCACTGTATTCCGTCCCGCCCGAGGTGATCTCGGATGCGACACTTGGCCTGTTTGTTCTGGGTACGATGACGATCATCCTGGTGATCGGCTTTGCGGCGCTCAGCATCGAAACAAACGTCGAAAGCGAGGCCCGCGACCAGCTGCAGCACGCCGCCCTGCACGATCCCCTGACCGGACTGCCCAACCGGATGTCCCTGACGCGCAAGATGGCCAGTCTGACCGACTTGCTGGCGCGCGACGAGACCGAACGCGTTGCCGTGCTGACCCTTGATCTCAATCTGTTTAAGGAAATCAACGATCTTTATGGTCACGCAGCCGGGGATGCTGTTCTGATGACCGTGGCCGACCGGCTGAATAGCGTTCTGGAGAAAGATGAATATATCGCGCGCGTCGGCGGCGACGAATTTGTCGCTCTAAAGCAAGGGTTTCGCCGGGTCGATCAGGTCATGGCCTTTGCCGAGCGGCTGCACGCCTTGACCGTCGAGCCGGTGGATTTTGACAACACATCGGCGATCGTCGGTGTCGCCATCGGTGTTGCCACCAGCCTGGAAGACGGCCGCGACCTGCGCGATCTGCTGCACAAGTCGGATGTGGCCATGTATCGTGCCAAATCGGACGCAGACCGGCACATATGCCTGTTCAATGCGCAGATGGAAAAACACAACCGCGACCGTCTGGAACTGGTCAACGATCTGCGGCAGGCCTGCATCGCGGGCAATCAGTTCGAACTGGCCTATCAGCTGCAGAACGATCTGCGCTCTCTCGCTCCCATCGGGTTCGAGGTTCTCCTGCGCTGGAACCACCCGGAAAAAGGCCGCATTCCCCCCGACACCTTCATTCCCATCGCCGAGGAAACCGGGCTGATCCGCGAAATCGGCCTTTGGGTTCTGCGCACGGCCTGCCGTGAGGCAAGTGGTTGGCCCGAGCATTTCAACATCGCGGTCAACGTGGCGCCACAGCAGCTGATGCAGCCCTCTTTCGTCGAACATGTCTCCGACATCCTGCTGGAAACCGGCCTTGCTGCTGAACGTCTGGAACTGGAAATCACCGAGGCCAGCATTATCGACGATCAGGTCCATACCCTGAAGGTCATGCAACAGCTGAAAAACATGGGCCTGCGGATCGCCATGGATGATTTTGGCACCGGCTACTCGTCGCTCGCGATGCTGCAAACCTTCCCCTTTGACAAGATCAAGATCGACCGCAGCTTCGTACAGGACGTCCACAAAAACGATCAACGGGCGGCAATTGTCCGATCCACCCTGCTCCTGGGCGCTGCGCTCAATATCCCGGTCCTGGCCGAGGGTGTCGAGGTAGAGGATGAATTGCAGTTCCTGCGCACCGAGAAATGCGCCTCCGTACAGGGGTTTTACTTTGGCCGACCAATGGCACGGGACGAAATGCGCCTGATCGTCGAGGCGAACAAACAGGCAAAAACAGCCTGACGCCAGCCGACATCACAAAGGCCGAGAATGGGCAATTGCTCTCCCTCCGCTGATCACCGATAACGGGGGCCAACGCGCAACACCCGGAGCATCGGCCATGACCACCGCATCTTTTGGCAAGGGCTGCCATCTGCACCTGATCGACGGATCGGCATTCATTTTCCGCGCATACCACGCGCTGCCGCCCCTCACCCGCAAGTCCGACGGCCTGCCAATCGGGGCGGTTGCCGGTTTCTGCAACATGCTTCAGCGCTATGTTGAGGGCAATGGTGGTCCCGATGCACCAACCCATGTTGCGGTGATCTTTGACAAGGGGTCGCATACCTTCCGCAACGATCTCTATGATCAATACAAAGCCAACCGCGAGGCCATGCCCGAGGATCTGCGGCCGCAGATTCCATTGACCCGCACCGCGACCGAAGCCTTCAACATCGCCTGCAAGGAACAGGAAGGTTTCGAGGCCGATGACATCATCGCCACCCTCGCCTGCCAGGCCCGCGACGCCGGTGGCCGCGTGACCATCATCTCCTCCGACAAGGATCTGATGCAGCTCGTCGGTGGCGGTGTTGAAATGCTGGATGCGATGAAAAACAAGCGGATCGACAGCGATGGCGTTGTCGAGAAATTCGGGGTTGGCCCGGACCGTGTAGTGGACGTGCAGGCGCTGGCGGGCGACTCGGTCGACAATGTGCCCGGCGCACCCGGGATCGGGATCAAGACCGCCGCACTGCTGATCAACGAATACGGCTCCCTGGAAGAGCTGCTGGACCGCGCCGAAGAGATCAAACAACCCAAGCGCCGACAGACCCTGATCGAAAATCGCGAGCAGATCGAACTGTCCAAAAGACTGGTTCAGCTGGACAGCAACATGACGCTGGATTTCACTCTGGATGACCTAGAGGTGCGCGATCCGGACGCCGATCACCTGCTGGCCTTCCTCGCCGAAATGGAATTCCGCACCCTGTCCAAACGCATCGCGGACCAGCTTGGTAAGGAACCACCCACAATCACGGACGCCCCGGCCAAAGATACCGCGGCAACGGACGCTCCGACCATAACCGACCTGCCGTTTGACAGCGCGTCATATGAATGCGTCCGCGATGCCGAGGCGTTAAAGAAGTGGATTGCCCGGATCCGCGAACGCGGCTGGGTCGCTGTTGATACGGAAACCACCGGCTTTGATGAAATGGTGGTGGATCTGGTCGGCATTTCACTCTGCGTAGAGCCGGGGACCGCCTGCTATATCCCGCTCACCCATAAATCCGGCAATAGCGACGATCTGTTTGGCTCGGACGAGCTGGCGGAGGGGCAGATGCCTTTGCAGGAGGCGCTCGATCTGCTGAAACCGGTGCTTGAGGACGACAGCATCCTCAAGATCGGCCAGAATATGAAATATGACGCCAAGATCTTTGCCCGCCGTGGCATTGATGTGGCGCCGATCGACGATACAATGCTGATGTCTTATGCCATGCACGCAGGTCAGCACGGGCACGGTATGGACACGCTGTCAGAGCGTTACCTGAACCACACGCCGATCCCGATCAAACCGCTGCTGGGCAGTGGAAAATCCGCGATCACCTTCGACCGTGTGCCCATTGGCGATGCGGTCGCCTATGCCGCGGAAGACGCCGATATCACCCTGCGCCTCTGGCAGCTGTTCAAACCGCAATTGCACCGGTCAGCGGTCACCACGGTCTATGAAACGCTGGAACGCCCGCTGGTGCCGGTGCTCGCCCGGATGGAGCGCGAAGGCATCAAGGTCGATCGTGATACGCTGTCCCGCATGTCGAACGCCTTCGCGCAGAAAATGGCCGGGCTGGAGGCGGAAATTCACCAGTTGGCAGGCCAGGAATTCAACGTCGGATCCCCCAAGCAGCTGGGGGAAATCCTGTTTGACAAACTCGGTCTGGAAGGCGGCAAAAAGGGCAAGACCGGCGCCTATGCCACCGGTGCCGATATCCTGGAGGATCTCGCGACGGAACACGCCTTGCCTGGTCTGGTGCTGGATTGGCGCCAGCTGAGCAAGCTCAAATCGACCTATACCGACGCGCTTCAGGATCACATAAATGCGGAAACCGGGCGCGTGCACACCTCCTATGTGCAGACCGGTGCCAACACTGGCCGCCTGGCCTCAACCGATCCCAACCTCCAGAATATCCCGGTCCGGTCCGAGGAAGGGCGCCGCATCCGCGAAGCCTTCGTGCCCGAGGATGGCAATGTCCTGCTGTCGCTTGACTACAGCCAGATCGAATTGCGCATCCTGGCCCATGTCGCCGGGATCGATACGCTGAAGCAGGCCTTTGCTGAAGGTCAGGACATCCATGCGCTCACCGCGTCCGAGATGTTCAACGTGCCGCTGAATGAAATGACCCCCGAAATCCGCCGTCAGGCCAAAGCTATCAACTTTGGCGTGATTTACGGGATCTCCGGCTTTGGTCTGGCCCGCAATCTGCGCATCCCGCGCGCCGAGGCGCAGGGCTTCATCGATCGCTATTTCGAGCGGTTCCCCGGCATTCGCCGCTACATGGATGACACCGTCGCCTTTGCCAAGGAACACGGCCATGTCCAGACCCTGTTCGGGCGCAAGATCCATACTCCGGAAATCTCCGCCAAGGGACCACGTGCAGGTTTTGCCAAACGCGCGGCGATCAATGCACCGATACAGGGCACGGCTGCGGATGTGATCCGCCGCGCCATGATCCGTATGCCCGCCGCAATCGCCCATCTGCCCGCGCGGATGCTGCTACAGGTGCATGACGAATTGCTGTTCGAAGTGCCCGAGGCCGCTGTCGACGACACCATCGAAACCGCGCGCAGGGTGATGGAAACCGCCGCAGATCCGGCCGTGCATCTCGACGTGAAGCTGGTAGTCGACGCAGGCAAAGGGCGGAACTGGGCCGAAGCTCACTAGCTTTGGCCGAGGCTTGATGCCAAAGATCCTGGCCGCTTTCAAAACCTGACCGAAGCGGATCGGATCGGACGCCCGCCTCGCATTTCAGCGGCACGCCATGCCTTAGGCATGGCGCCCGGCCCAACGGGAAGAATAGCATCCATGATGCTGTGATGACGGGCGGGGGCGCTTGCTCGGTCAGGACATCGCCGGAGGGGCTTCGCTCAGCGATCCTGCCGGGGAGAGGAAACCGTACCCTTGCTGGCTTCCTGCGGCGGCTTCACCATCCATGCCACCATGCGGCGCACGGCGGGTGCAACAACCAGCACCACGCCAAAGGCCACCGGCCAGCCAAAACTCCAGGCAGCCATCCACAGTCCCGGCGCTTCGGAACTCAGGCCCACCGCCTTCAGCGTGGCCACCCCGGTGACGATACACGACATGATACCCGACAGAATCAGACCAAATAGGATGGGGGCAAAACGCGCAGGCAGCATGGAGGTCTCCAGATCACAACTTACTGCCTTATGCCCCGCGCTCAGTCACATTTCAATTCACGAATATGTATTTCTGTCCCGCTGGACGTTTGGCCGCAGCCCTCCCCAAGCCTCAGGGTCCGCCAGCCCCCCTCACAGGGTTCGGCCCGCTCTCACCCCATCCAGGCCAGACTGTCCTCTGTCCGCTTGGTACTGGGGGTGTATTCCGCGCTGACCCAACCACCATAGCCGCTCTCGTCGATGGCCGCGAACAGCTGCTCGAAATCGACCGGCCCGGTTCCCGGTTCGCAACGCCCCGGCGCCGCACCGATCTGTACATGGACAGCCCGGTTACCAAAGGCTTCCCAGACCTTCACCGCATCGCCGTGGATCAACTGCGCATGGTAGGCGTCGTATTGCAGTCCCACGTTCTTGCGATCCACCGCCTCCAGCACCTCTACGGCGAGATTGTAGTCATCCAGAAAATACCCCGGCTGATCACCGCTGTTCAGCGGCTCGATGGTGAACTGCTGGCCCGGCGCATAGTCGGCCGCCCATTGCAGATTGCGGATCAGCGTTTCCTTGGCGACATCCCCTTTTGCGTAGCCGGCCATGATGTGGATCATTCCGGGCCGCAACACCTCCGCATAGCGCAGCACCCGCCGAATATCGCGCTGAAAGCGATCCGCCCCCATCGGCAGCGCGGCATAGCCCGGCATCCCGCCGGTATAATTTGGCGGCGGCGCATTGATCAGCAGCAGTTCCAGACCATTGGCCAGCAGGGCGCGCTGGGTTTCCTTCGCAGCCAGCTCATAGGGAAACAGGATTTCCACCGCCTCAAATCCGGCCCGCGCCGCCGCCGGAAAACGATCCAGATAGGGCAATTCGGCAAACAGCAATGAAATATTGGCCGCGAACTTCGGCATCGAAAACCTCCTTTGGAGCCACCCCCGATTGGCGGCCAAACAGACATGCTCCGGGCAAAAGTCACCAAAGGCTCGTCCCGGCCCCCGCCGGTTGCGCCATTGATCGGCCCGTTTTTGCACGCCCCCAATCTGCCCCATATCTCCGCCGATTTTGAGCGGGTTTTCACAAGAATTTTCGGTAATTTAACAATATACTCAAGCGGGTCAGCGACTTCCTGCCGCTGCCCTTTGCCACCGGCAAACCCCTGCCGACGAGCGCCGGGTCGGATGCGGCGTGGTCAGCCCTCCGGCAAATCAGCCGACGGGATCATCCCAAAAAACTCGCCGCCCGACCACAGCCCGAACCAGCCGTCCCGGTGGCATCCCAGCTCGACCAGCCGATAAAAGCTCTTGCGATCAATCAAGGCCTCCAGCCCGGCACGCACCATCACATAGGGCGAGGGCTCGCCGGTTGCATCGTCTCTTACCACACGAATCTTATGCGCAGGCCCGGCTTCGACCCTGTCGCCGACATGTGTCTCGAACCGCAGAATCTGCGCGGCGCCGTCGCCCTCGACCTCGAAATCCACCGCAACGAAAGGCGCATCCTCGACCGTGATGCCCACTTTCTCGACCGGGGTCACCAGAAAGTATTTGCCGTCTTCCAGCTTCAGAATGGAGGAAAACAGCTTCACCAGTTCAAACCGGCCAATCGGCGTGCCAAGGTAGAACCAGGTGCCATCACGGGCGATCCGCATGTCTAGATCGCCGCAAAACGGCGGATTCCACAGATGTACCGGCGGCAACCCGCCTTTGCTCGCCGTCTTGGCAGCGGCCGCCAGCCCCTCGGCACTGGGCGGTTCTGATCCTGTTTCAGGGGATTTGCTGCCGGAAGTCACGGGATTTTGTCCGCTCATTGCTTTTGCCATTTTCTCTCAACGCGATACAGTAACACTATATATTCGCCGTGAAGGGAAAGTCATGTCCGAACCCGACGATCTGCTGGCCGAGATTGAAGCGCTTGAAGACAAGCTGACACAGGCCAGATCCTCTATCACCCGGCGCTTTATCGGTCAGGAAAGAGTGGTTGATCTCACTCTGAGCACGCTGCTGTGCGGTGGTCATGGGCTGTTAATCGGCCTGCCCGGGCTGGGCAAGACCCGGCTGGTCGAAACCCTGTCCACCGTTATGGGGCTGGCCGGCAACCGGGTGCAGTTCACCCCGGACCTGATGCCTGCCGATATTCTGGGCTCCGAGGTCCTG
Source organism: Phaeobacter sp. JH20_29 (assembly GCF_048056175.1). Lineage (NCBI taxonomy): Bacteria > Pseudomonadati > Pseudomonadota > Alphaproteobacteria > Rhodobacterales > Roseobacteraceae > Phaeobacter > Phaeobacter sp. JH20_29. The sequence goes on from NZ_JAYMWO010000006.1 coordinate 167,455, forward strand.
GACACCGCCAGCGATGGCAGCCGCGCCTTTCGCTTTGTGCCGGGGCCGGTGTTCTGCCAGCTGCTGATGGCCGATGAGATCAACCGCGCCAGCCCACGAACACAATCGGCACTGCTGCAGGCGATGCAGGAGCGTATGGTGACCGTGGCGGGCGCCGACCGACCGCTGGGGATGCCCTTCCACGTGCTGGCCACCCAGAACCCCATCGAACAGGAGGGCACCTATCCGCTGCCCGAAGCCCAGCTGGACCGTTTCCTGTTCCAGATTGATGTCCCCTATCCGACGCGGCAGACCGAACGCGATATCCTGCTGGCCACAACCGGGGTTGAGGAAGGCAGCGCCTATCAGGTCTTCACCGCCGATGAACTTATGGCCGCGCAGACCCTGCTGCGCCGGATGCCCGTCGGTGACGGCGTGGTCGAACTGATTCTCGATCTCGTGCGCGCCTTCCGCCCGGATGATCCGGCGGCCTCCGAACAGGTGCAGCAAACCGTTGCCTGGGGGCCCGGACCACGGGCCGCTCAGGCGCTGATGCTGGCGGTGCGCGCCCGCGCCCTGCTCGAGGGGCGCCTCGCTCCCAATGCCGACGACGTGCTGGATATGGCCCAGCCCGTACTCAGCCACCGGATGGCGCTGAACTTCGCCGCGCGTGCCCGTGGCGAGAACCTGAGCGCTCTTATCACAAGCACAGCCGAGGCGATGGCCCGGCCCGGTGTCGCCGCGTGACACAGCCGCGCGCCCTTCAGCCGGCCCGGCCGACCGGCAGCGCGCTCCAGCCGGCAGCGGCGGATCTCCGCCACCGCGCCGAAAGCGCCGCCAGCCGGTTTCCGCCGCTCCTGGTGCAGGCGCAACAACTGGCCGGATCTGTGCTGATTGGCGAACACGGTCGCCGCCGTGCCGGGCTGGGCGATGATTTCTGGCAATATCGCCCGGTTCAGGCCGGTGACAGCCGCCGCATGATCGACCACCGGCGCTCGGCCAAGGGCGATCAGCAATTCGTACGCGAGCGGGAATGGCAGATTGCGCAGACGGTGCATCTCTGGGTCGATCAGGGGGCGTCGATGCGCTTTGCCTCCGGCAATGCCCTGCCGCAGAAAATTGACCGGGCGCGGCTATTGGGGCTGGCGACGTCGGTGATGATGCTACGTGGCGGCGAACGGGTCGGTCTGACCGGTGGGCATCTGCCACCCCGGCGCGGCAATGCCCAGATCCTGCGACTGGCCGAGTATCTGAGCAGGGACGACGCCACGGATTATGCCCCCCCGGAAGATCGCGCCATGCAACCCAACGCGCGGGTTCTGTTCCTGTCGGATTTTCTGGGCCCCTTCGCGCCACTGGAACAGGCGCTGTCCAAGGCCGCGGATCGCGGCGTGCACGGCGTGCTGATGCAGGTGCTTGATCCGGCAGAGGAGGAGTTCCCCTTTGACGGGCGCACGATATTCGAAAGCATCGGCGGCGGTCTGCGGCACGAAACCCTGAAGGCAGGCGCGCTTAGGCAACGCTACCTTGATCGCCTGGCCGAACGGCGCGACGCATTGGAGCACCTCTGCCGCTTGGCAGGCTGGCGCCTCGGCACCCATCACACCGGCGACAGCGCACAGGCGGCCCTGATGTGGCTGTACCATGCCATGGAAAGATCCGGCACATGACAACGATTGCGGGCATCGGCTTCACGGCCCCCTGGTTGCTTCTGGCACTCCTGGCACTGCCGTTGCTCTGGCTGCTTCTGCGGGCAGTCCCGCCTGCCCCGCGCAAACGCCTGTTTCCGGCGGTCACACTGCTGCTGGGGTTGCGCGACGATGACAGTCTTTCGGACCGGACCCCATGGTGGCTGCTCTTACTGCGGCTGATGGCGGTGGCAGCGGCCATCGTTGGTCTGGCCGGGCCTGTGCTCAACCCAAGCACCGCACCCTCGGGCCGCGGCCCGCTGCTGGTGGTGCTTGATGGCAGCTGGGCCGGCGCCCCGGAATGGGAGCGCACCCGCGAGGAGATCGACCGCCTCCTGGCCGAGGCCGGACGTGCCGATCGGCCCGTAGCCGTGCTGCGGCTCACCGCACCGCAGCCCCCGCAGTTCCAAAGCGCAGTCAGCTGGCGCCGACAGCTGATCGGCGAAACGCCACAGGCCTGGCAACCCTCGCAAGACCAGCTCACGACGGCACAGGCGCAGATAGCAGCAGTTGACGGGGGCTTTGACAGCCTGTGGTTCAGTGACGGCTTGGACTATCCGGGTCGCGATGCGTTGATGGCGACGCTGCGCCAGCGCGGCGAGTTGACCGTCTATCAACATCCCACCCCAAGGCTGGCCCTGCGTCCGGTGGTCTATGTCGACGGCGCGATGGAAATCACGGTCACTCGCAGCCACACCCAGATCACCCCCGGCAGTGACCAGACCGTCACCGTGCTTGCCCGTGGGCCGGATCCGGGCGGCACCATGCGGACTCTGGGCGCGGCGACGGTGGATTTTGCCGATACAGATACCGCTGCCGCCAATGGGCTTGAAGCCACCGCCCGCCTGTCCCTGCCCGCTGAGCTGCGCGCACGTATCCGGCTCTTCGAACTGCAGGGTCACCGCAGCGCCGGGGCTATATCGCTTACCGATGACGGTCTGCGCCGCCGCGAGGTGGCGCTGATCTCCAGCCAGAGCGGCAACGAAGGCCTCGCCCTGCTGTCGCCCCTGCACTATCTGCGCAAGGCGCTGGCGCCAAACGCAGACCTGCTGGAAGGCGGGCTGAACGATCTCTTGCCTGCCAACCCGGATGTGATCGTCCTGGCCGATACCGCACGTCTGCCCCCCGATCAGGAGGCAGCGGTGGTGGACTGGGTCAACAAAGGCGGATTGCTCCTGCGGTTTGCCGGTCCCCGGCTGGCCGCCAGCGATACCGCCCGCACCGACGAAGAGCCGCTGCTGCCCGTGCGCCTGCGGATCGGAGGCCGCAGCATTGGCGGCGCCATGAGCTGGGGCGAGCCCAAGACGCTGGCCACCTTTGCCGAAGGCTCTCCTTTCTTCGGGCTGACCATCCCCGAGGACGTCACCGTCAGTTCACAGGTGGTCGCACAACCCGATCCCAGCCTTGCGGAGCGGGTGATTGCGGAACTCTCCGATGGGACGCCGCTGGTGACACGCAAACCGCTCGGCAATGGTCAGATCGTGCTCTTCCATGTCACCGCCAATGCGGAATGGAGCACCTTGCCGCTCTCGGGCCTATTTGTGCAGATGATGGAGCGGCTGGCGGTTTCCTCCGGTGCCAAACCGGCCGAGGCTACGGATCTGGAGGGCACCACATGGGCGCCGCTTCAGGTGCTCGATGGCTTTGGTGACCTTTCGGATGCCGATGCCCTGCCCGGTGTCGCAGGGCCTGATCTGGTTGCCGCCCTGACCGGCCCCGGCCTGCAACCCGGGCTGTACCAGAACGGAGATCGGCGGATTGCCCGCAATGTCATGCGGGCCGAGGATCAGCTGACGCCAATTGGCTGGCCCGTCGGGCTGCCAATCCTTGGCTATGGTGGCACGCCGGAGCGCCCGCTTGGCGGCATCCTGATCAGCCTCTCCCTGCTGCTGCTGGCGCTCGACGTGATCGCCGCGCTGCTGCTGTCGGGATTACTGATGCGTCGGACACGACCGACCGCACCCAAGGCGCAAAACCTCGCATCGGCCCTGGTCCTCGCCACCTGTATCTGGGCCACCGGCTCCGGCAGCGACCTGCGCAGCCACGCCCAGGGCAACGCCTTGGTGATCGAGCAAACCGACAGCGCGGCCCGGTCCGACGCATCCGATCCCGCAGCAGACGCCCTCGCCGCAGACCGCGCGGCCGAGCTGGCGCTGGCCCATGTGCTGACCGGCAACCCGCAGATTGACCAGCTGGCGCGCGACGGCTTGCAAGGGCTGTCCAACACACTGCGGTTCCGCACATCGGTTGAACCCTCTCCCCCCGCCGGCGTTGATCTGGAGCGCGACGAGCTGGCGTTCTACCCGCTGCTCTACTGGCCGGTGACCGCCAATCAGCCACTGCCCTCGGGTGCGGCCTACGACCGGCTCAACACCTATCTGCGCACCGGCGGGATGATCCTCTTTGACACCCGCGACGCCGACCTGACCCGCGCCGGTGCCAGCAGCCCGGCAGGGCGGCGCCTGCAACAACTGGCCCTGCGGCTGGACGTGCCGCCACTGGAACCGCTGCCCGCAGATCATGTGCTGACCCGCGCCTTCTATCTGCTACAGGATTTCCCCGGACGCCACAGCCGCGGCACGCTCTGGGTCGAAGCCGCGCCCGCCGATGCCCAGCAGGTGGAAGGCATCCCCTTCCGCAACCTCAATGATGGTGTCACACCGGTTGTCATCGGCGGCAACGACTGGGCTTCCGCCTGGGCCGTGGATGACAACGGCCGCCCTCTGCTGCCAGTGGGGCGCGGCTATACCGGCGAGCGTCAGCGCGAATTGGCCTACCGCTTTGGGGTCAATCTGGTCATGCATGTGCTCACTGGCAACTACAAATCCGATCAGGTGCATGTCCCCGCCCTGCTCGATCGGCTGGGGCAATGACATGAGGCTGGACAGATGACACAGACCATCCTCTTTGACCCACTGGTCCCCTGGCCGCTGATCGGCCTGCTTGCGGCGCTGTCGGTTGCGGTGCTGGCCCTGGCGGTCTGGAAACGCCTTGCGGGATGGCCGATGCGTGCGCTCGCCGCACTGGTGCTGATCGCGGCCCTCAGCGGCCCGGTGTACCAGATCGAAGACCGCGCCGCGCTCAGTGACATCGTTCTGGTGCTTGAGGATAAGACCGCCAGCCAGGCCCTGTCCGACCGCCCCGACCAGACAGGGGCCGCCCGTGCCGCATTGGAGACCGCCCTCAGTCAGCGCCCGAACACCGAGGTTCGCTGGATTGCTGTCGACAGCGTCCCGCCGCGTGATGGCAGCAGCGACAACAGTGGCACCCTGCTGATGGGCGCACTGGCCGAGGCGCTTGCCAATGTGCCGCGCGGTCGGGTTGCCGGGATGATCGCGCTCAGCGATGGCCAGGTCCATGACATTGCGCAGACCCCGGCCCTGCCTGCCCCGCTGCATCTGCTGCTGACCGGTCGCCCCAGCGATTGGGACCGGCGGCTGATCGTCAAGAACGCCCCCAGCTTTGCCATTATCGGTGAACCCGTGACCCTGACCCTCAGGATCGAGGATCAGGGCGAGGCCCCCGCAACCGGCAATCTGGCAGAGCTGGCGATTTCAATCGGCGGCGCCGAACCGCAGCGCTTCAACCTGCCTGTCGGTGTCGATTTCGACCTGCCACTGACCCTGCCACATGGGGGGCGCAACGTGATCCAGTTCACCGTCCCCACCGCCGAGGGCGAGCTGACCGATCGCAACAACGCCGCGCTGGTCCAGATCAACGGGGTGCGCGATCGGTTGCGCGTGCTGCTGGTCTCGGGCGAGCCGCATCCGGGCGGGCGCACCTGGCGCAATCTGCTGAAATCCGACAGCGCGGTGGATCTGGTGCATTTCACCATTCTGCGCCCACCGGAGAAACAGGACGGGGTACCGGTCGATGAGCTGTCGCTGATTGCCTTTCCAACGCGGGAGCTGTTTCTGGAAAAGATCAATGATTTCGATCTGATCATCTTTGATCGCTACAAACGGCGCGGCATCCTGCCGGCGATCTACCTCGACAATGTGGCCGATTATGTTGAACGCGGAGGCGCGGTTCTGGTGGCGGCGGGGCCGGATTTTGCCAGCGCCGACAGTATCTATCGTTCTCCGCTGGCCAGCATCCTGCCTGCCAGCCCCTCGGCGCGGGTGCTGGAGCGCGCCTATCGCCCGGAAATCACCGATCTGGGCCAGCGCCACCCGGTTACCGCCGATCTCACCGGCGCGTCCGACTGGGGCCGCTGGCTGCGGCAGATCGAAGTCGACGTCCCCCAGGGCAATGTCCTGATGAGCGGCCTGGATGACCGCCCGCTGCTGGTTCTGAACCGGGTCGGCGAGGGGCGCGTGGCGCTGCTGGCCTCCGATCATGCCTGGCTCTGGAGCCGGGGATACGAAGGCGGCGGCCCGCAGCTTGAGCTGCTGCGGCGCCTTGCCCATTGGATGATGAAAGAGCCCGAGCTGGAAGAGGACGTCCTGTCAGCCGAGGCAACCGGGCAGCGTATGCGCATCCAGCGCCGCAGCCTGGGCGAAGATGTCGGCGATGTCACTGTCACAAACCCCGATGGCAGCACAGTGACCGTCACGATGACCCAAACCGCGCCCGGCCGCTGGGAAGGCCGTTACGAGGGGCCGGAACCCGGTCTTTACCGACTGGAAGAAGGCAGCCAGTCCACCGTCATCGGCCTCGGCCCTGCGGCGCCGCGTGAATTTGAACAGACCATTGCCACCGGCGATATCATGGCCGCCGCCGTGGCCCAGACCCGTGGCGGCGTGCGCGCGCTGCACGACGGTATCCCGAGCCTGCGCGATGTGCGCGAGGGACGCGTTGCCGCTGGACGTGGCTGGATCGGACTGACCCCGCGCGACGCCTATCGCACCGTCTCGGTCAACCAGACGCCGCTGCTTCCCGCTTGGCTGGTGCTGCTGCTGGCCAGCGCGGCGATTCTCGCAGGCTGGCTGCGCGAAGGGCGGCGGTGACCATCAGCCTTTGCGGGGTGCCGGATCTGCGCTACTCACCTGGGCGGGTGATCCGCACGCGGGCCTGATCGGAGCGACCATTGCGATCAACCACCACCAGTGTTGAAAATCCGCGCTCCATCCCCGGCAGATCAATGCTGCGGCGGCGGGCGCCGGTCACCACCGGCTTTTGATTGGCCAGCACCAGAAACGGCGCCTCGCCGCCTTTGATCCGCAGCGTGACCTGTCCATCCTCTGCCAGCATCAGCGCCGCACCGTCCGGTGGAAACGCCAGCTGCACCGCATCAGCGGGCTGGCCACCCGCCCGACCGCCGTCAAAGCGTTGCAAGGGCAGCGGCAGCTCCGAAGTGGCCACCCGCAACGCCGAGCGAGGCGCCGGAGGGAGCGGTGCAAAACCGGTCCCGAGCCGCCCGAAGGCCTCAAACAACAGTGGGGCCGCCAGCTCCGCGCCAAAGGCGCCCGGCACCGGCGTGCCATCGGCCCGGCCAAGCCAGACGCCAACCACATGGCGACCATCCCAGCCAATCGCCCAGGTATCGCGGTGCCCGTAGGACGTCCCTGTCTTATAGGCCAGCACGCCAGCAGGCGCACCTGCTGGCGGCGGCACATCGCGCAGAACATCGGTGATATGCCAGGCTGAGACCTCGCTCAACAGGCGTGGCATCCGTTCAAACGGCGCCTCCATACGCACCCGCAACCGGGGCCCCTGCCCGCCCGCCGCCAGCCCGGCATAGACCTGCATCAGATCATGCAGCGACAGGCCCACCCCGCCCAGCGCAACCGCCAGTCCCGGCTTGCCGCCGGGCAGTTGCGGTCGCGCGCCACCGCGACGCAGGGCTGACATCAACCGCGCCGGACCCAGCGCCTGCATCACCCGTATTACCGGCGTATTCAGCGATAATTGCAGCGCACGCCGCATCCGCAGGTCGCCGCGATAACCTCCGTCAAAATTCTGTGGCGCATACCCATCGATATCAATAGGCCCGTCGTGGATCATGGTTTCCGGGTGCGCCAGCCCCTGATCAAAGGCAAGACCATAGACCAGCGGTTTCAGCGTGGACCCCGGCGAACGCGCCGCGCGCGTCATATCCACAAACCCCTGTCGCAGATCATCCTGATATCCGGCTGAGCCGACCGAGGCGAGGATCTCGCCGCTCTGGTGATCGGCCACCAGCACCGCCGCCGACAGCCGGGCGTCCTGCCGCGCGACGGTCTGCGCCACCAGCCGCGCCAGCCGGTGCTGTAATCCGGCCTCCACCGTCAGATCAATCCGCGCAAGCTCCGGCGTCTCGGCTATCACGCGATCCGCCAGATGCGCGGCCATCTGCGGGAAGCGGCGCATTTGCCGGGGGATCCGCGCCCGCTGCGCAGCCTCGGCCGCCTCCACCGGCAAGACGCCTGCGGCTGCCATCCGCGCCAATACCCGGTTGCGGGCCATCTCTGCAGGTTTCGGAGCGCGATCCGGTCGGCGCGCCTCCGGTGCCTGCGGCAAGGCGACCAGCAGCGCCGCCTCCGCCGGAGACAACCGCGACGGCTCCTTGCCGAACCAGGCATAGCTCGCCGCCCGCACGCCTTCCAGATTGCCACCAAAGGGCGCGTGAACCAGATACAGCTCAAGGATCTGCGCCTTGGTCAGGCGCCGCTCCAGCGCCAGCGCCAGCCGAATCTGGCGCAGTTTTCCTGCCCAGCGCCCGGTGCTGCCATCCTCCAGCAGCCGCGCCACCTGCATCGTCAGTGTCGAGCCACCCGAGACCACACGCCGCTGCCACACCGCCTGCGCCGCCGCCCGCAGCAGAGCAAGCGCATCAACGCCGCCATGGTCGTAGAACCGCTTGTCCTCATAGCGCAGCAACATCGCGCGATAGCCCGCGTCGACCTGATCCGGCCGCACCGCCATCCGCCAGATCCCATCGGCAACCGGATAGGCCCGCAGCAACTGGCCGTTTCGGTCGCGCACCTCGGTGGCTGTCTCCGCCAGTGTTGCGGGCATCGGCGTTCGGGCGATCCAGGTCTCGACCCCCAATCCCAGCGCAGCAATGGTCACGCATAGGGCAGCCGCCCCTCCCAGCAGCCGCCAGGAGGAGCGCGCCCGTAGCCGCATCTTTGGCGCGCGGATCACCGGACCTGCACGCGCCCGGTGGCGGTGCGGGCCCGGTTGGCGGGCCGGTACATATCCTCAACCGACGCCGCCGGGTGGTGGAACAGACCGGGCGTCACCGCCCGCGCCACATAGGCCAGCGTTACCGGCGCCCCGGCCTCGTCACCGCGGCCCCTCCGCAGATCGACAGCCGCCAAAAACCGGTCCGCACGGAATTCTGCATGTCGCGCGTCGCTCAGCGTCAGCCAGTCTAGCCCGCTCAGATCACCGGATCGCAGCAGGCTGGGATTATCAATCTCCAGCCCCGCAGGCAGCGGATCATTGATCATCAACCGCGCGCCACCCGGCTCAAACGCGACCACTCGCAGCACGGTGACAAAGCGGTCGCCAACCGTGAACTGATCCGGAGCCAGCGCCTCGCCCTCCAGTGTGTAATAGCTCCGCTCGATGCTGTAGCCAGTTCCCCCTGCCGGCGCTGCCACCAGCGGAACGCCAAGGGTGGTGAGGGTGATATCGACCTCCTTGCCCGTGGCGGCCGTCAGCGCCAGCGGATCGCGATCCTGATCCCCATCCAAGACCTCAACAAATGGCCCGTCCGTCGCCTGTCCATTGACCAACAGACCGGAGCCACCACCGCCCTCGATCAGCGCATGAGCCGCCATCAGCGTCCAGGCACTTTCCTGCGTGGACAGCAGCCGGCCATCGGCTGTCAGGCCCGCGCTCAAACGACGGCTGTCCACCGCCTGCGAACCGGCCTCGCTGGCCAGGGCCAGAACACCGGCCTGATCACGGCGCTGGCTGCCATAGTCGGCGCGCCACAGGGTCGGATCGGGATCATCCCCCTGCAACATAGAGGCCGCCCGGGCAAACATCTGATCGGCCCGGCGCTGATCGCCATAGGCCGCCAGCGCCGCCCCGATCTGGGCAACGGCCAGGGGTGTGGCGAAATCCGCAGCCTTAACGTCGGCGTAATAGCGCAGATCGCCCATCGCCGCCTCCCCCTCGCGCGCCAGCACCAGCAGCGCATAGGCGATGTCCTCACCTCCATTCTCGAAATCGGGGGCATAATTCACCCGGTTGCGCAGGTTGTCCAAGGCCTGCCGGAACCGGATGTCAGCGACCTGATAGCCCTGCACACGCGCGCGGCTCAGAAAATCGCTGGCATAAGCATCCAGCCAGAAATCACCGCTTTCGGCGCGCCACAGACCAAAACCGCCATTGCTGGCCTGCCGCGACAGCACCTGCTGAATGGCGCTGTCAATCCGGGCGGCAACCTGCGGCCCGTCACCCAACCCGGCAGCCTGTGCCACCGACGACAGATACAGCAACGGCAGCGCCCGGGATGTGATCTGCTCGGTACAGCCATAGGGGTAGAGGTCGAGGCCCGTCAGCAGACCCGGCACGTCGAACCGCGCCAGCGGCCCCGCAGACATCACTGCCCGCGCGCCGCCCGGTCGCAGCCCGGTAAAGACGTCAGATGAGAACAGAAAACTATCCCCCGCCGCCAGCCTGAACCGTCTGGTCGTGGCAATCATCGGATCATTGGCCCGCACCGGCAGGCGCAGCGTCTGGATCAGCGTTTCGCCCTCTGGTGTCGTCACGGCGAGCTCAATCTCCGGATCTCCGACAGCCAGCGCTTCGACCGGCAGCATCAGGGTGGTATCTGCGCCATCGGCCAGCTCCAGGACTTGCGGCAATGTCCCGATCTCAAGCCCGCCGCCAAGGACCCGCGCCGCAAGGCTCAGTTGGCCTGCGGGCCCATCTGCATGAGTGAGCTCCACAAGAACCCGGCTGCTGTCTCCGGGCGCCAGAAAACGCGGGGCATTGGCGCTCACCACGATCGGATCGCGCACCACCATGTCCCGCTCCGCCTGTCCAACCGCATCTTGCGACCAGGCGACAGCCATCACCCGAACCGTGCCGTTAAACGCTGGCAGCGCGATCGGCACCTCGGCCGTTCCATCGGCCTTGACCTTCACGGGACCGGAAAACACCGCCATCAGATCCTGCGTCGGTGGCGGCGACTGCAGTCGCATCCCCGCCCCAGCATCGCCGCCGGAGCGCACCCGGCCCAAGGCGCCGTTGCCACTCTCGATCAGGCGACCGTAAAGATCCCGCAGCTCCATCCCGAGCCGCCGCTGGCCATAGTAATGCGCCAGGGGGTCCGGACTCTGAAACCCGGTGAGGTTCAATATCCCAAGATCAACCGCCGCCAGCGTCAGCCAGACCTCTTCACCGGGAGCGGCCCCCGCGACCTCGACGCGGGCCAGCTGAGTCCGGCGGGGGCGGGCCACCTCGGGGAGGTCCAAGGTTACCTCCAGCGCCTGGCCAGGGCGAATGACGCGAGCATGGGCAAGCCCCAATGCGCGGGTCGGGGTCTGATCCGCCTTGCCAGCAAGCGGCTGCACCACCATCGCCGAGACATATGCCCCGCTGCCCCAGTCGGCACCAACTGCCAGTGGAATCACCGTCTCCCCGGCGGGAACCTCGACCATCTGGCGGCTGATCAACCGGTTCGACATCACCGAAACCAGAGCCGTGCCAGCCGCGCGGGTGACCAGCCGTAACCGCGCTGTATCGCCGGGCTGATAACTGTCGCGATCAAGAAAGACATCCAGCTGGTCGGGCGTATCAGCCCCCTCGTCAGGCACATACCACCCTGCATAGAAATCGGTCGAAGCCGCCACATAGGGCGTGCCCCGATGTTCGATCACCAGCTCATACCGGCCCCAGTCCACCGGCTGCTCCAGCACCAGAGGCGTCGCCGCGCTCAGAGTTGCCTCACCCGTCGCGATCCGGCTGCGCCGGGTGGTCGGCTCCCAGTTCCAGTTGCCGTAGAGCTGATACCACTGGTAGCGGGTTTCCACCCGGTTCAAACTCCATGTGACCGGCATATCCCGCGTGCTACCGTCCGGGGCCAGCGCAATCACCGAAAACCGCGCCGCATCGCCCTCTGCGACGACCTCTTCAAAAAGCGGCTTGATACCAATCACCGGCCCGTCAGGCTGCATGGGCACGGTCATCTGCCGTTCGACGGGTCGCGCGCCCCCATCGGCCAGCCGGGTGGTCACCTCCGCAATCAGAGGCTGACCCGGCGCGTCAATCTCCGGCAGTGTCACGGTAACCACGCCCAGACCCGAGGCATCGGTGCTCATCCCGCCGAAATAGCGGCTCTGCGGCGCGACGACCTCGTCATGGCGACCAAAGCGATAGCCCGTCCAACCGCTCACCTGTTCCGCCGGGCGCAGGGTCACCTCGCCCTCGATAGTCAGGTCGCGGCCCGGGGCACCAAACAGATACCGCGCTTCGATCCGCAAGGGGGCGCTTGTGCCCGGACGCAGACCTTGGTCGGTTCCTGCCGCCAGCTCTTGCGTGAAATCAATGCGTTCAGGCAGAAAATCCTCGACCAGAATTTGCCTGCTGGCCAGCGCCGGGGCTTCGGGGTCCGACAGGATCGACAACCGCCAGGTTCCGCGCGGTGCCGTATCGCCAATCGGCAGGCGGAACACATGGCCGCCCAGCGCCCCCTGATCGGAAACCACCCGGGCGTATTCGACCCCGTCCGGGCGGTTCAGAACCGCGATCAAGGGCACGCCCGGAAGCGCCTCGGCCCTCGGATCACGGGCAAGGGCGGTCGCATGAATCACCTCACCCGCACGATAAGCCCCCCGATCAGTGGTCAGGAACACGTCAATCGGACCCGGCGCCAGACGCCCCTCCACCCCCCGGTCCGACAGATCAAAGGCGGCGTCCCGCAATGAGAGAAAGGCAAAATCGACCTCCGCCGCGTCCTCCTCGCCGCTCAGCGCCATGATGACAGCCGGAGCCGATGCCCCCTCTCCACGGGTCAACCCCGCGTCGAAACGGGCATAGCCATCAGCGTCGCTGACTGCCGTCCCCAGCACCGCGTTGGCATTGGAGACCAGCTGCAAACGAACGCCCGCGCGCGGCGCGGCATCTGCCAGTCCCTGTACCTGCACATGCAGCCCATCACTGCCCAGCATGGTGCTCAAACCCAGATCCGTCAGCACGAACCATTGGGTTGCCGCAGGCGCCTCATAGGGATCGGCCCCCGGAACCTGCGCACTCAGCGCATAAAGACCTACCGGCTGATCCGCCAGCGCCTCATCAAGCGGCAGCCGTGTGATCACCGATTGGTTCAGATCCTGCTGGACCTCCGCGGTACCGGTCCAGATTTCCTCGGCAATATCGCTGGCGAAATGTTCATCCTGCCACTGCGACAGCGGCCGGGCAAAATAATCCTCCTGTAGGGTTCGCAGCAGGTTGCGATCGCTCACACGGCGCAGGCGCAGATCAAGCGTGGTCGCGTTTACCGTCTCAACCGGCACCGCCACCTGATCTCCCTTGGGCAGCACATAGGACCGCCCGGAGAATCGCACGTTGGGGGCGCGATCCCGCACGTAGTGGGTCAGCGTTACATCCTTGGCCAATGTCTCGCCGGTTGCCGCCGGCAGCCCGCGCCGCAGCATCACCCGGTAGCGGGTGCCATGCTCCACACCGTCAATACACAGCTCGCGCGCGGTCGACTCGGCAACCAGACGCGGATCGGCAAGTTTTACAAAGTCGCTGTAGTCGATCCCGCTGCGTACCAAATCTTCAGAAAATTCGACACAAATGCGGGGCGATGCGCTATCGCTCTCAACCCGGCTCCCGGTGACACGAAATCCATATTTGGCAATTGCCTCATCCAGACGCAGTGACAGTTTCGCGCTGGTGTCACGATCTGCCGCCAGCCGCAGAACCGCCAGCGCGGCACGTCCCCGCCCCAGCTGTTCCAACGCCTCTGCGGCGGTGATCAATCCGGCCGCCTGCGCCGCCGGCTGCGAACTGCGCAGATAGGCATTGAGCGCTGCCGCAAAGGCCTCTTCATGGGCGCGGCGTTGGGCGGATCCGTTGAGTTCCTGACGCAGCAGCCTGCGGGCATAGTCCAGCCACAGATCGCCGCGATCGCTCAGCACCACAGCCTCGGCAACCCACCGCAGCGCCGCTGCCGACGGTGCCCCCTGCGCCGCAGCAATCAGATCCTCAACGCTGGATCCACCCGTTGGAAAGCGCAGGCCAAGGTTTTCTGCCTGTTTGGACACCGCAGCCAGATCCGCAACCTCCAGCCCCTGCAAGGCCGCGGCGCGCTGTTTGGCCGCCTGCTTCTCTGCCGCACCGGCGAGAAGCTTATGCGCTGAAAACGCCCCGTCATAGGGCGACGGCTGATCCATCGCCGATTTTGGGAAACAGGCGTTTGATCGACTGTTGAAGGCAAACCCGACACAATCGGTCTGTGCCGAACAAGCCCGCGCGCAACTGCGCATATCGGTGTCAAAAAGCGGCCCAAGATCGGCCCCGAAATGATCGGTGTCGCGCTGAATGACATAGCGCGTTTCCGGAAAAATTGAATCAGCGAAAACAACTAATGGTTGAACAAGCCAACCGCACAAAAGTACAACAAATGAAACAGGCACACGCACAATAGAACCCTCCAGACCTGCCAAGAGGCTGGCACGGGGTTAACGCCATAGCAAGATATCGCAACGTAACAGATGAACTAATCTCAATTTAATCTCTGCCCGCCAAAGTAGGGCAGACAGGTCGTGTTGGTTTTATGTGGAGTTCGCAGGGATGAACCTTGCTGACAGATTGACGGAAGAACGACGCGCGCGTCTCGCGGCGGAGCGCCTGCTTGAATTGAAGCAGGCGGAACTTTCGGCAGCCAACCGCAAACTCGGGCGCCATGCGCTGGCACTGACCCGCCAGATCGGCGTCACCCAGGCCGAGGTCGCGACGGTGCGCGACGAAAACGCCAAGGTGAAATCGGACCTGTCCACCGCCAACGAAAAGGTTGAGCGCGCCGAGCGACGGCTTTGGCATTCGATCCAGGCCTTTCAGGACGGCTTTGCCTTCTTTGATGCCGACAGCAAACTGATCGGCGCCAATGGCGCCTATCTCGACCTGTTCGACGGGCTGGAGGAAGTGGCGCCGGGCGTCTCCTACGTGCGGATCCTGCAGATTCTCACCGATGAGGGGCTGGTGAACACCGGAGAACAGGATCCCGATCACTGGCGCGCCCAGATGTCGGAGCGCTGGCTGTCGCCCTCCCCCGAACCTGTGGTCGTACGGATGTGGGACGACCGCTACCTGCGGCTGCTGGATCAGCGCGGCCATGGCGGCGATATGGTCAGCCTGGCGCTCGATATCACCTCCACCGTCCAATACGAGGAGGAGCTTGAGGCCGCCCGCGAGCGGGCCGAGGCCGCAAATCGTGCCAAATCCGCCTTCCTGGCCAATATGTCCCATGAGATTCGCACCCCGATGAACGGTGTTGTCGGCATGGCCGAGCTGCTCAGCGACACCAATCTGAACGAGGAACAACAGCTCTACGCCAACACGATCAAAAACTCCGGCGAGGCGCTTTTGGTCATCATCAATGATGTGCTCGACTATTCCAAGATCGAGGCGC
The DNA here is from genome assembly GCF_048056175.1 of Phaeobacter sp. JH20_29. NCBI lineage: Bacteria > Pseudomonadati > Pseudomonadota > Alphaproteobacteria > Rhodobacterales > Roseobacteraceae > Phaeobacter > Phaeobacter sp. JH20_29. Next base: position 182,641 of record NZ_JAYMWO010000006.1, read on the forward strand.
AGAAACTGCAGCTGCACCCTGAACCCTTTGATCTGGAGCGCAGTGTGCATGAGGTGCTGATGCTGCTTCAGCCCACCGCACGGGACAAGGGGCTGACACTGCTGCTGGACTACGATCTGTTCCTGCCAACCAGCTTCGTCGGGGATCCCGGACGCATTCGCCAGGTGCTCACCAATCTTGTCGGCAACGCGGTGAAATTCACCTCAGAAGGTCATGTTGCCCTGCAAATCACCGGCATCTCCAATGCTGACGACAAGATCTGTTCGATCCATGTCACCATCGAAGACACCGGCATCGGCATCCCCGCAGAGAAGGTGCAGGACATCTTTGGCGAATTCAATCAGGTCGAGGATGAGCGCAATCGCCAGTTTGAGGGCACCGGCCTTGGCCTTGCGATCTCAAAGCGGCTGATTGAACTGATGGGCGGCGAGATCTGGGTCGAAAGCGAGGAGGGCAAGGGGTCCTGCTTCGGTTTCCGCATGGAGCTGCCATTGGCAGAGGGCGCTTCAACCAGCATCCCGACGCTGCCCAAGGGGCTGTGTCAGGTCGTGGTTATCGAGTCCCAATCGGTCATGCGCGACGTGCTCAGCAAACAGCTGGCGACGCTGGGGCTGGATGTGACGGTCTTTGACAATGGCACCACCGCAATTGCACAGATGCCTGAGGACGTCGATCTGGTCATCTGCGATGAACAACTGCCCGATCAGGATGGTGTCGAACTGGCCCGCAAACTGCGCTCCGGCTCCTTTGCCAGTGTGCCGATCCTCATGCTCAGCAGCGACCCCACAGCAGCCAGCAACGCGGTTGTACAATCCGTGACAGACAGCGTGCTGCTGAAACCGATCCAGCGGGACGAGCTGTTCCAGCGGCTTGTCGACCTGCCCAAGCGTGGATCAGCGGCGCGTGCCGCAGATATGGTTGAGCCGGTTGCAGCCACACCGCAGGTGCTCGACACGGTGGCCACACCGCTGCCGTCAGCGCAGCCAACGGCCCCGGCGCCCTCCCCGACCGTGGCGCCGACCCTGGCTCCGTCCCCGATCGCCGCGGCGGTCGATGCCACCCCGACGCCCCGGCTGATGCGGATTCTGGCAGCAGAAGACAACCGGACCAATCAGCTTGTGTTCCGCAAAATGGTGAAAGATCTGAACATAGATCTGCAATTTGCCAGCAACGGGATTGAGGCGGTGGAGGCCTATCAGTCCTTCCAGCCTGACCTGATTTTCATGGATATCTCGATGCCGGTGATGGACGGCAAGGAGGCAACGCAGAAAATCCGCGCGCTGGAACACGGCACCGGCATCTACACGCCGGTTGTCGCCCTCACGGCCCATGCCATGGCCGGCGATTCAGACGGGATTCTCGCCGCAGGTCTGGATCACTACCTGACCAAACCCCTGCGCAAGGCGCTGATCCACGAACGTATTCACGCCTATCTGCCTGCCGAGGCGGCGCCGCTGGCGGATGACGACCTCACCCAGACCGGCGCCGCCTGATCTGCACCGGCCCCGCTCAGCCCGCGCGCAGGAACACCGGCTGATCCGGCTCCGACATCTCCGGCATGTAGCGATAGCCGCCGCTGTCAAAATCCAGCAACGCCGCAGGATCGCTTAGCCGGTTCTGAATGATGTAGCGCGCCATCGCGCCCCGCGCCCGCTTGGCGTAAAAGCTCACCACCTTGGGCGTGCCGTTCTTGTCTTCCATGAAAACAGGCGTCACGACCCGCCGCGCCAGCGCTTCGCGATCAACCGCGCCGAAATACTCCTGGCTGGCGCAGTTCACCAGCACATCGCTGCCCACGGCCTCACCTTGGGCATTCAGCGCATCAGAGATGTCCCGCCCCCAGTAGTCATAGAGATTCTTGCCCTTTGCCGTCTTCAGCCGCGATCCCATCTCCAGCCGGTAGGCCTGCATCGCATCCAGCGGCCGCAGCAGCCCGTAAAGGCCCGACAGAATGCGGAAATGGTCCTGCGCCCAGGCCATTTCCTCCGCGTCCAGAGATCCCGCCTCCAGCCCCTGATAGGTGTCACCCGCAAAGGCCAGCGCGGCCGGGCGCGTGGCATCGCTGCCCGGATCGGCGGTAAAGCTCTGAAATCTCTCGTAGTTCAGCTTTCCCAGATCCTCGCTGATATGCATCAGCTTCATCAGCTCGGCGACCGACAGATCGCGCGCCACGGATGCCAAATCCACCGCCGCGTCGTGCATGGCGGGCCATGTCATCTCAACGTCGCGTTCGCTCCAGTCCAGCTTTTTGGCCGGAGAAGTCACTACCAGCATATTCTGCCCCCATCTGTTCTGGACAAGACCTAGCCCGCGCCGCGCAAGACGTCCAGAAACGCCGCTGCAAAACGTTCCGCGCGGCGCTCGCCTAACAGCCTTGTGATGGCGATTTCAGTCTGCGGACGGACCTGCGCCAGCTTCGCCAGCTGCGCCGCAGAACAGCTCAGCGGTTTCTCGGTTCCGTCGCTGCCCCGCGCCAGCTCCGCCTGCACAGCCATCAACGCATCATAAACCGATCCGGCATCGCGCCCGGCCAGCTTGCGCCGCATCGGGTGCAGCGCCGCGCTCTCGCCGGTGATCACCGACAGGAAATCGCTGCCATACCGCTCCAGTTTCTTCGCCCCGACACCGCCGATCCGCGCCATTTTATCCAGCGTATCGGGCCGGGTTTCGGCCATCTCGATCAGCGTGCGATCCGCAAAGATAACATAAGCCGGCACTTTCTGCGCCTCGGCCAGCGCGCGCCGCTTGGCTTTCAGTGCCGACAACAGCGGCGCGTCCTCATCCGACACCAGCGCCTTTACCGCAGGGCTGCGCTTGGCAGAGCTGATGGTGTCGCGGCGCAGCGCAATGTCCTGTTCACCGCGCAGAACCGGCAGCGCCGCCTCGGTCATCCGCAGCGCGCCATGGCGTTCGGGATCGGGGCGCACCAGATCATGCCCCATCATCTGCCGGAACACCGCCTGCCACTGTCGCTTGCCATATTCCTTGCCACAGCCAAAGACCGACAGATCGTCATGCCGCTTGTCACGCACCCGGTCGGTCGCATTGCCCACCAGAATGTCGATCAGATGTCCCGATCCATAGGTCTCGTTCGTTCGCAGGATCGCCGACAGCGCCTTGCGCACCGCCGTGGTGCCGTCGAACACATCCACCGGCTGGTCGCAGAGATCACAGTTGCCGCAGGGCTCAGCCGCCTCGCCGAAATAGGCCAGCAGGGTCTGGCGGCGGCATTTCAGCGCTTCGGCCAGTCCGAGCAGCGCATTCAGCCGGGCATGGTCTGCACTTCGGCGGTCCGGCGGCGCCAGACCCTCGTCGATCTGACTGCGACGCAGTCGAATATCTTCCGGCCCGAACAGCGTCAGCGTCTCGGCAGGCGCGCCGTCGCGGCCACCGCGTCCGATTTCCTGATAATAGGCCTCGATGGATTTGGGCAGATCCGCATGGGCGACCCAGCGAATATCGGGCTTGTCGATCCCCATGCCGAAGGCCACCGTGGCCACAACGATCAGACCGTCCTCGCGGGCAAAGCGCGTCTCCACCCCGCGCCGGTCCTCGGCGTCCATGCCACCGTGATAATAACAGGCGGCGTGGCCCGCCTCGCGCAGCCCCGCCGCCAGCGCTTCGGTCTTGGCACGTGTCCCACAATAGACGATGCCGGATTGACCTTTTCGGGCGGCCGCAAACTCCAGAATCTGACGGCGCGGGCTGTCTTTGATGGCAAAGGCAAGATGGATATTGGGCCGGTCAAAGCCGCGCAGGAAACTGCGCGGTGCGACACCATCAAACAGCTTCTCGACAATCTCTTCGCGGGTTTCCTGATCTGCGGTCGCGGTAAAGGCCGCCAACGGCACGTCCAGCGCCCGCCGCAATTCACCAATCCGCAGGTAATCGGGGCGGAAATCATGGCCCCACTGGCTGACGCAATGCGCCTCATCCACCGCGATGAGGCTGACACCGATCCGCCGCAGCATCCCCATCGCCGCCCCGGAGGCCAGCCGTTCCGGTGCCATATAAAGAAGCTTCAGCCGCCCCTCCTCGATGGACTGCCAGACCGCCTCGGTTTCTTCGTCGGTATTGCCCGAGGTGAGCGCCCCGGCGGTCACGCCAACCTCCTGCAACGCCCGCACCTGATCGCGCATCAATGCAATCAGCGGCGAGATCACCACCGTGACCCCCTCACGCAGCAGAGCAGGCAGTTGGAAGCACAGGGATTTGCCGCCGCCGGTCGGCATGATCGCCAGCACGTTTTCCCCGTCGGTCACGGCGTCGACGATCTCCTCCTGCCCCGGGCGAAACCCGTCAAAGCCAAAGATTTCCCGCAACAGCGGCGTCGCGCCAGTAGCACAGGCAGCGGTGACGGATGTGCCAGTGGAGGTCGCCCCGGTCGGAGCGGTCATTTCCGGCTGCAATGCGGACATGGGGGCTGGGGGCCTCGTTTTGTGATCTGCTCGTCTTGGCAGCTACAATCCCACAACGGGATTCGACCCACAAGGGTGCGCACCCCCGACCGTCAGACAAGTGGCACCGAAAAGACCGCCGCAGGCCGATGCCCGGGCGGTCCATCCGCATCAATCGCCGCGCCGCGATCAGAGCGATCGCCGCGCCTCGGCCCATTGGCTCAATAGAACATGGCGATATTGTTGGTCAGAATAATCCGCAGCGCATAAACGGCGATCAGCACCACCAGCGGCGCCAGATCAAGGCCCTGCATATTGGGCAAAATGCGGCGCACTGGCGCATAAAGCGGCTCTAACAAGCGGTTCAGACCATACCAGACCTGCGCCACAAATTGCTGATTGAGGTTCAGAACCTGAAAATTGATCAGCCAGCTCATGATCACATGGGCGATGATGAAGAACCAGACGATGTCCAGGATCAGCATCAGAATTTGAAACAGCGACAGCATCTCTTTGATTTCCCTTTTTGGAGCTTGTCCACAGGTAAGCGCGCCCGCGCGAAATCGCAAGACTGCCGCGAGGTTGCGGTTGACGCGCTGTAAACAGATGGCAACACGGGCACATCACACAGGAGAGCGCGCCCATGTTTCCCATCGTCCGCCTGATCAAGGATCTGCTGGTTGCCCGCCGGATGCCGCCGCTGGATCTGACCGACACCCATGTCTCCCGCCACATCTGCTGGCCCTGGGATCTGGATATCTGGATGGAGCTGAACAATGGCCGTGCGATGACGCTCTATGATCTGGGCCGTACCATGCTGGCCCAGCGTGTCGGCCTGATCGGCGCTCTGCGCAGCCGTCGCTGGGGCATGACGGTTGCGGGCACCACGGTGCGGTTTCGCCGCCGCATCCGCGGCTTTGAACGGTTCGAGATGCGCAGCCGGGCAGTGGCCTGGGACGATCGCTTCATCTATCTGGAACAATCCATGTGGAAATCCAACGGCGACTGCGCCAGCCACGTGATGCTGCGCACCGCCATCACCGATGCCAAGGGGATCGTCGCACCGCAGGAGGTGCTCAAAACCATCGGTCGCACCGACAGCCTCGCCCCCGAGATGCCCGCCTGGATCAAGGCCTGGTGCGAGGCGGACGCAGGCCGCCCCTGGCCACCGATGATGGCGGATCCTGCCCCTGCGGCGCCCGAAACCCTCCAAAACGGCTAGGGTCGGCCCGCCGCAGCATCCAGCCGCACAGCATATGGCTGTACGAAGGACCAGCGCGATCTACCACAGGTCAACGCAGGACACGCTTGCCTAACCCCATACCGGCCTGTCATACCAAAAGGTAACGACAAAAGACCACGACAGGCATCGGGCGAGGGACGACGAGGCATGACGCAGATATCCATGCGCAAGCGCATCTGGGGCTGGTGGGCCTTTGACTGGGCCAGTCAGCCCTATCACACGCTGCTGGTCACCTTTGTCTTTGCGCCCTTCTTCGCAGCCGTTGCCGCCGAGTATTACCTCACCCAGGGCCTCGCGGATGAGGCGGCAAAGGCGCAGGCGCAGACGGTCTGGTCGATGTGCCTCACCATCACCGGCCTGATGATCGGCCTTGGCGGGCCGTTTCTGGGCGCGCTTGCGGATATCTCCGGGCGCAAAATGCCCTGGATCATGATGTTTTCACTGATGTATGTGACCGGCGCCTGGGGCCTGTGGTTCATGGACCCGGACGGATCAAACCTCTGGTGGATGCTCATCAGCTTTGGCTTCGGCTTTATCGGCGCGGAATTTGCGCTGATCTTTGTCAATGCGCAGCTGCCCTCTCTCGGCAACAAGGAAGACGTCGGCACCATCTCAGGCACCGGCTTTGCCATCGGATACCTTGGCGGGGTGATCGCGCTTTTCCTGATGCTCACATTGTTCGTCGAACAGGGGAATGGCAAAACCCTGATCGGGATTGATCCCATTCTGGGGCTGGATGCGGAGACCCGCGAAGGCACCCGCGCCGCAGGTCCGCTGACAGCGATCTGGTTTGCGCTCTTTATCATCCCCTATTTCCGCTGGGTGCGCGACGATGCCATCACCGGCGCGCGCGGGCGGTTTGGCGATGCCATCCGTTCCGTTGGTCGCGCCGTCCGCAGTCTGCGCCATCGCGCCAGCCTGACCGGCTATCTGATCTCCTCGATGCTCTACCGGGATGCGCTGAACGGGCTTTATGCCTTTGGCGGAATTTACGCGCGGCTGGTGCTGGGCTGGGAAATCACCCTGATCGGCGTCTTCGGCATCATCGCCGTGATTTCCTCGGCGCTGTTCAGCTGGCTCGGCGGGCTGGCAGATCGCCGCTTTGGCCCGAAACCGGTCATCACCACCGCAATTCTGATCCTGACAACCGTCTGTTTCCTGGTCGTCAACATGTCCCGCGACCAGTTCTTTGGCCTCTCCCTCGCCGAAGGCTCCGGCCTGCCTGACGCCGTCTTCTTTGCCTGCGGTGTGCTGATCGGTGGCTTTGGTGGTATCCTTCAGGCCGCCAGCCGCAGCCTCATGGTCCGCCACACCACGCCCGAGAACGCGACCGAGGCCTTCGGTCTTTATGGCCTTTCGGGTCGCGCCACAGCCTTTCTGGCACCGGCCCTGATCGGAATAGCCACCACGCTCACCGGCAGTGCCCGCCTCGGCATTGCACCGGTTATTCTATTGTTCATTATCGGGCTCATCGTTCTGCGCTGGGTCAATGCAGAAGGAGACCAGAGTTGAAGTTCAGTCGATACATCACCCTCACCGCCCTCCTGTTGACAGCCTGCGCCCCCGCCGGGGACAGCCGATCACCCTCCGCCAATCCGGTGGTCAGCCGCTCTGCAAACTCGGACGTACCCGCAAAGCAGCTGTTCGGTGCCAAACGCGCAGGCTCCGCGCAGAAACCCGCACCGCATGGCTCCTACGCCAAGGGCTGCGTGGCCGGGGCAGAACAGCTGCCCCAGACCGGCCCGACCTGGCAGGCGATGCGCCTGTCGCGCAACCGCAACTGGGGCCATCCCGAAACCATCGACTTTATCAAGGATCTGAGCCGCGTTGCCGCCCGCCAGAGCGGCTGGAACGGGCTCTATGTCGGCGATATCAGCCAGCCGCGCGGCGGCCCGATGCTGTCCGGGCACCGCAGTCATCAGGTGGGTCTGGACGCCGATATCTGGATGCTGCCGGCCAAGCGCCTCGACCTCTCCGTCGCCGAACGCGAGAAGATCTCCTCGATCTCCCTGCGCCGGGCCAATGGTGCCTACACCAATTCCAGCTGGTCACCCCAGCACCACGCCATCCTGCGCGCCGCCGCCAAGGATGACCGCGTGGCGCGGATCTTTGTTTTCCCCGGCGCCAAGGTCCAGATGTGCAACGACGAGAAGGGCAACCGCGACTGGCTGCGCAAGGTCCGGCCCTGGTATGGCCATCACTACCACTTCCACGTCCGGCTGAAATGCCCGGCCGGCGCGCGCGGCTGTGTCGATCAGGATCCGCCCCCGCGCGGCGATGGCTGCGATGACGCGCGCCAGTGGGTGAAGGACATCCTGAATCCGCCGCCGCCAAAACCGCGCGACCCCAATGCGCCGCCGCCCAAACCCCGGCGTGAATACACTCTTTCGGACCTGCCTCAGCAATGCGCCGCCGTTCTGCAATCAAACTGAGCCTCGGGCTGGCAGCGGCGCTGACCATCTCTCTGACGGCGCTGCTGGCCTATCGGCCCGTCGCCTCGGCCGCACAGCCGGGCGGGGCGCAGTTCATCGCGGCCTATCGCTGGACCCACCCGGCCAAATGGTTCGGGGGGTTCTCCGCCCTGTCGCTGTCGCCGGACGGGGCGCAGATGACCGTGGTCAGCGATCGGGCCACCATCGTCACCGCCCGCATTCAGCGCGGAACCGCGGCACTGCACCCCATCGAGGCCATCACCCCGACCGAGGCCCATAAGCTGCGCGCATCAGACGGCGCGATCCTGCGCGGGCGGATCGTCGACGCAGAAGGCCTCGCCATCGCGCGTGACGGCACCCTCTTCATCTCCTTTGAAGGCGTCTCGCGCGTGGCCCGGCACCGCCGGGGTGACAGTCGCGCCGAGGTGCTGCCCCGCCCAAAGGCCTTTCGCCGCCTGCCCCTGAACAAGGCGCTGGAGGCCCTCGCCATCGACGGCAAGGGCCATCTCTACACGCTGCCGGAACGCGCCCTGACCGAGGCGGGAGATATCCCCGTCTGGCGGTGGAATGGCAGCCGATGGGACCGTCCCTTTGATCTGCCGAGCCGGGGAAAATTCCTCCCTGTGGGCGCCGATTTCGGCCCTGACGGCCGCTTCTACCTCCTGGAACGCGACTTTGGCTTCATCGGCTTTCGCAGCCGCCTGCGGCGCTGGGACATCACCGCCGATGGCATCAGCGGCGAGGTCACATTGCTGCAAACCGGTCTCGGTCTGCACGACAATCTGGAGGGCGTCTCGATCTGGCGCGACAGCAGCGGCGCGCTGCGCGCCACCATGGTCTCCGACGACAACTTCAAATCGCTGCAACGCACCGAACTGGTGGAATACCGGCTGCCCGATTAGGCCACCACCGGTGCGACAGCAGGCAATACCTGACAAATCTCTTGCCCAAACAGGGGCTTTTCCGCTATTGGGCCTGATCTTTCGCATCGGCGAAACAAGTCTCCGCGACCTTGTCTAAAAAACGGACTGCAAAATGACACGCTCTTACCTTCCTGGCATTCTTGCCATGGCCGCTGTTGTTGTGGCCTCCAACATCCTGGTGCAATTCCTGTTCGGCCAATGGCTGACCTGGGGCGCCTTCACCTATCCCATCGCCTTCCTCGTGACCGATGTGACCAACCGCGTCTATGGCACCGGACCCGCTCGCAAGGTGGTGCTGGCCGGTTTTGTCGTTGGCGTCATCTGCTCGCTGATCGGCACCCAGATCATGGGCGAATTCGGCCCCCTCGTGACCCTGCGCATCGCCATCGCCTCCGGCCTTGCCTTCCTCACAGCACAGCTGCTGGACGTCTCGATCTTTGCCGCCCTGCGCAATGGCGCCTGGTGGCGGGCACCGCTGGCCTCGACCTTGATCGGCGCCACGGTCGACACCGCGCTGTTCTTCAGCATCGCCTTTTCCGGCGCTCTGGTCTGGCTGGAACCCGGCAATGATGTCAGCTGGGCCGGTGAAATGCTGCCGATCCTCGGCACTGGCCCCGTCGCCCCGCTCTGGGTCTCGCTTGCTGTTGCCGACTGGGGCGTGAAAGTGGCACTGGCGCTGCTGGCGCTCGTCCCTTTCCGCCTGATCGTGGCACGTCTTACACGGTCGCAGGCCAGCGTTAACTGACAGCCGTCTTTTTATTTGGAGATCTTCCAGTTCCGTGCCACCATCCAAGACAGCGGAAACAGAGAGAAAAGGAGGTGATCCAGTGTCAAGAAAGGTATTGGAGCAAGGCGTAGCAACAACCGGAGCGGCGGCCCTCTGAGGCAGCCCTCTCTGGCAGTCGCCATCCGGCTGGGTTTCAGACCCTAACCTGCCTTTGCTCTTACAGACTTTCGGAAAGGGCCGCCTCCGTCGGTGCGGCCCTTTTTGCGTCACGCGATGCCCTCCCGTGACCTCCCAGCCACGGCTTTCGCTTGGACCTTGGCGATACGGCAGATTATGGTTCGCCCATGTTGCACATTACCGACACCATCGCCCTGCAGGACTGGGAACTGACCGAAAGCTTTATGCGCGCCTCCGGACCCGGCGGGCAGAACGTGAACAAGGTCTCCTCCGCCGTCGAACTGCGGTTCGAGGCCGCACGCTCCCCGGCGCTCAGCCCGGCGGTGAAATCGCGCCTGAAACGGCTGGCCGGCCGCCGCTGGACCAAGGATGGCGCGATCATCCTGCAATGCGACGAAACCCGCTCGCAGCAGCGCAACCGTGATCTGGTGCGCGAACGCCTGGCCGAACTGATCCGCCAGGCCCTGATTGTCCCCAAACGCCGCATTGCCACCAAACCCACCCGCGGCTCGGTACGCCGCCGTCTGGAGGCCAAACGCCAGCGCGGCGACATCAAGGCGACGCGCGGTAAGATCGACCCGGACTGAGACAGGCGATTGCGCTGCTCCCCGGTCTCCGCCAAGCTGCCGCCGAGTCAATTCGGGGAGAGAGCATATGCGGCTGGCAGGGAAATGCGCCATTGTAACCGGCGGGGCCTCAGGCTTTGGCGCCGGCATCGTCACCAAATTCCTGCAGGAGGGCGCGCGGGTGATGATTGCCGATATCAACGCCGACGCCGCCGCAGAGGCCGCAGAACAGGCCCGCAACAGCCATGGCACAGATCGGGCATTTGCCCAGACCGTCGATGTCTCCGACCGCGCCTCGGTCGATCAGATGGCGGCCACGGCGCTGGATCAATTCGGACAGGTCGATATTCTGGTCAACAACGCTGGTGTCAGCCACCTGCCGACGCCGCTTGAAAACGTCAGCGAAGAGGATTTCGACCGCGTCTTTGCCGTTAATATGAAATCCGTCTACCTGACCGCCCGCGCATTGGTGCCGCATATGAAGGCGCGCCGCTCCGGCGCCATCCTGAATGTCGCCTCCACCGCCGGCATCTCACCCCGTCCCAATCTCAACTGGTACAACGCCTCCAAGGGCTGGATGATCACCGCAACCCGCACCATGGCGGTTGAGCTTGCCGCCGCCGGGGTGCGGGTCAATGCGATCAACCCGGTCGCGGGCGAAACCCCGCTGCTGAAAACCTTCATGGGAGAGGATACGCCGGAAATCCGCGCCAAATTCCTCTCCACCATTCCAATCGGCCGCTTTTCCACCCCGGAGGATATGGGCAATGCCGCCTGCTACCTCTGCTCGGATGAGGCCAGCATGGTGACCGGCGTCGCGCTGGAGGTCGACGGCGGGCGCTGTATCTGACCGCCCAAGCCCGACCAAATATCCGACCCGCCTGTCATCTTTCCCGAAATACTCCCGCCGGAGGCCGCGCGCGCCAGCGCGCCCCTGCCATAAGCTGCCCCAGATGCCCGCCCCAACAGGAGACACCCGATGAAACCCGGCCCGCGCAACCTGATCACCGATGTCCCCGGCCTCAAGGTTGGCAATGCCCAAGACCGGCGGCTGAAATCCGGCACCACCGTTCTGACCGCCGATCGGCCCTTTACGGCCGGGGTGCATGTGATGGGCGGCGCGCCGGGCACCCGCGAAACCGATCTGCTGGCACCGGACAAATCCGTCGCTCAGATTGATGCGCTGGTGCTCTCCGGCGGCTCCGCCTTCGGGCTGGATGCCTGCTCCGGCGTGGTCGCAGGGCTGCGCGCCACCGGGCGGGGCTTTGCCGTGGGGCCTGCGCGCGTGCCGATCGTACCGGGTGCGATCCTCTTTGACCTCCTGAACGGCGGCGATAAGGACTGGTCGGATAACCCCTATGCCGCCCTCGGTCGCGCCGCCTATGAAGCGGCTGATCACGGCTTTGCCCTTGGCACCGTCGGGGCGGGCACCGGAGCTCTTGCAGCACGACTCAAGGGTGGGCTCGGATCGGCGTCCTTTGTCCTGCCGGACGGCACCACCGTCGGTGCGCTGGTCGCGGCCAATCCGCTCGGTTCGGTCACCACACCGGGAGACCGCCATTTCTGGGCCGCTCCTTATGAAATTGACGGGGAGTTCGGCGGTGCAGGCGTCGATCCCGCCACCGGCTTCACCACCCCCGCCCCGAGCCTCAAGATCGCCGCCATGCAGGCGCTGGCGCAGGGCACCGAACTGCCGACCGAGGGCAGCAATACCACCATTGCCATTGTCGCGACCGACGCGGCGCTGAGCAAATCACAATGCCAGCGGCTCGCCATTGCCGCCCATGACGGCATCGGACGCGCCATCGTACCGGCACATTCCCCCGGCGACGGCGATCTGGTTTTTGCGATCAGCACCGCAGATCCGGCAAAGACCATCAGCGACGGTGATCTGGGCGCTGATCTGGGCGCCATCGGACATGCCGCCGCCCTCTGCCTCAGTCGCGCCATCGCCCGCGCAGCCGCGCTCGCGCATGCCGAACCCGGCGATCTGCTGCCCTCTTGGCAGGATATGTGACGCCACGGCCTCCCCTTGACCTCGGCGCGATCTGACACAGGTGAACTGTCGCAGCGCCCGACCGAGAGCCAACGCGGCAATACGCCCGTTTGACTTTCCTGCAGATCCGGCGCGTATTGATCGAGCCAACTCAATTTTGGAGCAAGCGACATGAAACTTCTGACTGCTGTAGCGGCCCTTGGCCTGATTGCAGCCCCTGCCTTTGCCGAAGGCGACGCCGACAAGGGCGAAACGGGCTTCAACAAGTGCAAATCCTGCCACATGGTTGTCTCGGACAGCGGTGACGTGATCATCAAGGGCGGCAAAACCGGCCCGAACCTCTGGGGCGTTGTCGGCCGCACCGCCGGCACCGCGGACGGCTATAAATACGGCGACGACATGGTGGCCGCAGGCGAACAGGGGCTGGTATGGGACGAAGAGAGCTTCGCCGCCTATACCGCCGATCCCAAGGCGTTCCTGCGCGATTATCTGGATGATTCCAAAGCGAAATCCAAAATGTCCTTCCGCCTGAAGAAAGGCGCCGAAGACATCTATGCCTTCCTCGCGATGCACGGCCCCGCTGATGCCGCCGAAGGCGACGCAGACGCCACCACAGATGAGACCGCGACCAACTGATCCCGGTCCCCTGACACGACAGCAAAAGCCGCGCGCCCCTGGCCGCGGCTTTTCGCACAATTGCCTTTCGTTTTCTGCTGGGATATTGACCGTTCCGCGTCGGCACCCGCAACCACGCGCCCGCAACTCTGGCCAGCCTTGGTTGCGGGATTGACCTCCACCCGATGACAACCATATCTGCCCGATGGCCGCACAGCCCAGCCCCTTGCACAATCCTTGCGAGCTCCTGCAATGACCCACCTGATCCCCGCCTGGGTGAATGGCACCCTGACGCCGGTTGAAAAGCTGGCTGCCCATGAACAGGGGCTGAAGCACAAGGCCGTTTCGGTCTTTGTGGTCAAGGGCGGCGAAATCCTGATGCAGCGCCGCGCTCTGGGCAAATACCATACCCCCGGTCTGTGGGCGAACACCTGCTGCACCCATCCGCAATGGGATGAATCCTCCTCCGCCTGCGCGGTCCGCCGGATGCAGGAGGAGTTGGGCATCACCGGCCTCTACCCCGAGTTTCGCCATCACCTCGAATACCGCGCCGATGTCGGCAACGGGCTGATCGAACATGAGGTGGTTGATGTCTTTCTCGCCCATGCCCACCGCGCGCCGCAGCTCACCCCCAACCCGGATGAGGTGATGGAGACCCGCTGGGTCGATTACCACGACCTTCTGGCCGAGGTGAAGCGCCACCCGGATCGCTTCACACCCTGGCTCAAGATCTACCTCAACAGCTATTCCGACGTGATCTTCGGCCCCGACCTCAGCCTCGGCAGCAGCGAGGACAGCTGACCATCCGCGGCTATCAGGCTCTAACCAAGGCATCTGCCCCCCTTGCCCCGATGCGGGTGCCGTGATTCTAATATCGGCATTTCGACAGCGCACAAGAGGACAGGCCAGATGACAGTGATGATTGCGGGGGCCGGGATCGCGGGGCTCACACTTGGCCTCACCCTGCACGAGCTGGGTGTGCCCTTCCACATCTACGAGGCCACCGAAACGCTGAAACCGATGGGCGTCGGCATCAATCTGCAACCCAATGCGGTGCGCGAGCTCTTCGATCTGGGGTTGGAGGCCGAGCTCTCCGCCATCGGCGTCCGCACACGGCAGCTGGGATTTTATTCCAAACTGGGCAACACCATCTGGGAGGAGCCGCGCGGCCAGGCGGCGAGCTACAGCTGGCCGCAGTTTTCCGTCCATCGCGGCGCCTTGCAGATGATGCTCTATCACGCGCTCCTCGCCCGCGCGGGCGACAGCGTCCTCACCACCGGCGCGCGGGCGGCGGGATATGAGCTCACAGATCACGGCGTCACCCTGCATCTGGACGGCGGGCGCGGCGCGCAGGGCAATCTCCTGATCGGCGCCGACGGCATCCATTCCGCCATCCGCGCGCAGATGTATCCGGGTGAGGGCGCACCGATCTGGAACGGTCGCATCCTGTGGCGCGCCACCACACAGGCCCCGGCCTTCCACGGCGGCGCGGCCATGGCAATGATCGGCCATGACCACCTGCGGCTGGTGGCCTATCCGATCAGCGCGCCCGACGCCAACGGCAAGGCGGTAATCAACTGGATCGCAGAGAAACAATTCGATCCCGGTGTGCCCCGGAACAAGGAAAGCTGGAACCGCGCTGCCGACATAGATGACATTCTGCCGGATTTTGCCGATTGGCGCTTTGACTGGATCGACGTGCCCGCGCTGATCACCGGAGCCGAAACCGTCTATGAATATCCAATGGTGGACCGCGACCCGCTACCATGCTGGCAGGATGGTCCGGTCAGCCTGATGGGCGACGCCGCACATCCGACCTATCCGGTCGGGTCTAACGGCGCCAGCCAGGCCATTGTCGACGCCCGCGTGATTGGCGCCCAGATGCTGACCCATGGCGCAACACCTGAGGCCCTCACCCGCTACGAAAACGCCCTGCGTCCCGTCACCACCGCCGTTGGCATGGCCAACCGCGCAGGGGGAGGCCCCGACGGCGTGCTGCAACAGGTCGAGGATCTCTGCGGCGGGGAGTTCACCGACATCAACGACGTGATCCCGCAGGATCAGCTCGCCGCCCATGCCGCGAAATACAAATCCATTGCCGGGTTTTCGATCGAAGAGCTGAACGCCCGCCCCCGCACCATACCCGCAGGCACCCGCATCAACTGAGGCGACCGGGCGCCGCGCATCGCGCGGCGCCACCCCCAACTGCGCAGACACAGTCCACGACTGTGACGGAACAGGCGGGAGCGCCCGCCTGCGGCAATGTCAGACGCCGATCACTGCCTCAACCGCGCGTTTCCAGCGCCCATAGGCGGCGCTGCGCCGGTCTTCATCCATCGCCGGGGTGAATTGCTGATCCAGCGCCCAGGTCTCGGCAAACCCGGCCTGATCGGGATAGACACCGGCCCGCATCCCCGCCAGCCAGGCGGCCCCAAGCGCGGTGGTTTCCTGCATCACCGGCCGATCCACAGCCGCCCCCAACAGATCCGCCAGGCTCTGCATGGTCCAGTTGCTGGCACTCATGCCGCCATCCACCCGCAGGGTGACCAGACTCTCGCCTTGCCAATCCGCCCGCATCGCCTCCCAGAGGTCACGGGTCTGATAGGCCACGCTCTGCAACGCCGCGCGGGCAAATTCCGCAGGCCCCGAGCTGCGGGTCAGACCAAACATCCCGCCCCGGCAATCGGGTTTCCAATAAGGCGCACCAAGCCCGGTAAAGGCCGGTACCAGAATGACGTCCTGACCGGGATCGGCATTGCGCGCCAGCGCACCGCTCTGCTGGGCCGAGCCGATAATGCCCAAACCGTCGCGCAGCCATTGCACCGCCGCACCGGCGATGAAAATGGACCCCTCCAGCGCATAGGTCGGCGCGCCGTCCAGCTGATAGGCAATGGTGGTCAGCATCCGGTTCTGCGACACAACCGGCGTATCACCGGTGTTCAGCAGCGCAAAACAGCCCGTGCCATAGGTCGATTTCATCATCCCCGGCTGGAAACAGGCCTGCCCGATGGTGGCCGCCTGCTGATCGCCGGCAACCCCCAGAATGGCGATCTCGCCGCCGAGGAACTCTGCCTTGGTGGTGCCGAAATCTGCGGCACAATCCTTGACCTCCGGCAACATCCCGCGCGGCACCCCGAGAAAGCCGCAGATCTCGCTGCTCCAGCGCCCCTTGCGGATATCATACATCAGCGTCCGCGCCGCATTGGTCGCATCGGTCACATGGGAGGCGCCACCGGTCAGCCGCCAGATCAGAAAGCTGTCGACAGTGCCAAACAGCAGATCTCCCGCCTCGGCCCGGGCGCGGGCATCTGGCACAGTGTCCAGAATCCACTTCAGCTTGGTGCCCGAGAAATAGGGATCCAGCAGCAGCCCGGTTTTCTGGCGCACGCTGTCCTCGTGGCCCGCGGCGCGCAGCTCTTCGCAGATGGCGCTGGTGCGGCGGTCCTGCCAGACAATGGCATTGTGGACCGCCTTGCCGCTGTGGCGATCCCAGACCACCGTGGTTTCGCGCTGGTTGGTGATACCGATGCCGGCAATATCCGCCGCCTTGACGTCCTGCGCCTGCATCACCTGCCGACAGACATCCAGCGTCGTGCTCCACAGATCCTCCGGGTCATGCTCGACCCAGCCGGCCTGCGGAAAATGCTGCGGGAATTCCTGCTGCGCGGATCCCACCGCCTGCATCTTATCATCGAACAGGATCGCTCTGGTCGAGGTCGTGCCCTGATCAATCGCCAGAATATACGTCATCTTGCCCCTCCCCTGGGTCGTTTGGAGCAGAGATTAGACGTAAAACTGCGACCGCTACCAGCCCCTACTAATCATTTAGTTGATCAACCGCGATATTGTCGATCAACCGGATGCCATCCAGCCAGGCAGCCGCCAGCAGCCGGGCCGGGCGGTCGGGGCGGACAAGTGGGGCCAGCGTCTCGGCACAGCGCAGGTCCAGATATTCGATCTCGCCAAAACCGGCCGCGGCCAGTCGCGCACGCGCGCCCTCGATAAGCGCACCAAACTCGGCCCCACCGCGCAGCTGCCCGGCCAGGTCGCTAAGCACCGGATAAAGCTGCCCCGCCTTGCCCAGCGCCTCGGCTGACAGGCGCATATTGCGCGAGGACATCGCCAGCCCGGAGGCTTCGCGCACCGTGGCACAGCCCTGCACGGTGATCGGAATATCCAGATCCCGCGCCATACGGGTGACCACCATCAGCTGCTGATAATCCTTCTCGCCGAAAAATGCCTGATCGGCGCCGCTTTGCAGGAACAGCTTCGCCACGACCGTCGCCACCCCGTCAAAATGACCCGGACGAAACTCGCCCTCCAGCACATCGGTCAGCCCCGCCACCGACACCGTGGTCGCATAGCCTTCGGGGTAGATCTGATCCGGGTCGGGCACATAGATGGCATCGACCCCATAGGGCGCCAGTTTCTCCGCGTCGGTCAGTTCAGTGCGCGGATATTTGGCCAGATCCTCGGCATTGTTGAACTGTTTGGGGTTCACAAAAATGGTGACGATCACCCGGTCACAAGCTGCCTTGGCCGCCGCCACCAGTGACAGATGGCCGTCGTGCAGCGCCCCCATGGTGGGCACCAGGCCGATACGCGCGCCCTCGCGGCGCCAGTCGGAATGCAGCGCACGCAATTCGCTCAGGCGGCGCAGGATCGGAGCAGTCATGATGGGATCAGTCCTTTTGCGGGGCCTTGGCCGGTGCCGCCGTCGTCGGTGCCGGGGCCTGGTCTGCAAATACATGTTCAGCCGCCGGGAAGCTCCGCGCGCGCACCTCGGCTGCATACTCGGAAATCGCCGCCTCTGCCAAGGGGCCGAGATCGGCATAACGTTTCACGAATTTCGGCTTAAAGGCGGTAAAGAATCCCAGCATGTCATCGACAACCAGAATCTGACCGTCACAGCCGGCACTGGCCCCGATACCGATGGTCGGAATCGCCACCTCAGCGGTGATCCGATCGGCCAGCCCCTGCGGCACCTTTTCCAGCACCACGGAAAACGCCCCTGCATCCGCCACCGCATGAGCATCCGCCAGCACGGCATCGGCCTGCGCATCGCGGCCCTGCACCTTGTAGCCCCCCAGCGTGTTGATCGACTGCGGCGTGAGGCCGATATGCGCCATCACCGGGATGCCGCGCTTCACGAGAAAGCGGATGGTCTCGGCCATCTCGACACCGCCCTCCAGCTTGACCGCCCCGGCGCCGGTTTCAGCCATCAGCTTTGCGGCATTGCGAAACGCCTGCTGCGGACCTTCCTCATAGCTGGCAAAGGGCATGTCGATGACCATCATCGCCTGTTTCAATCCGCGCGCCACCGCCTGCCCGTGCAGGATCATCATCTCCATCGTGACGCCAAGCGTCGAGGGCAAACCGTGCAGCACCATGCCAACGCTGTCGCCGACCAGCACAAAATCGCAATGCGCGTCCATCAGCTGCGCCATCGGCGTGGTATAAGCCGTGAGGCTCACCAGCGGGGTGCCGCCTTTGCGGGCGCGGATATCCTCGGCATTGGGAGCCATTTTGCGGGCCGTTGCACTCATGATGCTGTCCTCTCCGTTCGCATTGCGCACCGCTAGCAATTTACGCTGCGCGCTTCTAGGGGGCGAAATGTCCCGCTAACCTTGATTACCTGACGGAAAACGCGGAACAGTTTTCCGAAAGGTCACAAAATGCGGCCACCACCCAGAGGGAGAGACCACCAATGACACGATTGCCATTCCTGTTTGCTGCCAGTTCCGCACTGTCCATTCTGGCGGGGGCGGCTGCGGCGCGAGAGACCGTCACCGTGGCCCTGCAGCTGGAACCACCACATCTGGACCCCACCAGCGCGGCCGCCGGGGCCATTGATCAGGTGCTCTATTCCAACGTCTTTGAAGGGCTCACCCGCTTCATGGGCGATGGCTCGGTTGTACCCGGTCTCGCCGAGAGCTGGGAAATCTCCGAGGATGGGCTGACCTACACCTTCTCTCTGCACAAGGACGTCCGCTTTCACGATGGCTCCACGATGGACGCCGAGGATGTGAAATTCAGCCTTGATCGCGCCCGCGCCGAGGATAGCACAAATGCCCAGAAGGCGCTGTTTGCAGATATCGCCAGTGTTGATGTGGTCGATCCGCTCACCGTCAGGCTGACCCTGTCGCAGCCCAACGGTATGATGCTGTTCAACCTCGCATGGGGCGATGCCGTCATCGTGGCCCCCGAAAGCATCGAGAGCATCAAGACCATGCCCGTCGGCACCGGGGCTTTTGCCTTTGATGGCTGGGTTCAGGGCGACCGGATAGATCTTGTGCGCAACCCGGATTACTGGGGCACGCCCGCCATGCTGGACGGAGCAACCTTCAAATTCATCTCCGATCCCACGGCGGCCTTTGCGGCGATGATGGCCGAAGATGTCGATGCCTTCTCCAGTTTCCCCGCGCCGGAAAACCTGCCCCAGTTTGAGGCCGACCCGCGGTTTCAGGTGCTTGTCGGCTCCACCGAGGGCGAGACAATCCTGTCGATCAACAACAAACAGGCGCCCTTCGACAATCCCAAGGTCCGCGCCGCCGTCGCCCATGCGATCGACCGTCAGGCCATCATTGATGGTGCGATGTTCGGCTACGGCACGCCGATTGGCAGCCATTTCGCACCACATCACCCCGCCTATGTCGATCTGACCGGCAGCAGCGCCTATGACCCGGAGAAATCCCGCGCCCTCCTGGCCGAGGCGGGTCTGGCCGATGGCTTCACCACCACGCTGCACCTGCCGCCGCCCTCATATGCGCGCCGGGGCGGGGAAATCATCGCCGCCCAGCTGGCTGAGGTCGGCATCACCGCAGAGATCATCAATGTGGAATGGGCGCAGTGGCTGGAAACCGTGTTCCGGGGCAAAAGCTTTGGCCTCTCCATCGTCAGCCACACGGAGCCGATGGATATCGGCATCTATGCCCGCCCCGATTACTACTTCCAGTATGACAATGCCGCCTTCCAGCAGCTGATGGCGGATCTCTCGGGCACCACCGATCCCGACACCCGGACAAAGATGCTGCAACAGGCGCAGGAGATCATCGCAAACGACTATGTGAATGGCTTCCTTTTCCAGCTGGCATCGCTGAGCGTGGCCAAGGCGGATCTGCAAGGTCTCTGGGCCAATGCCCCCACACAGGCCACCGACCTGACGGCGGTCAGCTGGGCAAAATAGACCATTCCCCCAGTGTTAGAGACTGAATAACAGCGCCCCAGACCGGGGCGCTGTTGCCGTTTTCTCAGGCCTCAGCGCAGCCCCCGCCGCCTGCGCAGCAGCGTCACAGCCTCGCGGATCTGATCGCGCACGGGGCCGGGGCGCGGTTCATCGCGCAACGTGGTGAACCAATGCTCCGGCGGGTTCCGCCCCAGACGATGCCCCTTGAACTCCAGCCCACGCAGCACCCCCTCGGCCGCCGGTGGCAGACGCTCGGGGATCTGATGCCCGTTCAGCACCGCCCAGACCCCGGTCCACAGCCGCCCGACGGACCATGGATTATAGCCACCGCCACCCAGCACCAGATAGCGCGGCGCAAGCGGGCGCAGCGCCGCCACCACCGACCAATGCGCGTTGTTGGACAGATCCAGATGCGCCAAAGGATCCTCGGTGACCGCATCCGCCCCGCATTGCAGGACCACCGCATCAGGCGCGAAATCCGCCACCGCCGGTAGGATCAGCTCTTCCAGCACATAGCCCATCTCGCTGTCATTGAACCCGCGCGGCACCGGCAGATTCAGCGCGTTTCCGCCTGCGTCATCGTCCAGCCGACCGGTCTTCGGCCAGAGGTTCTCCTCATGGGTGGAGATCATCAACACATCGGGATCCCCCGTAAACCCATGCTCGACCCCATCGGCATGATGGGCATCAATATCGACATAGGCGATCCGCTCTGCACCGTGATGGCGCAGTGACAGCATCGCCAGCACCGGGTCGTTCAGATAACAGAACCCATTCGCCCGATCCGGCATCCCGTGATGGGTGCCACCGGCCGGATTGTAGATCACCCCACCATGTGCGAGCTGCTCACCGGCCAGAATAGATCCGCCGGCGGCCGTGGCCGGCCTGCGAAAAATCTCGGGGAACACCGGGTTGGAAATGGTGCCGATGTGATGGCGTGCCTTGACCTCATCGCTGACAGCCTGCGCCTGCTCGGCAGCCTGAAGAGCAGCGATATACTCAGCGCTGTGCCAGCGCCGAAGGGCGGCAGGCTTTGCCCGGGGAGAGACCTGATACTGCGCCGCAGGCAGCCAGCCCAGCGCCCGTGTCAGATCCATCACAGTTGAGACCCGCGGCACCCGCAAAGGATGCGCACGCCCATAGCTGGAACCACGGTAAATCTCCGAGCCGATAAAAACCGGCGCCTCCAGCGCCTTTGGAACGGACCTTGTCCGAGCAGGATCAGACAGTGAAATGGCGGCGTCTCTCGGTGTCATGCGACCAGAGATAGCCCGGAACCGCGCGCCGCCAAACCCCGTATCTGCAACCGACGTGATAGCTGCGCGATAGCCGCACGCCTTCGCCTAATGCGATCCTGCCAGACAACTAGAAAACAATGCCTTTGACGAATTATCAAGGTCGATGCCCGCCCGCTCTGGACCCCCGCCCAGCGCCCCCCTAACCTGCCGCCAATGGGACGCTATATCGCCAAACGCCTGCTGTCGCTGATCGTCAGCCTTGTCATCGCCTCTTGGGTGATCTTCTTCGTCATCGAGATTGCACCGGGCGATCCGGCCTCCTTCATGCTGGGAATCAACGCACAGCCCGACACGATCGCTGCCCTGCGCAGCGAACTGGGCTTGGACGAGGGGAAATTCGCCCGCTACATCAGCTGGTTCACCGGCATGTTGCAGGGCGATTTCGGCACCTCCTATACCTATCGCACACCGGTGGCCCAGATGGTTGCGGATCGGCTCTGGGTCTCGCTGCCGCTTGCGATCTATGCGCTGACACTCTCGACACTGATTGCCTTGCCCGCAGGCATCTATGCCGCCGCGCGCCGGGGCAAATCAGGGGATATTGCCGTGATGGGCGCAACCCAGCTGGGGGTCGCTGTCCCGAACTTCTGGTTTGCGATGATGCTGGTGCTGGTGTTTGCCATCAATCTGCGCTGGTTCAGCGCCGGCGGGTTTGTCGGCTGGGAGGCCGGCCCGCTGGCCGCGCTGCATTCCCTCACCCTGCCCGCCATTGCGCTGGCCCTGCCGCAGGCGGCTATTCTGGCCCGCGTCATGCGCTCGGCTCTCTTGGATATTCTGGGCGAGGATTTCATCCGCACCGCCCGCGCCAAGGGGTTGAGCCAGCGGCAGGCCCTGTGGCGTCACGGGCTGCGCAATGCGCTGATCCCTGTGCTGACCATCATCGGGTTGCAGTTTTCCTTCCTCCTTGCCGGCGCGATCATCATTGAACAGGTGTTCTACCTGCCGGGTCTGGGGCGGCTGGTGTTTCAGGCGATCTCTGCCCGCGATCTGATCGTGGTGGAAAGCGTCGTGATGCTTCTGGTCTTCGCGGTGATCCTGGTGAATTTCCTTGTCGATCTGACCTATGCGCTGGTCGACCCAAGACTGCGGGGGCGCGGATGACAAACCACATGTCTCACACATGCCCGGCACAGCCGGGCAGCGCCCGACCCTCCCCCGGGAAGGGCGCTTTGCACCCACCCAGGGTCAGACGCAAGCCACTCCGCGACACGCGAGGCCCCCGATGACCCGTAGTCTCATCCTTGGTGGTGTCCTGTCCGCACTGGTTCTGCTGGCAGCACTGCTGTCGTTCATCTGGACGCCTTACGACCACACCGCGATGAACATCCCCGCCAAGCTGCAAGCCCCAAACGCCATACACTGGCTCGGCACCGATCACTTTGGCCGCGATATCCTGTCGATGATCATGGTTGGCGCACGCACCTCGATTGCAGTGGCACTGGTGGCGGTGGGCATCGGCATGGGGCTTGGCGTGCCGCTTGGCCTCGCCGCGGCAGCCAAACGCGGCTCCTGGCTGGACGAAGGCATCATGCGGGCCAATGATCTGGTCTTTGCCTTCCCGTCGTTGGTGATCGCCATCCTGATCACCGCCATCCTTGGCGCCGGTGCGATCAATGCGATCATCGCCATCGGCATTTTCAACATCCCCGTCTTTGCCCGCGTCACCCGTGGCGCCGCGCTGTCGCTCTGGCAGCGGGAGTTCATTCTGGCCGCCCGCGTCGCAGGCAAGGGCGCGACCAGAATTTCAGCCGAACATATCCTGCCCAATGTCGCCAACCTGCTGATCGTGCAGGGCACCATCCAGTTCTCGCTTGGCATTCTGGCCGAGGCGGGGCTCAGCTACGTCGGCCTTGGCGCACAACCGCCGGTGCCCAGCTGGGGCCGGATGCTGGCCGATGCGCAGACCATGGTCAGCCTCGCCCCCCATATGGCGCTGGTGCCGGGCTGCGCGATCATCCTCACCGTTCTGGGCCTCAACCTGATGGGGGACGGGCTGCGCGACTGGCTGGACCCGAAATTGCAGGGAGGTCGCGCGTGACCCTGCTTGAGATCACCAACCTCTCGCTCTCCATCGGGACCTTCCCGATCCTGCGTGATGTCTCCCTGTCGGTAGATCCGGGCGAGATCCTAGCCATCACCGGCGAAAGCGGGTCCGGCAAATCCCTGACCGCGCTGACCATCCTGCGGCTTCTGCCCAATTGCACCCGCCTCTCCGGGCATCTGAGCCTTGAGGGCCAGGACCTGCTGGCGCTGAGCGAAGAGCAGATGTGCAATCTGCGCGGGCGCAAGATTGGCATGGTATTTCAGGAGCCGATGACCGCGCTCAACCCGGTGCAGAGCATTGGCGATCAGGTGATGGAAACCCTCCTGCTACACAGCAGCGTGACCAAAGCCGAAGCCGAAGCAGAGGCGCGCAGCCTGCTGGACCGGGTGGGCCTGCCCGCCGAACGCTTCCCGCTCAGCCGCTATCCGCACGAGCTGTCCGGTGGCCAGCGCCAGCGCGTGGTCATCGCCATGGCCATCGCCATGCGGCCGGCGCTGCTGATCGCAGATGAGCCGACAACCGCGCTGGATGTGACAACACAGGCGCAGATCCTCGACCTGCTGCGCGATCTGGTGCGCGACTACGGTATGGGGATGATCATCATCACCCATGATCTGGCGGTGGTGGCTGATATGGCCGACCAGATCGTCGTCATGCGAAAAGGCGAAGTGGTCGAGACCGGCAGCACGACGCAGCTTCTTGCCAATCGCCGTCATCCCTATACGCAGAAACTCTTTGCCGCCTCGAACCATCAGACCGCCCTGCCCCCGGTGGTGGATACCGACCCGCAGGACACCCCCCTTCTGGAGGTGCGCGACGCGGTGCGCGACTATCCCCTGCCACGCAAACGCCTGTTTGCGCCAGCAGACCATATGCGCGCGGTGGATCACGTCAGCTTTGCCCTGCATCGTGGCGAACGGCTGGGTCTGGTGGGCGAATCCGGCTGCGGGAAGTCCACCCTGACCCGCGCCATTCTGGGGCTGGAACCGCTGCAAGGCGGCGAGATCCTGCTGGATGGCACCCCGCTGTCGCCCAGGGGGTTGAGCGCCGAGCAGCGGCGCAAGATGCAGGTGGTGTTCCAGGATCCCTTTGGCAGTTTCAACCCCCGCCACCGCGTCGCACGGCTGATCACCGAACCCTTCCACGGCGTTCCAGACGCCCCCAGTGGGCAAGACCGGGACGATCGCGTGGCTGAGGCACTAAGTGCCGTTGGCCTCAACCCCGAGGACGCAGGCCGGTATATCCACCAGTTTTCCGGCGGGCAGCGCCAGCGCATCGCCATTGCCCGCGCGCTCATCACCCGGCCGGAGCTGATCCTGTTTGACGAAGCGGTCTCGGCGCTGGATGTCTCCGTGCGGGCGCAGATCCTTGACCTTCTGGCAGAGCTCTGCACCTCCTATGGGCTCAGCTATCTGTTCATCAGCCATGACCTGCATGTGGTGCGCAGCATGACCGACCGCTGTCTGGTCATGCAAAAGGGTCAGATCGTCGAACACGGCAGGACAGAAGATCTGTTTGCCAATCCGCAACATCCATATACGACATCTCTGATCGCAGCCGCTCCGGTGCTACCCGATCTGAAAACGGGGGCTGCATGAGCTTTAGACTGACCTTGATCCTGCCGCGCGAACGGGCGCGGCTGGCAGCGGCGCTGACCCGCTACTACTCCGAAATTGCCCCGGACCTGCGGATCGACCCCAGTGAGCGCGCAGGCCAGATGCTGCACCGCAAGGATGTGACGGCGTTCTGGATCCGCCAGGAGCAGGACCGCATCGGGTTTGCCATCGTACTTAACCTGCCCGATGATCGCCGTGAACTGTCGGAATTTGCCATTGATCCGGCCTATCGCAGGCAGGGGTACGGCCATGCCGCGGCCAGCCTGATCTTTGCCGAATTTCCGGGGTATTGGCGAATGGGCATTTCCGCAGGCTCGCCCAATGCAGTGGCGTTCTGGGGCACCTGTCTCAGCGCCGTGAAGGGGGTCGAGCAGCTGCGTGAAGGCGCGCCTTTTACCGAGCATCAGATCAAGAGTTACAGTTTCCACATCGCAGGAGCCCAGAATGACTGACGCAGCGCCGCTTTGGTTTGATCCCGCACTCTGCCTGATCGGTGGCAGCTTGCAGGCCCCTGCCGGGGGCGGAACGCTTCCCCTCACGAACCCGTCTGATGGCAATATCCTCTGCCAGATTGCCCGTGGTGACTCCCGCGACATTGACGCCGCGGTTGCCGCTGCCCGCACCGCTCTGAACGGTGTTTGGGGAGAGATGACCGCTACCGAACGCGGGCGGCTTCTGACCCGGATGGGCCAGATGGTGCTGGAGCGCTGCGAGACCCTCGCCCAGCTGGAGGCACTGGACGTCGGCAAGCCGCTGACACAGGCGCGGGCGGATGCGGTGGCGCTGGCGCGGTATCTGGAATTCTACGGCGGCGCGGCGGACAAACTGCATGGCGAGACCATCCCCTATCAGGCCGGTTATACCGTCTACACCCTGCGCGAACCCCATGGGGTCACCGGTCATATCGTACCCTGGAACTACCCGATGCAGATCATCGGCCGTTCTGTCGGTGCCGCGCTGGCAATGGGCAATGCCTGCGTCCTGAAACCCGCCGAGGAAGCCTGCCTGACCGCGCTCGCCTTTGCCCATATCGCGGTGGAGGCCGGGCTGCCCGCAGGCGCGCTGAACGTGGTTCCGGGCATCGGCGCCGAGGCTGGCGCGGCGCTGGCGGGGCATCCGGGTGTTGATCATATCTCCTTTACCGGGTCGGTCAGAACCGGCGCGCTGGTGCAGCAGGCGGCAGGGGCCAATGTGGTGCCGGTCACGCTGGAACTGGGTGGGAAGTCTCCGCAGCTGGTGTTTGACGATGCCGATCTGGAGGCCGCCCTGCCGTTTCTGGTGAACGCAGGGATCCAGAACGCAGGCCAGACCTGTTCCGCCGCTTCGCGCATTCTGGTGCAACGGGGCGTCTATGATCAGGTGCGCGCCGCCATGGCCGAGGCCTACAGCCGACTGACCGTGGGGCCGGCCCTGTCCGACCTGCGTCTGGGACCGCTGATTTCCGCCCGGCAGAAAGAGATCGTCGAGGGCTATCTGGCGCAGGGCGCCGACCTCACGATTGCGGCGCAGGGTGTGCTGAGTGAGGCGGCCAGCGACAAAGGAGCCTATGTGCGCCCAACCCTGTTTGCAGATGTTGCGGCGGATCATCCGCTGGCGCAGGACGAGGTATTCGGCCCGGTGCAGGTGCTGATCCCATTTGAGGATGAGGCAGAGGCGGTCAGGATTGCCAACAGCACCGCCTACGGGCTGGTTGCGGGCATCTGGACCCGCGACGGCGCCCGCCAGATGCGGCTGGCCAAGCGCCTGCGCGCGGGTCAGGTCTTCCTCAACAACTATGGCGCCGGTGGCGGGGTTGAGCTGCCCTTTGGCGGGGTGGGCAAATCGGGCCATGGCCGCGAAAAAGGCTTTGAGGCGCTCTACGGGTTTTCGCAGCTGAAAACGGTTGCGGCCTATCACGGCTAGGCCGACGCCCGCGATCAAGGTCAGCAGGACTCACCCATTGTTTCGCGTGCGAAACATTGGGGCAGATCTATTGCCGCAACTTATTGGGAAATCCGCGCCCAACGCCCCAGATGGGCGAAGTATTTCTAGACTATTACCGCCTGGCTTTGCTGTTCACCGACACCAAACACCCGCTTGTAACGGTCGATTTCAGCCTGCGGGCCCATCGCCTTTTCCGGGTTGTCGGAGAGTTTGACGGTGGGGCGGCCATTGGCCGACACCGCCTTGCACACCAGGGAGAACGGCGCGAGGCCGTCATCCGGCACCAGCCCGCGGAAGTCATTGGTCAGCAGCGTGCCCCAGCCAAAGGACACTTTGGTGCGGCCTGAAAACTGCGCATGCAGTTCCTTGATCTTGGCAACATCCAACCCGTCGGAGAAGATCACCCGTTTGTCCTGCGGGTCCTCGCCCCGCTCCTGCCACCAGCGGATCGCAGTTTCGGCGCCGCTTGCGGGATCGCCGCTGTCGATACGGATGCCGGTCCAGCCCGCCAGCCAGTCCGGCGCGCGATCCAGGAAACCCCGGGTGCCATAGGTATCGGGCAGGATGATGCGCAGATTGCCTTCATGCTCGTCATGCCAGTCGGACAGCACATCATAGGGGGCCCGCGCAAGTGCGACATCATCTTCGGCCAGCGCGGAATAGACCATCGGCAGCTCATGGGCGTTGGTGCCAATAGCCTCGACCTCGCGGCGCATGGCAATCAGGCAGTTCGAGGTACCGGTGAATTTATCGCCCAGCCCCTCCATCATCGCCTGCACGCACCAGTCCTGCCAGAGAAACCCATGACGGCGGCGGGTGCCGAAATCGGCGATGCTGAGGCCGTCTATGTCGCGCAGCTGTTCAATCTTTTCCCAGACCCGGGTCATGGCGCGGGCATAGAGCACCTGGAGTTCAAACCGGCCCATGCTGTTGATCACCGCGCGGCTGCGCAGTTCCATAAGGACCGACAGGGCCGGGATTTCCCAGAGCATGACCTCGGGCCATTTGCCTTCAAACGTCAGTTCGTATTGGTCGCCCTTGCGCTCCAGCTCATAGGGCGGCAGGCGCAAACCCTCGAACCACTCCATGAAATCGGAGCGGAACATCTGGCGCTTGCCGTAGAACGTATTGCCGCGCAGCCAGGTGCTTTCGCCACGCGACAGCGATAGCGAGCGGATGTGGTCGAGCTGTTCGCGCAGCTCGCCTTCGTCGATCAGATCGGCCAGCGGGATATGTTTGGATCGGTTGATCAGCGAGAAGCGGACATTGGTGTCGCGGCGATTGCGATACACCGACTGGCACATCAGCAGTTTGTAAAAATCAGTGTCGATCAGCGAGCGCACGATCGGATCGATCTTCCACTTGTGGTTATAGACGCGGGTTGCAATGTCCACAGGCGGCCTCATCCATCGTGTTTCAATGGTTGATAAAACAGGCCGCAGCCAGGAGCAAAGGAAATCAGACTGCTGCGCGACGACCCTGAGGAAGGCTGTGTTTGCACAGAACCGCAAGCAGGTCATCGCGGTTGATCGGCTTGCTGAGGAAATCATCCATGCCGGCGGACAGGCAGGCCTCGCGATCGGAATCAAAGGCATTGGCCGTCAGTGCCGCAATGACAGGCTGGCGGATCTCCATCTCGCGGATCATGCGGGTGGCCTCCAGCCCGTTCATCACCGGCATCGACATATCCATCAGAATGACATCGGGATCAAACTCCGGCGTTTTCTCGACCGCCTCGGCGCCATCCACGGCAAATTCCAGCGTAACCGGTTCGTCCTGAAGGTATTTCTCAACCAGGAGGCGGTTGATCCTGTTGTCCTCAGCGACGAGGATACGCATCCCCTGCAAACAGCCTTCTTCCTGCGGGGTGATACCGTCGGTGTCGGACAGGGCGGAGCCAGTGGCAGGCTGCATGCGCAGGTGGACGGAAAAACAGGCCCCTTTGCCAAGGTCAGAGGTCACGTCGATCTCACCGCCCATCGCCTCGCACAGGAGGCGCGATATGGTGAGGCCAAGACCGGTGCCGCCAAACCGCCGCGTGATCGCCGCATCGGCCTGAGAGAAGCGTTCAAAGATCTGATCCTGCTTGTCCTTGGCGATGCCGATGCCTGTATCGGTGACCGAGAAACGCAGGCGCAGCCGGTCGCCCGCCTGCGTGGTGGCCACCGCGACACGAACGCCGCCGGTCTCGGTGAATTTCACCGCATTGCCGACCAGATTCAGCAAGACCTGGCGCAGGCGCCGGTCGTCGCCATTGATCAGCCGGGGCACGTCCGGCGCGATATCGAGATCAAGGCTGATGCCCTTCTCCTGCGCCTGCGGTTCAAACAGCTTCAAGGTCTGCTGGAAACAGGCGCGCAGATCAAAATCAACCTCGCTCAGGATGACCTCGCCCGCGTCCATCTTCGAGAGATCAAGCACATCGTTGATCAGCGACAAAAGGGTGCGGGCCGAGCCGAGGATCGTATCGGCATAGAGCTTTTGCTCGTCATCCAGATTGGTCCGTTCCAGCATCTGCGCCATCCCGATAACCCCGTTCATCGGGGTGCGGATCTCATGGCTCATGGTGGCGAGGAATTCGGATTTCACCCGCGCGCCCTCTTCCGCGGCGATGCGGGCATCCTTCAGCTGCTGTTCGTATTGTTTGGAGGCGGTGATATCACGTTCGACGGCAATGATGGTCTCCACCGTCCCGTCGTCGCGCAGCATCGGCACCTGATTGGTCTCCAGCCACAGACGCTGACCATCCTTGCGACGATTGCAGATCTCAAGCCGAAACGGTTTGCCGGTGGCGCGCCCCTTCTCCAGTGCCTTGACCACCGCCATATCGGTGTCTTCACCGTTCAGCAGCTCACCCGGCATCCTGCCGATCGCCTCATCGTAGCGGTAGCCGGTGATCCGGGTGAACGCCTCATTGACCCATGTGATCCGCCCCTCCTGATCCATGAGGAAGACGCTGTCGTTGGCATTCTCGGCCACCAGAGCAAGCTGTTGGGATTGCAGCTGCTGGGCCTGTAGCTTGGCGTTGATCTTGGCCAGCTGCTTATGTTGCAGGGCCATCGCCAGGGTGTTTTTCCGGCTGCGGTGGTAACGACCCGCGATAAAGCTGACGAAGAAGAAGACGCTGACATAGAGCACGCCCAGACCGGCGAATTGAAAGGACTGCACCTCGATCACGGCAGTGCTGTGATCGGCAAGGGTTTCAATCGCGATGCTGACCAGAGGTGTCAGCGCATAGACCACCAGCCGCACGATACCGGCAGAGATCTGATAGGGCAGGATCACCGTGGCATTGATGGCGGCCCCGACCAGGATACCGACGGTGAACAGCGGCGTGGCATGGGCCTGATGCAGGTGGTTTTCCGCGTGGATGAAATACGATGGTGAACAGGCCAGAAAGGAGAGGGAAACCGCCTGCACCCCAGCGGTGAGGCTGCTGATGGCCAGCACGCGCTTATAGGGGGCATTATCCGCAATCGGCGTTGCCCGCATAAGGTAGAGCGTATCAACCAGGTCGCCGAGAAACGCGACCACAAAGACCAAGAGACCAGCCATTGGCGATATCAGCAGACCGATCAGCGCCGACAGCCCTGCCATGATCAGCTGGCGGAACGCAAAATACCGGCACCGCCCATCCGCATAGCGGTTGAGCAGCCCGCGTTGGCTGTATCGCCTGCTATAGGTTTCTAGCGGCCCAGTGTCGGGCGCATCGGCCTGCGGCATCTCTTTGCAAGGTCCCTGATGACGACGAGTCTCTGAATATCGTCAATTCGTTAATAACTTACCCAAAGGCACCAACCAGCCGCACGCCTGCCGATTGCATATGCGTCACTGCGGTTGTCAGAGAGCCATCCAGATCAATCGCGCGGCAGGCTGTCAAATCCACTGTCACGTCGTAGCCTAAACGGGCGGCATCCAGTGCCGAAAATGCGACACAAAAATCGGTGGCAAGCCCGACCAGCGTCAGATCGCGGATGCCG
This sequence comes from Phaeobacter sp. JH20_29, assembly GCF_048056175.1. Taxonomy (NCBI): domain Bacteria; kingdom Pseudomonadati; phylum Pseudomonadota; class Alphaproteobacteria; order Rhodobacterales; family Roseobacteraceae; genus Phaeobacter; species Phaeobacter sp. JH20_29. The sequence continues at coordinate 213,764 of NZ_JAYMWO010000006.1, forward strand.
CGGTCCTGCAGATAGCCGTGCAATCCGGTGGGCGTGCTCTGGTCGTTTTCAAAGAACGCCGAATAGCTGTCGATATGACGGCGGTAACCCTTGCGCAGAATCAGGTCGCCACGCAGGTCCAGATCCGGGTGGAACTGCGCCCCGGCGCTGTCGATCACGCAGTGATCGGGCCAGAGCACCTGCGGGCCATAGGGCATGTCGATGCTGTCATAGGCGGCAGCGTCGCGGTGTTGCGAAGCAAAGGAACTGTGGTTGGCCGGGTGCCAGTCCTGTGTCATCAGCACTGCGTCGTAGTCAGGCATCATCGCATTGATTGGCGCCACGACCTGATCCCCGTCCGGCACCGCCAGGGCACCGCCAGGGCAGAAATCCAGCTGAACATCAATCACGATCAGGGCTTTGGTCATCGGGTTCTCCACGTCTTGCCTGACAGGGGTACGCCCCCTGCGCCCACCCGTCAACAAAGCTGCGGCGATGCGGCATTCCACGACCTTGCAGCGCCTTGCCTGCTTGGTGTAGAGCGGCGCCATGTATACGATTGCCGCTCTCTACCACTTCACCCGTTTCGACGATCCCGCCGCTCTGAAACCGGCGCTTCTGGCCCTTTGCGAGGCGCAGGGGGTCAGGGGCTCATTGCTGCTGGCGCAGGAAGGCATCAACGGCACCATTGCTGGCCCGCGCGCCGGGATTGATGCGGTGCTGGCCCATATCAAGGCGCTGCCCGGTTGCAGCGATCTTGAATGGAAGGAAGCTACCAGCGACAAGCCCCCCTTTGGCAAGATGAAGGTGCGGCTGAAGAAAGAGATCGTCACTATGGGCCAGCCGGACATCGACCCGCGTGCCCGCGTCGGCCATTACGTGGAGCCGGAAGACTGGAACGATCTGATCCGCTCGGATGATGTGGTTGTGATCGACACCCGCAATGACTACGAGGTTGCCATCGGTACCTTCGAAGGCGCGATCGACCCCAAGACCGAGAGCTTCCGCGAATTTCCGGCCTGGTGGGAACAGAACAAGGACCGGTTCCACAACAAGCGTGTTGCGATGTTCTGCACCGGTGGCATCCGCTGCGAGAAATCCACCAACTTCCTGATTGGTCAGGGTGTGGAGGATGTCTATCACCTGAAAGGTGGTATCCTGCGCTATCTTGAGGAGATGCCGCAGGAAGACAGCAGCTGGACCGGCGAATGTTTCGTCTTTGACAGCCGGGTGTCCGTCGGACATGGGTTGCTGGAAGGTCCGCATGAGCTGTGCAACGGCTGCCGCAGGCCCATTCTGCCAGAGGACAAATCCAATCCGGCCTTTGAGCAGGGGGTGTCCTGCCATCTCTGTATCAATGAGACCTCTGAGGCCGACAAGGCCCGGTTCCGCGAGCGGCAGAAACAGATGAGACTGGCGCGGGAACGCGGCGACGACCACCTGGGCCATCTGCCGCTGCGCTGAGGCCAGCGCCGGCCGCCGCGATACCGATCACATCGCCACTGATCTGCGCATTTACGGGCCCCTTTTCGGCGGCGCTGCGTGGAGTCGCGCAAAAACTGTTTGGCGAAACGCCACACTCGCCTAAAGTAATTGGTAACCATGATTAAAGAGTGAGCCGGGTGAGTGATGGCGACGCGCAAGAACCAAGACTTCTGTTCCGATCTGAGAACACGCTGCGGCACAGAGGTGGACGCGGCGGAGCGGCAGTTGGCCGAGGCTGAGCTTGGCTCCGGGGCGATACGGTACAAGCTCAATCCCGCAGGGCTGCGCCATCTGTTCAAATCGCTGTCGCAAGACGATAGCGGATCGCAGGGGCAGAGCTAGATGCCACAATATACTGTCACAGCCTTCAATTGGAGCGCGGCTGGCTACAACGCCCAGTACAATACATCCTATACCGCGACGCTGGATGACGATGACGGGGCCTATCAGGGCGGTGCCGACGGCAACGAGAGTATCAGCATCAACGGGGGCGCCTTCGGCGGATCTGTAGGGGAGCCTTACGCCATTGACGTCTCCTTTACCGACACCGGCGGCACCCCCCATGTCGAGACCTTCTATTTCTTCAACACCGGCGGCAGCTGGTATTTTGTCCCCGGCCCGGGTTCTGAATTCACCGTTGGTGCGACGCTTGGCAGTTACCAGAGCCACACCACGGGCTGGAATTATTCCGAGATCACCTGTTTTGTCCGCGGCACCCTGATCGAAACCCAACGGGGTCGGGTGGCTGTCGACTCCCTGACCGTCGGTGATCGCGTGCTGGTCGCTGATGGCAGCTACCGGCCGCTGCGTATGGTGATGAGCCGCGCGCTGACGGCGGATGCGCTGCGCGCCAACCCCAAGCTGCGCCCGGTCAGGATCACCGCCGGGGCGCTGGGGCATGGTCTGCCGATGCGCGATCTTCTGGTGTCTCGGCAGCATCGCATGTTGGTGTCGTCAAAGATCAGCGAACGGATGTTTGCCGACGCCGATGTGCTGGTCGCCGCCGTGCGGCTGACCGAGCTGCCTGGTATTGATATCGAGCAGACCTGCGAGCCGGTGGAGTATTTCCACCTGTTGTTCGACAGGCATGAGGTGATTTTTGCCGAGGGTGCCCCGACCGAGAGCCTGTTTACCGGTGCCGAAGCGCTGAAGGCGCTGACGCCGGAGGCCTATGAAGAGGTCACCCTGCTGTTCCCCGAGCTGCTTGCGCCGCAGGCCGCATGCCGCACGGCCTGCCATGTCCCCAGTGGCAGACAGCAACGCCGGTTGGTGGCGCGGCATCTGAAAAACAACAAGCCCATTCTCGCAAGCGGCGCCGTCGCAGGGCCATAAGCATCGCACAGGTGAAGTTGTCTCAGGCGAAGGTGATCTCCACCGCGCCGAAGGGGCCGAAATCAGCCCTGATCGCAGTGCCGGAGGGGCATTCGACGGGGCGGATGAAGCTGCCGGAAAGGATGATCTGACCGGGTTCGATGCGCTGGCCATATTGCGCCATGCGGCGGGCCAGCCAGACCACGCTTTCGACCGGATCATTAAGCACGCCTGCACCAAGCCCCGTTTCCTCAACCTCGCCATTGCGCGATGTGATTGCCCCGACCCAGCGCAGATCAAAGGCGTCGACCGCGTGGCGCTGCGGTCCCAGTACGACACCTGCGTTAGCCGCATTGTCGCTGATGGTGTCGAATACGTTGCGGCTTTGGCCGGTTTCCCTGTCCTTGCGCGCGATGCGCGTGTCGAGGATCTCGAGCGCGGGTGCCACATAGTCGGTGGCGGCAAGCACCGCAGCACGGGTAATATCGCCGCCATTGAGGGCGCGTTTCATGACAAAGGCGATCTCCGCCTCGATCCGCGGCTGGATGAAACGACCGGCGGGAACTGTCGTGCCATGTGAAAACACCATGTCGTCAAACAGGATACCGCTGTCGGGTATGTCGATGTTCAGCGCGTATTGCATCGCCTTGGAGGTGAGGCCTATTTTCCAGCCGACGACGTTGTGCCCCTGCGCCAGCTTGGCTTCGCAGATCGCCTTCTGGATCGCATAGGAATCGTCCATATCCATCTGCGGATAGCGTCTGCTGAGCAGGCCGATCTGCTGTCCCGTTGCCTCCGCCCGCAGGAGATCCTCTGCGGCCCTCGCGTGATCCTGCGGTGTCATGGGGCTTCGTCCTCGATCGTGTTGCGCAGCGTGCCGATGCCGGAAACCTCGATCTCAACCACATCGCCGGGTTTCAGGAACTGCGGCGGATCCAGCCGTGCGCCGGACCCGGTGGGGGTTCCGGTCACGATAATATCGCCCGGCTCAAGCGTCATGAAGGTGGAGATATATTCGATCTCCCTCCGGATCGGGTGCATCATGCGCGACAGGACATCGTCCTGCCTGACCTCTCCGTTCACACGGGTGATGATGCGCGCGTGATCCAGCTGCGCCGGATCCCGGAACGGCACCAGCCAGGGGCCGATGGCACCGGAGTTGTCCCAGTTCTTGCCCTGGGTGACGTTGAATTTCGCGTGGCGCACCCAGTCGCGGATGGTGCCTTCGTTGCAGATGGTGAGCGCGGCGATATGGTCATAGGCGTCGGCCGGTGCGATGCGCCGCCCGCCTTTGCCGATGACAATCGCCACCTCGCCCTCATAATCGAGCATATGGCTTTCGGGGGGGCGGATGAGCGGGCGATTGTGGCCAGTGAAGCCACTGGCAAAGCGGGGGAACAGCGACATGTATTTCGGCTGCTCGCTGCCGTCTTTGTATTCGGCATTGCGATCCGGGAAGTTGACGCCGACACAGAGGATCCGCCGCGCATTGGGCAGCACCATGTCGTACTGCACATCTGTGTGGGTGACGGATCTGCCCTCGACCGCGACCATCAGCTGATCCAGCCCGCCCGCGCGCACCACATCCAGCAGGGTCGGCCATTGCGGGAAGTCCGGGCTAAGCGCGATCATCCCGTCATCGGTTGCGGCCCCGTAGAAAGCCTGCCCGGCGGCGCTGTAACTTGCAAACTTCATGGCGCGATGATCGGGCTGGCTTGTAACTCCGACTCCCTCGGCGTGACGCCGACAAAACGGCTGCCATGTTTGAACCAGCTTTCCGGGGCCGGCGCCCCCCAGAGCGTCTGGCGCTGCGGATCCTTCAGATCCCATTTGATCGGTTCAAGGTCGGGATCGACGGTCTGATAATCGGAACAGTAGATTTCGATCCGGTGGCCATCGGGATCGAGGATATAAAGGAAGAAGGCGTTGGAAATGCCATGTCGGCCGGGGCCGCGTTCGATATTGGTCACATAGCCGGTGGTCGCCATCAAATCGAGCAGGTCGATGATATTGAGCGGGTTCGGCACCCAGAAGGCCACATGGTGCATACGCGGGCCGGTGCCATTGGTGAAGGCCATGTCATGCACGCCACCTTTGCGATGCAGCCAGGCCGCCCAGAGTTTCTTGCTGTCTTCGTCTTCGGTATATTCCGTCACCCGAAAGCCGAAATCACTGTAGAAGGCGACCGAGGCATCGACATCATGACTGAAGCAGTTGAAATGATCGATCCGCAAAGGTTTCACACCACGATAGAGCGCATATTGCTGGTGGATCGGCTCCAGCCGGTCCATCTTGTGGTAGAATTCCAGCGGGATCCCCATATTGTCCGAGGTCAGCAGCGTACGCCTTTGATACGGGCGCTGCACCCATTCTGTTGGCCGTCCCTTCTTGCGGAAATAGGCGTCGGCGCGGTCCAGATCCTCCTCGTCAAAGGTCTTGAACCCCATCACCTCAACCGTGCCCGGCTGATCTGATTGTTGCAGGATCACGCAGTGGTGACCGCGCTCCTCCATCGCGCGCAGGTAGACGCGCTGTGTGTCCTCGTCGCTGACCTGAAGACCGAGGATCTCGGTGTAGAAACGCTTGGAGGCGGCCAGATCCTTGACGTTCAGGCAAACGTGGCTGAGCCGGATCGTGTTGAAATCGGGATAGAGATTTGGGGCGGGAACAGGCATCAGAGCGCTCCTAGCTTGGTGATCTTATGGGAGCCGGTGGCAAAGCCGATGTGTTTTTGCTCCATGTAGAACTCAAACGACCAGTCGCCGCCGTCGCGACCGATGCCGGAGGCCTTGACGCCACCAAAGGGCGTGGGCAGATGGCGCACATTCTCCGAGTTCACCCAGATCATGCCCGCTTCCAGCTTGTCGGTGAAGCGCAGCGCCCGCGTCAGATCGTTGGTCCAGAGATATCCGGTGAGCCCATAGGCGGTGTCATTGGCCAGCGCCAGCGCCTCCTCCTCGGTCGCAAAGGGGATTGAGGTCAGCACCGGGCCAAAGATCTCCTCCTGCGCGATCCGCATATCGTTGCGGGCACCGGTGAACAGCGTCGGGCGGACGAAATACCCCTCGTTGCCCAGCACCTCGCCGCCGGCGGCAATCGTCGCGCCGTCGTCTTTGGCAATGCCGAAATAGCTAGTGACCTTGTTGAAATGCTCCTCGCTGACAAGCGGGCCGATCTCGGTCGCGGGATCCAGGGGGTGGCCAACCCTGATATTGTTGATGCGCTCGATCAGCCGGGTTTCGAAGTCGGCGCGGATGCTGTCCTGGACCAGAAGCCGGGAGGAGGAGGTGCAGCGTTCGCCATTGATCGAATAGATCATGAAGATCACCGCATCGAGCGCGCGCTCAAGATCGGCATCCTCAAACACGATGACGGGGTTCTTGCCGCCCAGCTCAAGATGGTTGCGCTTCAGCGTATCGGCGCCCTGTTTGACGATCAGGCTGCCGGTGCGCGATTCCCCGACAAAGGCGATGGCCCGGATCGCCGGGTGTTCGCACAGCGCCTTGCCCACCTCATCGCCGAACCCGTTGACAGTGTTCAGCACACCCGGTGGCAGTCCGGCCTCCTCGGCGATCTCGACCAGCAGCCGCGCGGTCAGCGGTGAGGCTTCGGCGGGTTTGTGAACGACGGTACATCCCGCCGCTAGCGCCGGCGCAATTTTCCAGGTCGAGAGCATGAAGGGTGTGTTCCACGGCGTGATCACCCCAACCGGGCCGATAGGCACACGGGTGGTCACATTCATCAGGGTTGGGGATTTGAGATGCTGGCCATCGCGCGCCTGCACAACCTGATCGGCAAAATACCGGAAATTCTCGGCTCCGCGCAGCGCCGCTTTGGACATGAATTTATAGGCCTGGCCAGTATCCCAGCATTCACAGAGCGCGATTTCTTCGGCGCGGGCTTCGATGCCTTCGGCGATCCGAATGAGGATCTTCCTGCGTTCAGAGGCCGACAGGTCGCGCCAATCTGCAAAGGCCTGCTGCGCGGCGCGGGCGGCGGCGTCGATATCTGCGGCTGAGCCCTGGGCAACATCGCAGATCACGCTTTTGTCCACCGGCGAGATGGTCTGAAACACCCCTGCTCCGCCGGCCACATCGGCGCCGGCAATCCGGTTCTGGATCCCGGTGGCACGGAACCGCTCCAGATAGCTGTCCAATTTGCGGATATGGCTGTCGAGCTGGCTCATGCCGGGTCCTCCAGATGATCACGGATATTTCCGAATTTCGGTGAAAGCGCTGCGTTGATGTCGCGCATCTCTGCTGACAGGGCGATGGAATGGCGATCCATCGCCGGGGCCACGAAGTTGCGCAGCACGGCAAAGATACGGGCGGTTGCGTCTTGCTTTACGGTGTCGCTGCGCCCCTCCCGCAGGCGGATGGACAGGTCGATGAAACCATGGTCCGGGTTGCCATCGGCAATTGCCACATGATCGACGCGCAGCGCCCGCACCCGGATCCCTGCAATGGGAAAGGTGTCGATCGCGGCCGCCTCTGCGCGGATCGCCTCGCACAGTGCAGAGATGTCCAGCACGTCCTCTAGATTGGCGGAATATTCGATCTGGAAATGGGGCATCAGGGCACCTTGGCGACTTATTGCTTATCAAGTTAAGTAAAAAGCACACGGCGAGTCAAGCGCAGGATCCGGGCGGCAGGCGTTACGGCGAAACAATGCCGTCGGCGCACCAGCGGTCGAAAATCTCCAGCGCCTTATCGGCGAAGGCACGGTCGTTGATATGGCTGTCGAGGCGGTGCACGGAGACATGCGCGGGCAATGTCGCCTCAAGCTCCGCCAGAAACGCCGCCAGCCCCGCGCTGTCGTGCAGGTCGGCGCCTTCGCGGTCCCATTCGCCGAGTCCACGCTCCGGCAGGATCATCGCCACAGGACCGCCGGCGTCAGCCAGCTGTTTCGAATGGGCGCGGGCGACCTGGCGCCGTTCCTCGGTGTTGAGGACAATCGAGGTCAGCAGCCGGTTGTGCGCATGTTTCGGATGGTCCGACCATTTCTCGGCGATTGGCTGCCAGCCGACCACATCAACCAGATCATAGCAGCCGGGGGCGACAATCTGCGGCGTCCCCCTGGCGCCGGCATTGGTAAGGCGATCCGCACCGGCGGAAATCGACGATCCGTGGATATGGTTGCCAAGCTCCTGGGTGCAGAAGTCAAACACGCAGGCAAAGGCGCCCTGCTCTGCGAGGCTTTCAAAGGCGCGCCCTCCCATTCCGGTGGCGTGAAAGACCGCAACCTCAAATCCACGTGCCTCAAGTGCCGGTTTCAGCGGAATGACGTATTTCAGCGCCGATGTGCCAAGGGACATGATACCGATCAGCGGTTTATCCGGGTCCGGAATCTGCGCTGCCCTCGCGGCGCCCAGAACGGCGCCTGCGGCCTGGCTGAGCGAGGCCTTGCAGACGGAATTCAGCCCGTAAAGCCCACCAGCCCAGAGGATCATCTGGGTGTCGGCCGCCAGTCTTTCGGCCGGGATCAGCGGCGAGAAGGAAACGGTTGAGACAATGTATTTCGGCACCCCAAGCGGCAAGGCCGAACAGACATCAAGCGCCAGATCGGTGCCCATCGTGCCGCCAAGGACGATCACCCCGTCAAAAGCCGCCATCCGGTGCAGCCGCGCCGTCAGCAAGCTGGCACCATGCGCCATGATCTGCATGGCGGTGTTTTCATCCCCGCTGTCGATGGCCGCCCGGATCGAGCTGCCACCGGCCTCGGCGACGTCGTGTTTGGAATAGTCGGTCGGCGTCGATGGGTCGCCCAGAACCGAGACATCCATGGTCAGGACCCTGCCCCCCTGATCGCCGATCACGCTCGCCAGAAAACCAAGCTCATCGTCCTTGGTGTCATAGGTGCCAACCACCAGAATGGTTTTCTCGGTCATTGCCCCACCTTTCATAGTTTGATCCATGCGGTTTTCAGGTTGATGTATTTTTCGATGGCATGAAGCGATTTGTCAGACCCGTTCCCGGACTGCCCGACCCCGCCAAGCGGGACGGTGCCATCCGCGCCGCCATAGGTGTTGACATGCATCACCCCGGTTCGGACACGCTGCACCATGCGATGGGCGCGGCTGAGCCCGGATGTCCACACCGCACCGGCGAGACCGTAGACCGTGGAATTGGCGATCCGCACGGCGTCGTCCTCGGTCTTGAAGGGGGTCACGGCAAGCACTGGGCCAAACACCTCCTGCTGTGCCAATGTCGCCGCTGGCGTGACATCAGTGACGATGGTCGGCGCCATGTAATAGCCGCCGGTTTCCGACAAAATACGCTGCCCGCCGGTGACGATCTGCCCGCCTTCCTGCTGGGCGGTGGCGACGAAGGTCAGGTTCTGCTTCAGCTGTGCTTCGGAATTGATCGCTCCGATCTGGGTCTCCAGCCGAAGCGGGTCGCCAACCTGCATCGCCTCCGCTGCCCGCACGACCTCCTGCACAAATCTGTCGTGGATCGAGGCCTCGACCAGCAGGCGGGAGCCTGCGACGCAGACCTGACCCGAGTTGCGGAAGATACCTGCGGCGGTCACCTTCGCGGCCTCTGCCAGATCCGGCGCATCGGCGAAGACGATATTGGGAGATTTGCCGCCCAGCTCCAGATAGACACGTTTCATGTTTGAACGGGCGGAATAATCCAGCAACCGACGCCCGGTCCGTCCCGACCCGGTGAACACCAGAACGTCGACGTCCATCGAAAGGCCGAGGGTTTCGCCGACCACCGCGCCTTCGCCGGTGATCACGTTCAGGACGCCGGGTGGCAGGCCCGCCTCAAGCGCCAGTTCCGCCACCCGCATCAGCGAGAGAGAGGCGGTTTCAGCGGGTTTCAGCACCACGGAATTTCCCATCGCAAGCGCCGGGCCCAGTTTCCAAGCCCCGATCATCAGCGGAAAATTCCACGGAATTATCGCGCCGACCACACCGACGGGATCCTTGTGGATCAGGCCCAGCACATCACCCGCCGTGGGCGCGATTTCGCCATAGAGCTTGTCCAGTGCCTCGGCGTAGTAGCGGATCGTGGCGGCGGCTGATCCCGGTTCGGCCTTGAGCGCCATATTGATTTCGGTGCCATTGTCGCGCACGCCCAGCACGGCGAGCTCAAGCGCGTGCGCCTCGATCAGTTCGGCCCATTTCGTCAGAACCTTCTTGCGGGCGGCGGGCGGCTGCCCGGCCCAGCGGCGATCCTCGAAGGCGGCGCGGGCGGAGGCGATGGCCGCCTCCATATCCGCCGCAGTTCCCCGCGCGATCCGGGTCAGCACGCACCCGTCGATCGGCGACAGCACATCCAGCGTCGCCCCATCAGAGGCCGCAACCTGCCGACCGTCGATGAGATGTGAAACCGGCTGCACCGGTTGTGACCGAAGGGCGTCGATCGTGCTTTGGTCCATGGGGCTACCTTGTTTGACTGTCGTGCAGATCGTGGTCTTCGTCGGGCTGATGCGCCTGCCATTCACGCATCAGCGCGCGCAGGTGCAGGGCCAGAACGATCAGGATCAGAATGAAGAGGAGAAAGGAAATCGGGCGGTCGATCATATCCAGCGGCGTCTTGAGGCGCGGCAGGGCCGAACGCAGTTTCACCTCCATGATGCCGCCCAGAACCATGCCCAGGATGATCGGGACAATCGGCAGGTTCAGACGTTTCAGGATCAGGCCAAACACCCCGAACCCTGCCGAAATCATGCAGTCCGTCAGGGAATTTCGCAGCGAATAGACGCCGACAAAGGACAGCAAAAGGATCATCACCCCCAGAAACCGGGTTGGGATGCGAATGATCCGGGTCAGCAGATTGGTGGAGACCATCAGGAAGGCGAGCACGATCACATTGAGCAGGATCAGCGCCAGATAGAGACCATAGACCAGGTCGATATTGTTCTGAAACAGCTGTGGGCCGGGGATGACGTTATGAACATAGAACACCGACAGCATCATTGCCGTCAGCGCTTCACCCGGGATGCCGAGCGCGAGAAGCGGGATCATCGCCGCGGCCGGAACCGCGTTATTGGCAGCCTCCGAGGCGATCAGACCTTCGGGGGATCCCTTGCCAAACAGCTCCGGCGTCTTGGAGGTTTTCTGGGCGTAGGTGTAGCTCATGAATTGGGCGGTGAACTCGCCGGTGCCGGGGATCATGCCCAGGATCACGCCACAGGCGGAGGCGACGGTTGCTACCCGCTTGTGCTGCATCAGCTCCCTGATGCCGGCCCCCATCCGCCCTGATACCGGCTTTGCATCCGGCTGGCTGTCGTGGGCGGTGAGCAGGAAAAACGCCTGGCTCAGCGCAAAGAGGCCAAGCACGACAACAATCAGGTTCACGCCGGAGCTGAGAAAGGTGAGGCCGAAGGTATAGCGCTGGGTGTAGGTCACCGCATCGAGGCCGACGGTCTGTAGAAAGATGCCGAACATCGCCAGAACGCCGGCGGCAAAGATCTGGCCCCGGTGGGCAAGGATGACCAGGATGATCCCCAAAAGTGCAGCAAGAAAGATCTCTCTGGAGCCGAACATCGGAGCCACGAGAGCCAGGACCGGTGACAGCAGGATCAGGCAGAGGATGCCGAATATCCCCCCCCAGAACGACGCGCTATAGGCCAGCGACAGCGCCCTATGGGCCTGCCCCTGTTTCGTCATCGGATAGCCGTCATATGATGTGAGCGCATTCACCGCCGTGCCCGGCGTATTGATCAGGACCGCAGGGATGGCCCCGCCATACATCGAGGATCCGTAGATCCCCAATAGCATCGTCAATCCCACGATAGGCTCGAAGGCAAAGGTCGCCGGCAGCAGGATGGCGATCGCCACTGCGGGTCCGACGCCCGGAATGGCCCCGATGATCACGCCGCCGATTGACCCGATCAACAGCGCGACGATCACATCCCAGCGGGCCAGCATCTCGGCCCCGGCGAGGAGATTTTCCATTGGTTGCCCCGATCAGAAATAGGTCAGCATGATTTGGCGTAGCCCGTCGGGCAAGGAGTCATAGGCGAGGCCTGCGGGCAGATTCACCTTCAGCAAGGTCTTGAACAGCACCACGATCAGCAGCGCCGAAAGCGCCGCGACCGCCAGTGTTGCGGGGCGCCGGTAGCCCACCCTCAGCGCCAGAGCGACCGCGCATATCACCGTGGCCGGCAGGTAGCCCGCATAGGGAACCGCGGCTGCGTAGGCGATGAACCACCCTGCATATTCCAGCGAGGCGATCCAGAGCAGGACCTCCTGCCAGCGTCCTTCGATCCGTTCGGATAGCACCGAGCCAAGCAGGTGAAATGCGGCAAAAGCAGCCATGCCACCAAGAGACACCGCTGGCCAGAACCGAGGTTGAGCAAAAAGCGCGCTGCCTTTACGCCAGACGGTCTGCTCGAAGATTTGCGACAGGAGCAGGAGAGCACCGACCAGCACAATCCAGGCAAAGACGATATCCCCCGGTCTTCGGTAGCGTTTGAACAAGGCTTGAAGCGTTTTGACCCGCGACATTGGTCGCCCCCTTGCTAGAGCTGCGCAGGCCCGGCGATCGACGCCGCCGAGCCTGCGAGATCCGTTAGTTGCTCAACATACCGTCGATCCGGGCCATGGTCTCGATATCGGCCTTGATCTGAGTGGCCACCTCAGCGGCGGGCTGCCAATAGACCGCCGCACCGGTTTCTGCGGCCAGCGCCTGGGCGCGCTCCGACATCACCGTCTGCTCCGCGACAGCGATGATCTTATCGCGCACGTCCTGCGGCGTGTCCTTGTGCACAAAGAGCCCATTCCACAGCGAGACATTCAGATCCGGCGCCAGCTCTGCGACGGTGGGCGCATCCGGTGTCAGCGGGATCCGCTCGGCGCCGATGGAGGCAAGCACCTTTACACTGTCTAGGCAAGGCAGGATCAGCTGAAGCGTGGTGTTGATCACATCCACATCCCCGGAGGCCAGCGTGTTGCAGTCCAGGGCGTCAAAGGCAGCGTCGGAGGCGTAGGAGAACCCCATCTCCTTGGCCAGACCCAATGTGACCTGCGTCGGCACCAGAGGAGCGCCAAAATGGCCGAGCACCACATCGTTTTCCGCCGCATGGGCGGCCAGCCCGGCCATATCATCATAGGGCGCATTCGCCCCGGCAGCGATTACGAAAGGGTAGGTCAGGAAATTGCCCAGCGGTACAAATGGATCCGGGCTCAGCTCCGGGATGCCGATCTGCGGGCCGACCACGGGAATGGCGATGATGAAGGATCCGACGGTATAGCCGTCAGCAGGCGCAGTGGCGACCTCGACCGCACCGGGAAACGGGCCGCCGCCACCACCGGGTTTGTTCACAACCGCAGTGGGCACATCATAGGCGGCCGAGAAATCCTCCGCGATCATACGGGTCAGGACGTCCTCCAGGTCGCCGGGCGGCCATGGCACCACAAATTCAACGGGTTTCTCCGGGTATTCGGCATATGCCGCACCGGCAGCAGCCATCATGGCCAAGGTAAGCGCAGTGGCAGAAATCTTGAACTTTGACATGTTTCCCTCCCTGTCATCGGTTCATATATCGAACCGACGTTACGTAAAAAAGGTTGCCTTGCTAAACATCATGTGTCAAATTTTTTCTGAATTCGCTTGAAGGGTGACCGAAGGCATGTCCTCTGCAACCAAAACGCTGGCGCTCTTGTCGCACTTCTCTACCGACCGGCCTGAGATCGGGCTGTCGCAACTGTGCCGGATCGCGGGACGGGACAAGGCGACCACCTACCGCCACCTCCAGGCCCTTGAAACCGCTGGATTTGTCGAACAGAATCCAGTGACGAAACACTATCGCCTGGGGCCTGCTATCCTGCAGCTGGCGCAGGTGCGGGAGGCCACCGTCCCCCGTGAGATGGGCGCTCAGCTGGCGCTGTCGCAGCTGGCCGAGGTCACCGGCGAGACCGCGCATGTGTCAGTGCTCTCAGGAACGACGCTCTACGCGCTGGCGTCCTGCGAATCCCCCCGGCACGGCACGCGGGCGATTATCGACATCACGACCTTTCCGCTTCATGCGACGGCGTCGGGGCTATGTGCGCTGGCCTTTGGCCCGGAGGCCCTGATGACCTCTGCCCTCGCCCGGCTGGATCGGTTCACGCCCCATACCGCAACAACAGCTGAGGCGCTGCACGAATTGGTCGCGGCGGCACGCACCAGCGGATTTGCCTGCTCAGACCGGAGTTTCGAAGCGGAGATCCATAGCCTGTCGGCGCCCCTCTACGATCAGACCGGGCTGTTTGTCGGAGCGGTATCGGTGGCCAGCGTGGCCGCACGGGTCACACCGGAACAGCAGCGGCTGATCAAGACAGAACTCACATCCGCCAGCCGCGAGATCACCCGCAATTGGGGCGGCGCGGTTCCCGCAGCGGTGCAGGCTGCCTGGGCAACCGCGCTAGAGCCGTCCCCGTCACACATACATGTATCGGATATCGCATCATGAAAGATTCTAACTTTCTCAAGGAACAGAACGGTCGGCTGATGTGGCATCCGATGACCTCGCCGCAGGACAGCATCAACCAGCCCCCGAAGATCATCACCGAGGCCGAAGGCGTGTCGATCACGGATATCGACGGTCATCGGGTCATTGATGGGGTGGGCGGTCTGTGGAATGTGAACCTGGGCTATTCCTGCCAGCCGGTAAAGGACGCCATGGCCGCGCAGCTGGATAAACTGCCCTATTATTCGACCTTTCGCGGCACCTCCAACGATGCGGTGATCGAGCTGTCCTATGAGCTGAGCCGGTTCTTTGCCCCTGACGGGCTGAGCCGGGCCTTTTTCACCTCCGGCGGTTCCGATTCCGTCGAGACCGCGCTGCGGCTGGCACGGCAATATCACAAACTGCGCGGCGATGCGGGCCGCACCAAGTTCCTCAGCCTCAAGAAAGGCTATCACGGCACCCATATCGGCGGGGCCTCGGTCAACGGAAACGCCAATTTCCGTACGGCCTATGAACCATTGCTGCCGGGCTGTTTTCATATTCCCGCGCCCTATACATATCGCAACCCATTCAATGAGAGCGACCCCGAGCGTCTTGCCCAGCTCTGCGTCGCGGCTTTGGAAGATGAAATCGCGTTTCAGGGGGCCAATACGATCGCTGCGATGATCATGGAGCCCATTCTGGGCGCCGGAGGCGTCATCCCGCCCCATAAGTCATTTGCCCCGATGGTTCAGGAGATCTGCAATCGCCATGGTATCCTGCTGATCACCGATGAGGTGATCACCGCCTATGGCCGCACCGGCGCCTGGTCCGGCGCCCGGCTCTGGGGCATTCAGCCCGACATGATGTGCACCGCGAAGGCCATCACCAACGGGTTCTTCCCCTTTGGCGCGGTTATGCTGGGGGATCGGATGATCGAGGTGTTCGAGGATAACCCGGACGCCAAGATCGGCCACGGCTACACCTATTCCGGCCATCCGGTCGGCGCCGCCGCAGCGCTGGCCTGCCTGGCGGAAATGCAGCGGCTGAAGGTGACGGAGACCGCTGCTGCCCGCGGCACCCAGCTCTACGAGGGCTGTCTGGCGCTGAAGGAGCGTTACGAGATTGTCGGAGATGTGCGTGGCGGGCATGGGTTGATGACGGCCATTGAACTGGTGAGTGATCGCCAGACACGAGCGCCACTTGACGGGCGCAGGGCCTTGGCCGTCCAGGAGGCCTGCTATGAGGCCGGTGCCCTGGTTCGGGTTTCGGGCGCAAATGTCATTCTTTCGCCGCCGCTGATCCTGAGTGAGGCCGATGTGCGCGGTTTGCTAGACGCCCTTCAGGTAGGTCTTTACATAGCATAACACTGAACGCGTTCAGTAGAGCGGATTTCACTCAGGTTACCGGTCCGACCCGCAGAAAGCCCCGCTTCCAAGGCCCCCGCCACAAACAAACAAGCTGCCCCTAAAGGCAGCTGCATGCATCTAATATCCGTGTTGTAATTTTGGTTGCGGGAGCGGGCAACCGCCGTATCCTACCTACCCTCTCCGCAATCATCTAAACCCATGATAGCACACAGCTAACGGCACCTTTGCGCAGATAGCGACCTTTGCAAAGTCGGCGGATCTGGTGCATGACGAGCGATCAATGCCGCAGCCGCACGAGGAAGAGCGGACCTTCGCCGCGAGTGCAGCCGCCAACCATCATCGAATGGAAGGGGGGCGGACAAAGTGTGAATTCGCTGCGGCTGCACCATTGTCTGCTTTTCGAATCCGCTTTTCGACGTTCCGGATTTCTTGTTCATCTTCGCTCCCTAATGGCTTCGATGAACCAGACAGGGAATGTAGCGTGGGTCTGCGTCTTTTTGCAGTTCCGCAAAGGTCTTGATTGCGTGAATGAGCAGGGCGGCGGGCGCCTGTTTCAATATGCGCTTGAATTAAGATCTGGCCTTTGTTTTCGCTGCCTTCCGCAGGGCAGCGTTCCAAAACTCCAGAAATGCGGCCTCATTAACATCACCGGCAAGAGTCTTTGAAGGTTGATTGATATTTCTTTCTCTTTCCGGAGGAGTGTTCTTTCCGGGTTTGCGGCTGAATAGTCCGGGTGTTCCGTGTCTGGGCACCCGGGTCGTCAAACTCGGTTTCCGAAAACCGGATGTCCGGGGCCAGGTTCATCCGATACAGAGAGGCTTTGCCGCGGCCTGCCCCGAGGATTTGCGTGACGTATTCCTCGGTTTCGAGCCGGGAGACAATCCGGCTCGCGGACCGGGCATCCCAGAGCCTTGATTTCTGTGCAATTGCGGCCATCGAAGGCCAGTACTCGCCTTTTTCAAGCGCGTGGATGGCGCGTTGTTCCGGCACGGGGGCAGGGGCCGGGCTAAGACAAGTTCATTGACCTTTCGGTTGCTTCTTGAAAAATTTGATACACTCAAGGTTCAAATTTGACGTTTTCAGGGGCGTGGCGTGTTTGCGGCACGGCTTGCGACAACAGCAGGATTCAGCTGCTGAGAAACCGAAAGCGATTTTTGTGATGCGCATTCTTCAGATTGTTTTGCTTGCTGTCTTTGGTCTTGTGACAGGTGCCGAAAAGGGGTTGGCACACCTGGTGGTCCAGTTGAAGGCGGCGGAAAAGGACGCAGTCGATCAGGTCGATGCGGCGGCGGTTGTTGGGCAGTTCATTGAACTGGAGGACAGGGGCCGGTTCACGAAGGTCATTGCAAACCTGCCCAAACATCTCAGGCGGTTTCCAGGCATGCTGGTGATCAAGGCCGGGTCTAACTGGAGCACAGCGACGATTGTCTTTCCGGACGGTCGCCAGACGCGGTTGGTGCATTTGGGGCTGATCCCGGCGACCGCGCCCAGTCCGGAGGCGTTGGAACTGACGTCAATGATCTGGTCAGCGACCAACGGCCTTTCGACCGGCCTGTCGACCGCCATGCTCTTGACGCCGCCGGATGTGGGCGATCCCTATCGTGAGGTGCTTGGGCGCGGCTTTTCTGACGATGATAACTGGCAGACGCCGAGCCTTGTCGAGTTGCGGATGCCGTTGAACGGGCAGGCCCTGTTTGATGTGCTGAACGCGCGAGCCGGTCTGGAATTGCCGAAAGGATCGGCGGCAAGCATCGGCTGCAAGGCGGAAGAGGGGCGCAAGTGCACGCCCGCCGCGGTGATCGCCCCGCTGGTCGCGGCCGCTTATGGTCTGGAGTCTGTCCAGACCCAGTTCGAGAGCGCGTCGCCCCTGACCTATACGCTGGATCTGGCGCGGCTGTTTGCCGGGGAAGGGTTCAAGCGCGATGACCTGACCGGGTGTCGGCCTGTTTATCCCGAGGCCATAACGGGCCGGGGTCAGGAGGTGAACTGGCGGGCGCATCTGGCGTCGTGGACCGTGTGGGGCATGGCCTTTGCCGAGATGCGAGACAACGGCACGCTGACCGACGAGGCGGTGATCGACGTGATGCGCAGTCGGCCCGACCTGATCGAGCTGGCGATGGGCGGCGTTTTTGATCCCGCCGGGCTGTGGGCCGTCGATTGCACCATGCGGCGCGAGATCGTGCATGGCGAAAACCTCGGGCTGGCCAACGCTGTGCTGCGCTCGCGCTACTATGACCGTGCCAGCAGGCTGATCGGCGAGATGACCGACCGGATTGAGGGACGGGGCAAAAAAGAGATCATCTTTTTCGATGCCACGTCGCATGTCACCCGCAGCCTTGCGATTGGCCTGGCCGATGTTGTCGAGATCTATCGCTTTACCGGCACAATGGCCGAGTTCTTCCTGAACGAGACCCTGTTGGGTCTTGTCAAGGAAAACGGGATAACGGGGCCGTTTTCACTGGCCGCCGGAGTTGCCGGAGTGACCGGGGAAACCCTGCGCTATGTAGGCGCCTACTGGCTAACCGACAGCCACCGCGAGATCAACTTTGGCGATGTCGGGGTGCCGGACAAGACGGCGCGGGCCTTTCTGCGCGAGTTGAACCTGCTTCTCTACGTCAACAACCGGCAGATGCTGCGCAATGTCTATCGCGCCCTTGACGGTCACGACGGGAAGGCGGCAGGTTTGGGGGTGCCCGACCCGATCAATCGTCCGGTGGGAAACCAGTTGAACCACGGGTTCTGGTTCGATCTGCGCATGGTTCTGTTCGAGCAGGGCCTGATAGAAAACGAGCTTCCGGCCCGGCGGCAGGAGCCGGGCTATTTTGCCCTGATTGACCGGCTGGATGGCATCGCCCGAGTCGGCACCGCATTGGAAAGTGCAGGACAGCCGCATCAGGCGCCCTGGATTGACCGCGTGGTTTACAACGCGGTGGCGCAGGCGTCGAAATCTTCGCGTTTCAAGCTGTATGAGCACTATCTTGGCCCGAAACCCGGAACGGCAACGCCCAGGCCGATCATGGAAAGCACCTTTGACAATTACTGGCATCGGGTGACCCTTGGGTCGGCCTACATGCTGTTCGTGCATGCGATGCAGGATCCGACACGGTTGAGTCTGCTTTGCGAGGATCCCGGCCTCGAGGAATTTGATCGTAACAATTGCAGGAACGCGGTGGCCAGGCTGGCTGAGGCTGAAAAAGCGCGTAAATCGAAGGTTCCGCTAAGGTTCCATCACACCGAAGAGCTGCCGCCGCAGGTTGCGCCTCTGGCGCAGCTGGTCGAGCTGATCATGCTGAAGCGCATGAAACAGGCCCCGCGTGACAGCCAGTTGATGGTGTCGACCGAACTGAACGAGTTGGACAAGGCCCGCGTCAGCGACTTTATCCATACCCAAGATGCCCTGGCCAAGACCCTCGAGGTTTTGATGACGACGTCGGCGAGCCACAAGATCTATCGTTGTAAATCGGTCGGGGACGGGATCAAGGCCGTGGCACTTAAACCGGTTGACACCAAGATGGTTTTTGGGGCGCTGGCGGACCCTCGCGGCGAGCATTGGCGCACCTTGCCCGACCTCTTCGATATCCTTGTCGGCGGAGCAACAACCGCGCCACCACTGCTGGGCGAGGGCGGCGACGCCGACAAGGAAATCTGCGAGGGCATCGAAGCCCGTTTTCTGGCAGCGCAGGCCCTGGTGCAGGGCATGGCACGGCCGCTGGGGGGCGGGACAAGCGGGGTGCAAATTCCGATGCGCAACCGCAAGAACGCCTTTGTCGCCTTTACCGGCCCCGAGGCCGTGTTGTTCCGCTCAAACGCCCGGCGCCTATGGCTGCATCTTGTCTATCATCACCTAAAGACGTGCAAGGATCCGGAGAATTGTCGTCCTGATCCGAAGGACACGGCGGTTCAGCTTGCAAGGCAGACGATTGCGCTGGCCGATGATACCGCGCGCTGGCGGGCCAAGCTGACGCTTCTTGCCAAGGAAGAGGGCAAGGGGGTTCCCAAGGCGCTTGGCTTTGACGAGGATGTCTTGCCCTCAAAGCTGTTGGAGTATCTGGATGGCAGGGCCATGTCGGCCGAGGTCGATATCGACAAGCCGGGCCCGGACGACGTCCTGTCACAAGACATGCAGCAGCTGATCGAGCGCATGTCGATGCCCACCCGGCTCGAACGGCTGCGCAAGTCACGCGACGAGGTCGAAGCCTATTTCAAAAACCGTAGCGACAAGAGGCAGGTGCCCTTGCCCTATCCGGTTATGCCTCTGGCGGATACGGGCGGCGACCCTTCGGTTCTTGCGACTGAACGGGTCGTGACCCCCAAATTTGTGTTGGAATCAACCTCGGCAGGGTCCGTGACCGATGCAAATGGCGACACGGTCGAGGTTCGGCGCGCTGATCTGGTTCTGCAGATGCCGGTGCCGCGCGACAAGCTGGGCGCGGCGGCCGAGAAACAAGAGCATGAACCTGCCTCGGTGGATTTTTCCGAGGCCTTGCCGTCTGTTGTGAACATTCCCTTTGGCATCACGATCGAGGGGCTGGCCCGGCGGGATGACGGCGGGATTTATGTCTTGCAGCGCGACGGCGCCAACTCGGTTCTTGCCAGCACGCAGCAAACCGCAAGCGCGCTGCAATCACTGGGCGTGCCCGAATTGTTTGACAGCGGCACGCACCGGATTTCGGCCAGGCTGAAAGAGGATGATCCGGTCTCAGGGTTTGCGCTGGTGCTGGAGTCAAGCCCAAGGGTGTTTGGCGTGGATCTGCAGCCGTTCGAGATCACGCTTTGGGATGACGGGGTTTCGATCAGCGACTTTCCCGCCCGCCTTTTGGCGGCCTATCAGGACAGCGTCACCAGAACATTCGAAGCCGGGGCCAGAGAAAAGCTTGGATCGGCGCTGGCGGGGTTCTCCTTTGAAATGGATCTGGGCAACGGCAACACGCTTGCTCTGCAACCCGACCCCGATGCGATTTGCGTCAGGCTGGGGCAAAGCACAAGCTGTGAGGTGCAGGACGCGACACCGGGCGAGGGGCTGGAGCTTTCGGTTCATGCCGGTTTTACGCTGTCGCTTGGCGATGCGGGCGGACCGGTCGCAACCCTGAAGCCGCGCTTTGATCTGGTCTGGACAGGCCAATCCCTGGCCCTGCGAGGATCGGACCTGTTGGGCGACGCGACGCAGGCCAGTCTGGATCTGTTCAACACCCGGCTAGACGAGGTGCTTGCGCCGTTCTGGGCAGGGCAGGAGACCCTGCGCGATGTGTCGGTGTATTTGAAACGCGGCGCGCAGGACAGCAACAATTTTCAACTCGAGGCGCGCGGCAGCATCGACTCGGGTCTGGATTGCCCGATCCCGCTGACGCTGGTCCTTGACCTGAATGGGGCCAGCAAGCTGGAAGACCTTTTCGCCGCACAGATAGGTCAGGCCACCCAGGCCGCGCTGGACGCAGCGACGGAATGTGCCGCCCGGCAGGCGCTGGAGATGGTCGGCGCCGATTTCACATCGACGTTTCACATCGGCGCGGAAAAGCTGACCCTGTCTCTGGCTGCGCCCGATCGGCTGGATGATCCGGTTCTGCCCGTCGAGATGACCTATTCTGGGGCGCCGGGGCAGCTAGCGCGGGGGCTGGAGTTCGACGTTGCATCGCAGACGCTGAACCTGAGTGCCGCACGCTCTGCCGCGGACATCGGGGCGCTGAACGCGATTGTCGAGGCCGCCGCGATTAAACAGGTCAATGCGATGATCGGGGGCCATGCGCAGATTCGCGAAATCTCGATCGAACGCAGGCAGGGCGGGGGCATTGCCGCGTTTGGCAACCTAGTCCTGACGGATATTCCCTATCTGGGCGACGTGACCCTGCCACGCGTGGATCTTGCGCATCCCAACGAGGCCAACTTGAGGGCCGCGCTGCAAAAGGCGATGACGCAAGAAGCGGTGCAGCTGCTTGAGGCGGCTCTGCCAAAGGAGATGGAATTGCCCTTTGTCGGCCGGTTCGTGCGCAAGGACCAAGGCAGTATCACGGTCGCAATGGCGGAGACCAAGACGATAACCGTTAGCGGAGACCTGACGGTGTTCGAGGATGTGACCGCGCCCACCGACATCGTGGTCAATCTGGACACGGGCGCGGTGGATGTCGCCATCGACGACACCGGGGCGCTGAACGGGGTGTTGAACTCGTTTGGCCCGCTCCAGGATGGTCTGGGTTTCGGGCCGCTAAGGGTGGAAAACATCCTGTTTGGCCGGGTGCCGGGGCAGCCCAGCCGCTATGCCCTGTTCTTTGACGTCGAAGTCGAGATCACCGGACTGTTCAGCGTCGCCGCCGAAAACCTGATGCTCAGCCAGTCGGGCCTGCGCCTTGGGCCAATGATCGGCGGCTCGATTCCGTTTCCGGTGGAAACTGGGGTCGTGTCCCTGTCGTCGATTGGTGTCAGGTTCCACACCGGCGAGAATGGCGGCAAGTCCGGGATCGAGCTGGACACCGACATCACCGCGTTCAATGCCGCCGTCGCCAAGCTTGCCAAGATCGAGGCCAATCTTGATCTGCGCAACATCGACAAGCTCGAGTTTCGGATGGACGGTGACCTGATCGTGCTCGACTCGTTCCCGCTGATGTATTCGCGCGGGGTCGTGGCGCTGCAGGACCTGTCCTTTGATTTCGAAGCCGGCACCGTGCCCCAGATCGAGGCGCTGGTGTCCGCGAAAGGCGATGCGTCGCTCAAGGGCAAAGAGTCTCCGCCGACCTTTGTGTCACAGACCGAACTGTCGATTCTGAGGGTCAAGCTGTCCCGCGACGAGCTGAAAATGGTGCTGCCGGTCGGAACAACCGGGCGCATCGATTACACGTCAGAAACCCATATGCTGATCGCTACGGGGAAGCTGAGCCTGTCCAGCCCGCTGGATTTTTCCAACCCGCACCTCAAGGGGGACATGGATCTGGATCTCTTCGGCTGGAGCCCGGGCGGCGTGGGCATCGACCTTGATCTCAGGCGCGCGCGTGCCGACATCAAGGCGCTGTTCGTCGAGGCAGGGATCACCGTGGCGCATGCCGATCTGTTTGATCCGCAAGTCATCATCGACATGCTGCTGTCGATCTTTGACATCAGCCTCGAGGATCTGCTGAACATCAATTTGCAAGATGCCGAGATCAAGCTGGGCAAGATCGGCCCTGACGGATCGACCTCGCAGGATGGCGATGACGGCAACGACAGCCAGGACGGCACCAGCCAGTCGGATCAGGGTGCGGACGAGGGGCAGGAGTCGGCCAAACCGCCCGGCAAGGCCGGAACCAAGGACGGCACGGAGGACGAGCCTTCTCCGGCCAACACCAATCCGGCCAATGAGGGCGGCAACGTATCGGCCACCCGCTATTGCGAGCACGTCTACAACGACGAGAACAAGGTCAAGCGCTATGAGTTCTGGCTGGAAAGCAATGCCAATATCCGGCGCAAGAATGTCTTTGGTGGCCATGGACACAAAACCGAAGCGGCGGCCCTGTCATGGCACAACCTCACCTTCAGGCTGACAGGGTCGCGCACCATCGAAATGTGCGTCGATGCCCCGCCCGGCCCCAAGCGCGCCGGACCAACCTGGACAACGATCCTGACCAAGCGGAAGTTCACTGAAAGCCCGACCAGGTGCCACAACCCCAGCCACACACCGGAACCTCCGGACGTCGACGGCTGGAGCGACCGTGACGAGCGCGCGGCAAAAGGCGCAGGCCACAAGGCGCCGCTGGTCCACGCCAAATCGCCGCTCATGTGCTGGAAGTCGAACGGGACAAACATCTTTGTCTGGGCGCAGATCCTGGTCGACAGGTCCAACAACAAGGTCGAGGCGTTGTTGTTCTGTCCGGCGCTCTCGACCGTTCCGCAAGATATCCGCAAGACGGAGCTGTTCCAGAAAGTGTGCGGAGAAAAAGCGCCGATGTCGTTCAAGGGCACGGCCAAGGACGGAGATTTCCGCGACGAAGAGCGCGAAGGACAGAAGGTGCGGATCATTACGGCCGCCGCCGAGGCGCGCATCATTGGCGACATCCGCACAAGGGTCGTGACCGGCGAGGACAAGCTGCCCCGTGTCGTGACCTATAGCTTTGAAGACCTTTCGGTTCAGGTCGACGCGCGCCCCCTTTGGGGCAGCGATCCGTCCTCTGGCATTCGGGTCGATTTCACAAATCTGCACAATGGACTGCGACGCACCGTGTTCCTGTGGGGCGGTCCGCTGAGCAGCATGATTTATAACGACTCTGGCAACCCGACCGCCGAAAAGATCCTGCGGCACTGGTTCGCGCGTCACATCAGGAAAGACAGGCCGCGTGACGAGCGGGCGCCGCGTCTTGTTGCCGAGCCGATTGAAGGCAACAGGCAGCTGCACCATGTGCTGACCTACAAGGAGACACCGGGTCTGAACGATCTGTTCTGGTTCGATACCGATCCGGCCATCGCCGCGCCCAGCACCGTGGTCTGGTCCCCTGCGGATCATGCCCCCGTTTCCTCGGGCGGGGCGGGCTGGGCGGGGCTGATCAGCCTGACCAGCCAGCTGCTGCAGTCGGATCCGACGGATTTCCCCGCCGAGCTGCAACTGACCTTGGGCAATTACAGCGAGGTTTATCAGCGCGCCTTTGTGCTGTTCGGGCCACGGGATGGCACAAGCGATCCGCGCGTCCTTCTGGCCGGTTTGCCGGAAGGCGCCCTGCCAACGAAAACCGCCGCGCCGGTTCTGCCAACATCCGATGTCAGCGCCGGATTGCGCAGCACGGAACGGGTGCGCCTTGCCTGCCAGATCACAAAAGCCCATCAGCGCAGCCTTGGTGCCTTCATCGACGATCTGGAAATTGATCCGGGGAACTTGGAGCAGGTGATTATTTCGCCGGACGACGCACGGGCCAAGTTTAGTTTGGCCCACGATCCGGTGCCCGCATTGTTTGAAATCAACGGAGACTGCCAATGACCTCTGAGCCAAAGTCCGAGCCGACCCCAAAGACGATTTGGTCCAGACTGTTTTTGCACGGGTTTGCGCCGGGCAGTTGGCTGTGCCTCTTGCTTTTGCTGCTGTCCCTTGGGGTGGCAGTCGGGCTTTATCAGGTCCGGCAGATCTCGAACCAGTTGGATCTGCGCACGAAACTGATGCAGGCCGATCCCATAGCGCATTTTTGCCAGTCGCTGCCACAGTTCTCGCGATCACTGTGCGACGCGACACTGGAAAACGCGCCGGATACGTCGCAGCTGAGTTTCGAGATCCTGCTCGAGGCCGAGGTCATCTCGCTTGATGATTTTGAAAGCGCTGCGGATCTGGACGAAAACGCCCCTGTCGAGGTGCGGCGGGTCAAGGAAAAACTGGATGCGGTGATCGCCCGGCGGTTCAGCGACCAAAGCCCGGCCAGCACGAGCGGCGCGACGCTCCTGTCGGAAATGGCGGGTTGGCGCTGTTTGAACGATGCGGTCAAACCGCCGGGGTCGGATTCCGGCACAACCACCTCGGTGGCTGAAATAGACGTGAAGCGCGGCAAGGTGGTGGCGCATTTGCTGGCCGATATCCCAGGCGGCCCGGACAGTTATCGCACACTGAGCCGCAGCTGCTCCCCCGCCATGTCCGAGGCAAGAGACCTGCTTTCTAAGGCCAAAGACGCCACCTTGCCAAAGCCAACCGGCCAAAGGTTGACATCGCGCAGCTGTATCGGCGCGGCAGACGTGCTGCTGCTGCTGTCGGAACAGACGCGTGCAGTGGCAAAGCCGCCAGAATCGAAACAGAGCGAAATTGGCACTCTTGGCTATCAATCCAGCAGCGCAGGCTCTCAATGCGTCAACAACATGAATGATCGGGGCAAGGCCAAGACATTCACCGAGACTGAGTTTCTCAAGACGCAGAACAATGTCACGCGCCTGAGCGAGTTCGTGATGGCCCAGATGTTCGAAACGGCCGAGGTTAAGGCGGCGCTAACAACCCTAAGAATGTGGCGCGGCCCCGAACATATCGGGATCATAACACTGACGCTGCTGGTGTTCCTGGTTACGCTGGCGCGCGTTGGCACGCTGATCGGTACTTTCCTGAACGAGGATGTGGCGCGGTTTCAGGAAGCCCCACCCGGCCCGGCCCAGCCCAAGACCCGGAACCGGCTCTTGCTGCAGAAAACCGGCGCAAGGTTGCATGGCGGCGGCACTGAAGCATGGGCGGCGCAACGGGAGTTGGACGAAGGGCGGCGATATCAGCGGTGGGCGCTGGCCAGCATTCCGGCGATTGGCTTTATCGGCACTGTGCGCGGCATTTTGAACGCGCTTCCCGAGGCGCGCGAGGTAGTTTTTGCCTCTTCGACGCTGGGGCGCGCCGACGCGATCGGCACTCTTGCGGGTGAGTTGGGCTTGTCTTTCTCGACCACCCTGTTTGCCCTACTTGCCAGCCTTGGTCTCAGTTTTGTGCTGCTGGTTGCCAGCCGGACCGAGGCGACCATGCTAAGGCTCCTGTCGGAAGAAAAAGTGCCTGCCGCGCCCGAAGGGGGGCAGCCTAGTGAGGGATGATGAACCGGATTTCTTGACAAGCCTGAACGACACGCTGACCTGTGGCTTTGGCGCGTCGCTTTTGCTGTTCTTCGTCTTTGCTGTTCTGGTGATTTTCGAGGACGTCCCGTCCGGTAATGCAAGGGCGGCGCAATCGCGGCAGCAGTCGGTCGGGTTCGGCACCGATATCGAGGCACTGGCGGAGCGCGCGCAGGTTTATGTGCGAATCGCGTCTGATCGCAGGGGATTTCTTGAAGACCTCACCGTGACAAATCAGGGGAACTGGGTCCGCCGCGATGTGTCGCTGACCGAAGGGTCGCTCGCGGTCGCGACATTCCAGGCGGACAAGATCTCGGGCACAAACGTGTTCAAGCTGAACGAGCCGGGCAGGTTCCAGGGCAGCCGTTTCTGGCTGGTCGCCTTTGTCGGGGGCACCCCTCTTACGCCCCTCGATCCGCCGGCGAAGTTCAGCAATGGAAGCACGACCCTGTTTTCCCTCAACCTGTCGCGGTCCCGACCGATCCAGTTCGAGCGAGATCCTTGATGAGCAACGAATTCATCCTTGACGGCCCCGAGCCGCAAGAAGACGGGCCAAACAGCGGCCTGAGCTATCTTGATATTGTGACAGCAGCCTTTGGTTCGGCCATCTTCCTGCTGTTTGTCTTTGCGACACTGCCGCTGGATCAGGCCGGCGGCGCCGGGTCGGATCAATATATCGACGTACAGGTTCATTACACCGGGAGCGTTGACGTTGAACTCCAGGTGGCGCGCAATGGCCAGCTGGTCTTTCGCACACTTGATCCCGATTTCCGACCGGACCCGCGAACCGGCGCCTCGCGGCTGCCCGACACGGATGATTATTACAGCGTCCACATCTCGAACGCGGCGGCATCCCGGTCCGGGGCCCAGTTTATGGGATTCCGGATCATTGGCCCATCGGAAGGCACCTGGTCGGTCTTTGTCAATGCGGCGGGCCACCAGAACCCGTTTGGCGCGCCGGTCGAAGAACTCCTGGTTAGCGTGGCGACATCCTGTGCCTTGCCTTGCGTGCCCACGCCCGCACGTGAGCAGGTGGCAGAAGGGCAGCATAAGGTCAGAATTCGGTCATCCGGTGACCATTCCGAGGTCGTGAGCTTTCCTATCGCCAAGGAATAACCCGAGTGCCAAAACCACAAATCACCGCCATTTCTGGACAATATCTGGTCGAAATCCGGCGCTGTGGAGGTCAGCCTCTCAATGGTTTCGTTTGAAAATCAATATACTACCGAATAGAAACCCTTCACGGAATTACATTTCACAAATCAGCTCCCGGGCACCATTTTTGACCTCACTGAAATCTCCGAACTATTAAACCGCCTCAAGCTTCACCGCGCGCCGAAAGCGGACTTTGGTCGATGTCGCAGCATTCGGTAAAATGGGCTCACTACCGACTTACAGCGTTGCAGCACCAAAGTTGCAGTAGATCCCGTACCTACGCCTATCATGGGATCACCGCAGCCAGCCCAGAGCAGTCATTGCTTAAAGGTGTGGTTGAGAGGAAAGCCGACACTCATCCTTACAGGCAGTTGGTGACAGTATTTCAGGCCTTCATCGCAGGCGCAGCCTAGGCAGTCCCACTAGTAAGTTTTACGCGCGGGACCGAAACGTGAAAACTCTTGACTGTTTACCAATCGCTAGCGTCTGCGCCAGATGATTAGAACAGTAGATTCCACTCCTGCATTCGTTTTCTGGAAACTCCGCCAAAGTCAGGTTCTCAGGCGGAGCAAAAAAATAACGACAAACCTAACATCTGCCAGCTCTATCTTAGTCTCGCGACCACCTTTTTACAGTGCGTGTCATTGGGGTCTTTCTCCAGCCCCAGTTCGGCGATTTCTAGAGCCCTGTCTTGCGCACCACAATGTAGATGCAGCCAAGATAAACGCGAAAAATCAACGCCCTTGGCTTCGGGAAGGCGCGCCTCCATTAGTATCGATAATGGCTTGTATGCTGACTGGATGTGATCATTACTCAGTGCCCCCCTGGCTTGGCTGTTGTAACTGTTTAGCAAATTTGCCATATTGCTCAGCTTGTAATATGGTTGCTCTTGAATTCGATCAGCTTTCAAAAGCGCTGAACAAGCTGCAATGGCATTTCCTGCCGTCCGATATAGATGTTCAAGCTGGAGCCAAGCTCCTAGGGCATCAGCCTCATTAGGGTTCGTTTCCAAATATCTCCGTAAATAATCTGCTGATTGACTTTTGTTCTTTGCATTACCCTGTTCGTATTCTAAATCAGCGAGAAGCAACCAAGCCTTTGGAAAGTTAGTTGCGAAGAACTCCAATACTTCTCTTAGCTGATTAAGGGTCGCCTCATTTCGTTCTATCCGCTCTGCGGCTTTCTTAAAAAAACTCACGATCCTTGGTTCAATGCCAGATTGGATATTAGTAGAGGTGGTAACCCCCATATCTTGAAGAAATCGAACGTCAGCCTGAATTATCGCGGTTTGAGGGCTCACTTCTAGCTTTTTTTGACCAAAAACAGCGGCAGAAAGAGGCACTTCAAGAAAACCGTTCTTCCCCTGATCATGCTTTCGCTCAACAAGTGACATGCGAACCAATTGATCAATTGCAGATTCTGGGTCTAAAGAAGCGTCATCGTACTTGTGTATCATCGCCTCGATTGCCAGCTCCGGGACCATCGACTTCCAACCGCTGAGTGTGAGAAAAATTCGTTGAGCCAATGGCGACAAATTAGAAAAAGTACGTTCGAACAATGCGTCAAGAATTTCACCCTGCCGCGCCATAATTCTTTTTGGCTTCTGATAGGTTTTTGTATCTGCAATTTCACCCAAAAGAATTTTTATCACATATGGGTGGTAGCTAGCGCTTTCCACAACTTCGAGAGCTTGCTCTTCAGATAAAAAATCAGGTATGCTCAATGCTTTGCATGTTTGATGCACGAGTTGAAGCGCCTCAGAAGTTTCCATTCCGTCGATCGGAATAGGATAATCAGCTTTGAAATCACGGAACCTAGAGGTGATTAAAGCTTTGTTTGGCAAGCGGATATTACTGTCTATCCAGTGAAAAAGGTCCACGGGGTTGCGCGCTGTTTCAAAGTTATCGAAAACAAACAATGTTGACCCATGAGTGGACTTCTGCAGCTCGCTGGAGAAGAAGTCGACTGGCTTGACTTTCCTCGCTTTTATCTCCATTTCCGCTCCTACAAGTTTTACGTATTCGTCAGCCATTTCTTTATCTGTGAGAACCTGCGGCTTGACCTTCTTTGGGCCTGCTGATGTGAGATCAATATCTCTGGAGCTAAACCAAATAATTAGATCGAAACGATTCGATTTGGCCGTCTGTTGCAAAAGGTTAATGGTAAGAGACGTTTTGCCAATACCGCCCTTCCCAACAAGGGTGACAATCGGATGCCGGTCATTTAGCACTATTCTGCGCACTTCTTCTTCTAGAGAGGGGCGCGTAACGTAAGCGTTTGAAGGGGTCGGCAAGTTTGTAAAAACGTTGCCTAATACTTCCAGTTGCCCAAGCCCTTCTGTTTCGCTTGAAGCCGCAACCTTTGAAGGTGATAGGTACGGATCTGCTTCTCCAGCCAGACGATTGTCAGAAATTAGAGAATGGAGTTCGAATGTTTTTCCGTTAAATGCACCATTTGGGAAAAAGAAATCTCCAATGTTGGCATCTGATTGACAGAGCTCAACTTTTCTAAACCCTTCGGCCCACAAATACACTCCCTCTTCTATGTTAGGTAAATCTTCCGATCTAGAGACTTTAAGAGTGTCGAACCGAGCGGCGTCACCGCCAAGAGGTGAAACACGATACCTCCCAGATAGATTGCGGTGTATGTACGCCCACGATAAGGTGTCTAACGGCAAACATTTGCGAATTCCGTTCAGGGACGACTGCAGGTCACTTGCCCATTGGTGGCATTTAGCAGGAGTGAGGGCTCCATGACCGCGTGTCTTGTTGCGAAGCGTCGAGAAGATACGAAACCAATCTAACAACGACACCTTTTGCCCAAGAGGTCGAACTTCACCATAAATCCCTTTGAGAACTTCGTTTATTTTTCGCACAGATTCAGCACTTTCCGAGCTGATATTGTGCTTTTCTGTAAGCGTGTTACGCACCACGCGAAGGCAAGGTGCCAAGTCCTGACATGCTGGTCCTGACAGGATATCTT
This sequence comes from Phaeobacter sp. JH20_29, assembly GCF_048056175.1. NCBI lineage: Bacteria > Pseudomonadati > Pseudomonadota > Alphaproteobacteria > Rhodobacterales > Roseobacteraceae > Phaeobacter > Phaeobacter sp. JH20_29. Next base: position 243,940 of record NZ_JAYMWO010000006.1, read on the forward strand.
CGAGTGCCCCGACCCACTCCCCCACGCCGTCTGCTCTCACTAGGCGATGCATGATCCGATACTGGTGTTGTTCCTTGCTCTCGTCCAATCCGGCTACAAGCATACTAGTTGTCAGCTTGACGATGAATTCGCCAAGGTACAAAAGTTCCATGATGAGTATAGTGTCGGACTCTTCACCGTTTCGATTGGTGCGCGCGGCCATTAGGTCAAGAGGTATCAAGGTTGAGTTCATCTAAATTTTCCTATCTACAAATGTTCCGCTTCACATGCTCATGTCGAGTGGTTTTCAAGAACACGCTTCCATGCTTAAAGAGCCGAAATACAACCGTTCTGCAAGGAGGCATAATCACTCAGCGTCTGATTAGTATTAGGCCCTTTCTGCTTCAGGTTGTTGGTTGAACGTTTCGCCTTCGACAGAGGCTAGCGATGATTGCTCTACGCTCTTTTCCCTCAAAACTTGAACGAGAAGGATTTGTTGGCGGTACGACGCGACCGATGGCTCAAACTAACCTCAGGCTGCTAGCAACCACGTGCACCGCAGCACCTCAACTGAACAAAAAATGGCACCAATGGTCTAAAGGCGACTTGCGTAAGAGGCTGGATGAACGTCTGCTTCCGGGATGCAAGCAGTATTTTGCAAAGCCTGGTATCTGCGCTCCGCTGCCTCCGGTGCAACCCGCAGCATCCCGTGAAGCAGTTCGGCCCTGCCGAGCGTCCGCTTCCGGGAAATTGACCATGAAATTTCGCACCAGCAGCATCTTTGGCGCGGCACCACTTATCTACGACCGCTTCGGGCTGCCTGGCGTCGTCTGGTAGAAGCGTCCTGGTGAAGTTTCGCTGCAACCCTGCCGCCGCATTGCCGCAAGTCGGTAGTGAGCCCATCCCGGACAAAGAAAATCCATGCTGCGTGAGCCCGCAGCGTCATAATTGCTGCAGGCGCACGAAATTCAGCGTCGCAAAGTGAGAGAAGACCGGCCATTGGTCGACCGCGCGGCAAAACTGGATACAAGAACTCACAGGGCGCGGCCAATTTATAAGGCCACTATGGTTGGACCAATGACTGGCCTCGCTCTTCCGCTAAACAATGCTCTAGCACGCCTGTGGGACCGAGGAGCCTTGTGAGTCCTTCGTATTCTCGTACCCGCCTTAAGATTTAGGTTGCGAAGAATAAGAAGTTTGGTCGCGCCGCCTGAACGACGAAGCATATACAGGGTTTAGGTGCCGCCCCAGACCGCATCCAGCGCGTCAAAAGCCGCCATGACGTTGGGGTCTTCACGGCGCGACCCAAGTGATACAAAGCGCAAGGACGTCTTTATTTCGACCTTGTCAGATACAACGATGGCCCGCGATTGCATTTCTTCCAGCGCGATGGATTCACGACATAAGCTTAGCCCGACTCCGGACCGGACCATGGCAAGCATCGACGGTTCCTGATCCACCAGGCATACTTGATTGGGTTCAACGGTTTCGTCGGCAAAAACCTTTCTCAGTAAACGGCAATGGACAGAGTCAGGCGGCGTTCCAATCCAGGGAAGTTCCGCAAGCGCACGCCAGTCCTTGCCCAAAACCCGATGCCCCCAGCCTACAGGCGCGATGATGCGGTAAGTGAATTTCGTCAATTCTTTCTGATGGAAAAATCCGGTACTGCTGCCGTGGTCGACCGGTTCGTATTCTTCCAGATCACCAAGGAAGAACCCGACATCGGCCTCGTTGTTCAGAATACGCGTGATGACCTCGCCGCTCATGCCATGCACAAGTTTGGTCTGAAGTTCCGGAAAGCCACCGACCAGAGCGGCAAGGAATTGACCCAGACGGATAAAATCAGGATCAACGATTGTGCCAAGCCGCAACGAGCCGCGCACGCCACCGTTGATCCTGCGCGCTGTTTGCCCGAATTCGCCTAGTGCCGACTGGACCTTCTCGGCCTTTGCAACAAGCGCGGCACCATCCCGTGTCAACTCGACCCCTTTTGCGGTGCGGTTGAACAGTGTCAGTCCGGTATCTTCGGCAAGGCGTTTGAGCTGCAGGCTGACCGCGGGTTGCGTGAGGTGCAGTTTTTCTGCCGCGCGTGACACGTTGCCTTCTTGGGCGACGGCGACAAAGGCGTTGAGGATGCGGATATCGTTGATGGGTTTCATATTAATACCACTTATAATGCTTTGCGTCATTAGTCATTGGATTTTTCCTCGGCGATCCACGTAAGCAAACCCAAACGCGTTCAGGAGCTTGCAATGACACCCACGGATATCGGCCATTACATCAACGGTAAAACTTTTGCGGGTACGCGTGAAAACGTACAGGGCGTGTTCAATCCTGCGACTGGCGCGCTAACTGGACGTGTCGATTTGGCAAGCGTTCAGGACGTGGACGCCGCTGTAGCCGCTGCGCAAGCAGCCTTTCCGGCCTGGTCAGAAATGCCCGCCATTCGCCGAGCGCGGCTGATGAACCGGTTCCTCAATCTGCTTCAGGAAAACAAGGACAAGCTTGCACATGCGATCACTGCCGAGCATGGCAAGGTCTTTACGGATGCGCGGGGCGAGGTTGAGCGCGGCATCGATATCGTCGAGTTTGCCTGCGGCATCCCGCAGCTGCTGAAAGGTGATTTCAGCGATCAGGTTTCCACCGGGATAGACAATTGGACCTTGCGCCAACCTTTGGGTGTTGTGGCCGGTGTGACACCGTTCAACTTTCCGGTGATGGTGCCGATGTGGATGTTCCCGGTGGCGATTGCTGCGGGCAACACGTTTGTTCTGAAACCCTCGCCCACTGATCCAACGCCGTCCTTGATATACGCAGAATTAATGAAAGAGGCAGGCTTCCCTGACGGGGTGTTCAACGTAGTACAGGGCGACAAGGTTGCCGTTGATGCCCTGTTGGAGCATGAGGATGTCAAGGCCGTGTCCTTTGTCGGCTCAACCCCCATTGCCAATTACATCTACGAGACCGGGGCGCGGCACGGCAAACGGGTGCAGGCCCTTGGTGGCGCAAAGAACCACATGCTGGTCATGCCCGACGCAGATCTGGACAAAGCTGTCGATGCCCTGATGGGAGCGGCCTATGGGTCAGCCGGAGAACGCTGCATGGCGATTTCCGTGGCGACCCTGGTGGGGGATGTTGCGGACAAGATTGTGCCAATGCTCAAGGAACGACTGAGCACCCTGAAAGTCAAGAACGGGGTCGAGCTTGACGCCGAAATGGGCCCGGTCGTGACCAAAGCTGCACACGAGCGCATTTCGAACTACATCGTCAAAGGCACCGCCGAGGGGGCTGACCTGATGGTCGATGGGCGCGGCTATACGGTCGATGGGCATGAGGGCGGCTATTGGCTGGGCGGCACGTTGTTCGACAATGTCACCCCTGACATGACGATTTATCGCGAAGAGATTTTCGGGCCGGTCTTGTCTTGCGTTCGAGTCAAGGATTTTGCCGAAGGCGTTCAGCTAATCAATGATCATGAGTTCGGCAACGGCGTCAGCCTGTTCACCCGCGACGGCAATGTCGCACGGGAATTTGGCCGCAAGATTCAGGTTGGCATGGTCGGAGTCAACGTTCCGATCCCTGTGCCGATGGCCTGGCACGGTTTCGGCGGCTGGAAGAAAAGCCTGTTTGGCGACATGCACGCCTATGGCGAAGAAGGCGTGCGGTTCTACACCAAACAGAAATCCATCATGCAGCGCTGGCCTGAAAGCATCTCGAAGGGTGCTGAATTTGCCATGCCTGTCGCGCGTTAATTGCAGGGAAGCGGGGGTATCATGCAAAACGCTCAAGCTGAAAAACTTGAAGGGGGGCCGCTTTCGGGCATCACCGTGCTTGATTTCTCGCGCGTTCTGGCGGGGCCCTATTGCACCATGGTTCTGGTCGATCTGGGCGCGCGGGTGATCAAGGTTGAAAAGTTCGGCACCGGCGATGACACCCGCGCCTTCCCGCCCTTTGTCGATGCCGAAAGCGCCTATTTCATGTGCTTCAATCGCGGCAAGGAAAGCATCGTTCTGGATATTAAATCGCCCCGCGATCGCGATTTGCTAGAGCGCCTGTTGGACACCTCAGATGTACTGGTTGAAAACTTCCGCCCCGGCGTGATGGACAGGCTGGGTTACGGGCCAGAGCGTCTGGCCAAGACTCATCCGCATCTGATCTATGCCTCGATCTCGGGCTTTGGCCATTCCGGGCCGATGTCTGATCTGCCGGGCTATGACATGGTGGTGCAGGCCATGGGTGGCGTGATGAGCCTGACCGGCTGGCCCGGTGAACAGCCTGCCCGCGTTGGCACCAGCTTTGGCGATCTGGGCGCGGCGCTGTTTGGGGTGATCGGCATCCTATCGGCGCTGTATAAACGCACCAAGAACGCTCAGGGCGAACGGGTTGATATCGGCATGCTCGACTGTCAGGCGGCGCTGATGGAAACCGCCCTTGCGCGTTATGATGTCGAGGGCAAGGTTCCGACCCGAACAGGGGATTGCCATCCGTCTCTGGCCCCGTTTGAGACGTTTCAGGCCAAGGATGAACGTTTTGTCATCGCGGCGGGAAATGACCAGTTGTTTCTGTTGATGGCAGACGCATTGGGCGCGCCGGAATTGGCGCTGGACCCGGCTTTCTCCACCAATGACCTTCGGGTGCGGAACCGGCCAAGAATGGTTGCGGCGATTGATGCGGTTACCTGCAAGATGCCGGTTGCCCATTGGCTCGACCTGCTGAACGAGGCCGGCGTTCCCTGCGGGCCGATCAACACCATTGACCGCCTGCTGGATCATCCGCAGCTATTGTCGCGCAACATGATCGTTCAGGTCGAAGGGAAAGGCGGCAAACCGTTCCGTACGGCGGGCAATCCGGTCAAGCTGTCCGCCTATCACGACATGGATCCGCAATCCTCGCAGGTTGCCCCGGCACTAAACCAGCACCGCGAGGCCATTCTGGCCGAGGTCATGGCCGGTGCAGAAGCCTATGACCACAACATGTCAGCCCGGACGTCCCCTGACGGCGAAACCGATGTCGAGGCGACCAACTGGACTGATTTCGGCCTCACGCGCTGAAGAAATTTTGGGAGAGTTTTCATGAGAACCAAGGAAAAGAGCACTGCCGCGCCGGTGAAAGCCAAAGACGCAGCAAAGGACAAGCCCGCGCGCACCATTCTTGAAGAGATCATCGTCGAACGTCGCGAGCGCGTGGGGCTGATCACCCTCAATCGCCCCAAATCCCTGAATGCGCTGAACCTCAAACTGGCCTCCGAAGTCATGGCGACGCTCAAGGCGTTCGACGCAGATGACCGGATTGGTGCGGTGGTGATCACCGGAAGCCCGCGCGCCTTTGCAGCCGGTGCGGATATTGAAGAGATGGCCGAAAAGACGCTGGTTGATTTGCTGGGCAATGACATCTTTGCCGATTGGGACCAGATGCGGTTCATCAAGAAACCGGTCATTGCTGCTGTCAGCGGGTTTGCCTTGGGCGGTGGTTTTGAGCTTGCATTGCTGTGCGACACCATCATTGCCTCTGAAGACGCGCAATTTGGCATGCCCGAAATCAAGCTGGGAATTCTGCCTGGCATCGGCGGCTCGCAGCGGCTGACCAAATCCATCGGTAAATCTCTGGCCATGGATCTTATCCTGACTGGCCGCACGATTGACGCCCAAGAGGCCAAAAGTGCAGGCATCGTGGCGCGCGTGGTCCCGACCGAAGAGCTGTTGCAGACCGCACTGGAAGCCGCGCATCAGATTGCAGGGCTCAACGCCCCGGCGGTAGCCATGGCCAAAGAGGCCGTAAACCGGGCCTTTGAGACCACTTTATCGGAAGGCGTGCTGCACGAACGCCGCCTGTTTCAGGCTGCCTTTGCGACGGACGGGCAGAAAGAGGGGATGGCCGCCTTCATCGCTAAACGCGCCCCGGTTTTCCGCAATCGTTGACCTGAACTGAGAAACGACATGTCCTTTGTCACGATAGAAAAGCAAGGTCGAGCGGGCATTATCGGTCTGAACCGGCCCAAAGCGATGAATGCGCTAACCCTTGAGATGATCCTCGGCATCTCGGATGCGCTGAACGTGTTTGAGGCAGATGATAGCGTCAGGCTTGTCGTGTTGCGGTCCAACAACGAGCAGGCCTTTTGCGCTGGCGGAGATATGCGGCGCATTCGCGACTTGAGTGTTGCGGAAAACTACGAAGAAGCCGAACAGTTCTTCCAAGAGGAATACGCACTGATCGCGCGGATTGCCGGCACTTCCAAACCATTCATCCCATTGATTGATGGGGTCTGTATGGGTGGTGGAATGGGATTGGCGATGCAAGGCAGCCACCGTATCGCAACCGAACGCGCGACATTCGCAATGCCCGAAACAGCAATTGGCTTTTTCCCTGATGTCGGTGGCAGCTATTTTCTGCCGCGCATGCCACACCACGCGGGGTACTGGATGGGGCTGACCGGTGCCAGGGTGCGTGGCTTCGATGCGCATGGGTTGGGGATTTCGACCCATATGACTGTGTGCGAATCGCTACCTGCATTGTTCGATGAATTGTGTCATTCGGATCGTCCCGTCGAAAACTTGTTGTCTTTCCACTGTGCATCACTTGGGTATCAACCCAGCATTCTGATGCTGGCAGGTGCCACATCGTGTTTTGATCAGCCGACCCTGTGCAGCATAACCGAATGTCTCAAGCGGTATCAGGGGCCCGAAACAAAAGCCGCTCTGATAGCGCTCGGAAAGGCATCCGCGCGCAGCCTTCTTGAGACGATGACACTGCTGACAAACGGAGCCGAACGGTCTCTGAAGTGGTGCCTGACCCAGGAATACGAGGCGATGCGCCGGGCAATACGGCACCCCGATCTGGCAGAGGGTGTGCGTGCGGTTCTTGTCGACAAGGACCACATGCCGCGATGGACGAACAACACTGCCGAAACCATCCTCAACAACTCTTTACGCAGGCAACCTGCCGCATGAAAGGCGATGCAATGACCCAGGAAACCGGAGATTTTGACTATATCATCGTTGGGGGTGGTTCTGCCGGATGCGTGTTGGCCAATCGGTTGTCAGAAAATCCCAAAACCCGCGTGCTCCTGCTCGAAGCGGGCGGCAAGGACAATTACATCTGGATCCATATCCCCGTTGGGTATCTTTACTGCATGGGTAATCCCAGAACGGACTGGGGCTTCCAGACGAATGAGCAGGCCGGTCTGAACGGACGCGCCCTGAGTTATCCGCGTGGCCGCGTTCTGGGCGGGTGCTCGTCGATCAACGGCATGATCTATATGCGCGGTCAGTCTCAGGACTACGACAACTGGCGCCAGATGGGGAATAGCGGTTGGGGTTGGGACGATGTTCTGCCCTATTTCAAGAAGTCCGAAGACTACTATGCGGGTGCTGATGACATGCATGGCGCGGGCGGTGAATGGCGGGTCGAGGAACAGCGCCTGACCTGGGAAATTCTCGACGCTTACCGGGATGCGGCCGAGCAGGCAGGCATCGCTAAAGTGGAGGACTTCAATCGTGGCGACAACGCAGGCTCTGCCTATTTCCGCGTGAACCAGAAGAAAGGTTGGCGCTGGAATACCTCGAAGGGGTTTCTGCGGCCTGTGAAAAGCCGGGCCAATCTGAAGATCGTGACCAACGCCCAGGCGCATCGGGTCCTGTTCGACGGCAAGCGCGCCTGCGGTGTCGAGGCGGACGAGAATGGAAAGCGCGTTCGCTATCAGACCAAAGGCGAAGTGATCCTGTCAGCGGGTGCTATCGGGTCTCCGCAATTGCTGGAACTGTCCGGTATCGGCAACCCGGATCATCTGCGCGAACACGGCATAGATGTTCTTCATCACTGCGATGCTGTGGGGGAAAACCTGCAGGATCACCTGCAATTGCGCACCGCGTTCCGTGTTGAAGGAGTCAAGACGTTGAACCAGCGCGCTGGGTCGTTGCTGGGCCGTATGGGAATTGCGCTGGAGTATGCCCTCAAGCGCTCGGGTCCGATGTCCATGGCGCCCAGCCAGCTTGGTATCTTCGCCAAATCCGGCCCCGAGGTTGAAACCGCCGATCTTGAATTCCACGTGCAGCCCCTGTCGCTTGAGAAATTCGGCGACCCGCTGCATCCGTTCCCGGCATTTACCGCCAGCGTTGTGCCGTTGAGGCCCCAAAGTCGTGGCTCTGTTCACATCTCATCCCGTGATCCCAAAAGCCATCCTACGATCGACCCCAATTACCTCAGCACCGAAGGGGACCGCCAGGTGGCGGTTCGCGCCATTCGTCTGGCGCGCGAAATAGCCGGGCAGACCGCCATGAACAAGTATTCCCCATCCGAAATCAAGCCGGGAAGTGCCTATCGATCCGATATTGATCTGGCCAAAGTAGCGGGTGACATCGGCACAACCATTTTCCATCCGGTGAGCACCTGCCACATGGGTCCAGACGAAGAGGCGGTTGTGGATCCGCAATTGCGTGTGAATGGTGTTGAGGGGCTTCGCGTGGTCGATGCTTCCGTGATGCCCGCTATCACGTCAGGTAACACTAACTCTCCGACGATCATGATCGCCGAAAAGGCCGCGGACCTTATTCGCCTCGGTTAGACCGCCAGTTGCGCGCCTCGTTCGGCGAAACCGGATGCAGCACAGGGACGGTTTGAATTTCACGCCGCAGGCTAGCTTTGAATGTCCGGTGTGGCGACATAGGCTGCAACACAACGATGAGCATGCCGCACCTGCGAGCATATGCTGCGTCAGCAAACACCCGGGCGGGCAACGGCGGCAACGTCCCGCATCCCGTTCGTTCGATGATGGTTAGCGGCTGTACGTGCGGCGAAGGTCTGTTCCTGCCATCGCTCATGCAGCATGGGATCGCCGCCCGGCTGGCAGATCCCAAGACTTTGCAAAGGTCACTATCTGCGCTCCGCGGCCACCACAGCAGCGCAGCAAAAACCCAATAAGGGCCCTAATGTTAAGTTTCTAACCGCCATGTGGTCCACCGAACTTCGAACTAGCGCACCATCGGAAGGGTCAGTTCCTAGAACGGGATTAGCGTAAGCGGTGCGCCGTTCACACCGGTTTGACGTATTTCCAGGGCAGCAGCTGGTTGATATCGGTCTGTTTGTGCCCGTCTGCGATGGCTATCAGGACGTCGGATAAATAGCCGTGAGGCTCGATCCTGTTGAGTTTGCAGGTCTCGATCAGTGACGCGATGACGGCCCAGTTTTGTGCTCCGGCATCGTGTCCTGCGAAGAGTGCATTTTTGCGGTTCAGTACGATGGGACGGATGGTGCGTTCGACGGGATTGTTGTCGAGTTCGATGCGACCATCGTTGAGGAACCGGCAGAGGCCATCACAGCATTTGGCGATGTATTTCAGGGTTTCCCCAGTCCGCGATTTGGCCGAGATGCGCGCCCGGCTTTGAGCGAGCCAAAGCTCGAAGGTGTCGATTAGAGGTTTTGAGTGGCCTTGCCGTGCAGCGCGCCGTTGGTCGGCAGACATGCCGCGCAGATCTTTTTCGATGCGATAAAGCGCCTGGATCTGAGCCAAGCCTTCCTGCGCAATCGGAGCCGCGCCGGATTGGGTGACATCATGCAGTTTGCGACGGGCGTGGGCCCAGCAATATGCCAGTGTCACATCTTGCGCCGGTCGTTTGAGCCGACGGTTGTAGCCAGCATAGCCGTCCACCTGCAGGGTGCCGCTGCAGCCTTTCAAGATATTGTCTGCATGCTGGCCGGATCGTCCCGGCGCATAGGTGAAGGCAACGCCCGGTGGGTCATCGCCGCCCCAAGGCCTGTCATCGCGGGCCAGGGCCCAGAAGTACCCGGTTTTGGTGCGTTTGCGCCCCGGCGCGAGAACCGGCGCGGGCGTTTCATCCATGAAGAGTTTGGTGGAGCCTTTCAGATCGGCCATCAGCGCCTCATAGACCGGGGTCAACTCGAACGCCGATTTGCCCACCCATGCGGCCAGGGTCGAGCGATCCAAATCGATCCCCGGACGGCTGTAGATTTGGGCCTGCCGATAAAGCGGCAAGTGATCCGCGTATTTTGATACAATCACATGCGCCAGCGTGGCCTCAGTTGGCATGCCGCCTGCAATGATGTGGGCGGGTGCGCTCGCCCATTGTCCTCGGACCAATGGCGGACAATGGCTCGCCTTGGGCGATCCCGCCTTCACAAGACCGGCAGGCATATTTGGGGCGACGCGTGACAATCACCCGCTCCAGATGCTTGGGCAGTGACCCGCGATTGGCCTGACGCGGCTTTGGGGGACGCACTGGGGCAGTCCGTTCGTCAGCGTCGATCTCAGCTTCCACCTGCGCGATGGCGGTCTCGATATCTTCGAGCTCCAGCTCGTATTGGGCCGGGTCAATCTTCTCGGATGTGGTCCCGAAGAGCGCCTGTTTGAACGAGGCAACCAAGGCCTCAAGCCGTGCATTCTGATCCTGTTGCGCACGGATGATTGCCTTCAGTTCGGCGATATCATCGGGCAATTCATCAGGCGCGGTCATGCCCGATGCCATAACAAAACAAGGCCAGAATGACCCATGCAAACGCCCCTATGAGTCCCTCTGCCGCAGCAGGGGCTGCCACCTCCAAGGGCTGCACCCGCCGCCAGTCCAGACCTGCGAACAGCGCCTCAAACTGGGCCGGTTCCAGACGCATCACACCGTTCCTGATCGCAGGCCATTTGAAGCTGTTATCCTCAAGCCGCTTATACGCCATAACCAGCCCGCTGCCGTCCCAGTAGATTAACTTCAGGCGATCTGCCCGCTTGGCGCGGAAGACATAAACCGACCCATCAAACGGCTTCTGGCGCAACTGGCTCTGCACCAATGCAGCCAGCCCGTCATGCCCCTTGCGGAAGTCTACCGGTTCGCTGGCCACAAAAATCCGGACCTTGTGGGATGGCGTGATCACGTGGCTATCGCCTTTACGATCTCGGCGATCCGTATCGCCGGAGTTGCGGCATCAAGACGAACGATGACATCGTCCTTGATCACATCAATCGGGTTGGAGGATGTGGCGGGCAGAGGCTGAGCTACAGGTACAGCCGTCTCGATCTCAACCGGCACAAAGTCCATGCCCTCCAAATTTGGCAGAACCAGCTTGCCCTGTCGCGCCATTCGCCGCCAATCCGACACTGTGCTTGGGATCAACTCGTATCGCTTCGCTACAGCCTTGACCGTCTCGCCCTTAATCAACGTCTCCGCCACGATCCGCGCCTTCAAATCGGCAGGCCAATCTCGTTTGCCGTCGGTACGGCGCGGCACCCTAGCCAGAAACTCGCTTGTAGCTCCCATCGAGAAACTCCCCACAAATCAAAGAAGCCTCTGAATCGCAGATCAGGCGCTATGCCGTAAGTGTGGGGGCGGCGCACCGCTTACTGTCCAACACGCTGAAAGCAGACTTCTGCGTCGAGGCGCTGAACGAGGCGATCCACCGCTTCGGCCCGCCCGGGATCATGAACACCGGCCAAGGCAGCCAGTTCATGCCGTTTGCCTGGACCGGCCGACTGCGGCGATCCGGCGTGCGCATCTCGATGGATGGCCGGGGCGCTTCCTCGACAAAATCTTTTCGAACGGCTCTGGCGGAGCCAGAAATACGAGTGTGTCTACCTGCGCGCCTGGGAGACCGGATCGGAAACCAAGGCAGGTGTCGGAAAGCGGATCGAGTTCTACAACCGCAAACGCCCCCGTTCCACCCTTGGCGGCAAGCCTCCCGCCATGGTCTATTGGCTGAGAAAAAATGAACCCCAAACCAATCAGCAGGAGCAGAAAGTAGCTTAAACTACGCCAGATCCTGTCCAAACATTGGGGAGTAGCTCAGAGTCCTGAGCCTAAGCGTCCAGTTCTCAGTGAACCGATGCCCCTAAGCAACTCCTCTTAATTGCCTTGCTGAAAAACTAGGTCAGCTAATCCTAGCTCCAAGGGGACTACCGGAGACCATCCCGGTAAAGGGGGACCGCCAGAAAATGGCTCCATTACCTCTTCAGGTCTGTAAGAACGCGCGCCCCAGCGCAAATCGGCTTCCCGTCCGGCAATCTGCTCAAGCTTCTGGGCAAGCTCACGAATACTCAATCTGTTGCCGGAGACAGCAAAGTACTCTTGATGCCCGGTTTTTGATTTAGACGATAGTAGGTGAACCGATGCCTGAATCAAGGCCTCCACAACATCATCAATGTGAATCAGGTCCAGTTTCTGCAGCCCTTCTGAAAGGCAAAGCGTCTGTCCATTGGCAATAGCCTTAGCCAACGATGGCAGCAATCTGGGACGCGGATCTCCGGCTCCGTAAATTACGGACGGTTTGATTGAGATTGCACGGGTAGGCACCGCATGAGTGTAATAATTCAGCAGTTCAGTCACAGCACGCTTGCTCGCGGCATAAAGACTGGTTGGTGCGATCTTTCCGTCGCTGCTGTGCTCTAAGTAAGTTCCAAGGTTAACGATGCGAAGCTCTCCAAGCTGCCTTCCAGCCTCAAACAATGCTGCAGCCAGTTGAACATTGCTTTGCAGCATCGTATCTATGTCGTTCGGACCGTGTGTTGTTTGAACCAAGCCAGCGCAATGGATCATTACGTCCGGGCGGAATTGACAGATTGTTTCAATAATGTCAGCCGCACAGCCAGTTGTTTCCAGTCGCTCGGCTCCTACGCAAAGCGCTATGTTCCGGTTATTTCGCATCAAACAGCCAGTTACGGCATTTATTCGGCACAAACGCTCAAGAAGTTTTCCGCCCAGGAAACCTGTTGCCCCTGTCAGCAAAACCCTCTTTCCTTCAAGCGCATTCATAGCTTCAGTTTTCTGATATACTCGGTTATCTGCCCAGATACCATTTCTGCCCGCTGTTCCGGGCTGCGGCAACTGTACCAGCTTGCTGTGAAGTCCATCATACCTTGCAAGGACAGTGCCGGTTTCCAACCCAGCAGCACACGGGCGGCAGTGCTATCCAGTGCTAGGAGCTGGGCTTCATGCGGCCCGTTCTCTGCAACTGCTTTCCAGGAAAACTTCCCATGCATTTTGGCTGCAAGTTGGTCTGCCAAGTCGCCGACGGGAATGGCCTCCCCATCCACGGGACCGAAATTCCACCCCTTTGAAAAGAGAGCGGGATCCTCTGCGCCTTTGCACGCCAGTTTCAAGTACCCTTGAAGGGGCTCGAGGACATGCTGCCAAGGGCGTACAGCCCGTGGATTCCTGATCTCCAGAGGGGATGCAGCCAGCATTGACCGCATGGCGTCCGGGATCAACCGGTCTTCACTCCAATCGCCGCCGCCGATCACATTCCCCGCCCGGGCGCTGCTGATGGACACGCCATGCTCGTCCGCGCGCTCGGTAGGAAAATAGGAAGCTCGAAACGCGCTAGTAACCAGCTCCGCGCAGCCTTTGCTGCTCGAATATGGATCATGTCCACCCATCGGATCAATTTCGCGGTAGGCCCAAAGCTGTTCGCGGTTTTCATAACATTTGTCGCTGCTAACAACCACAATGCTCCGCAGATCATCTACAGAACGGCAAGCATTCAATAGATGCGCCGTTCCCATGACATTCGTGGCGTAGGTTTCAACCGGGTTTTGGTAGGAAGCGCGAACCAGGGGTTGCGCAGCAAGGTGAAAAACAACCTCAGGATTGAAGGCCCGCAGGAATCTCTTGAGGGTTTCTTCGTCCCGAACATCTCCGATGAGATGATCAAGCCTGGCGCCTAGGTCCAGCTCTTCAAACAATGGCTTAAACCCGTCGGGGATCTGGCCAATCTCGGGCGCTAAAGAAAACCCTCGGACTTCCGCACCGAGCATAAGAAGCCAATGGGCAAGCCAACTTCCCTTAAACCCTGTGTGCCCGGTCAGAAAAACTCTACGCCCTTTCCAGAACGCACTTTGTGTCTCCCAGCTCATAACAGCAGGCTCCTTCAATGCAAGCTGAGCGATGGGCGGATCAACGTACTATTGGTCGCCGGCTTCACAGGGTGCGGATCCCAAGTCTTCCAGGTGGCCCGGCCTTCGTTCCAAAGTTGTTCTAGGTTATTCTTATCTCTTAGGGTGTCCATGGGTTGCCAGAATCCGTCATGATGAAATGCCGCCATCTGCCCCTGCGAAACAAGCCGCCGCATAGGATTATCCTCCCACATGTCAGCGTCTCCATCGATCACATCCAAAGCTTCCGGTTCGAGCACGAAAAATCCACCATTGATCCGTCCGCCTTCCCCTTTCGGTTTCTCGACAAAACCGGCGACCCGAATGTCGTCCAAGTCAAGGAGCCCGAACCTGCCCGGAGGAGCAACCGCTGTAACTGTCGACTTCAGGCCGTGAGAGCGATGGAAGGAAATCAATTCCTTGATGTTGATATCCCCGACCCCGTCGCCATAGGTCATACAAAATGTGCCATCGATCAAATGGGAAATTCTCTTCAGGCGGCCGCCGGTCATTGTGTGCTCGCCGGTGTCAATCAGGCTGATGCGCCAAGGCTCTACCGCTGTGCGGTGTACTTCGACAGAGCCGGATGACATATCAATAGTAACATCGGAGGTCTGTAGAGCGTAATTGGCAAAAAACTCCTTGATGACGTATCCTTTGTAGCCGAGGCAGATCACAAAATCCGTGATACCAAAGGATGTGTAAATTTTCATGATATGCCACAGGATCGGACGGCCGCCGATTTCGACCATAGGCTTTGGTTTCAGGCTGGTTTCTTCTGAGAGACGGGTGCCCAACCCGCCGGCGAGGATGACGGCTTTCATTCTACGGCAACCTTTGCAGCATGAAGTTGGTTTTGTGTGACCTTTGCGAGTGTATCCACCATGTAGTCTAAATGGTCACCGGACAGGCCCGGCCAGACACCGATCCAGAACGCGTCTGCCATGACCTTATCCGTCACGTCCAACGGCCCGCTCACGCGGTAGTTGGCCCGTGCGAAAGCAGGCTGGCGGATCAGATTGCCGGCAAAAAGCATCCGTGTCCCGACCTTCTGGTCCTCTAGTGCGGCGGTTACATCGCGCCGTAGCAGCGGCACCCCATCCCTTATCGTCAGCAGGAATCCGAACCACGATGGATTTGTGCCAGGGGTCGACTGAGGCAGGTGGTAATATTCATCCAGGCCAGCTCTTTTCATCCGCTCGGTTAGACCAATAAAGTTCTTTCGCCTTATTTCAACGAAATCGTCCAATTTCCCAAGCTGGCTTAGCCCGACTGCCGCCTGCATGTCGGAAACCTTCAAATTGTATCCAATGTGACTGTAAATATACTTGTGGTCGTAACCGTCCGGCAGGTCTCCGAGTTGCCAATCGAACCGTTTGCCACAGGTGTTATCCTTCCCGGGCGCACAATAGCAGTCCCGCCCCCAGTCGCGGAAGCTTTCGCAAATGCGGGCCAGGCGGATGCTGTTCATCAATATGGCTCCGCCTTCACCCATAGTGATGTGATGTGCGGGATAAAAGCTGAGTGTCGCTAGGTCCCCAAAGGTGCCGACCCCCTTTTCGGAGCCGTCGGGCATCAGAATGCTGGCGCCAAAGGCGTCGCAGCAATCTTCGATCAGGTACAGGTCATGCGCTTTGCAAAGCTCTGAGATCCGGATCACATCGAATGGGTTGCCAAGGCTGTGCGCGATCATGATTGCGCGTGTATTAGAGGTAATTGCCGCTTCCACTAGATCGACATTCACATTGTGCGTCTCAAGATCGACATCCACGAAAACGGGAATGCAGCCGTTCTGGATGATCGGAGTCACAGTTGTCGGAAAGCCGGCTGCAACAGTGATAACTTCCGATCCTGGCTCGATCCGCTTTGATCCAAGCTTCCAGGATGTCAGCGTCGAGAATGCCAGCAGGTTCGCTGCCGAGCCGGACACCGTGAGTTTAGAAAGCTTCGTACCAAATTTGGCTGCCAGACGATCTTCGAAACTGTCAGCGTAACGTCCCGCTGTCAGCCACATGTCCAAGCCGGCGTCTATCAGGCTGGCACAATCTTCTCCGTCCAGTACTTTCCCTGACGGTGGAATGTAAGTCTCACCGGGCTGGAATTCAGGCAGCGGCTGGGCCTCAAAATAGGCCTTGGCATCTGCGACGATTTGTTCGCGGGATCTAACGTTCACACTCACTGACCTTCTGGTTGAAGCTGCAACGGTTGGGAGACTTGCCGTTTTAGTTGCAATATACGGGCTTCAGCCCGCTACATTTATGTTCAAACATTCGTAATCCAAATTTGGTTAATACACCCTTTCGCGAAAGGCCAAATGTAGGCTGATTGTACACTATATTCGTGAATTTTAACTA